>NZ_JBEZGC010000017.1:0-192155 GCF_040649795.1 Nonomuraea sp. NPDC048881
TACAAAACCGGCGACCTCGCCCGCTGGCTACCTTCGGGCGAACTCGAATACCTCGGCCGCACCGACCACCAAGTCAAGATCCGCGGCATGCGCGTCGAACCAGGCGAGATCGAGGCCGTCCTGCGCGCCCAGCCGGGGGTCCGCGACGCGGCCGTCACCGCGCACGGGCACAGCCTGGTCGGCTACGTGGTGGGCGACGTGCCCGACCTCCAGGACGTCCTGCCCGACCACCTGATCCCGCGCCGCTGGGTGAGCCTGGACGCCCTCCCCCTCACCCGCAGCGGCAAGCTCGACCGGGCCGCGCTGCCCGCGCCGGAGACGGCGGGCGGCCGGCCGTACGTGCCGCCTCGCGACGAGGTGGAGGCGCGCCTCGCCACGCTCTACGAAGAGGTGCTGCAGGTGCCCGCGGCCGGGATCCTGGACGACTTCTTCGAACTCGGCGGCCACTCGCTGAGCGCCCTGCGGCTGGCCGCCCGCATCCGCCAGGAGCTGGGCCGGAGCCTGCCCGTGGGCACCGTGCTGACCGCGCCGACGATCAGCAAGCTGGCCAGGGTGCTCCGCCAGCCCGAGGATCTGGCGCCGCCGAGCCACGTCGTGCCGCTCAACCCGGACGGCGACCGCACGCCGATCTTCTTCATCCACGCGCTCGGCGGCCAGGTCTTCCGCTACCACCCGCTGGCCCGCCGCCTCGGCCCCGACCAGCCGGTGTACGCCATCGCCGCGCGCGGGCTGGCGCCCGGCGAGGAGCCGCACGCCACGCTCGCCGAGATGGCCGACGCCTACGTGGCCGACCTGCTGGAGGTGCGGCCGGCGGGGCCGTACGTGCTGGGCGGGTTCTGCATCGGCGGGAACATCGCCCTGGAGGTGGCCAGGCGGCTGCGCGAGCGCGGCGAGCAGGTGCCGCTCGTCGTGCTCCTCTACGCCAACGCCGAGGAGCCCGTGGCCGAGGCGTCGCTGGAGGACGACACGGTCCTGCTGTTCCACGCGCTGGCCGGCGGCCCCGAGGAGACCCTCGGGCTGGACCCGGCCGAACTCGCCGCCCGGCCGCCGGAGGAGCAGCTCCTGACGGTCATGGGCGCCGCCTCCGCCGCCGACCGGCTGGCGCCGGACACCGCCGAGGTCGAGCAGGCGCGCCGCTACCTGGCCGTGTTCCGGGCCAACGCGCACGCGGTCGGCGGCTACCGGCACGAGCCCTACGACGGCGACGTCGCGCTCTTCGCGCCCAGGCGCGAGGACGGCAACTGGCCCTCCGTCGCCAAGGGGCGGCTCGCCCACGTCGCGATCCCCGAGGAACGCGTCCCCATCCTGTACGAACCCCTGGTCGCCGGAGCGGCCACCGAGATCAGAAGGTGGATGGATCATGGCATCCCCGACCAGTGAGCAGACGAGCCTCTGGAAGCACCCCGACTTCCTGCGGCTGTGGGCGGGCCAGAGCCTGTCGCAGTTCGGCTCGGCGATCAGTCTCTTCGCGTTCCCCGTCATCGCGGTCACCGTCCTGAACGCCTCCGAGGCGGAGATGGGCGTCGTCGGCTTCCTGCTGCGGCTGCCGATGGTGTTCTTCCTGCTGTTCGGCGTGCTGGCCGACCGGGTGCGCAAGCGGCCCATCCTGATCTGGACGGACGTGGCGCGTTTCGTGCTGCTGATGCTGATCCCGGTCGCGTGGTTCGCCGACCTGCTCACGCTGACCTGGCTCTACGGCGTCATCTTCGCGCTCGGCCTGCTCAGCACGCTCTTCCAGACGGCCTACCGGAGTTACTTCCCGTTCCTGGTGCCGCGGGAGAACTTCATGGAGGGCAACTCCAAGCTGCAGCTGACCGAGTCGGCCGCCCAGACGTTCGGGCCCGGCCTGGCCGCGGCGCTGCTGAAGGTGCTCGCCGCGCCCGCGCTGCTGATCATCGACGCGGTGTCGTACCTGGCCTCCGCGATCGCGGTGTCCCTGATCAAGCGGCCGGAGGCCCGTCCGGAGCCGGACGACACCACCCCCGCGCAGGTGCACAAGGCGATCTGGCAGGGCATGGGCTGGGTGATGCGGCACCGGCTGATCCGGCCGCTGGCCGTCTCCTCGGCCGTGTACTCGCTGTTCATCCTGGGCTCGATGAACTCGATCTACGCCCTGTACGTGATCCGCGACCTGGGCGTGCCCGCGGGCTGGTTCGGCAGCATCCTGGCCGGCGGCGGCGTGGGCGCGATCATCGGGGCGCTGGTCGCCGTCAAGGTGATGCGGCGCCACGCGATCGGCAAGGTGCTGGTGTGGTCGATGGTGTACGGCAACCTGGCGCTCTTCCTCATCCCGCTGGCCGTCGGGCCGGTCTGGGTCTCGGTGGCGATGCTCGTCGTCGCGCAGCTGGTCAGCGGCGTCAGCTCGCAGATCTTCTTCGTCACCAACACCAGCCTGGTGCAGACGGTCACCCCGCCGCACCTCCAGGGCCGGGTGGTGGCCTCGATCTACTCGCTGGGCCTGATCCCCGCCCCGCTGGGCGCGCTCGGCGCCGGCCTGCTGGCCGGCGCCGTGGGGACGCGTACGACGCTGTGGGTGGTCATCGCCGTCGGCGCTCTGGTGCCGATCGCGGCGATGGCCTGGTCGCCGCTGGCCAAGCTCATCGGGATGCCGGAGCCAGACTCGCAATGAGCCGCAGCTGACGGCTGCGCAGCCGCCGGGTGGGCGTGACCAGGCCGACGATCAGCGTGGTCGCGCCCGCCTCCTGGTAGGCCGCCATCCGCTCGCGCACCTTGCCCGCGGGGCCGCACATGGTCATCGCGTCCACGAGCGCGTCGGGCAGCATCGCCATGGCCTCGCCCTGACGCCCGTCCAGGAAGGCCTCCTGCATGCGGGCGGCCTCCTGCTCGAAGCCGAGCGTGGCGGCCAGGCGGTTGTAGAAGTTAGTCCGGCGCGAGCCCATGCCGCCGAGGTAGAGGGCGAGCATGGGCCGCATCATGTCGTAGGCCAGCTCCTGGTCCTCCTCGACGAGCGTGAGCACCATGGGCGCGACGTCCAGGTCGGCGCCGTTCAGGTGCTTGGCCATGCGGGCCAGGTGATCGGGCGGGAAGTGGATGGCCAGCCAGCCGTCGGCGAGCTCGCCGGCCAGCGCGACGGTCTTCGGGCCCATCGCGGCCAGGTAGACCGGCAGCCGCTCCTGCACCGGCGCGACGGCCAGCGTCAGCTCCTTGCCCTCGCTGCCGGGCAGGGGCAGCGTCATCGTGGGGCCCTCGTGCCGCACCGGCTCACCGTCCAGCGCCTTGCGCACCACCTGGAGGTAGTCGCGGGCGCGGGCCAGCGGCCGGTCGAAGCGCTCGCCGTGCCAGCCCTCGACCACCTGCGGGCCGGACGGTCCCACGCCCAGCCGGGCGCGGCCGCCGGAGACCTGGTCGAGGGTGGCCGCCGTCATCGCGGCGACCACGGGCTTGCGTCCCGACATCTGCAGCACGCCGGTGCCGAGCGCGATGCGCTCGGTCTGCCCGGCGATCCAGGCCAGCAGGGTCGCCGGGTCGGTCCCGTAGGTCTCGGCCGCCCACACGGACGAGTAGCCCAGGGCCTCCGCCTCGCGGACCAGCGCCAGGTGGTCGGCCGGGCCGAGGCCCGCGCCGCCCCAGTAGCTCATGCTGTAACCGAGGCGCATCCCATCTCCTCAACGATCGCGGCGGCCAGGGCGTCGGGGGTCTCCTCGGCCAGCCAGTGGGTGGAGTCGAGCTCCTTCAACGCGGGCCTGTGCACGCTCTGCCGCCGCCAGCCCAGGAGGCCGCCCCGGGTCAGCGAGGCGTCCCTGGCTCCGTACAGGACGGAGATCGGCACCGGCAGCGGCGGCCCCGGCCGGTGGTGGTAGCCGGCCAGCAGCCCGAAGTCGGCGCGCAGCGCCGGCTCCAGCACCGGCCAGAGCGCCTCCCGGTCGGCCAGCTCCGGCGGGACGCCGCCGAGCTCGATCAGCTGCTCCCAGAACAGCCACGACGGCAACGACGGCAGGCGGCGCAGCAGCAGGGTCACGTCCGGCGCGGCGAACGAGCCCACGACCAGCCGTTCCGGCCGCCCGCCCAGCTCGACCACGCGCCGGCAGACGAGAAAGGCCAGCAACGCCCCGCTGCAGTAGCCGAACAGCGTGTACGGCTCCCGCCACCCGGCCAGGTCGCGCGCCAGGTCGTCGACCAGCCCGTCGAGGTCGGTCCGCGGCTCTTCGGCGAGCCTGGCCTGGCGTCCCGGCAGGTTGACCGACCACAGGCCCACCTCGGGCGGGAAGTGCCCGGCGAGCTCGCCGAGCGAGGCCGGGCCGCCGCCCGCGTGCGGGAAGGCGACCAGCGCCCGCTCCCCCTCCTTGACCTGGACGTACCACGGCGTCATCGGGCTTCCCCCAGGTGCAGGGCCAGTTCGGCCGGCGTCGGATGGTCGAACACGGCCCGTACCGAGACGGCGCGGCCCGCCAGCTCCTCCAGCGGGCCGATCAGCCGGACGGCCAGCACGGAGTGGCCGCCGTTGAGGAAGAAGTTGTCGTGCGGCCCGAGCCCGGGCCGGTTCAGCGCCTCGCTCCACAACGCCACCACCTGCCGGACCAGCCCGTCGCCCGCCTCCCGGGCCGGGGCGCGGCCCTCGTCGGGCACCTTCAGGTCGCGGTAGGCGATCTTGCCGTTGGCCGTGGTGGGCAGCCTGCCGGTGACGATGTACCGGGTGGGGACGGCGTAGTCGGGCAGCCGCGTCCTGGCGAAGCGCCACAGCTCTTCCTCGGTGGTCTCGCCGGTGACCTCCAGGAAGGCGGCGAGCCGTCCGTCGGTCTGCGGGTCGCCGTCGAGGATCACCGCGGCCGTGCGCACCGCCGCGTGCTCGTGCAGCGCGGCCTCGACCTCGCCGAGCTCGATGCGGTGGCCGCGCAGCTTGATCTGCC
The DNA here is from genome assembly GCF_040649795.1 of Nonomuraea sp. NPDC048881. NCBI lineage: Bacteria > Bacillati > Actinomycetota > Actinomycetes > Streptosporangiales > Streptosporangiaceae > Nonomuraea > Nonomuraea sp. NPDC048881. The sequence continues at coordinate 4,869 of NZ_JBEZGC010000017.1, forward strand.
GGTCGTCGCGGCCGAGCAGCTCCAGCCCGCCGTCGTGGCGGATGCGCGCCCGGTCGCCGGTCCGGTAGAACCGGCCGTACCGGTCGTGGTGGCCGAAGCGCTGCGCCGTCAGCTCCGGCCGGTCGAGGTAGCCCGCGCTCACCCCCGCGCCGGCGACGCACAGCTCGCCCGGCACGCCCGGCGGCAGCTCGCGGCCCGCCGCGTCGGTGACGAAGATCCGGGTGTTGGCCAGCGGCTCCCCGGCGGGGACCGGGTCGAGCGGCGGGTCGCGCAGCTCGGCGGCGGTGGACCAGATGGTCGTCTCGGTCGGCCCGTAGACGTTGAACACCCGGCAGCCCAGCTCCAGCAGGCCCCTGGCCAGGGCGGCGGGCATCGGCTCGCCGCCGCACAGCACCGTGCGCCCGGCCAGCTCGCGCCCGGCCTCCGGCGCGATCAGCCGCCACGCGGTGGGGGTGGCCTGCACGACCTGGACGTCGCTCGCGGCGATCAGCTCCAGGAACCTGCCCGGCTGCACCTGGTCCTCGTCGGAGGCCACGACCACGGTGCCGCCGGAGGCCAGCGGCAGCAGCAGCTCCAGCCAGGAGATGTCGAAGGAGGTGGTGGTGGACCACAGGACGCTGGTGGGCGCGCCCAGCCGGTCGGCGAAGTCGAGCACGAGGTTCGTCAGGTTCGCGTGGGTGACCTGCACGCCCTTGGGCTGCCCGGTGGAGCCGGAGGTGTAGATGACATAAGCGATGTTCCCGGCCCCGGCGGGTCCGGGCTCCCCCGGCGTGCCGGGCATCGGCACGACCGGCGTCCCGCCCGCCCAGTGCGGACCGCCCGCCGCGACGACCAGCCGCGCCCCCGAGTCGGCCACCTGGAAGGCCAGGCGCGACTCCGGTTGCCGCACGTCCAGCGGCAGGAACGCGGCTCCCGCCTGCCACACGCCGAGGACCGCCGCCACCAGGTCCGCCGAGCGTCCCAGGGCCAGGGCGACGACGTCGCCGTCGCCCACCCCTCGCTCGCGCAGCAGGTCGCGGACCGCGGCCGCGCGCCCCAGCAGCTCGTCGTAGGTGACCTCGTGCCCGCCCTCGCGCACCGCCACGGCCGGGCCCGGCACGATGCGCCCGGCCAGCGTGCCCGGCCAGGTACGGCCCGTGTCGTTGACCCGGTCGAGCAGCGCCCGGTCGGCCGGGGAGAACACGTCCGGCACGCCGCCGCGCGCCGCCTGCCGCACCACCGCGCACAGCCTGGCGGTGAACGCCGCGATCTCGTCCTCGTCGTGCACCTCGGTGCTGTGCACCATGCGGACGGTGAGCCGGTCCGGCTCCTGGATGACGTTGCACTGCAGGTCCAGGCGGCTGCGGTCGATCAGGTTGTCGACGTATCCGGGCACCTCGCCCTGGATGTGCACCTTCTCGTCGCTCCAGGGCCGGTAGTTGAACATGTGCCGGAACAGCGGCACCCGCCAGTCGTCCGTGCCGTGCCCGCGGCGGGTCAGCACCGCCTCCACCGAGGCCCCGGCGTGCTCGACGCCCTCCGCGAACGCCTCCTCCACGCGCCTGGCGACCTGCTCGAAGTCGTCGTCCAGCTCGACGTGGACGCGCAGCGGCAGGGTGCTCACGGCGTAGCCGACGCGCCGGTGCTGCTCGCCCGTCTTGGTGCTGACCGGCATGCCGATCACCAGGTCAGGCCCGGCGCCGTGCCCGCGCAGCGTCAGCAGGAAGGCGGTGGCCAGCACGATGTTGCCGGTGGTGCGCAGCCTGGCGCGCAGCTCGTCCAGGGCCGCCACCGTCTCGGCGTCCACCTGCCAGGAGCAGGTGTGCCCGGCGAACGTCGGACGGCCCGGCGAGTGCCGGCTGCCCGGCAGCACCATGGCGGCGGGGTCGACGCCGTCGAGCCGGTCCAGCCAGTAGCCGATCGACTCCTCCGACGGCTCCCCCGGCTCCAACATCGGCGCGGGCCCCGCCAGCTCCGGGGGCAGCGAGCCGTGCCCGGTCTGACTGTCGTAGAAGCGGCCCAGCTCCTCCACCAGGAGCTGCATGGAGGTGCCGTCGATGATGATGTGGTGGCCGGCCAGGCACACCACGGTTCCCGCGCCGTCGGGCAGGGTGAAGTGTCCCACCCTGATGAGCAGGTCGCGGCCCAGGTCGAAGGGCTCGTCCAGGAAGGCCCGCAGGTCCGCGACCAGCGTCTCCTCCGTCGTGGCCCGGGTCTCGACCTTCAGCTGGGCGTCCTGCGGGGCCACCAGGTGCCGGACGGGCCTCCCGTCCACCACGGGGAACCGCAGGCGCAGCGCCGGGTGCCGCTTGACCAGCCGGTTCACCGCGATCTGCAGCGGCAGCCGGCGCAGCGGCGTCTTGAACCTGAGGGCGACCGCCAGGTTCGACACGCCGCTGTCCGGCGCGAGCTGCTCCAGCACCCAGAACGAGTACGGCACCGCCGACAGCGGGCGCGGCTCCTCCACGGAGGCGGGCAGCTCCGGCTGCGGCCTCGGGATGGGGACGCGTTGCAGCGGATGATCGGGGTCGAGCGCGGCCCAGTCCACCCGGCCGCCGCCCGTCCAGAACCTGGCCACGGCGGCCAGCAGCCCGGCCCGGTCGGGACCCGCCTCGACCTCGGTCCCGGCGTTCGCCCGCGTGAGGGCGGCGAGCGTGTCGTGCGGCGAGGGGTCGTCCGCGAGGGCCACGGGGTCCGGGACGTCCGGCAGCACGCCCCAGGCGGCGAGGGTGGCCGCCAGCCCGTAGGCGGCGGTGAGGGCGGGTGACGCCTGGACGCCGCGGGCTTCGAGTACCTCTTCGCACACGTCCACGGCCTGGGTGAACACCGGCTCCGCGCCGTACAGGCCGGCCGCCTCGGCGGAGAGGGCCGGGCGGACCGGCTCCTGCTCGTAGGCGTGCTCCCGGCCCAGCGTGAGGGCGGCCTCCGCGGCGCTCCGGCAGACCACCGCGCCGCGCACGGAGTGGTGGACGCGTCCCTGCTGCAGGGTGCCCGCCACGTCGGCGTAGCGGTCCTCCGGCAGCCCGGCGAAGAAGCCGGCCAGGCCGCGCCGTACCGACTCGGCCTCCTCGCGGGTGCGGCCGGACCACACCACGACCCGCGGACGGCCGTCGCCCGGCGCGTGCACCGGCGGATAGCCCTCCTCGACCTCCAGGTCGTCGGGCCAGATCACCCGGTGCACCAGGTCGCCGTCGAGCAACGCCCGGTCGAGCAGCCGCAGGACCAGGGTGCCGCGCAGCGTTCCGGGCGGCAGCTCGCCGGCGTCGGTCACGGCGAGCTCGCACTCCCCGGCCAGCAGCGCCGCGCAGGCCTTGCCCACCCCGCCGTACAGCCCGACGACCTGCGCTCCTGGATCGTGCCCGGCCTCCTCGGCGGCCCCGGCCTCCAGCGGGAAGCGCCCCACCGCGATCACCGCGACGGGCTGTTCGTGCGAGGTCACCGACCTTCCTCGCGGATCCTGGCGCGCACGTCGCGGCGGCTGCCGCCCAGCGGACGGCGGCGGACGCCGTCCTGCCTGGCGGGGGCGGGCGCCTGGCCCTTCGCGATCAGCTGCGAGAGCGCGCGCAGGTTCGGGTGGGTGAACATCGCGGTGACCGGCAGCTTCAGGCCCAGCGCCTCGGTGATCTCCTCGTGCAGCTCGACCAGCGCGAGCGAGTCGAAACCGGCTTCGAAGAAGTTGAGGTCGGGATCGAGGGCGCGGCCTAACCTGCGCTCCACGAGTGATGCAACCGCGTCGGCCTGGGTCATCCGGCGTCCTTCGTCTCGCCTGCGATCGGACGGGATCACCGTCCACCTCCCAGCATCCTTCCCGAGCGCCGTAATCCACCACAAGCCCGTATTTATCGGGATTTCGGTCACGCAAAAAGTCCGCGGAGCCGCCGCGCCGGGCCTGACATGGCGCTACGCGACGGACGAGCACGCACCGAGCAGGGACGCTCGCCGACCGTACGCGCCGGAGCGGCGGCCGGCTTCGTCACCCCCCGGGGAGCTCGGCCTTGAGGCGGTCGGCGATGTCGGCCCTGAGGGCCTTCTTGTCGATCTTCCCGACCTTGGTCCAGGCGAGCTCCTCGACGACGACGAGCCGTTCGGGCAGCTTGAAGCGGGCGACCTCCGCGCTCTCCATCCGCGCCCGGATCTCCTCCAGCGTGACCGTCGCCCCGGCCCGGGGCACGACGTACACGCACACGCGCTCCCCGAGCACGGGGTCCGGCATGGCCACGGCGGCGACCTGGCTGACGGAGGGCAGCCGGTACACGAGGCTCGCGATCTCCTCGGCGGAGATCTTCTCCCCGCCCCGGTTGATCATGTCCTTGTCGCGGCCGGCCACCACGAGGTTGCCCTCGGGGGTGCGCAGGCAGACGTCACCCGTGCGGAACCAGCCGTCGCCGGTGAAGGAGCGGGCGTTGTGCTCCGCCGCCCGGTAGTACCCGCGAGGGGTGTACGGCCCACGGGTGAGCAGCAGCCCCTCCGCCATGCCGAACACCTGCTGCAACCTCGCCCCGAGCACCGGCTCGACCTGGCACACCAGCTCGTCCACGAGGCGGGCGCCGCCGACCTGGACGACCCGCAGGGTGGTGAGCTGCCCGGCGCTGTGCTGGGCGGCCCGCTCCAGCCAGCGGCCGGCGACCGCGGGCACCACCGCGGTGTGCGTGACGCCTTCCGCCTCGATCGTGGCGAAGGCCCGTACCGGCTCGGGCGAGGGCAGCATGACCACCCGGCCCCCGGCGGGCAGGCTGACCAGGTAGATCGAGTCCTTCGTGACCCCGGCGACCTCGGCGCTGGCCCGGGCGTTGTAGGCGTAGTCGTCGTGGGTGCGGGCGATGAGCTCGGGCAGGCCGGTCGTGCCCACCGCCGGTCGGTGTCAGTCGTCGAGGGCCTGGTAGAGGGTGGTCCAGAAGTCGTTCATCAGGTGGGCCGGGTTCGGGACGGAGTAGCCGAGCTGGCAGAGCAGGATGCCGGTGAGCCCGTTGACCGGGTCGGCGTAGGCCGAGGTGCCGCTGCCGCCGTCCCAGCCGAACTGGCCGACCGGGGCGTAGTCACCGCGGTAGGTGCGCACCGCCATGCCCATGCCCCATCCGCCCTGCTGTCCCTGGCCGAAGGAGATGTGCACGTTGTTCCTGGCCAGGGCGGTACGGGCGTCGTTCTGCTGCGAAGTGAGCCGGTTGGTGGTCATCAGCTCGACGGCGGGCCGGGACAGGACGCGGGTGCCCTGGTGGGTGCCGCCGTTGAGCAACATCCGGAAGTAGGCGTGGTAGTCGTCGGCCGTGGAGACCAGGCCGCCGCCGCCTCCCTGGAACGCCGGCGGCTTGCTCCACCGTCCGCCCTCGGGCTCGTCCCAGACGAGGAACTCGCCGGTGACCGGGTCGGGGGCGTACAGGGCGGGCAGCCGGTCGATCTGGTCGGCGGGCACGTGGAAGCCGGTGTCGGTCATGCCGAGCGGTTCGAAGACGCGCTCGCGCAGGAACTCCTCGAACGGCCGGCCGGTGACCCGGGAGACGAGCACGCCGACCAGGTCGCTGCTGATGTGGTACTGCCACTGCTCGCCCGGCTGGTACATCAGCGGCAGCTCGCCCAGGCGGCGCATCCACTCGTCCGGCTCGGGCATCTCGACCGGCAGGTTCGGGGTGAGGCCCCGCTCGAAGATCGCGTTCATGATCGGCTTGCCCAGCGCGGTGAAGTCCATGCCGAGCCCGAAGGTGGAGGTCAGCACGTCCCGCACGGTGATCGGCCGGTGGGCCGGGACGGTGTCGTCCAGCGGCGCGCCGGGGCTGGTGAGCACGCGCCGGTCGGCCAGCTCGGGCAGCCACGGGTCGACCACGTCGTCCAGCCGCAGCCGGCACTCGTCCACCAGCACCATGGCCGCCGCGATCGAGACGGGCTTGGACGTGGAGGCCATCCGGAAGACGGTGTCGCGGCGCATGGGTGCGCCGCCGTCGTGCCGCATAGTGCCGATCGCCTCGACGTGCGTCTCCTCGCCGCGGCTCACCAGGGCGACCAGGCCCGGGATCCGCCCCGAGTCGACGTGCCGGGCCAGCACCTCGCGCAGCCTGCGCAGCCCCTGCTCGGAGAAGCCGTTCCCGCCGATTGCCATGATCGTGTCTCCTTGTCGCGGTGGTCGATCCGCCGGATCCGTTCCGGTCCGGCGTCCATGGGTCAACCCTCGCGAAGAGCCCTGACACGGGGCCGTCACCGCACTGACGCCGCCGCTGACACGACCGTTGCCGGTATGCCGATGCCGCCGGGGTGAGCCGGCGGCATTGACGTAGCCCTGCTGAGCGGTGTGACGCTAGCGCTTGACGGAGATCAGCCGGTCCACGGCGAACGGGACGACCTGCGGCTGCGCCGCCGTCGTGCGCGCCGCGCTCTGACCGCAGAGCCCCAGCAGCAGGTAGTCGACGGTGGCGTAGTCGATCGGGCTGATCACGATGTTGCCGTTCTCGTCCAGGCTCTGGTACTTCGTGCGGTTGACGCCCATGGAGAGCTGGCGGGCGCCGTCCGGGCTGGTGTAGGAGTCGGTGGCCATGCCGAAGACGCCGCCGCTGTGCCCCCAGAACCGTCCGCACGGCAGGTCGGTGGCGTAGATGCCGAGGCCGTAGGCCCCCGACACGCCGGCCACGGGCACGGTCTTCTGCATCTCGGCCAGCTCGGCCGGGCCGATCAGCCCGCCGCGCAGCAGCACCCGGTAGAACTGGTTGAGGTCCTCCATCGTGGACACGACGGCGCCCGCCGTGGTGATCCACGACATGTTGTAGACGCTGTAGTCCTTGGGCGGGTCGATGAAGCCGAACATCGACTCGTACGCCTTGGAGTGCGGGCCGGGGATGACCGGCGTGCGCGGGAAGGACGTGTGCCGCAGGCCCGCCTCGCGGATGACGTTGCGGGTGATGTACTGCTCGGCGTTCTCGCCCGTCACCTTCTCCAGGAGCAGGCCGGCGATCAGGTAGTTGGTGTTGGAGTAGATCCCCGGCGTGGCGCCCGGCTCGCCGGTGGGCGTGGCGGCCAGGCCCAGCTCGACCAGCTCCCGGCGGGAGAAGGTGCGGAAACGGTTGTCGTCGAGGCTCTCGAACGTGCCCTCGAGCAGCGAGGGGAAGGCCGGGCCCACGTGGTCGGCGATGTGGCTCGTGTGGTTGAGCAACATCCGCACGGTGATCTTCTGGCCGCGCTCGCCCGGCACCACGTCGGGCAGGTAGCGGGCGATGGGGGCGTCCAGCTCGACGGCGCCGCGGGCCACCTGCTGGAGCAGGGCCACCGCGGTGAACGTCTTGGTGATGCTGCCGACCCGGTGCGCCATGCCGGGGCGCACGGGGCGCTTCGTGGCGACGTCGGCCACGCCGGAGGCGCCCCGCCAGCTGCGCTCGCCGTCGCGGACGGTCGAGTAGATGCCGTACATGCCGGCCTTGTGCACGGCGTCCAGCGACTGCCGCAGCGCCTGCCGGTCGAGCCCGGTCTCCCGCGCGGGGGCGGCCTGGGCGGGGCTGGCCGCCAGCACCATCCCCGCGGTCAGGGCGATGGCCGAGGCGTTCTTTCCAAGCGTCCGGATGTTCATGGCGTAAGCATGATCCAAACGCGGTTCCGCGGTCAGTCGCGGCTGTCATCGGCTGCGCATGACAGGAGTCATGAACCGTCCCGCCGCCCGTGCCGGCGGGCGGGCGCGTCAGGACGCTCGGCGGGCCTGTCCGAGGCCGCGGACCAGCTCGGCGAGTGTTTCCTCGTCGGAGCCGAACGTGATGCGGACATGCGTGTCGGGAGCGTGCATGTCGGCGCCGCGCACGGTCGCGATGCCGTTCCGCAGGAGTGCGCGGTCGATGGCGGCCGGGGTCTCACCGAGGCGTGAGCAGTCGGCGAGCAGGAAGGCGCCGCCGGTGGGCCGTACGGGCGGGGGGAAGCCGCTCGCGGCGAGGCCGTCGCAGATGAGGTCGCGCTTGGCCTGGTAGGTGGAGAGCGCCAGGTCGAGCCAGTCGCGTGGGCCGGTGAGTGCGGCGACCGCGGCCCGCTGCGGAACCACTCCGCAACACACCGCCTCCCACTCGAAGCGGCGGTTGAGCGCGTCGATGACGGGTGGCGGCGCCAGGACGTAGCCGAGCCGCCAGCTCGCCAGCGCGTAGTACTTGCTGAGGCTGGTGACGGTGACCAGGTGCGGCCAACGGTCGGCGAACGCCTCCACCGGATGGTAGCGGTGGCCGTCGTACGTGAAGTGCTGCCATGAGTCGTCGGAGATGACGAGGAGCCCGTGGCGGGCGGCGAGGTCGACCACGGCCGCGAGGGTCGCGGCGTCGGGGAGATAGCCCGTCGGATTGGTCGGATTGCACAGCAGCACGGCCCGGCTGCGGCTGGTGACGGCGGCCTCCAGGCCGGCCAGGTCGAGCGCCCAGCCGTCGCTCTCGCGGGACGGGACGCCGACGGGCGTGGCGCCGGCCTCGCGGATGGCGCCGTCGAAGAAGTAGGTGGGGGTCGGCACGATCACCTCGTCGCCCGGCGCGAGCACCGTGCGCAGCACGAGGGAGAGCCCCTGCATCGCTCCGTGGGTGATCAGCAGGCGGCGCTCGGGATCGACGCGCAGGCCGTGCTCGCGCTCCAGTTCGGCGGCGATCGCGGCGCGCAGTTCCGGCAGGCCGCGGGTGTCGCGCGGGTCGGGGAGGTCCATCGCGCCCGCCACCGCCCGCCGTACGTGCTCGGGCATGGGCAGGATCGGGGCGCCGACGAGCGGGAGCATCCGCACACCGTCGCGTGCGCCGCGCTCCGCGCGGGCGCGGGTGCTCATCGCCCCCAGCGCCGGGAAGTCGCTCGCGACGGGAAGGGACCAGGAGTTTCGCTGCATGGAACGAAGCATCGCACACTGAGATATCAACAACAAGAATAAATATCTCTACCCGATGTACGGCGGCCGAGCTGCTGTATCAACGCTGTGAATTGGTATTCTGGCGCGATGTCCGACATCCATGGCGTGGTCAGCGGAACGCCGCACATCCCCGCGCTGCTGCTGGTCGGCACCGACGAGACCGGCCTCGACCGCACGAGCCAGGCCTACCGGGCGATCAGGCGCCAGATCATCGATCTGACGCTGCCGCCCGGCAGCAGTTTCACCGAGACGTCGCTCGCCGAGCAATGGCGGATCAGCAAGACGCCGGTGCGCGAGGCGCTGGCCCGGTTGCGGCGCGACGGGCTCGTGACCGCGCTTCCGCGCGCGGGCTACGTCGTCAGCCCGATCACGCTGCAGGACACCGACGCCCTGTGCGCGCTGCGGACGCTGCTGTCCGGCGAGGCGGCCGCCGCCGCGGCGCGTCTCGGAGTCACGGCGCCGGCGCTCGAACGGCTCGAAGCGCTGTCCAAGGTGCCCATCGCGCTCGCGGCGGGCGAAGTGGAACAGGAGGAGTCGCTCCAGGCCGGCATCGAGTTCGAGGGCATCATCGCCAACTTCAGCGGCAACCCTCGCCTCGGCAAGGCCATCGTCGACGTGCTCGACGAGCTGGAACGGGTTCTGCGCATGGCCGCGTTGATCGATCCCGGCATCGCGAGCCCGCCCGGCGAGCTGGGGGCCGTCTACGAGGGGCTGCGCGCGCGTGACGCGGACGCCGCCCGGGACGCGATGCGCGCGCGGTGCGAGCGCGTGCGCCGCGACCTGCTGCAGGTGCTGGCGAAGAGCACGTCGGTGAGCCGGGCGCACATCGAGCTGCCCGGGTCGCGCCCGCGGGCGTAGCCCGCGCCGGGCGGGGGCCACGCCGGGCGGGGCCGGGCCTCCGGGGTACGGCGCGAGGCCGGGCGGAGGCCGGGCCGTCCGGTCAGACCGCCGTCGGGAAGGAGAGGTCGCCGCGGTGGCGCGGGCCGTCCTCCCGCTCCGCCGGCCACCGGCTGGTGACGGCCTTCGCGCGCGTGTAGAACGCGACGCCCTCCGGACCGTGCATGTGGTGCGCGCCGAACAGCGACTGCTTCCAGCCGCCGAACGAGTGGAACGCCATGGGCACCGGGATGGGCACGTTGACGCCGATCATCCCGACCTGCACGGAGCGCTGGAAGAGGCGCGCAGCGTGGCCGCCCCTGGTGAAGATCGCCGTGCCGTTGGCCAGGTTGTTGCCGTTGATCAGGTCGATCGCCTCTTCGAGCGAGCCGACCCGCACGACGACGAGCACCGGGCCGAAGATCTCGTCGCGGTAGACGTCCATCGCGGGCGTGACGTGATCGAACAGCGTCGGCCCGACGAAGAAGCCGTCGCCCCCGAGGTCGAGCTCTCGCCCGTCGACGACGAGGTCGGCGCCCGCGGCGACGCCGGAGTCTATGGAGCTTCTGATCCGTTCCAGCGCCTCCGCCGACACGACCGGCCCCATCTCGGACCCGGCCTCCAGCCCCGGTCCGACCTTGATCGCCTGCGCCTTCTCGCGCATCAGCTCGACGAGCGGCTCGGCCACGTCGCCGACCGCGACGGCGACCGAGATCGCCATGCAGCGCTGGCCCGCCGAGCCGTACCCGGCCGCGACCAGATGCTCGGCGGCGTGGTCGAGGTCGGCGTCGGGCAGCACGACGGCGTGGTTCTTGGCGCCGCCGAGCGCCTGGACGCGCTTGCCCCCCGCGGTCGCGCGCTCGTACACGTACCGCGCGACCGGCGTCGAGCCGACGAACGACACGCCGTCGATGTCCGGATGGTCGAGGATCGCGTCGACCGCGACCTTGTCGCCGTGGACGACGTTGAAGACGCCGTCGGGCAGACCGGCTTCGGCGTAGAGATCGGCGATGAGGTTGGCCGCCGACGGGTCGCGCTCGGAGGGCTTGAGCACGAACGTGTTGCCGGTCGCGATCGCGATCGGATGCATCCACAGCGGGACCATGGCGGGAAAGTTGAACGGCGTGATCCCGGCGCAGACGCCGAGCGGCTGCCGGAACGAGAACAGGTCGACGTCGGTCGAGACCTGGTCGGAGTACTCGCCCTTGAGCAGGTGCGGGATCCCGCAGGCGAAGTCGATCACCTCCAGGCCGCGGACGAGCTCGCCTCTGGCGTCGTCGAGGACCTTGCCGTGCTCAGCGGAGACCAGCCGCGCGAGGTCGTCGAGGTGCTTGTCGACCAGCTCGCGGAAGGCGAACATCAAGCGCGAGCGCCGCATGACCGAGGTGTCGGCCCAGCCCGGCAGCGCGGCACGCGCGGCCCGTACCGCGGCGTCGACGTCGGCGGGCTCGGCCAGCAGCACGTCGGCCTGATGCGCGCCGGTCGCGGGGTCCCATACCGGGGCGGTGCGGCTCGACCGGCCGGCGGTCTCGCGGCCGTCGATCCGGTGCCGGATCATCCTGACTGTCCCTGTGCTCACAGAAAGCTCACCTTCTCGTGGGGTGCTGGTTGCGGGTGGTCGGCGGCGCCGCGTCAGACGATCAGGTCGCCGCCGTTGATGTCGATGGCCGCCCCGGTGATGTACGCCGCGCGGTCCGAGGCGAGGAAGGCGACGAGCTCGGCGACCTCCCAGGGCTGCCCGACGCGGGGCACCGGGAAGGACCGGGTGGCGCGTTCGAGCGCCTCTCCGGGCAGCAGCGCGCGGGCCATCGGGGTGTCGATGAGTCCCGGGCAGACGGCGTTCACCGTGATCCCGTCGGGCCCGTAGTCCTTCGCCAGGTGCCGGGTGAGCCCGAGGACGCCGTGCTTCGCCGTCGTGTAATGGGCGCCGCCCGCGGTGCTGATGGTCTTGCCGGCGGTGGAGGAGAAGTTGACGATGCGGCCCCAGCTCCAGGCGCGCATCACGGGAAGTGCCTGCTGGCAGCACAGGACCGTCCCGAGCACGTTGACCGCCAGCACCTGGTTCCACTCGGCCCGGGTGATCTCCTCGAACGGGGTCGGCGGTGCGACGCCCGCGGCGTTGACCAGGATGTCGAGCCGCGACCGCTCCGCCAGCAGGGCGGTGAACGCCCGCTCGACCTGGTCGCCGTCCGTGACGTCCACCGCGAGCGACCGGACGCGGTCCGCCGGCACGGCCAGCGTCGCCGCCAGCTCTCCCGGGCCGGGCGCGGCCAGGTCGAACACCGCGACGGTCGCGCCGCGGCGGGCCAGCGCGTGTGCCGCGGCCAGGCCCATGCCGCGGGCCCCGCCGGTCACGATCGCGACCCGGCCCGCCAGCTCCCGGCCGTCGGCGCTGGTCGGCGCCCGCAGCCCCTCGGCGGTGCTCATGAGCCGGCCAGGACGGCACGCGCCCGGCCGAAGGCGGCCGCCGCCCGTTCGAGCTGGCCGGCGGTGTGCGCGGCCGAGACCTGCACCCTGATCCGCTCCTCGCCGGCCGGGACGACCGGGTGGGAGAGCGCGAAGGCGAGCACGCCCTCGCGGCGCAGCGCCGCCGCCACGTCGAGGGCCAGCGTGCCGCCGCGCAGCATCACGGGGATGATCGGATGCTCCCCCGGCTGCACCTCGTAACCGAGGTCGCGCAACGCCCGGCGGAGCCAGGCGGTGTTGGCGGCCAGGCGTTCCCGCAGGTCGGGACGCCGTCGTGCGATGCGGATCGCCGCCAGCGCCGCCCCGGCCAGCGCGGGGGCCATGGCGTTGGTGAAGATGTAGGGCCGCGAGACCTGGCGCAGCGTCTCGACCAGCGCGCGGTCGCCCGCGACGAAGCCGCCGGCTGCGCCGCCCAGTGCCTTGCCGAGCGTCCCCGTCAGCACGTCGACGCGTCCCTTCAGTCCGAAGTGCTCGGCGGTGCCCCCGCCGGTCGTGCCCAGCACCCCCGTGGCGTGCGAGTCGTCGACCACGAGCACCGCGTCGTGGCGTTCGGCCAGCTCGCAGAGCCGGGGCAGCGCGGCGACGTCGCCGTCCATGCTGAAGACGCCGTCGGTGACGATGAGGCGGTGGCGCGCGCCGGCGAACTCGGTGAGGTGGCGTTCGAGCTCGTCGAGGTCGGCATGGGCGAAGACGCGCCGCCGGGCCCTCGTGAGGCGGATGCCGTCGATCAGGCTGGCGTGGTTGAGCGCGTCGCTGAGGACGACGTCCTGCGGGCCGAGGAGGGCGTCGAAGAGGCCGAGGTTCGCGTCGAAGCAGGAGTTGTGGAGCACGGCGTCCTCGGCGCCGACCAGCTCGGCGATGCACGCCTCCAGCTCGCCGTGGACGGCCCGGGTGCCGCAGAGCACCCGGCCCGCCGCCACCCCGAGCCCCGTCTCGCGCAGCGCCCGCCGGGCCGCGTCGAGGACCTCCGGATCGCCGGCCAGCCCGAGGTAGTCGTTGGAGGCGAAGTTCACCAGCCACTCCCCTCCCACGCCGAGCGCCGGCCCCTGGGCGCCCGAGACCACGAGGTCGCGGCGCAGCCCGGTGGTCGCCCGGCGTTCGTCGAGCTCGGCCCGGAGCCGGTGCAGCAGCGCGGCGTTCACGCCCTGCCTCCCTGCCGGTCGGCGGCGGTCATGACAGGCTCCCGTCCAGCCGCTCCATCCGGCGTCCCGCGGTGAGCAGGACGGCCAGCCCGGCGGCCATGATGATCGCGATGGCCAGCAGCGCGTACGTGAAGCTGCCGGTCGCGGACGCGATCGTCCCGGTGAAGTAGGGACCGATGAATCCGCTGACGTTGCTGACGGAGTTGATCAGAGCGATGCCGGAGGCGGCCGCCGCCTCGGTCAGGCCGATCGCCGGGATCCGCCAGAACTGCGGCATCGCGGTGATGATCCCGGCGACGCTCAGGCAGACGGCGAGCACGAACAGCGTGCCGCTGCTGGTGAAGGTCGCCAGCAGCAGCCCCGCCGCGCCGAGCGCCATCGGGACGGCCGTGGCCGTGACCGCCGTCCAGCGCGCGGCGAGGCGAGCCCAGGTCAGCAGGGCGACCGCGGCCACCACGTAGGGGATCGCGGACAGCAGCACGCTGCTGACGTCGGCGGAGTCACCGACGCTCTGCGTGATGGACCTGATCATCGTGGGCAGGAAGAACTGCAGCGGATAGAGCCCGAACGCGATCGCGAACCACGTCACGGCCATCGCCCACACCCGGCCGCTGGTCAGCGCCTGGCGCAGCCCGGTGAGCGCCCCGCGGGCGCGCTGTTCGGCGGCTTCGGCGGCCAGGACGTTCTCGATGGCGGCCTTCTCCGCGTCGTCGAGCCAGCGCGCGTCGGCCGGGCGGTTCGGCAGGAAGACGAAGATCAGGACGCTGACGACGACCGTCAGAATGCCCTCGACGAGGAACAGCGCCCGCCAGCCCGCGATGCCGAACAGGCTCTGGCCCCACTCCAGCAGCGCGGCGGCCAGCGGAGAGCCGATGATCGAGGACAGCGGGATCATCACGATGAAGGTCGACAGCGCCCAGGACCGCTGGCGGCGCGGGAACCAGAACGTCAGGTAGAGCAGGATCCCGGCGGCCAGACCGGCTTCGGCGAACCCGAGGAGGAGCCGCGCGGCGAACAGTGTGGCCGGGGAGTTCACGGCCGCGGTCGCCGCCGTGACCAGCCCCCACGTGATCATGATGCGGGCGATCCACTTCCGCGCGCCGAACCGGCTCAGCATCATGTTGCTCGGCACTTCGAACAGGACGTAGCCGATGAAGAACAGTCCGGCGGCCAGGCCGATCTGGCCGCTGCCGAGGCCCAGGTCACGGGACATGGGCGCGGCGATGTAACCGACGTTGGCGCGGTCGATGTAACTCGCCACGTAGGCGAGGCCGACCAGCGGCATGATCCGGACGCCCACCTTGCGCCAGGTGCGCGGTGAGACGGTGCTGGATGGAGTCGCGACGGGTGAACTCATGGGGGGTTCCAATCGGTGTGGGGGGTGTGCGGCGGCTTCAGCGCGCCTGGCCTCGCAGCCTGGCGGTGGCGTCCCGGTCGATCACGCCGTCCGCGGTGATCACGACGCCGTAGTCCCGTTCGGCTCCCTCGTGGGTCACCTTGCCGTCGAGGACGTCTTCGAGGACCAGTTCGGGGACGCGTTCGAAGGGGACGCCGTGCCCGCCGCCGCCGGCGGTCACGTGCCGGTGGCGGGTCCCCGCGGTCATCTCGAAGTGCGGTTTGGACTCCAGCACCCGTTCACCGGGACCGCCGGGGTCGAGCATGTTGAGCGAAGGGGTTCCCGGCGCGCCGCCGGCCAGTCCGTACGGCAGGAACGTGCGCCGGTCGGACCTGATCTGCACCTTGGCCTCGGCCGCCAGCAGCGTCATGTCGCGGAAGGTCGCCAGGCCGCCACGCCAGCGGCCCGCTCCGCCGCTGTCGGGGAGGTAGCCGTAACCGTCGATGCGGAGGTGACCGGAGCGTTCCAGCTCCTCGACCGGCGTGTTGGTCAGGTTCGCGCCCAGAGAGCTGATCCCGTCCACGCCGTCGCGGTCGGGACGCGCGCCCCACGCGCCCGCCAGCGGGTCCCACAACACCATGGACTCCCCGTCCGGCCCGACGAGGCCGATCGCGATCCCGTCGGGCCCGCCTTCCCCGGCGGCCGGCACCCGTGCGGGGAACACCGGGGCGAGCGCCCCGAGCACGGCGTCGATGATCCGGAAGCCGACGAGCCCGCGGGCGCCGCGCGCGGCCGGCCGCCGGCCGTTGAGGATGGAGGCTTCCGGGATGACGAAACTGAACGGCCGGTAGAAGCCGCTGTTGGCCGGGATGTCGGAGGCGAGCACGCCCTGCAGGGCGGCGTAGGCGGCGGAGCGGGTGAAGGAGGCCGTCGCGTTGAGCGCGGAGTCCACCTGCGGCGAGGAGCCGGTGAAGTCGAGCTCGATCCCCGACCCGGACAGCGTGACCTTGACGCGGATCGGGATCGGCCCGGACCCCAGACCGTCGTCGTCGATGTGGTCGAGGAACTCGTAGGCGCCCGGGACGGCCTCGGCGAGCGCGGCGCGCAGCAGGGTCTCGGAGTAGTCGAGCAGCTCGTCGACGAGGGCGGCGAGCCCGTGGACGCCGTGCCGCGCCGCGAGGGCGCGCAGCCCCTCGGCTCCGGTGTGGCAGGCCGCGAGCTGGGATTCGAGGTCGCCGCGCAGCAGCTCGGGCTCGCGGACGTTGCGCAGGATCAGCCGCAGGAACGTCTCGTTCACCGTGCCGGCCTCGACCAGGCACGACGGCGGGATCTGCACCCCTTCGGCGAAGATGCTGGTCGACTGCACGGCCATCGAACCGGCGGCCCACCCGCCGACGTCGGTGTGGTTGACGACCGTGACCGCGAAGCCCAGGAGGTCCTCTCCGGCGAACACCGGGGCGACCGCGAAGATGTCGGGCAGGTGCATGCCGCCCAGGGACGGGTCGTTGAGCAGGTAGACGTCTCCCGGACGGATCCGGGCGCCGAACTCGTCGAGGATCGCCTCCATCGCGTCCGGGATGGACCCCAGGTGCACCGGCAGGGTGTTGGCCTGGGCGATCACCCGGCCCCGCGCGTCGCACAGGGCGGCGGAGAAGTCCATGCTGGACGCCACGAGCTGCGAGTGAGCCGTGCGCAGGATCGTGATCGCCATCTCGTCGGCGATCCCGGTGACGGCGTTGCGGAAGACCTCGAAGGTCACGGCGTCGCGGATCATGAGGCGCTCCAGGTGATGACGATGTTGTTGAGCCGGTCGCGGTGCACCCGGGTGCCGGGCGGGACGAGGGTGGTGGCGTCCATGTCCTCGATGACCATCGGCCCCTCGACCGGTTCCGGGCCGAGATCCGACCGGCCCACGACGGGCGTGGGCACGGTCCGGTCGAACCGGCATTCGCGGACGGCGGGCTCGCCGCCGGGGGCGAGGGGCAGGCTCAGCACGTCCGCGATGGACACCTGGGTGGGGAGCCGGCCGCGCACCCGGAGGTTGACCAGCTCCACCAGCTCGTCCGTGCCGGCCCGGCCGTAGGTGCGCCGGTGCTCGGCGTGGAAGCGGGACCGCGTCTCGGCGAGCAGGTCCTCGGTGAGGTCGCCGTCGGGCACCCGGATCCGCAGTTCGAACCGCTGGCCGCGGTAGCGCATGTCCAGGAGCCGGTCCACGACGGCGTCGGCGCCGAGCTGGTCGCGTACGTGGGCGGACAGCCGCGCGAACTCCGCGGCGAGCGCGCCCACGTCGGCGAAGCCGGCCCGGTACGGGGTGAGCTCCTGGCGTTCGGTGTCGGCCACGAGCAGGCCCAGGCTGCTGAACAGTCCCGGATGCACGGGCACGATCACGGTCGAGATCCCGAGTTCGCGGGCCAGCGCGGCGGCGTAGAGAGGGCCCGCGCCGCCGAAGGCGACCATGGTGGCCTCCCGCGGGTCACGCCCTCGTTCGCTGGTCACCGCCTTGACCGCGGTCGTCATGCTCGACACCGCCACCTGGTACGCGCCGCGCGCGGCGCCCGCCACGTCGTCGCCGAGCTGCTCGGCCACCGGTGACAACGCCTTCACGGCCAGCTCCGGGTGGATCGCCACCCGGCCGCCGGCCAGCGCGTCGGGGCTGAGGTAGCCGAGCGTCACGTTGGCGTCGGTCAGGGTCGGCAGCTCGCCGCCCTGGCCGTAGCAGGCAGGGCCGGGACGCGAGCCGGCGCTGACGGGCCCCACGTGCAGGGCGCCCGCCGCGTCGACGGAGATGATGCTGCCGCCGCCGGATCCGACCTCGGCGATGTCGATCGACGGCGCCCGCACCGGATACCCGGCGCCGGAGCTGAGCCCGCGGGCGCCGTTCATGCCGCCGCCGACCTCGTAGTCGGCCGAGACGAACGGTTCACCGTGCTCGATCAGGGACGCCTTCGCCGTGGTCCCGCCCATGTCGAACGCGACCACCGTGGACAGGCCGATCAGCTGGGCGAGCTTCTGCACGGCGGTGACGCCGGCCGCCGGACCGGACTCGATGATCTGCACCGGCCGCCGGGCGACGGAGGCCGCGTCGAGCAGTCCGCCGCTGGACTGCATGACCAGCAGGGGCGCGCGCACCTTCGCCGAGCGCAGCCCCGCTTCCAGCCGGGTGAGGTAACCGTGCACGGTGGGGCCGACGTAGGCGTTGACCGTGGCGGTGCTCATGCGCTCGAACTCGTGCGGCTGCGGGGAGACGTCGACCGACGCCGTGACGTACACGCCGGGCAGTTCTGCTTGCAGCAGTGCGGCGACCCGCCGTTCCTCGTCAGGGCGGACGTAGGAGTTGATCAGGCACACGGCCACCGCTTCGATGCCGTCCGCGCGCAGGCGTCCGGCCAGCGCGCGGATCTCGTCCTCGCTCGCCGGTGGGCCGAGCCGGCCGTCGGCGCTGATCCGCTGGTCGAGTTCGTGCCGGTCGCGTCGCCGGGCGAGGGGTTCGGGCTTGGACCATGACAGGTCGTAGAGCACCGGCCGGCGCAGCCGCCCGATCTCCAGCACGTCGCGGAAGCCGCGGGTGGTGACCACCGCGGTGCGGACGCCGTTCATCGACAGGATCGCGTTGGTGGCGACGGTCGTGCCGTGCAGCATCGCGACCACGGCCTCGGGCCGGGCACCGGCCAGGGAGAGCACGCCGGTGGTCGCCGCCACCACGCCGGCGCCGTAGTCGGGCGGGGTGGACAACACCTTCATGGGGACGACCTGGCCGTCCGGCCCCAGCGCGATGACGTCGGTGAAGGTGCCGCCGATGTCGGCGCCGACGCGCCAGCCGGCCGGTCGAGGATCGTGACGGGGGGGCACTGGATCTCCTTCGTTCAACGGAGCGACTGGGATCACAGTACGAGTGGGTTGAGATATCAGCAATGCCTAGTTGTCATTTTTATGCGAGTCAGGTGATATGACTTGCTTGGGTCGTCAGCGTGCTTCCGGCTGGTCCGGCAGGCGCACGACGGCGGTACCGACCTGGGACTCGCCGAACCCCCAGCCCGCGACCAGCGAGCAGTCGACCGCCTCCAGGACGTCGGTCCACGGCCAGGGGCCGTCGCCGCAGTAGAAGCCGCCCTCGCTGCGCGCGTCGTCCTTGGCGAGACAGAGCATGCGCAGATGGTCGCGGAGCTCGGGATGCGCGACCGCGCCCAGCCGCCGGCCCGCATCGCGTCGGTGAGGGTGCCGTCGGTGGCGACGCGCAGCAGCACGGTCAGCCAGCCGTTCAGTCTCTCGCACTCCTCGCCGGTCAGATCGACGCCGTGGCGGCCCAGGAGCGGCCCCCGCTGTGCGCCGTGCACCAGCACCTCACCGGCTTCGTCCGCTTCGTCGGCCGCGGACACGGCCCGCAGGTCGGCGACGAAGGCGTCGCCGAACGGCCGGGGGCCCTTGTGCCCGCCCTCGCCCCATGCCCCTGTTCCCGCCAGCAGATCGGGGTCGAACCAGAACAGCGACCCGCCCAGGTCGAACCGCCAGGCCCAAGGGGAGAAGGGGTGTTCACCGTCCGGATCGGACACCCGGCAGCCGCCGATCAGGCCGACCGTCCGGCCCCCCAGGGCGACCCGGGCACGGACGCCGAGCCGCGCCGCCCTTGACCTACCCCTGCGCCCGTGACCGGCGGCCGAGTTGCCTGCGGTGCACCACGAGGCCGGCCAGCGTCAGCAGGGAGAGGAGGGCGAGCTGCCACCAGTTGTCCGGGTTGCCGCCGAGGTCCAGGTCGGCCGCGTGGTTCACCACGTGCAGCGTGTTGGCGACGAGGAACCCGACCAGCACGACCGACAGCACGTCGCGCCACACCAGCGCGCTCAGCATCATCAGCCCGATGCCGATCTGGAAGACCCCGGCGTCGTGCAGGAAGTGCACGTGATTGGGGAAGCGGGCGAAGACCGCGAAACCGGCCGGGTCGAGGCGCATCCACACGCCGAAGCCCAGCATCGTCAGCGCGCCGACCGCCACGGCCACCTGGACGAAGATCCTGGCCGGCCTGCTGTAACCGTTCGTCATCGCATGTCCTTCAGTCCGTCGGGAACGCTCTGGTGCACCGGGGTCCAGCCCAGGTCGCGGGTGGCCTTGGCGTGCGAGACCCGCATCGTGGTGTCCATCAGCAGGCAGCCGAGGTACGGCACGGCCAGCCGGACCAGCCATCTCGGAATCACGACGGGACGCGGTGTGCCGTGCGCACGGGCGACCGCGGTCAGGAAGTCGCGCCAGCTCATCGGCCGGTCGTCCACGATGTTGTACGCCTGGCCCGCGCCGCCGCGTTCCATGGCCGCGACCGCGGCCGCCGCGGCGTCGTCCACGTGGACGAAGGACGTGGTGCCCGTCCGGCCGCGGGGCAGCACCGGCGCCCGTTTGCGCATCATGTCGGCGAACAGGTCGCTGAAGGCGTTCCTGCCGTAGAACATGCCGTAGCGCAGGGCGACGCCCTCGATTCCTTCGGCGGCGAACACCTGGCTCTCGGTCGCCACGCTGGAGTCGGTCACCAGGTCGGCGACGGTGCCGACGTGCACGCCGAACTCGTCGTCCTCGGTCAGCACGCGCTCGCCGTGGTCGCGGTAGCCGTACCCGGTGATCAGCGACTGGGTGACGAACCGGCGCGCGCCGACGGCCCGCGCGGCGTCGAGCAGGTGCGCGGTCCCCCGGTCGCGCAGGGCGAGGGTGGGGTCGTCGGGGCGCAGCCTGCGCGAGGCGCCGCGCAGCGCCGTGGCCTGGTGCATGACGACGTCGGCGGCCTGGCCGTCGAGCGCGCGCAGCAGCGCGTCGCGGTCGAGCACGTCGGCGACGACGGCGTCCGCGCCGCGTTCGGTGACGAGCCGGCGCTTGGCTGGATCGCGGACGACGGCGACCACGTCGTGCCCCGACGCGGCCAGCGCCGACAGCAGCGGAACCCCGATCGCGCCGGTCGCCCCGGCCAGCACTACCTTCATCGCCTCTGCTCCTTCGCCCGTCGCCCGTGGGGGTGTGTCACGGAGATCTCCTCAGCTGGATGGACAGCACTGCGAGGACGGGACAGCCGGCCCCGATGTGACAGACCGGGACGGGAAGGCGCGCGGGCGGTCGTCGACCGCTAGTGGCCGCCCGGCTGTTCGCCGAGACCGGAGGCGCACGAGATGATCATCGTGATGAGGTCGCGCAGGGGCGTCAGGAGCTCCGGATAGGCGTCGGCGTTGAGGTCGTACAGGCGCAGGGTGCCCTTGCGCCGTACCGTCAGCAGATCCGCGTCGCGCAGGATCTTGAGGTGGTGGGAGGTGGCGGGCTGGGACAGCTCCAGGTGCGCGGCGATGTCGCCGACGCTGCGGGGCTCAGCGGACTCCAGCAGGTGGACGACGATCTCCTGCCTGCGCTCGTCCCCGAGGGCGGTGAACAGTGGCCGGGTCCGCGCGAACAGCGCGAGGACGTCCCGGGCCTCGATCGAGCCGCTCATGCGGGCAACGAGTCGCGCACGGCGGACAGGCGGCCGACCGGCAGCGCCCTGGCGGACCCTTCGGCGATCCAGCCGTCCAGCATCAGGCGTGTCTGCGCGCTCACCTTCGTGAAGTGCGTCTCCAGGTAGCGGCGCAGGTCGAAGGGGAGCACCCGGGGCAGCACGCGCAACGCCAGTCCCACGGCCCAGGACGGAACGGGGACGGGAGCGCGCAGCCCGTGCTGGGCGCAGACCACCGCGACGGCCTCCCGGACGGCCGCGGCGGCGCCCCGCAACCGCGGGCCCGACGCGGGCAGCCGCCAGCCGGCGGACTCCAGCGCGGCGATGTAGGGGATCATCCGGGCGGCGGTGAGCTCCCCCGCGCCGGGCCGGGTCACCCGCCTGGCCCGCACGCCGCCGGCCCGCAGCGCGGCGACGACCTGCGGGGCGCGCGCTCCGGTGACGCCCGTCGCCGTGCCGGGCGGCACCCAGTACGCCACCCCCGGCGCGGGGACCTCGCGCTCCAGCGGCGCCTGGTAGGCCAGCAGCGTCGGCGTCACCTGGACGATCTGCTCCCGCGGCCAGACGCCGGCGAGGGTGCGCAGATCGCCCGGATCCTGGCCGATGGTGACCACCGTCGCCTCACCGGTCACCGCGCGCAGCGCGCCCGTCCAGTCGCCGCGCAGGGCCGGCGAGTCCACGCAGAGCCACACCATGTCCCACCGTTCGCGGGGCGGCTCGCTGCGCACCTCGTACGGCGTGACGCGCTCGGCGACCGGCGCCCGCCCCCGCCTGAGCCGGTACAGCGAAGCCCCTTCCCAGCCCTCCCGGCCCGGCCGCACGAGATAGCTGACCCGGGCCCCGCCCGCGGCCAGCCACGCCCCGAAGACCTGCCCCAGGGCGCCGGCACCGACAATCAGCACCTTCGTCATCATTGCTCCATACATCTAAATATTTGAATATAGGGAGCATTATCACCGGAGAGATCTCCGGCGCCCGCGGCGTCTTTTCCGCGCCGGCGACACCTTGACAGCGGGCTCCAAGCTGCCGATGATCGAGGCGCTATACCGATTTATCTCCAGCCCCCATGCAGCCTCGCGAGAACCCGTGGACTGGACTTAACCGATATAGCAAATCATCCCCCCATGCCCTGAGGAGCCGATCGTGAGTTCACCGCTCATGCGCAGAAGGACCCTGCTGGCAGCGCTGGCCGCGACCACCGTGGGTGCCGCGTTACCCACCGCGGCACACGCCGAGCGCCGCGCGGCCGGCAAGACCGGCCCGCTCTCGGTGGTCTACATCGAGGTCAACAGCGAGAGCATGACGAACGTCGCGAAGTACACGCTCGCCCGAGGCGGTGCGCAGGTGTTCGACATCGCGGTCATCTTCGCCGCCAACATCAACTACGACGGCACGAAGGCCTACCTCCACTGCAACGAGAACGTGCAGCGGGTGCTCGACAACGTGGCGACCGAGGTCCGCCCGCTGCAGCAGAGGGGCATCAAGGTCCTGCTGTCCATCCTCGGCAACCACCAGGGCGCCGGCTTCGCGAACTTCCCCTCCCAGCAGGCCGCCGACGCGTTCGCCCAGGAGCTGGCCGACGTGGTGACGACGTACGGGCTCGACGGCATCGACTTCGACGACGAGTACGTCGAGTACGGCAGGAACGGCACCGGCCAGCCGAACGCCTTCTCCTTCGTCTACCTGGTCCAGGCCCTGCGCCAGAAGCTGCCGAACAAGCTCATCACGCTGTACGACATCGGCCCGGCCGCCGACCGCCTGTCCTACAACGGCGTCAGCATCAACAACACCTTCGACTACGCCTGGAACCCCTGGTACGGCACCTGGTCCGTGCCGAACGGCCCGACCTCCAGGTCCCGCCTGTCGCCGGCCGCCGTGTCCTTCACCGGCACCAGCTCGTCCACCGCCGCCTCCCTCGCCCGCCGTACGGTCACCGAGGGGTACGGCGTCTTCCTCACCTACAACCTCACCTCGGCGAACACCGCCTCCTACATCTCGGCGTTCACCAACAAGCTGTACGGGAGCTCGGCCGTCTACACCCCCTGACGACTCCGCCGTGAACGCAGGTGAGGGGCGCCCGGACGGGCGCCCCTCACCGGGAACGTGCGGTCAGCGGCCGAGCCGCAGGGTGACCAGCTCGAACGGCCGCACCGTCACCGGGATCGACCGGCCGGGCCGCTCGGGCTCGGCCAGCGGGCGCTCCAGCAGGTCGGTCACGGTCACCGAGGTGACGGGGAAGCCGGCCGTGAGCGTGGCCGCCGCCCGGCCGCCGCGCGACTCGTGGAAGCGCACCACGACGTCGCCGCTGCCGTCGTCGGCCAGCTTGACCGCGGTGATCACGACCGCGTCGTCGTCCACCGTGACCAGCGGCGCCACCTCGGCGGCGCCGGACAGGACCCGCTCGGGCAGGTTGAGGAACCAGCCCTCGCGCACCGCGTCGCCGATCGTCGCGCCGGGTAGCAGCGCGTGCCGGAAGGTGTGCCTGCCCTGGTCGGTCTCGGGGTCGGGGAAGCGGGGGGCGCGCAGCAGCGACACCCGCAGGGTCGTGGTGGTGCCGCCGTCCTCGCGCACGGTCCGGGTCACGTCGTGGCCGTAGGTGGAGTCGTTGACCACGGCCACGCCCCAGCCGGGCTCCTCCAGGTGCACGAACTTGTGGTTGCACGCCTCGAACTTGGCCGCCTCCCAGCTCGTGTTGGTGTGGGTGGCGCGGTAGGCGTGGCCGTACTGGCTCTCGGCGGCGTAGCGCTCGGCGCGCACGTCGAGGGGGAAGGCCAGTTTGAGGAACTTCTCCGTCTCGTGCCAGTCGACGTCGGTGGCGATGTCGACCCGCCACCCGTCCAGCGAGATCACCTGCGTGACGGACGAGCCGCCGAACGAGCGGGTGACGCGGACCGAGCCGGGCCGCTCGCCGGCCGTCACCTCGTCGGCCGCGGTGAGGTCGGTGACCGTGTTGCGGTAGAACTCGTCCACGTCCCAGGCGTCCCACATGTTGGGGAAATCCTGGTGCAGCTGGAGCAGGTTGGCGGCCTGGCCGGGGGGCAGGGTCTCGCGCCGGGCCCGCAGGTCGTAGGCGGAGACGATCAGGCCGCGCCCGTCCACCTCGACCCGGAGCAGGCCGTTGTCCAGCACGAAGCCGCCGTCCTCGCGGGGTTCCACGGCCGTCGGGGTCCCCGGTGCGGCCGGGGCCGCGCCGCCGGCCGGGACGCCGTTGCGGGCGTGCGGGGCCGCGTTGAAGACCAGCTCGTGGGGGCCGTCTCCGGCCAGGGCCCGCTGGGCGTCGTCGATCAGGCCGGTCAGCTCCTCGGCCAGCGCCGCGTAGGTGGCCCTGGCCTCGCGGTGCACCCAGGCGATCGACGAGCCGGGCAGGATGTCGTGGAACTGGTGCAGCAGCACCGTCTTCCAGATGCGGTCCAGTTGCTCGTACGGGTAGGGCGCGCCGGTCCGCACGGCGGCCGTGGCGGCCCACAGCTCGGCCTCGCGCAGCAGCGACTCGCTGCGCCGGTTGCCCTGCTTGGTCTTGGCCTGGCTGGTCAGCGTGGCCCGGTGCAGCTCCAGGTAGAGCTCGCCCACCCAGACCGGCGGGTCGGGGTACTCGGCCTCGGCCTTGGCGAAGAAGCCGGCGGGAGTCTCCCAGGTGACGGTGGCCGAGCCCTCCAGGTCGCGCAGCCGGGCGGCCTTGGCCACCATCTCGCGGGTGGTGCCGCCGCCGCCGTCGCCCCAGCCGGTGGGGGCCAGCGAGTGCCGGGCGACGCCCTTGTCCTTGAAGTTGCGGGCCGCGTGCGCGATCTCCCGGCCGTTCATCGAGCAGTTGTAGGTGTCGACCGGCGGGAAGTGCGTGAACACCCGCGACCCGTCGATGCCCTCCCACAGGAACGTGTGGTGCGGGAACGTGTTCGTCCGGCTCCATGAGATCTTCTGGGTGAGCAGCCGCTTCGAGCCCGCCGCCTTGATGATCTGCGGCAGCCCGGCCGCGAACCCGAACGTGTCCGGCAGCCACACCTCCTCGTTGTCGACGCCGAACTCGTCGATGAAGAACCGTTTGCCGTGCACGAACTGGCGGGCCATGGCCTCGGAGCCGGGCATGTTCGTGTCGGACTCCACCCACATGCCGCCGGTCGGGACGAACCGCCCGGCCGCCACGGCCTTGGTCACCTTGGCCCACACCTCGGGCCGGTGCTCCTTGATCCACGCCCACTGCTGGGCCTGCGACATCGCGAACACGAACTCCGGCTCGTCGGCCAGCAGCGCCGTCATGTTGGAGGCCGTACGGGCGACCTTGCGGACGGTCTCGCGCAGCGGCCACAGCCAGGCCGAGTCGATGTGGGCGTGCCCGACCGCGCTGATCCGGTGCGCCGAGGGCACGGCGGGCGCGGACAGCACGCCGGCCAGCTCGGCGCGGGCCGCCTCGGCGGTGGCGTTGACGTCCTGGAGGTCGATCGCGTCCAGGGCGCGGTCGACGGCCCGGGTCAGCTCCGCGCGGCGGCCGCTGTCGGCGGGCAGCTCGTGCATCAGCTCCCCCACCACCTCCAGGTCGAGGATCAGGTTCCACACCGTCTCGTCGAACACGGCCAGGTCCATGCGCGCCAGCCGGTACTGCGGCTCGCTGCCCGCCGTCTCCTTGTCGCCGAGCAGGGTGGGCACGAACGGCTTGTAGTCGAGCACGACCGGGTTCGAGGCCGCCTCGATCCGCAGCTCGACCCGCTCGCCGCCGGTCGCCGGCGCGCCGACGCGCACCCACTGGTTACGCGGGTTGAGCCCCTTCACGGGCGTGCCGTCGGGCAGGTAGACCAGGCCCTCGCACTGGAAGCCCGGCATGTTCTCGTCGAAGCCGAGGTCGAGCACCGCCTCGACGGTCCGGCCCGTCCAGGCGTCCGGGACGGTGCCGGTCACCGTGAACCAGCTCGTCGCCCACGGCGCGCCCCACGCCGCGCCGACCGCGATCGGCTCGGTCGGGGCCGCGAGCCCTTCGGCGACGGGGACGGGCTCGCCCGGCGCGGTCCAGACGCGCACGTCCATCGGCACGGACTCGGGGTGGACGGCCGGGCGCAGACGTTCGTCCAGCACGCGCTTGAGACGGGCTTCGACCAGTGTGCGGTCGTCATGCATGGAGAGAGACTCCTCGTTCTCGGAACCGGCTCAGCCCTTGATCGCGCCCTCGGCGACGCCGCGGAAGAAGAAGCGCTGCAGCGAGGCGAACAGGAGCACGATGGGCAGGAAGGAGATCATTGTCCCAGCGGCGATGAGACGGGGGTTGGCGCTGAACGTGCCGTTGAGGTACTGCAGTCCGACGGTCAGCGTGAAGTTCTTCGGGTCGTTGAGCACGATGAGCGGCCACAGGAAGTCGTCCCAGGCGCCGATGAACGCGAAGATCGTGATCACGCTCAGCATGCCGCGCACGTTCGGCAGCCCGAGCCGGACGAGCCGCTGCCAGGGGGTCGCCCCGTCGATGACCGCAGCCTCGTCCATCTCCTTGGGGATGGCCTGGAAGGCGGTGCGCATCAGCAGCACGTTCAGCATGCCGATCGCGCCGGGCAGGGCCACGCCCAGCAGCGTGTCGGCCAGGCCCATGCCGCGGACGGTGACGTACTGGGAGACGATCGTCACCTCGCCCGGCAGCACGAGCGTGGACAGGAACAGCACCAGGAGCAGCTTGGCGCCCCGGAACTCCAGCCGGGCCAGCGCGAACCCGGCCAGCGTCGCGCCGACCGCGTTGCCGCCCACCACGATGACCGCCACGATCACCGAGTTGAGCGCGTACGTCCACACGGGGATGGTGTCCGCGACGCGCGCGTAGTTCGCCAGCGTCGGCTGGCGCGGGACGAAGCTCGGGGTCTGCGCGAAGACGTCCTCGAACGGGCCCTTCAGCGAGGTGGACAACTGCCACAGGAACGGCAGGATCGTGATCGCCAGGACGAGCAGCAGCAGCGCGTACCGCAGGACCAGCTCTCCTGGCGTGGTGGCGCCGAACCCGCCCCGGCCCCGGCGGCGGCCGTGCCGCCCCGGGCGGGCCGCCGCGGCGGCGGGTCGCGCGCTCGCCTTCATCGCCGCCATGTCAGTCCGCCTTCCTGTTGAGCCGGGTCAGCAGGAGCATCGGGCCGATCGTGATGACGAAGAGCAGGATGCTCAGCGCCGAGGCGTAGCCGAAGTGGCCGTAGAAGCCGCGGCTGTACATCTGGATCAGCATGACCAGCGACATCGCCCGCCCGCCCGGCCCGCCCGTGCCGTTGGACAGCACGAACAGCTCGGAGAACACGCGCAGGGCCGACACCGAGACCAGCACCGACACCAGCAACATCGTGTTGCGCACGCCGGGCACCGTCACGCTCCAGAACCGGCGGACGGCCCCCGCCCCGTCCACGGCCGCGGCCTCGTGCAGTTCGCGCCGCACGTTCCCGAGCGCCGACAGGTAGATGATCATGTAGTAGCCCAGCCCCTTCCACACCGTCAGGGTGATGGCGCTGAGGACCAGCAGCCACCGGTCGGTCAGGAACGGCAGCGGCCCCTGCAGCACGCCCAGCGCCTGCATGAGCCCGTTGATCAGGCCCCGGTCGCTCAGCAGCCAGCTCCAGATCAGCGCGACCACGACGGCGGAGGCGACGACCGGCGTGTAGAAGGCGGTGCGGAAGAACGTGATGCCGGGGATCTTCTTCTCCACCAGGATCGCCAGCAGCAGCGGCAGCAGGGTGAGCACCGGCAGGCAGACCAGCATGAAGACGACGCTGTTGAGCAGCGCGTTGCCGAGCTGGTCGTCGTCGAGCATGCGGCCGAAGTTGGCCAGCCCGGTGAAGTGCCCGCCGCTGAGCGGCTTGGCGTTGGTGAAGGCCAGCACCAGCGTGTTCAGCGAGGGCCACACGTTGAAGACGAGCAGCCACAGCGCGGCGGGCGCCACCAGCAGCCAGGGGGTGAGCCGGCGGCGGAGGGCGCCCTGTGCGGGAAGAGCGGGGGTGATCACTGGTTGAGCAGCTCGTTGCACTTGGCGACCGCGGCGTCCAGCGCCTCCTTGGCGGAGACCTCGCCGTTGAGCGCGAGGGCGATCTGCTGGCGGATGAACTTGCTCATCGCGTCGGTCACCTCGACCGGCTGCAGCATCTTGGCCGTGGCCAGCGACTTGAAGGCGATGACCTTGGCGTCGCCGGCGTTGGTGCCGTCGCTCTGGGTGAAGAACGGGTCGCCGGCCGAGGCCTTGGTGCTGGGGAAGACGCTGACCTCGTGCGCGAACGCCGCCTGGTTCTCGGCGCTGGTCACCCAGCGGGCCAGCGCGATCGCCGCGGCCGGGTTCTTGCTCTTCTTCGACACCGACAGGCCCTGCACGTACAGCGGCGGGGTGCCCATCGCGGTCGAGGGCACGACCTTGGGCGCGAGGGAGGGGTTGTCGGTCTTGACGGCGATGATGTGGTTGGCGCCGGCCGTCGTCCAGGCCACGGTGCCCTCGTTGAACAGCTTGGCGTTGCCCGCGTAGGTGTCGGTCAGCACGTCGCGCGGCAGTAAGCCCTCCTTGAAGGCGGCCCGGTACTTCTCGATCACCGCGACGGCCTCGGGGGTGTTGAAGACGAAGCTCTTGCCGTCGTCGGACAGCAGCTTCACGCCCGCCTGGGCCAGGTCGCCCAGCTCGGGGCGGCGGCTCATCAGGTACGTCTTGCCGCCGGACTTCTCCTTGTAGGTCCGGGCCTGCTCGACCAGCTCGTCGAACGTCGTCGGCGGCTTGGCCGCGTCGAGGCCGTTCTTCTTCATCAACTCGGAGTTCCAGTAGTTGACGTCGGTGTTGAGGTACCAGGGATAGCCGTACGTGCCGGGGTAGCCGCGGAAGGTGTAGGCGTCGATGCCGCCCGCGACGTACTCGTCGGCGAGCTTGGGGTCGGCGGCGGCGACGTCGAGCAGCATGCCCTGCTGGACCAGGGGCCTGGCGAAGTCGGGGGGCAGGTTGGTGACGTCGGGGAGTGTTCCGGAGGCGGCCTGGTTGAGTACCTTCTCGGAGTAGGCGTCCGCCGGCTGGTCGAGCCATTCGACCTTCGTGCCGGGGTACTTCTTCTCGAAGGCGGCGACGACGCCCTCGACGTACGCCGTGAACTTGGGCTTCAGGGCCCACGTCTGGAGGCTGACAGTGCCCTTCACCTCTCCCGTGGCCGCCGCGGTCGGGGCGGCGGCTCCCGACTCGCCGGACCCGCCGAGGCCGCAGCCCGAGACGACCATGACGGCTGCCACCGCCGGTCCCGTCCAGTACCTACGCATGGCGCTCTCCTTGGTTACTAAATCGCTCTAGTTGCGGGACTATTCACCTGGCTAGACTCGTGTGTCAATAGCTGAGACGAATTCGTGAAGGAGCAGTGGTGCGCCGACCGACGATCACCGACATCGCCGAGCGGGTCGGGGTTTCCAAGGGCGCGGTGTCCTTCGCGCTCAACGGCCGCCCGGGGGTCGGAGAGGCCACCCGCGCGCGAATCCTGCAGGTGGCGAAGGAGATGAACTGGCGTCCGCACAGCGCCGCCCGGGCCCTCGGCGGGGCGCGCGCGGAGGCGGTGGGCCTGGTCATCGCCCGGCCCGCCAGCGCCCTCGGCGTGGAGCCGTTCTTCGCCCAGTTACTGTCCGGCCTGCAGTCGGGGCTGTCGGCCCAGGCCGTCGCGCTGCAACTGCTGATCGTGGAGGACGCCGAGGCCGAGATGGAGATCTACCGCGAGTGGACCTCCGCCCACCGGGTCGACGGCTTCGTCATGGTGGACCTCATGGTCCGCGACCCGCGCGTCGCGGTGCTGGAGGAGCTGGGCGTGCCCGCCGTGGTCCTGGGCGGGCCGGGCAGGCACGGGTCGCTGTCGAGCGTCTGGGCCGACGACCGGGAGGCCATGCTGTCGATCGTGGACTATCTGGCCGCGCTCGGCCACCGCAGGATCGCGCACGTCGCGGGCCTGCCGGCGTTCCGGCACACCCAGCGGCGCGCCCGCGCGCTGCGCGATCGCGCGGGGCGGCTGGCCCTGGAGGAGGCGGTGTCGGTGCACACCGACTTCAGCGACTCCGAGGGCGCCGCCGCGACGCGCGCGCTGCTGTCGCGGCCGCGCCGGCCCACCGCCATCGTCTACGACAGCGACGTGATGGCCCTGGCCGGGCTGGGGGTGGCCGGCGAGATGGGGGTGAAGGTGCCCGACGACCTGTCCATCGTGGCCTTCGACGACTCGGTGCTCACGCGGATCACCCACCCCGCGATCACCGCGCTCTCCCGCGACACCTTCGCCTTCGGCAAGCGGCTGGCCGAGGTGATGCTGGAGGTCATCGCCGACCCTGAGCAGCGCAAGGACGTCAAGACCGAGACCCCCCGGCTGACGGTCCGGGAGAGCACGGCGGCTCCGGGGGCTTGGCAGGGCGACTAAATCGCTTTAGGCTCCGCCGGGAGATCGTACGACCCCCGGAGGACGCGTGCCCCTGCTCGACCCCATCCGCCACGGCGCCAACTACGTGCCCTCCGCCGGCTGGTTCCACAGCTGGCTCGACCTGTCGCTCGACGCGGTCCGCCGCGACTTCGAGGACCTGGCCTCGATCGGCCTGGACCACGTGCGCGTGTTCCCGATCTGGCCGTGGATCCAGCCCAACCCGGGGCTGGTCCGGCAGCGCGGCGTGGAGGACCTGCTGGCCGTGATCGACGTCGCGGCCGAGTTCGGCCTGTCCGTCGCCGTGGACCTGCTCCAGGGGCACCTGTCCAGCTTCGACTTCCTGCCCTCCTGGGTGCTCACCTGGCACCGTCGCAGCCTGTTCACCGACCGCGGCGCGCGCGACGCCATAGCCGCCTACGCCGACCGGCTCACCCGGGCCGTCGCCACCCGCGGCAACGTGTTCGCCGTCACGCTCGGCAACGAGGTCAACAACCTCTACCCCAGCAACGCCACCACCCCCGAGGCGTCCACGGCGTGGGCCGCCGAGCTGATCGACGTCGTGCGTGCGGCCGCGCCCGGCCTGCTCGCCCTCCACTCCCTGTACGACGCCACCTGGTACGACCCGGAGCACCCGTTCCGTCCCGCCGACAACGTGGACCTGGGCGACCTGACCACGGTGCACTCCTGGGTGTTCAACGGCGTCTCCGCGATCGACGGCCCGCTCGGCCCGGCCACCGTCTCGCACGCCGACTACCTGGTCGAGCTGGCCGCCGCCACCTCGCTCGACCCGGCCAGGCCCGTCTGGCTGCAGGAGATCGGGGTGCCCAGGCCCGACGTGCCCGAGGCCAGGACCGCCGAGTTCGTCCGCCGCACGCTCGACGCGGTGACCGCCAACCCCGCCCTGTGGGGCGTCACCTGGTGGTGCTCCCACGACCTGGACCGTTCCCTCTCCGACTTCCCCGAGCGGGAGTACGAGCTGGGCCTGTTCACCGTGGACCACCGTCCCAAGCCGGCGGCCAAGGAGCTCGCCGCGATCATCGACGAGCGCCGCGGCCGTACCGAGGCGCGGCGTCCGGCCCTGCGGTGCGACGTGGACCTGCGGACCGAGCCCGGACGCCGGGCCGAGGTCGCGCCGGGCAGCGCCTTCCACGCCGCATGGGTCCGGCTGCGCCAGTCCGGGCCCGTGGCCATCGTCGCCGGCGATCGGGCCGACGACCCCGGCCACCTCACTGCCCGAGGGATCGGCAGCGTCCTCACCCCGGAGTGAGCGGCGGGCCGACCGCAAGATCATCGATTTCCAGAGAGGAAGACCGTGTCAGTCGCCATCGTCTCCGTGGAGTCCACGGACCTGTTCACGGGCACCGAGGACGCCCCGCGCCAGGTGCTGCGCGTGACGCTCGACGGCCCGCCGGCCCGGGTCGCCGTCACCGGCCCGGGCGTGTCCGGGGAGGCGGAGGGCGCGGGCGTGGTCGAGATCCCCCTGGAGATCGCCGGCCCGGTCCCGGGGGCCGAGCTGCCGGTCGTGGTGACGGCGGGCGGCGCGCGGGCCGAGGCCGTGGTGGTCGTGGCCGAGCCCGGCTGGACGATGTTCCTGGTCTCCCACTTCCACTACGACCCGGTGTGGTGGAACACGCAGGCGGCCTACACCTCGCCGTGGGAGCTGCTGTCCGGGGACGCCACCACCCGCCCGCTGTGGGAGCGCAACGGGTTCGCGCTGGTGGAGGCGCACCTGGACCTGGCGCTGCGCGACCCGGTCTACAAGTTCGTGCTGGCCGAGATCGACTATCTCAAGCCGTACTTCGACGTCCATCCCGAGCGCCGGGCCGACCTGCGGCTGCTGATGGAGCGCGGGCAGGTCGAGCTGGTCGGGGGGACGTACAACGAGCCCAACACCAACCTCACCGGCGCCGAGGTCACGATCAGGAACATCGTGTACGGCATCGGCTACCAGCGCGACATCCTCGGCGGGGATCCGGCGACGGCGTGGCAGCTCGACGCGTTCGGGCACGACCCGCAGTTCCCCGGATACCTCGCCGCGGCGGGACTGACCGGCAGCGCGTGGGCGCGCGGGCCGTTCCACCAGTGGGGGCCGATCCAGAAGAACTTCCGCGAGGCCAAGGACGACGCCCGGGTGATGCAGTTCCCGAGCGAGTTCGAGTGGATCGCCCCCTCGGGGCTCGGCGTGCTGACGCACTTCATGCCCCACCACTACTCGGCCGGCTGGTGGATGGACTCCGCCGCCGACCTGGCGAGCGCCGAGCACGCCGTGTACGAGCTGTACCGCAAGCTCAAGCCGGTCGGGGCGACGCGGAACCTGCTGCTGCCCGTGGGCACCGACTACACCCCGCCCAACAAGTGGGTCACCGAGATCCACCGCTCCTGGAACGCCCGCTACGTCTGGCCGCGCTTCGTCTGCGCCACCCCGCGCGACTTCCTCGACGCGGTCCGGGCCGAGCTGGCGGCCACCGGACGCCGCCCGAGCCCGCAGACCCGTGACATGAACCCGGTCTACACCGGCAAGGACGTCTCCTACATCGACACCAAGCAGGCGCAGCGGGCGGGCGAGGTGGCCGCCGTGGACGCGGAGAAGCTGGCCACCCTCGCCGCGCTCGAAGGGCTCGGGACCTACCCCGAGGCCGCGCTGGACAAGGTGTGGCGGCAGCTCGCCTACGGGGCACACCACGACGCGATCACCGGCAGCGAGTCCGACCAGGTCTACCTGGACCTGTTGTCCGGCTGGCGCGAGGCGTACGACCTGGCGGGCGCGGTGCGCGACGTCTCGCTCGCCTCGCTGGTCGCCCGCGTGGACACCGGCGGCGAAGGCGTCGCGGTGGTCGTCGCGAACACGCTGTCGTTCGACCGGTCGGCGCCGGTGGCCGTACGGCTGCCCGCCGGGCTCGACGGCGGACGGGTGCTCGACGACACCGGCGCGGAGGTGCCGTGCGTCGTGGACCGGGGGACCCTGCGGTTCCTGGCCGAGGACGTGCCCGCCACCGGCTGGCGCACCTGGCGCCTTCTCCCCGGATCGTCCCGGCCCGGTGCGGCCGCATGGACGCCCGCGCCCGGCGTCACCGTCGAGAACGCCCGCTACCGCGTCACCGCCGACCCCGGCCGCGGCGGCTGCCTGTCCGCCGTCCTGGACAAGAAGGCGGGACGCGAGCTGCTACGGCCCGGCTGCGTCGGCAACGAGCTGCGCGTCTACGAGGAGTACCCCGCCCACCCCGACTTCGGCGAGGGCCCCTGGCACCTGGTGCCCAAGGGCCCGGTCGTCGGCGCGGCGGAGGGCGCGGCCCAGGTGCGGCGCGAGACCTGCCCGCTCGGCGAGCGCCTGGTGATCACCGGGACGGTGGACGGCATCGGCTACGAGCAGACCGTCACGCTCTGGGACGGCGTGGACCACGTGGACCTGACCACCCGCGTCCTGGACTACCGCGGGGCCGACCGGCTGCTGCGGCTGAGCTTCCCCGCCGACCTGCCCGGCGCGCTGCCCGTGAGCGAGGTGGCCGGGGCCGTGGTCGGGCGCGGGT
Source organism: Nonomuraea sp. NPDC048881 (assembly GCF_040649795.1). Taxonomy (NCBI): domain Bacteria; kingdom Bacillati; phylum Actinomycetota; class Actinomycetes; order Streptosporangiales; family Streptosporangiaceae; genus Nonomuraea; species Nonomuraea sp. NPDC048881. Next base: position 38,850 of record NZ_JBEZGC010000017.1, read on the forward strand.
TCGCCCTGCCCGACGTGGACGCCGCCGAGGCGCCGTGGACCCTCGACAACCCCGCCAACACCTGGTTCGGCCTGGGCTCCACCGCCCGCGTCGCGCTCACCGGCCCCGGCGGCCGGCCGCTGGGCGAGCGGGCGCTCGGCGTGGCGGAGGTGGTCGTGCCCGGCACCGACCGCCACTCTCCGGGCGAGCAGGCGCTCGGCGCGGCCCAGGTGATCGTCTCCGGCCCGGACGACGGCGCCGACGTGCGCGACCTGCTGGTCGCGCTGGTCAGGGCCGGGGTCACCGCGACCACGGCCGGGGCGGACTGGTCCAGGTACGGCTGGCTCGACGTCGACTCCAACCTCCCCGACTTCCGCATCATGATCGGCGGGCCGCGGGAGAACGACGCGGTGCGCGAGCTGCTGGAACGCGCGGGCCCGGCCTATGCCGAGGTCCTGGAGCGGGACGGGCGCGTCTGGGTGCCCGCCGCCCGGCCGCTGCGCGAGGTCTGGCGGCCCAACGCCGACCTGCGTGACCTGCGGGCGCTGCCGGCCCTGATCACCACCGATCCCGCCGCGCTGACCGCCGACCTCGCCGACGCCCGCGTGAGCTCCGCCTGCCCCGGCGAGGTCCCGGAGTCCGAGCTGCTCACCGGCCACACCGTCGCGCTGCTCACCTACGGTCTGCCGGGCTTCGCCGTCGATCCGGCCGGCACGTTGCACCTGTCGCTGATGCGCTCGTGCACCGGGTGGCCGTCCGGGGTGTGGATCGACCCGCCCCGCCGTACGCTGCCCGACGGAGCGGGCTTCCAGCTCATGCACTGGACCCACGAGTTCCGTTACGCGCTGGTCTCCGGCGAGGGCGACTGGCGCACGCTGACGCTGCCCGCCCGGGGGCAGGAGTTCAACCATCCGCTGTACGCCGTGCTCGCCGAGCCGCACGGGGGCCCGTTGCCGCCGACCCGGTCGTACCTGAAGGCCGAGCCGGCCCGGGAGGTGCTGGTCGGCACCGTCAAGCCGGCCGGCAACCCGACCGCGCACGGGTCGGCCGCCGCGGCGGACCCGGCTTCCGGGGTGACCGTGCGCCTGATGGAGTCCACCGGACTCGGCCGCGACGCCGTCCTTTCCGGTGCGCTCGCCCTCACCGAGCCGCACCGCGCCGACCTGCTCGAACGGCGGCGCGAACCCGTCCAGGGGGCAGCCGTCACGCTGACCGGTGCCGAGGTCGCCACCGTGATCGCCGTCCCCGCCCTGCCGCTGGGTGGGTCGGCCCGCGGCGGCGCGGTGCTGGGGCCGGCGGCCGAGGTGGCGCAGCCGGTGCATGCGCGGTACTGGCTGCACAACCGGGGGCCGGCGCCGATGGGCTACCTGCCGGTGAGCGTCACGGCGTCGCCGGGCCTGGTGCGGACCGAGGGCGAGCCCGCCGAACTGTCGGTGGTGCTCTCCTCGCACCTGCTCGACGCCGACGTGGAAGGAACCGTGGAGATCCTCGTCCCCGAGGGCTGGACGGCCGGTCTGACGCGGCGCCCGTACCGGCTGGCGGCGGGCGGGCACGTACGGTTCCCGGTGACGGTGACCCCGCCCCGGGGCGTCGAGCCCGGCCTGTACTTCGTCGCCGCCCGGATCCGGCACGACGGCCAGACCGTCGAGGACGTGGTCACCGTCGCCGTCGGCGACCTGCCCGGCGTGCTGCCCGTGCCCGGTGACGTCCCCGAGGACTGGGTGGCCGCGCAGGGCAGCAAGGACCGTCCCGGCCGCGACACCGGCCTGTCGGTGGAGGTGACGACGCCGTCGGTGCGCGTCGCTCCCGGCGGGCGTGCCGTGCTGGGGCTGGCGCTGCACAACCGCACGAACGGTGAGATCCGGGGCGAGTTGCAGGTCGTCTCGCCCTGGGGCACGTGGGACCTGATCGCCGCCCCGGTCCGCGGGTTCGTCCTGGCTGCCGGCGAGAGCACGGTCGCCGAGTTCGAGGTGTCCGCACCCCGCGACGCGGTCCCGGGCTCCGCCTGGGCCCTGGGCAAGGTCATGTGGTTCGGCCGCTGCCAGTACGCCCCGACCGTCGAACTGGTGGTGACCCCATGACCCCCACTCCCAAGGCGAACCATCCGACCTCCGCCCCCGTGCCCGCAGCGGACCATCCGACCTCCGCCTCCGCGCATCAGGCCGACCATCCGGCCCCCGCCCAACCTCCCCGCGCCCACCATCCGACCTGTGTCCCAACACCTCAGGTCAGCCATCCGGACTCCGCCCACGCGCCCGTCACCGGCGAGCCGGTCGCGCCCGGCGTGGGGCCGGTGCTCGGCTGGCTCGACGGCTGCCCGCTCCCCCGCTTCGAGCTGGACCGACGGCTCGCAGCCCTGCGGGCCGGCCCGAGGTCCTCGGCGCTTCCGGCGCCGGGCACGGCCGAGGACCGGCAGCTCACGCGCTGGGTGGCCCAGGTGGTGCTGACCGAGCAACTGTGCGCCGCCGAGGCCACAGCCCGCGGACTCCCCCTGGAGAAGCCCCCACCACCCCACCCCAACCAGCCCCCCACCGACGCCCTCACGACACAACGCCACCAGCAGCCCACCGACACCATCACGGCAGAGCCTGACCAGCGCGCCATCGACGCCATCGCGGTACGGCTCGACCAGCGGGCGGCTGTTGAGCTGGGTTCGATCGCTGCGGCGGCCTACGAGGGCAGCGCCGCCGTCCGAGCCGTCTACGAGGCCGTCACCGCCGACGTCACGGTCTCCGCGTCGGAGGCGGCCGCGTATCGGGAGGCCACCACGCGACCGCCCACCGGACCGACATGGCGGCTACGCACTCCGGACGGCGAATTCGACGCAGACCCCGGTTCGCTGCCCGTCGCCCTGGCCGACGCTCTGGCCGCCGCCGCACCGGGCCAGACGGTGACGGCCGGCCCTTGGACCGCCACCCTCGTCACCCGCCACGACCCCGCCCCGGACCGAGACGCACCCGCCGACGGCCTCCTCGACTCCGCGCGCAGGGTGGCGTTCGTACGCTGGCTCGACCACGCCCGCGCCCACCGGCTACGCCTGGTGCCGGGCCTCGAACACCCCGGCGACCCCGCACAACCCGACAACCACCACCGCCACTGACACCACCATCAACCCAGCCGGACCGGCCCGTTCAAGCCCCTCGCCCGTTCGCCACCCGTACCGAGAAGTTCACCCGGATTCGCCCCGTCACTGGACGCTTCGGCGCGCTTCGAGGGCGTCCAGGATCAGGTCGAGGCCGTAGCCGAATTCGCTGGTGTGGTCGTAGCCCGGTCGCAGGGCGTGGTCGCGGATCATCTCGGTGAGGTACGGCAACTCCTTCTCCGGCAGTTGCCGGAGGATGTCGCCGGCCACGTCCTCGACGTCGTCCGGCGTCGCCATCGGGAGGTTCGACTCCTGCAGGACGAACCCGGAGACGTAGCTGTCGATCAGCGACACGGCGTGCGCGGCCATCGGCAGCGTGAACCCCGCCTCCCGCAGGACGCCCAGGACGGCATCATGGTGGCGCAGCGTCGCCGGTCCCGGATCGCGGCGGGAGTCCATGAGGCCGAGGGCCCAGCTGTGCTGCGACAGGACCGCGCGGGCGGAGACGGCTCGCGTACGGATCGCGTCGCGCCAATCGTCGCATTCGGCACCCGGCAACTTGATCGCCGCGAAGACCATGTCGACCACGCCGTCGAGGATCGCGTCCTTGTTGGGCACGTGGTGGTAGAGCGACATCGCCTCCACGCCCAGTTCCTGCGCCACCCGGCGCATCGTGATCGCCTCCGCGCCGCCGCGGTCCGCGACCCGGATCGCGGCTTCCAGGACGAGAACTCTGCTGAGCGGTTGCGGCGGCATGACGGCTCCGAGGACGTGTGCGGGTTGACAGCCTTACGAGCGTAAGCCAACCTTACATCTGTAAGCGACCTTACGAGTGTAAGGCTGTTCTGGAGCGTAGAGAAGGAGACTTCCATGCCGATGCCGAGGTGGTGGGGGCACGTGAACAAGAAGGTGTTCAACCCCCGCGCGATAACCGGCGGAAAATGGCCGGTGCTGATTCACGTCGGCCGCATTTCCGGCGCCACGTACCGCACGCCGCTCGACGCGCATCCCGTCGACGGCGGCTACCTGTTCGTTCTGGTGTACGGATCGCGTTCGGACTGGGTGCAGAACGTCCTGACGGCCAGAAATGCGCGGCTCCGGGTCGACGGGCGGGACGTGAAACTCACCGCCCCGCGCCTCATCGGTGAGGACGAGGCTTTCCAGGCCCTTCCCGAGAAAGTGGCACGCCCGCCGAAGCTGCTCCGCATCACCGAGTTCCTGCGCATGGACCTGCTCACCGGCTGACCACCACGACAATTTCGGGGACAAGAATCGTGCACACGAACAGGCGGGCGACCGCAATTGCCGGCGCCCTGGTCATCCTGGGTATGATCGCCGGCGCGCTGAGCGTCGTTCCCGCCGTCGATGAACCACGCCGTCTCGCTCTCGTTTCCGCACACGAGAGCCAGGTCATCCTCGGTGCAGTCGCTCAGTCCATCATGATCCCCGCCTATGTCGGATTCGCGCTGTGCCTGTATCCGATGTTGCGGGCGGAGAACGAAGGACTCAGCTCCGGTTTCCTCGGGTTCAGGCTGATCGCGGCGACGTTCCACTTCATCGGCGTCATCATGCTGCCCTTGTTTCTCGTGCTGGGCCGGGAACTCGCCCAAGCCGATGCCGTGGCCGCATCCAGCATCGAGGTCGTCGGTGAATTACTGCGGACGGCGCGCGACCTGGTCAATCATGTCGCCTTGATCATCTCGCTCAGTCTTGGCGATCTCCTGTTGTTCCGCATTCTGTGGCGGTCGAGATCTGTCCCTCGATGGTTGTCCGGGTGGGGATTCCTGGCAATAGCGGCAGCCGTGTCGGCGAGTTTCCTGGTGCTGCTTGGTGCAACTGACGTCGTAACGCCGCTCTACCTGGCGATGAATGCGCCACTGGCCCTGCAGAGCTTCGTCTTCGCCGTGTGGTTGATGACAAGAGGTTTCGTCACGCAGAAGGCATCTTCGAGGCACTGGCGGCGGGCGGTTCACCCCGATTCCCATGGCCGGCCGCCGCCCGCGGCCGGCCTGTTCCGGGCGCGGAGGCGCTACCGCCGCCGGCTCGTCAGGTAGGAGAGGGCCTTGGCGAAGGCGGCGTCGTGGCCGCCGTTCAGTTCCTCGTCGCTGAGGACGCCGGGAACGGACAGGTGCGGCGGGATGCCCGTGACGTCGAAGGTGGTCCCGTCGCGGGTCAGGAAACGTTCGTTGGGCAGAGCGAAGCTCCACCCGTTGGGCAGCTTCCGCCACAGGAAGTCGGAGAACGCTCCCTGCGTGTTCTCCCCGATGCGCTCGGGCCGGGGCGTCCGTCCCGTCATGGCCTGGGTGAAGGTCTCGCCCGCGCTGATGGTCAGGCTGCTGGTGAGCATGGCGATGGGGCCCGTGTACACCGGGGCGGTCGCCGGCCGTACGGGCACCGGCCTGGGGCGGGTGAACCCGGGCGGATCGCCGGGGGTGTTGCGGGCCTGCTTGGCGTACGCCTCGTACGGCCTGCCGGTGAGCCTGGAGGCGAGCCGCAGGCCGAGTGCGTCGTAGCCGCCCAGATTGACGCGGACGTCGATGATGAGACCGCGCAGCCGGCCGGGCCCCGACGTGCGGGACACGGTGAAGATCTCGTCGAGCGCCCGGTCCAGCTCGGCCGCGTTGGGCTCGTAGCCGCCGTCGGCGTAGCCGTCGAACGCGCCCAGCCGCAGGTAGCCCAGGCCGTCCGGGAGGTCGGCGTACCCGATCACGCCTCGTCCCCACTGTTGCAGAGGTTCGTGGGTGTCGTTCTTCTCGACGAACTCCCGGACGCGTTCGTTGAAGGCGATGAAGGCCGGCACCCCGTCCAATTGCCTGGTGCCCGGACGCAACGGTCTGGCGAACTGCCTGCCGCCCGCGATGAGCGCGGTGTGCGCGTCGCCGAGCTCCTTGAGGATGTCGCGCAGGACGGCGAACAGCTCCTCGTTCCCGCTGTCCGGACCGATCCTGGACCGGTACCGGTCCCGTACGGCTCGCCAGTCGACGCCCTTGGTGGCGAAGAACGGGTAGTTCTCGGCGAAGGTCGTCCAGAAGACGTCGAACACCTTCACCGGATCAGCGGGCGCGGGGGTGGCACAGGCCCGGGGCAGGCGGGGCAGCCTCCGCAGGTCGATGGCGCCGACGCTGCCCGGATATCGTAGCCGCGCCCGGCCTGGCCCCCGCGTCTGGACGACGATCCGCCGGCCGCCCTCCTGGGCCGTGAAGGACGCCGAGTCGCGCGTGCGCGCCGTCTGTTCCGCCGAGAGCACCCCACGCAGGCAGCTGATCGCCGTCGTGTCGTAGGTGATGAGCCGCCCCTGGCCGATGCCGAAGACGGTGCCGTAACCGTCGGCCCGCCAGAGGCCGTCCAGCGGCTGCCGTCCGGCGGCGGCCTCCGCGGGCGGTGTGGCGACCTGTCCCGCCACGGCGACGCCCAGCGCGGCCAGTACGGCGGCCAGTCGCCGGAGCGTCCGTCCGCGGCCCCTCTTTCTGCTGTCGGTGCCGAGATCGTTGTTGTCGTTCATGGGGTCCGACGCTAGGCAGCGTGCCCGGCCGGGCGCGTCACACCACGGTGCCGTCCATACCGGTCATACCTTCTGGCCATCCGGCCGGCGCGTCATACCCAGGTGGGAGGCCCGAAGTCGGCTCTGAGGCTGATCCGTCCGCGAAGGCCGGCGGCTACGGTGATGGCATGTCGCGCGCCTTCACCACGGCCCCGGCCGGACCGGCGGCCCCGTCCGCGCTCCGGTTCGCGAGGGTGCGGGCCGGAGCGCCCTGGGTGATCGCCTGCTTCATGTTCGCCATGAACGTGGGGATGCTCGCCACCGTCTACGACGCTCCGGTCGAGCTGACGGTGGCGCTCGCGGCGGCCTGCGCGGCTCCGGTGACGTTCTGCCGGCGCCGGCCGGTGACCGCCTGGCTGCTGCTCTACACCGGGATGCTGGTCACGCCGCTGCTGGTCGCGCCGCCGCCGGCGAACAATCCGTGGCCGTGGCTGCCGATGCCCGTGGTCGCCTATCTGATCGTGCTGTTCGTGCTGGCGCAGCACCGGCCGCGATGGATGCTGGCGGCCGTGTGGGCGCTGTCCCTCCTCGGCGCGCTGGCGGACGTGTCACTGGTGCCCATGTCGTCCACGGACCGGGCCGTGGCGCTGCAGCTCGTGGCGGCCGTCGTGCCGGTGCCGTTGATCGTCGGCGACAACGTGCGCTGGCGCCGCCGGGCCCGGGCGCGGGTCGCCGAGCAGGAACAGGTCAGCGCGGCCGAACGGGCCCGGCGCGAGCTGCTGGAGGAACGGACCAGGATCGCCAGGGAGATGCACGACGTGGTGGCGCACCACATGTCGGTGATCGCCGTACAGGCCGCCAGCGCGGCGCGCAGGCTCGGCGGGGTGCCCGCCGGCGCCGAGCGGGAGTTCGACTCCATCGGGGCGGCGGCCCGGCAGTCACTGGCCGAGATGCGGCGTCTGCTGGGCGTGCTGCGCAGCGACGACGCGCTGCCGCCGCGCGCCCCGCTGCCGGGCCTCGACCAGCTGGGCGTGCTGGTGGAGAGCGCCAGGCGGGCCGGCACACCCGTCGAGCTGACGGTGAGTGGCCTGCCCAGGCACATACCCCCGGGCATGGAGCTGCCGGTCTACCGGATCGTGCAGGAGGCGCTCAGCAACGTGATCCGGCACGCGCCGGGCGCCGCCACGGCCGTGGCGGTCACCGGGAACGGGTCCGGGCTGCGGGTCGTGGTCGAGAACGCGCCGCCCGCGGGCGCGGGGCTCGCGCTCGCCGAGCCCGCGGGCACCGGTCACGGGCTGGCCGGGATGCGAGAACGGGCCGCCATGGTGGGCGGCGTCCTGCTGACCGGGCCGACGCCGCGGGGCGGGTTCCGGGTCGAGCTGACGTTACCCCTGGTGCAGGCCGGCCACGGGAAGGAGCACCCATGACGATCCGGGTGCTCGTCGCCGACGACCACGCAATGGTCCGGGCGGGCTTCGGCGCCCTGCTGGCCGCCGAACCGGACATCGAAGTCGTCGGTGACGCGGCCGACGGCGAGCAGGCGGTGGACCGGACAAGGCGGCTGCGGCCCGACGTCGTCCTCATGGACGTCCGCATGCCCGGCATGGACGGCCTGCGGGCGGCCCGGCTGCTCCTGGCGCCGCCCGGCGGCCAGTACAAGCCGCGTGTGGTGATGCTGACCACCTTCGACCTGGACGACTACGTCTACGAGGCGCTGCGCGCAGGCGCCAGCGGGTTCCTGCTGAAGGAGGCGCCGCCCGCGGACCTGGTCTCGGCCGTGCGGGTGGTGGCGGCCGGCGACGCCCTGCTCGCCCCCTCGGTGACCCGGCGTCTCATCGAGGAGATCGCCCGGTGCCGGCCCGCGTTGCCTGACGCCGCACCCCGGGTGCAGTCGCTGACCGAGCGGGAGTCCGAGGTGCTTGTGCACGTGGCCCGCGGCCTGTCCAACGCCGAGATCGCCGCGGCCCTGATCGTCGCCGAGCAGACGGTCAAGACGCACATCGGCCGCATCCTGGCCAAGCTCGATCTCCGCGACCGCGCCCAGGCGATCGTCTTCGCCTACGAGAGCGGCCTCGTCGTACCCCGCTCCGACCTCCCGGCGTACGGGAACTGGAGAACGCCGAGTTGAGAGGGCGGGGAGAAGTCGGCACACGCGCGCCTGCCCCACCTTGAACGTCCAGACGGAGCCCCGTCCCCTCGGGGAGGCGCACAGTCGCACGTCGCGGCCTGTGACGGTGACCTTCGCTGGACCGAGCGACGCGATCTCGCCCGTTCGCCCGTTCGCCCGTTCGCCCGTTCGCCCGTTCGCCCGTTCGCCAACGAGCCGACTGCGGCCCACCACCGCCGCCGTCGCCGCCACTGAACCTGCTGACGTCACCATCGCCGCCACCACCACAGACCCTGCTGACGTCACCGACGTGAACATGTTGCCCATGGGCCTGTGCCTGCGCGCGCAGGGCCTTGGTCTGTGCGACATCGCCGCCCGGGTCGTCATCACCGAGGACGAGGAGGGGCGCTCCTCCCCCGTCACCGTCCGCGACGTGGCGCAGGCGTCCGCCGGCGGTTGGCCGAGATCGCTAGCAGTCGTACCTGCCCATCCGCCACGCCCCGGCTTGTATCGGCGTTTTCGCTGGTCACCGGGTATGCGTCGGACGTTCGGCACATGCTCCGGAAGTGCCTGGCCCCCGGACTCTTCGCCGGACCACTTTGCGCCCGTACTGCCCGCGTTCCCCCGTGAAGGATTTCGGGCTGGCGCGGTAAGTACAGGTGACCGCATACGCCAGGAAAGGTCGGTATGCATGACAATCCCTCGCGAAGCAGTCGAGGTCGACGACGCGCTCCTCATCGAGAGATCGCTGAACGAACCCGAGATCTTCGCCACGTTGTTCGACCGGCACGCGCCGCTCCTGCACCGTTACGTGACCAGACGCCTGGGCCCCAGCGAGGCGGAGGACGTGGTGGCCGACACCTTTCTGGCCGCCTTCCAGCACCGCGCTGGCTACGACAGGAATCGTCCCGATGCCCGACCGTGGCTGTACGGCATCGCCTCCAACCTGATCGGCCGTCGGCGGCGTACCGAGATGAGCCTCTACCGCGCGTACGTGCGCAGCGGCGTGCATCCGGCGGAGCTGTCCGGCTCTCGGGTCGAGGACGAGGTCAACACCCTGGCCGTCAACCGCCCGCTGGCGCTGGCCCTGATGGAGCTCGCGCCGGCCGATCGCGACGTGCTGCTGCTCGTCGCCTGGGCCGAACTGAGCTACCAGGAGGTGGCCGACGCGCTGGCCATCCCGCCGGGAACCGTCGCCTCGCGACTCAACCGGGCCCGTCTTCAGATCCGGCAAGCCCTGAGCAACGAAGGAGAACGCCAATGGACGCCCTGAAAGCCATGTGGCAGACCGTTCCCCCCGCCACCCCGGACGAACTCGCCGGAGCACGGCAGCGACTGCTCCGCGGGATGCGCCCCCGGCGACGCGCCGTCACCGGCCCTCGACTGCTGGTCGCGGCCGGAGTCGCGGCGGCGATCACCATCACACCGTTGATCGCCGGAACCGGGACCGCCGCCCACGCGGTGACCAGAGGCCCGGACGGCACGGTCGAGGTCACCGTCAACGAGTTGCGTGATCCCGCCGGCCTGGAGGCCAAGCTCGACGCGGTGGGCATCAAGGCCGATGTGACCTTCCTGGCTCCGGCCACGCGGTGCGCGGGCCCGCGATTCACCGGCGTGGACCGCGCCTACGGCGGGGAACCCGCCTCCGACGCGAGCGAGCTGCGTTCGCTGGTGGAAGAGTCGCGATCGTACAAGGCGACCCGGGTGAAGTCCGTCCGGACGATCCAGATCTTCCCGCAGTACATCAAACCGGACGAGACGCTCGTGGTGGAGTTCCGCGACAACGGGAACCCGGAGGCGCCCTGGCAGCTCGGCGCCTGGCTGGCCGAGGCGGGCACCCCCGTGAAGCCGTGCACGCCCGTCGCGGGCGCTCAGTGAAGGCCGCCGCGGCCAGCTCACCACCGCTCCGCCGCCGCGCGCCCTGACCTGCGGGAAGCGGCAGGCGGGGTGGACGGCAGCCGGCCGAGGTGGATGGCGGCGTGCCAGTACGCCGGGTTCCCGGGCACGGTCCACGCCCTCTGTACCACCGCGCCGAGCCCGGGCACGTCCCAGGACTCCTCGCCGTACCGGCTCAGGTCCGTCAGGATCGCGTCATGCACCGCCCCGAACCGGTGCAGGAGCAGCGGGGCCGGGAGGTGCCGGCCCGCCTCCACGCCGCCGATGTTCAGCGCCTGCCCGACGGCGGGGTCCTCCCAGCGTGGGTCGAGGCTCCAGTGCGGCCGGCCGGCGGCGGCTTCCGTCAGCACCGCCAGGTTGATCTCGTCCCACATCAGGACGTGCGCGATGAGGTCGTGCAAGGAACGGCAGAAGTCGCCGAGCGGGCCGGAATCCACCAGATGGTCGGCGTCGAGCTGCTGCTCGGTGAGTCCGGTGACGCGAGCGAGGAGGATGTCCCGATCGGCACGCAGGCGGCCGATCGCCTCTTCCGGAGACAGGATCGTCATGGTGGTTCTCCCTGGATGAAGTGGTTGGGAGGGACTTCAGCACCACCGCGGCCGTCCGGCCAGCGGACTGACGAATGCGATCAATCGTGCTCAGCGCAGCAGCAGCGACAGCACGTCCTTGCCGAGCTCCTCCAGGACGTCGGCGGCGAGCCGGTACCGCACGAACCGTCCCTGACGGGCCGTGGTCGCCAGTCCCGCCGCGGCCAGGGCGCGCAGGTGCCGGTTCACCTGGGTCGGGTCGACGTTCCACAACATCGCGATCTCGCCGGCCGTCCGCGGTTCGGTGGCGATCGCCCGGGCGACCTCCAGGCGGCCCTGGTGGGCGAGGGCCTCCAGCCGTCGCCGCACCACGGTGGCGGAGGGCACGGGGAGGCCGGCGTCGACGGGATGGAGGAGAAGGAGCGGCCGGCCGGGAACGTCGGCCACGTACAGGTGGGGACGGATGAAGGTGCTGGGCACGACGACCAGCCCGCGCCGGGACACGTCATGACGGGCGGCCTGGATCTTGGCGATGCGGACGGCCACCCCGGCCGGTGCGAGCTCCATCGCGGGGTCGAGAGCGGCGAGCGCGGGCCCGGGCCCTTGCCGGGAGGCCAGGTCGGCGAAGCGTCGCGCCCGCCCGGCCAGCACCGGCCGGATCCGGGTCCACTCGGCCTCGAACCACTCCTGCCGGCTGCGACGCAGGAACGAGAGGAAATCCGCGGCCGCGTCCTGCGGACGCCTGACGAGCGCTTCGACGCGGGCCGCCACCGCCGGATCTCGCGCGCGCGACCATCGGAGCGCGACCTGCCGGTCGCCCGAGGGAGCGATCGGCCGCAGCAACTGACCTGCCAGCTCCTGGGCGGGCATGGCACGCAGCTGTTCGAGCCGGTCGTCGAAGCTCTCCGCCGGGGGCTCGGGGGTGACGAACGGCGTCGCTCTGATGGCCTGCGCCGTCCACCACCACGATCGGGTCCAGGCCGCCAGGTCAGGGCTCATCGCCGCGAAGATCTCCGCCGCCCAGTCCTCCAGGCCGTGGTGAGCAGGGTCGCGCAGGACGTGCAGCGCCGAGCCGAACTCGGTCATCGCCGATACCGCCGCCAGCAGGGACCCCGCCTGCATGCACCGGTCGAGGCCAGTGATCACTGTGGGCATGGCACCGATCCCATCATCCCCGCAGCCGAGGCCGGTACGTCGAGACAGAGGCGCGACTCAGGCCCCGCGGAGGCCGGCGAACTGCAGGCCGGTGGCGCGCCGAATCCGTCATCGTGACGGTAGTGCCAGGTCACGGTCATTGCTCACCACTCCCACCCGGAAGGGGCAAATGTCCGTTCCGCTAGATTTTCGGCCATGTTGTTTGGGCGGGCTGCGGAGCAGGCGCAGGTGGACCGGCTGCTGACGGACGCCCGGTCCGGACGCAGTGGCGTGCTGGTGGTGCGCGGGCAGCCGGGCATCGGGAAGTCCGCCTTGCTCAGCCACCTGGCCGAGCGCGCCGCGGGGGTTCGGGTGCTGCACGGGGTCGGCATCGAGTCAGAGGCGGAGCTGCCGTACGCCGCCCTGCACCTGCTCCTGCGCTCCGAGCTCGACCGGATCGACGCGCTGCCCGAACCGCAGGCGGCGGCGCTGCGCGGCGCGCTGGGGATGGGCGCGACCGCTCCGGTGAACCGGTTCCTCGTCGGGCTCGCCCTGCTCAGCCTGCTGGCCGAGATCGCCGGCGACGGGCCGCTGCTCTGCCTGGTCGACGACGCGCAGTGGTTCGACCGGGCTTCCGCCGACGCCCTGGTGTTCGTGGCGCGGCGGCTGGACGCGGAGGGCGTCGCGCTGGTGTTCGCGGGCCGGGAGGAGTTCGACCCGCAAGGGCTGCCCGAGTTGTGGCTGGACGGCGTGGACCGTGAGGCGGCCGTCGCGCTGCTGACCGAGTCGGCCGGGGATCTGGCCCCGAAGGTGCGTGACCGCGTCCTGGCGGAGGCGGGCGGCAATCCGCTCGCGCTCCTCGAACTGCCGTCCGCGTTCACCGCGGAGCAGCAGGCCGGGCAGCCGAACCCGTTCACCGCGATCCCCGTCGCCGGACGGGTGCAGGAGGCGTTCCGGCAGCAGATCAGGGCGCTGCCCGGCACGGCGCAGACGCTGCTCGCGGTGCTCGCCGCCGACGACACGGGCGACCTCGGGATCGTGCTGCGCGCCGCGCAGTCCTTCTCCGCCCGGCTGGCGGACCTGGAGGCGGCGGAGCAGGCCAAGCTGGTCGCGGTGAACGGGGCCACCGTGACCTTCAGGCACCCGCTCATCAGGGCCGCCGCCTACCGGAACGCGCCGTTGACGTCCCGGCTGGCCGTGCATCGCGCGCTCGCCGAGGTGCTCGACGGCGGCGAGCACGCCGACCGCCGGGCCTGGCATCTGGCCGCGGCGACGACCACGCCCGACGAGGACGTGGCGGGCGAGCTGGAGTCGGCCGCGGAGCGGGCGCGCACGCGCTCGGGCTATGCGGCCATGGCCGCGGCCTACGAACGGGCCGCCGAGCTCACCCCCGACACCGCCAGGCGGTCGGTACGGCTGGCCGCCGCGGCCGTGGCGGCCAGCGACGCGGGACAACTGGCCCGCGCGGGCGCGCTGGCCGGCCGGGCCAGTGAGGAGATCAGGAACCCGCTGGCCCTCGCCCATCTGATCCAGGTGCGCGCCCATCGGGAGTTCGAGCAGGGCAGCCCCGCCACGGCCGGTGACCTCATCATCGCCGGCGCGGAGCGGGTCGCCCCGCTTGATGCGGAACGGGCGGCCTACCTGCTCGTGGAGGCGATGCGGTGCGCGTGGTACGCCGGTGACCCGGGCCTGGCGGCGCAGGCGGCGAAGCTGCTCAGGGCGCTGCCCGAGGTGGGGTCTCCGCTGGTGGGCGGCGCGCTCGGGCTGTCCGCGCTGGCCAACGGCGAGTTGTCGGACGCCGTCCCGCTCATGCGGGGGCTGGTGCTCGCTCCCGATCTGTCCGGGCTTCAGGTGCCGGGGCTGACCTTCGTGGCCCAGCTGTGTGCGCCGATCGGGCGCTACGGCCTGGCCGAGGCCATGGCGGCGCGCGTCGAGGCCGAGTGCAGGGCCCACGACATGGGCGGCTGGCTGACCGTCGCGGTGGAGATCCGGACGGAGGCGCAGATGTTGCTCGGCAGGTATCGCGAGGCGGCGTCCAGGCTGGAGGAGAGCATCGCGGTGGTCGGCGACCTGGGGCAGCGGAACGGAGCTGCGGTGCTCGCCGCGCTGCTCGCGGTGACGCGCGGCGAACTGGGCGACGAGCTCGGTTGCCGGACGGCGGCCACGACCGCGCTGGAACAGGCCAGAGCGCGCGGGCTCCGTACGGCCGAGGCGATGGCCCTGGCCGGGCTCGGGCGGCTGGAGCTGGCGCTGGGCCGTCCGGAGGCGTCGCTGAGGATGCTGGAGAGGATCTCGCCCGCCAACGCGCCGGTGTCCGTCTGCTCCGCCCCTGACCGGATCGAGGCCGCGGTCAGGGCGAAGGAGCCGGAGCTGGCGGGCGAGCCGCTGGCGTACTACCTGGACTGGGCGGCCGGCGTCGGCGTGCCGTCCGCCGATGCGATCGCGCTGCGCTGCCGTGCCCTCGTCGAGGACGACGAGGATCTGTACGAGCAGGCCGTCCGGGCGCACGAACAGGGCGAGCAGCCGCACGAGCAGGCCCGCACGCGGCTGCTCTACGGCGAGTGGCTGCGGCGGGCGCGCAGGCGCGCCGCCGCCCGCGCCCAGTTGCGCGCCGCGCTGGAGACCTTCGACCGGCTCGGCATGGCGCTCTGGGCCGAGCGGGCCCGCGCGGAGCTGCGCGCCACCGGCGACGTGCCCGCGGCCCCGCGCCGGCCGGACGACCCGCTCAGCGTCCTCACGGCGCAGGAGAGGCAGGTGGTACGGCTGGCGGCCACGGGCGCGTCCAACCGTGACATCGCGGCCCAGCTGTACCTCAGCCCGCGCACCGTCGGCTACCACCTCTACAAGGCCTTCCCGAAGCTGGGGATCTCGTCGCGGGCGGAGTTGGCCGCGATCGTCGCCTGAGCGTCGAGGTGCGCGAAGCGATTACCTGGGCAGATATCCGGATCTTTATGATTCGGGGTCTCATACCGCTATTGGACGTCCCGCTGTCGCCTCTGGTCTCCTGGTCGCGCTCAGGAAGATCCGGATCGAGATCGGGGAGTCGGGATGAGAGACGTTCCTTACGGAGGGCTGCGTACCAGGCTCGGCGCCTCCGTGCTGGCGACCTCCACGGCGATGGCGGCCGTCGCCGGACTGGCGGGCTCGGCAGGGGCCGACACGCGCTCGGCGTCCGCCGTCGCCGCCGCGCAGCCGGAGAGCGGCACGGCCGGCGTCAGGAGGCAACTGCGCGCGCTGGAGGACTCCTACCAGGGACGCATCGGGGCCTACGCGATCGACACCGGCACCGGCACCGGGAAGACCGTCTCCTACCGGGGCGGCGAACGATTCGCCGGCGCCTCCACCTTCAAGGCCATCCTGTGCGGCGCCATCCTGAACAAGGCCCGCACGACCGATCCCGGCCTGCTGGACCGCACGCTGCGCTGGACGGCCAAGGACGTGGTCGCGAACTCGCCGATCAGCGGACTGCCGGAGAACGTCAAGAACGGCATGACCGCGGACCGGCTGTGCCACGCGGCCGTCACCGCCAGCGACAACACTGCGGCGAACGTGCTCCTCAAGCAGATCGGCGGACCCGCGGGGCTGACCCGCTACTACCGCTCGCTCGGGGACCCGATCGGGCGGCTCGACCGCTGGGAGCCGGAGCTCAACGACTGGAAGCCGGGCGAGAAGCGCGACACCGTCAAGCCCGCGTTCATGGCCCGCAACCTGCAGAAGCTCAGCCTGGGCGGCGCGCTCGTCCCCGAGGACCGGCAGCGGCTGAACGACTGGCTGCGGGCCAGCGTCACCGGCGCCGAGCGCATCCGGGCCGGGGTGCCGCGGGACTGGATCGTCGGCGACAAGACCGGGGGCGGCATCGGCGCGTACGCGCCGGGCAACGACATCGCCGTCGCCTGGCCGCCCTCCGGCGCGCCGGTGATCATCGCGATCTACACCAATCGCACGGACCCGGCCGCGACCATGGACAACAGCGTGATCGCCAAGGCGGCCACCGTGCTGGTCCGCGGGCTCGGCCTCGCCAAGTAGGGTGAATGTGCTGGTCGGGCCGGGCTGGCCCGGCAGTGACGACCTGGGGCGTAATTGCCTCGCGCAGGAGCCGTACGGTGCCCTACCGTCGCGGCCATGACGTCATGCGATGCGTCCGAAGGCTTCCCGATCGCTTCCGATGATGCCGGGCTGGTGATCCGGCGAGAGACCGCCGACGATCACCAGGATGTGCGGGAGGTTCATACGCGCGCCTTCGGTGACGGCGAGCGGGTTCCCGGGCTCGTGGAGGCCCTTCGCGTGGCGGAGGCCGCGCTGGCGCCGATGTCCTTCGTCGCCACCGTTGACGACCGGGTTGTCGGGCATGTCCTGCTCAGCGCGACCCGGTTGGACGCTCCACGCCGGATCGTGGACGTCCTGTCCCTGTCACCGCTGGGCGTGGTCCCGGAGTTCCAGCGTCAGGGGATCGGCACTCGGCTCATCGCGTACGCCCTCGACGCGGCCGACAGCCAGGGGGTGCCGTTGGTGTTCCTGGAGGGTTCGCCGCGCTACTACGGCACGCGCGGCTTCGAGGGTGCCTGCGCAGCGGGCTTCCGTTCGCCGTCGCTGCGCATCCCTGAAGCCGCGTTCCAGGTCGCCCGGTTGTCCGCGCACGAGCCGTGGATGACGGGCACATTCGTCTACTCAGAGCCCTTCTGGGCCTTCGACTGCGTCGGCCTGCGCGACCCCGAGAACTGAGGGCCCGGTCGAATCCGACCGGAATCCGGCGCGGGTGTCGCAGGCAACCTTGTGCGGCGCTCACGCGTATGGGGTGGGGACAGCACTTCCCGACCTCTGGAGGAAAGACATGAAGCTCGCGACCGCACGGGTCCGGCCGCTGATCGCCGTCGGCACCGGCCTGGCCGCCGTGGGCGTCGCCGCCCTGCTGGGCCTGCCGAGCGTGGCGGAGGCATCGCAGACACAGCTCGCGGCCGCCGCGTCGGCTCCGGCGGAAGGCGCCTACTGGCACACGCGGGTGCTGACCCAGCGCACCGGTCCCCGCCAGATGGGCAGCGGCGCGAATCGCTACTGGGTGGTGGAGCAGGCGCTCACTGAGGAATGGACGGCGCCCGACGGCAAGGCGTGGCTCGGATACCGGAACGCGGGGGCGTACCCGAAGAGCGCGGCGGACCGGAAGGCGTGGCGTCGCGACGGTTCGCCGGCCAAGTGGACCCGCACGGCCGACGGCCAGGTCGTGAAGCTGTCGACCGAGCCGGACAAGGGGCACGTCGGGCCCGTACGCAGCAAGAACGACAAGTTCTTCCTGGCCGGGCAGTGGCTGACGTACGACGAGGTCCAGCGACTGCCCGCGGACCCGAACGGCTTGAAGTCCTGGCTCTCCGAGGCCGCGCGGGTCTCACGGGTCAAGCAGAACGACATGGACCAGTTCGTCACCGGGGTGCTGCCGGAGATGCTCCATCAGCTTCCGGCGCCCAAGAACGTCCGTGCCGCGGCCTACCAGGTCCTGCTGACGATGCCCGCCGTCCGTGCGCAGGGACAGTCCAAGGACGGCATGGACAGAGCCGGCGCGGCGCTGTCGATCGACCACCCGAAGGTCGTGCAGAAGAACGGACTGACGATCAAGGAGCAGACCGGCCTGATCGTGGACACCGGCACGATGCTTCTGCTGTCCAAGACCCGGACGACCGCGATCAGCGGCAAGCTGTCCCTCAACGAGGCCACGACCGACACCATGATCGAGACCGGCTGGACCAACAACCCGCCGGCCGTGCCCGCCTTGCCGTAGCGGCGTGACGGCGGCGGGGCCGCGCCGGGCCTGGGCTCATGGGAGGCGGCAGGTCCGGGCGGCGCGGGCCTTCAGGAGCCGCGGCGCAGCTCCAGGAGGCCTTCGGCGATCCTTCCGACGCCCTCGGCGATCACGTGTTCGTCGGCGGTGAGGCTGATCCGGAAGCACCGCCTGGCGTGGGACGCGGCCGTGGCGTCCGACGCCGGGGTCGCGAAGAAGTGGCGGCCGGGAACGACGAAGACCTTCTTGGTCTTCATCAGCCGGTACAGGGCCATGTCGTCGAACCAGTCGTGATCGATCCACAACCAGCAGAACATGCCGCCCTCTCCGGCGTGCAGCCGCCAGGTGACGGACTCGGGCAGGAGGTCGGCCAGCAGGCGCTCGGCGTACAGGCGGCGGGCTCGGTAGAACGGGTTGATCACCGTGGCGGCGAGCCGGTCCAGCAGCCCCGAGGACAGCGCCCTGGCCGCCACCCGCTGCATGAGCTGCGGCGCGTGCAGGACGGAGTTGGCCATGAACGACACCATCGCGCGGATGTACCGGGACGGCCCGATCGCGAACCCGACGCGTTCGGCGGGCATGCCCGCCTTGGACAGGGTGAAGCAGTTGATCAGGTGGTCGTCCCACTGCGGCGCCACCCGGGAGGCGGCGACGCGGGGGAAGGGGGCGCCGTAGGCGTGGTCGACGATCAGCGGCACGTCGTGGCGCCGGGCCAGGCCGACCAGCCGGGCGAGCTCGTCGCCGTCGATGCTGCGGCCGGTCGGGTTGCTGGGGCTGGACAGCAGGAGCATGCCGACCTCGGGGCATCGCTCCACCGCCTCGAAGTCGAAGGCGTAGCGGAAGGACCTGTCGCCGGACAGCTCGATCTCGGGGACGATGCCGGTCACGCCGTCGGGGTCCGTGGACAGGCCCAGGTAGCCGGCGTAGTCGGGGGTCATGGGCAGGACCACGCGCTGGAACGAGCCGTCGGCGGTCTGGCCGGAGAACAGCGCGGTGGCGATGAAGAAGAGCATCTGGCTGCCCGGTCCCACCACGACGTTGTCGGCCGTGATGCCCCAGCCGTACCGGGCGTTGAAGGAGGTGACGATCTCCTCGACCAGGGTGGGCATGCCGCGCGAGGGCCCGTAGCGGCTGCTGGTCGCGGCGAAGTCCTCTGCCACGACGGTCGCGGTCAGGTCCCTCCAGGCGTCGATGACCTCTTTGATCTGGGCGGGGTTGCCGATGCTCAGGTTCAGCCAGTCGGACGCGCCCGAGGCGGTGGAGGTCGCGACGTCCTCCATGATGCTCCGCAGGCCCGACATGTCAGACATCTTCTGGCCGCTCCGCGATAACTTCATTCTTGCGTGTCCCTTCTCGGATCTGGCCCGCCGCCGGCACACACCCGCGGTTTGTCGTGATCAAGCGAGTCCACCGCATTAGTCGTCGCCGCACAAGACGGTGACGACGTGCGGGCGGCAGGCATGGTGCGGTTCTGTCAGGTGAGGAGTTCGGCCAGGCGGGCCATCTCGGTGGGTGGGTCGATCACCGGTTGGATGAGCAGTTCGTCGACGCCGGCCCGTTCGAGGCTGGCGATGCGGGCGCGGAGGTCGTCGCGGGTGCCGACCAGGGCCAGGGTGTTCATCAGCGAGGGCAGGATCAGGTCGCGATCCTCCGGCGCGATGCGTCCGAGGTAGCCGGGGTAGAGCTTGGTGTGCCGGTCGGGCGCGGTGGCGGTGGTGCCGCGCCGGTCGAGAAGTCGCCGCACGGCCTCGCGTTCCCCGGGGTCCAGACGCCCGGCGAAGGCGTCCGTGTCGGCCGCCGTGTCGGCGGCGAAGGTCAGCAGTGACAGGACGAGGTGGCCGGTCGCGTCCCTGGCCGCGTCGCCGCGGGGATCCTCGTCCTCGTCCAGTACGTGCAGTGCGGTGACCACGTAGGAGGCGGGGTCGCGGGGTGCGCCGTGGGCGGCGTGGCGGCGGGCGTCGTGCAGGGCGCGCCAGGCGGTGGGGTCGAGCAGGCCGAAGGAGATCAGGCCGGTGCCGCGGCGGCCGGCGACGGCGGCGGCCTTCGGCCCGGCAAGCGCGGCCACGACGAACTCGATCGGGTCGTCCGTGTGCACGTGCGCCCCGGCGTGCAGGAACCGGACGTCGCGGGCCCGGTCGCCCTCGCGGTACTCGACGCTCCGCCCGGCACACAGGTCCTGCAGCGCGGCGGTGAAGTCCTCCATCGTCGCCACCGAGGCCGGCCGCATGCCCAGCGTGCGCCGGGCGGTGTTCCCGGTGCCGACCCCGCAGATGATCCGGCCCGGCGCCAGGGCGTTGAGGCTGGCCAGCCCGCTCGCGGCGGCCGGGGCCGAGCGCAGCGCCGGTGAGGTCACGCCGACGCCCAGCCTGATGCGGCTGGTGGCCTTCGCGCACAGACCCAGGGCGACGAAGGGGTCCCCGTGGAGCATCGGGCTGTCGTTCACCCAGAAACTGTGCAGGCCCAGCTCCTCGGCCCGCACGGCGAGATCCTCCACACCGGGCTGGGCGGCGACCACGACGCCTGCGCGCATCTGACCTCCACGAGAGGATCTCCACGAAAGGATCGGCTCGAACGTCCTCAGCCCTGACAGCCGAAGCCGCTCAGCGCAGTACGGCCGTCAGCAGGTCGGCGCCCAACGCCGTCAGGTCGGGGACATTGACGGTGTAACGGACGTAACGGCCGTGCCGCCGGGTTGTGAGCAGGCCCGCGCGGCGCAGGACGGCGAGGTGGCGGGAGACCTCCGGAGGTGAGAGTTCCCAGGCGTGGGCCAGCTCGCCGGTGGTGTGCGGGCCGCGGGCCAGGGTGCGCAGCAGCCGCAGCCGCACCGGATGCGCCAGCGCCTCCAGCCGCAGCGTGACCGTCTCCAGCGACACCGGCTCCGACGGCCCCGCCTCGGCCACGGGGTACTGCACCACCGGCTGCCATCCGGGCGCGTGCACCACCACCAGGTGCGGGCGGCCGAAGACGCTGGGGAGGAAGGTGACCCCCGTGCCGTTGGCGGTGGTGGCGTTGTCCTGCAGCTTGTCCACGACGATGCGGGTGCCGTCCGGCGCCAGGGTGACGGCGCCGGAGACGGACGCGAGCGCCGCCCCGAGGCCCTGGCGCTTCAGCAGGTCGTTCTTCAGGCGCAGGTCGGTGGCGAGTTGTGCGGCGACGCCCGTCCAGGCGGCGTCGAAGAACGCCTCGGCGCACTGTTCGAGGGTGTCGCGCACCCGCGCCCGCACGGCGGCCGGGTCCGCGAGCAGCCGTTCGGCGAAGGCCTCCTGGAGCGCGCCGCGGGCCTGGGCCAGGTCCAGCGCCCGCTCGCGCGCCGTCGCGTCGGTGAGCGGCGACGGCGCGGCGAAGTGCACCCGGTTGCTGCCGCACGTGGTGATGAGCGCGGCGGTCACGTAGGTCTCGTCGTCGATCCGGTCGACGTCGTCCAGCTCCTCGGCGAGGGTCGGCCGGGGACGCGCGGGGACCAGGAAGTCGGCTCGTGAGGAACGCCAGAGGAACTCCGCCTCCCTGAGCCGCTCGGCCAGCTCCGGCCGCAGCCCGGCCCAGACGTCCCCGGCCCAGCCGGCGAGCTGCGGGTGATGCCCCGGTTCGGCCAGCACGTGCAGCATCGCGGTCAGCTCGGCCAGCGGGGAGGCGGCGAACCGCAGCCGCCCGGACGGCAGGCCGCCGATGTCGATCCTCAGCGTCATCCCCACATCATCCCTGGCCGGACGGCCGACGACCGCGTCGGTTGACGGTGTCCGTCAACTGGCGGAGCCGTCCCCCGCGGCCGGACGCATGGTTGACGCCATGGCATCCACCACCACGATCCGGCCGCGTGCCCTCGTCCGTGCCTCCGGTGGCCCCCGCTACGCCGTCGCCCTGGCCGTGGACGCGCTCGGCACCGGCCTGCTGCGGCCCTTCCTGCTGCTCTACGGGGTGACGGTGCTGAGGCTGTCCGCGCCGGTCACCGGCATCGCCATGACGGCCGGCGTCGTCGTGGGCCTGGTGTGCATGCCCGCGGTCGGCCGATGGCTGGACCGGGGCGCACGCAGCACGGTCGTGGCCGCGTCGATGCTGGTGCGGGTGCTGGGCGTGGCGCTGCTGCTGGCCGCCCCGGCGGGGCACGTCTTGCTGTTCGCGACGGCGGCGCTCTTCCTCGGCATCGGCAACCAGGCATGGCCGGCCGCCCACGCGGCTCTCGTGGCCACGGTCGCCCACGGCCGCGACCGCGACGCCGCCCTCGCGGCGGGCCGCGCCCTGCGCAACGCCGCTCTGGGCGTGGGCGCCCTGCTCGCCACCGCGTGCCTGGCGGGCGGCGCCGCCGCGTTGCAGGCGCTGGCGGCCGTCACCGGGCTCGCCTGTCTCGCCGCGGCGGCCTTGGCGTGGTCGGTGCACCTGCGTGCGCGTCCCGCCGCCGCTCCGGCCACGGACGTGACCGGCGGGCCCGCGCCCCGGATGCGCGCGCTGCTGGCCGCCAACGTGGTCTACGTCTTCTGCCTCAACGTCCCCGAGATCGCGGTGCCCCTGGTCCTGGTGACGCAGATGCACGCGTCCCCGGTGTGGCCGGCGGCCGTCTTCGTGGCCAACACGGTGCTGGTGGTCACCTTGCAGGTGCCGGTGACCGTCCTGCTGTCCCGCTTCTCCCGGCGGACCGTGCTGGCGTTCGCCGGCGTGGTGCTCGCCGCGTCCTACCTCGGCTTCCTCGCGGCCACCTCCCTGGGGCCCGGCTGGGGTGTCCCGGCCGTCGCCGTGGTGTCCGTGGTCTGCACCATCGGCGAGATCGTCTACGCCGGCAGTGCGACGGCACTCGTCACCGCCCTCGCGCCGGCCCATCTTCTGGGACGCGCCCTCGCCCGCTTCCAGCTCTCCACGGGCTTCGGCCTCGCCGTCTCCCCGGCGGTCATCACCGCCCTCGCCGCCCACGGCCCGGCCACCCTCTGGGGCACCCTCTCCACCGCGACCCTCCTGTCCGCCTCCGCCGTCGCCGACCGCCGTGTTCGCCGTCGACGCAGGGGGGCTACACAGCGGGACAATAACATGTACAGTCAGTAGGGAATGTGGACTATGACCGCGGGCCGCGGCACGTGACAGGAGGACGTCCCCCATGAGCGTCACCGACCAGCTGATCGCCAACTCCGAACGCTACGCCGCCGCCTTCGACTCCGGCGACCTGCCGCTGCCGCCCGCCCGGGGTGTGGCCGTGCTTGCCTGCATGGACGCCCGGCTCAACGTCTACGGCCTGCTCGGCCTGCGCGAGGGCGACGCGCACGTGATCCGCAACGCCGGCGGCGTCGTCACCGCCGGCGAACGTCGCAGCCTGGCCATCAGCCAGCGCCTTCTGGGCACCCGCGAGATCATCCTCATCCACCACACCGACTGCGGCATGCTCACCTTCACCGACGACGGCTTCAAGCACGACATCTACCAGGAGGTCGGCGTCAAGCCCGACTGGTCCGCCGAGGCGTTCCAGGACCTGGAGGCGGACGTGCGCCAGTCGGCCAGGCGCATCCAGGCCGACCCGTTCATCCCGCACAAGGACTCCGTCCGCGGGTTCGTCTACGACGTCGCCACGGGCCGGCTGAACGAGGTCAGGCTGGACGCCGGCCCGCAGGGCTCGTCCGACTGATCGGGTGCGGATCCGGCGTGCCTCGCCGGGGCCTGCGCCTGTGGCGCTCGTCGGGCGTCCGCGGCCCGGTTAATCGGTGGCGGGCGCGGCGGTCGCCGGGTTGACTGCACGGGTGACCGCGTTGCCCGTGCCCGCCGACCTGGCCCACCTCGTGGCCGGGAGTTGGGTGCTGGCCGGCGACACCGTGCCGCGAGGGTTGCCGTACCCCGCCGTCGACCTGCTCGTCATGCCCGACGGAGAGTGCCGGCTGGCCGGTCCGGAGACGCGCGTCCGGCAGGGACGGCTGCCCGGGGGCGGGCCCCTGGTCGGAGTGCGGCTGCGACCGGGAACGGTGACCGGGCTGTTCGGGGTGGCGGCCGACGAGGTGCCACTGGCCGGGGCGGCCGTCGACGTCGGGCGGCCGGACGGGGCGGTGGGCGAACGGCTGGCCGGGGCGCTGGCCCTGGTACGGGCGCGCGCCGGCCGATGCCGGGTCGACGAGCGGGTGCGCGTCGTGCTGGCGGCGATGCACGCGGCGCCAGGTGCGCCCGTGGAGCAGCATGCCGCCCGGGCCGGGCTGTCCGAGCGGCAACTGCGGCGGCGGTTCGGGGCGGCGGTCGGGCTGCGGCCCAAGTCCTACGCGCGGGTGGTGCGGCTGCACCACGCGCTCGCCGTCGCGCGCGCCGCGCTGGCCAGGGGCGAGCGCCCCGACTGGGCGGCCATCGCCGTGCGCAGCGGCTGCTACGACCAGTCGCACCTACTGGCCGAGTTCCGGCACGCGGTGGGCGCACCGCCGACCACGCTGCTGCCGGGTGGCCGTTTTCTCCAAGCCTCGGCCAGCCGGGGGCCAACACACTCGACGCATGACCGATGACGTCGTCAAGGAGATCCTCGACTGGTACCGGCAGACCGCACAGGACGGTCTGGCCGGGGACGGGGTGCGTTTCGCCGAACCGTTGCAGAGCTGGCTGGTGCACGGCTACCCCGAGGTGAAGCAGGTGCTCACCGACCACCGGACGTTCTCGTCCGACGAACGGCGCCACAGCGCGCAACCCCCGCCGCACCGGGACAACCCGCTGCTCGGCAGCCTGTCGGCGATCGACCCGCCCCGGCACCACCTGCTGCGCCGGCTGGTCAGCCGGGCCTTCACGCCCCGCGCGATCCAGTCGTTGCTGCCCTCGATCACCGACACCGTACGGACGCAACTGGCCGGCGTGGACGGCGAGCTGGACGTGATCGACCGGCTCGGTCATCCACTGCCTGTGCGCACCATCGCCGCGCTGCTCGGCGTGGAACCGGACCGGCAAGCGGACATCGTGCGCTGGACCGAGGCGATCACCTCCTTCGCCGGCGCGTTCAGCGAGGACCCGGCGCGCCGGGCCGCGTTCCGCGCCGCGCGCGCCGAACTGGCCGCGTACTTCGGCCAGGTGTTCGCCGAGCGCCGCGCCCGCCCCCGGGACGACGTGATCGGCACCCTGCTGGCCGCCGAACCGGACGGCAGCCGGCTCTCCGACGAGGAACTGCTCGACTTCTGCACGCTGCTGCTCGTCAACGGCCACGAGACGACCAGGACCCTGCTGGTCAACACCGTGTTGTGCCTGGCGGCCCACCCGGAGGCGCCGGCCCGGCTGCGTGCCGCCCCTTGGCTGGTGCCCGCCGCCGTCGAGGAGGTGCTGCGGTTCCTGCCCCCGATCGGCGGCACCGACCGCTTCACCACCGGCCCGGCCGACATCGCCGGACACCCCGTCGAGGCCGGCCGGCGGGTGGTCGCCATGGTGCTCTCGGCCAACCGGGATCCCCGGGTGTTCGCCGAGCCGCAGGAGTTCCGGCTCGACCGGACGTCCGACGAGCACCTCTCCTTCGGCCACGGTGTGCACTTCTGCCTCGGCGCGCACCTGGCCCGGCACGAGGTCGCGATCGCGCTGCACGCACTGCTGCACCGCTTCCCCGGTCCGTGGTCGCTGAGCCGGATCGCGACCGAGCGCACTCCGGTCGGCATCGACGTGCTCGATCTGGCGCTGGTCAGCTCGTAGCCGCGGACCGATCCCTGCGGCGTGCCGCGGCGGCCACGTTGACCGGCATCCGGCCGAAGATCAGGCCGTGGAAGGGCGAGATCGCCCACCAGTACAGCTGGCCGAGCAGGCCGTGCGGATGAAAAATGGCACGTTGCGTGTAGATCGTCCGGCCGCCGGAGCGGGTGACGCCGAGCTCCAGCCAGGCCAGTCCGGGCAGCCGCATCTCGGCGCGCAGCCGCAGCAGCCGTCCGGGCAGCACCTCCTCCACCCGCCAGAAGTCGATCGAGTCGCCCACCCGCAGCCGGGCCGGATCGCGCCGGCCGCGCCGCAGCCCCACCCCGCCCACCAGCCGGTCGGCCAGGCCTCGCAACTGCCACGCCATAGGCAACGAGTACCAGCCGTTACGGCCGCCGATGCCCTCGATCACCTGCCACAACGCCTCCGGGGTGGCCTGCACGGCCAGGCTGCGGTCGTCCACGAACAGGCTGCCGCCCGCCCAGTCGGGATCGGTGGGCAGCGGATCGCTCGGCGCGCCCGGCGTGGACGCCGAGGACCAGCGCGTGGCGACGTCGGCCCCCTTGATCTTCATCAGCGCCAGCGACACCGCCCGGCGGAAGCCGACCAGCCCGCCCTCGGGGTCGGGTACGTGGCGGGCGATGTCGTGCTCGCCGCACACGGCCTCGTTGCGCAGCGACTCCACCAGCGGGCGCGCGATGCTCGCGGGGACGGGCGTGACCAGCCCCACCCACAGGCTCGACAGCCGGGGGGTGAGCAGCGGCACCGGAATGATCCACCTCGGCGGCAGCCCGGCCACCGCGGCATAGCCGTGCATCATGTCGGCATATGTGAGGACATCAGGCCCGCCGATGTCGAACCCCCGGTTGACCGTTCCCGGCGCATCCGCCCACGCCACCAGGTAACGCAGCACGTCCCGCACCGCGATCGGCTGCGTCCGGCTGCGCACCCAGCGCGGCGTCGTCATCACCGGCAACCGCTCGGTCAGGTATCGCAGCATCTCGAACGAGGCCGACCCCGACCCGATGATCACCGCGGCCCGCAGCACCACCGCCGGGACCGCGCCGCGCAGGAAGATCTCCCCCACCTCGGCCCGCGACGACAGGTGCGGCGAGAGCCGCTCGTCCGCCGTCAACCCGCCCAGATAGACGATCCGGCGCACGCCCGCCTCGGCCGCCGCGGCCGCGAACGTGCGCGCCGCCAGGCGGTCCCGCTCGGCGAACCGGCCGCTCGTCCCCATCGCGTGGATCAGGTAGTACGCGACGTCCACCCCGTCCAGCGCCCGGCGCGTGCGCTCGGCGTCGGTGGCGTCGGCCTCGACGGCCTCGACCCGTTCGGCCCATGACAGATCGCGCAGGCGTCCGGCCGAGCGCACCATGCACCGCACGTCGTGACCGGCGGCCAGCAGCTCAGGCGCCAGCCGCCCGCCGATGTACCCCGTCGCCCCGGTCACCAGGCACAATGCCATGCCCACGCACCTTCCCCGTCCCTCGGGCCTCATGCCGGAGCGGGCCGGTCATCGTCACGTCCACCAGCACTGCCGCCGCGCGCGTGCGGGCGCGGCCGGCGGGGCATCTGTGAGGCATGGGGGAGGTGCACGGTCGCGGCAGGCCGCGGGGGGCCGTGAAGGGATCGTCGATGGACACGGTGATCGTCCTGCTCAACAGGGACCTGCGGGTGCACGACCACCCGGCCCTGGCGGCCGCCTGCGAGCGCGCCCGCGCCGTGCTCCCCCTGTTCGTGCTGGACGAGACCGTCCCCGCCGGCCGCCGCCGCGGCTTCCTGCTGGAGTGCCTGGCCGACCTGCGGGCGTCCTTGCGGGCGCGCGGCGGGGACCTGTTCGTACGGCACGGCGACGTCGTGACCGAGACCATGAGGCTCGTCCAGGAAACCGGAGCCGAGGCGGTCTTCGCCAGTGCCGACGTCAGCCTGCTGGCCAGGCGCAGGCAGGACCGGCTGGCTCATGAACGGATCGCGTACGAGCTCTTCCCGGGGGTCACGGTGGTGCCGCCCGGCACGCTCACCCCGTCCGGGGGCGGCGATCACTACCGGGTCTTCACGCCGTACTGGCGCGCCTGGAGCCGGCACCGGCGCCGCCCCCTGCTCGCGGCCCCCGACCACG
This sequence comes from Nonomuraea sp. NPDC048881, assembly GCF_040649795.1. NCBI lineage: Bacteria > Bacillati > Actinomycetota > Actinomycetes > Streptosporangiales > Streptosporangiaceae > Nonomuraea > Nonomuraea sp. NPDC048881. The sequence continues at coordinate 66,562 of NZ_JBEZGC010000017.1, forward strand.
TGCCGACGCCCCGCGACCTCGACGCCGGGCGGCTGCCGGGCCCGGCCCGGCCCGAACCCGTGCCCGGCGGCGAGACCGCCGCCCGCGACCGCGCCCGCAGGTGGATCCGCCACGCACTGCCGGGGTACGCCGACGGCCACGACGACCTGGCCGGCGACCGCACCTCCCGGCTGAGCCCGTACCTGAGGTTCGGCTGCCTGTCGCCGCTGGAACTGGCCCACCTGGCCGCGGGCAGCGAGCCGTTCGTCCGCCAGCTGTGCTGGCGCGACTTCCACCACCAGGTCACCCACGCCTTCCCGCGGATCAACCGGGACGACTACCGCCCCCGCGGCCACCGCTGGCGCGACGACGAGGACGCGCTGCAGGCCTGGCGGGAGGGCATGACCGGGCTGCCCATCGTGGACGCCGGCATGCGCCAGCTCCTGGCCGAGGGCTGGATGCACAACCGGGCCCGCCTCATCGTCGCCTCCTACCTGGTCAAGGTCCTCGGGATCGACTGGCGGGCCGGCGCCCGGCACTTCTTCGAGCACCTCCTCGACGGCGACGTGGCCAACAACTCGGGCAACTGGCAGTGGATCGCCGGCACCGGCAACGACACGCGTCCCAACCGCGCCTTCAACCCGCTGCGCCAGGCCCAGCGGTACGACCCGGCGGGCGACTACGTGCGCCGCCACGTGCCCGAGCTCGCCGCCGTGCCCGCCGCCCACGTGCACCAGCCGTGGCTGCTGGGCACTCCACCGGCCGGATACCCACGTCCGATGCTCTGACCGGCGACGTCCGGGTCAGCCGTCAAGGGCGGCGGCGGTCGCGGCTCCGGGCGCCACCGGCACGATCTCGAACTCGACGAGGTCCGACCATTCGGCGACCCAGCGTTGCAGGAGTGCGATGTCGTCACATTCCATGAGCTGGAAGCAGCGGCTCAGGTCGGCCGTCACCCAGCTGGAGACGAACACCAGACCTTCGCCGGTCATCCGGCCCTTCTCCCGGAACCGCCGGTAGACGGCCTTGGCGTCCTGGCCGCGGAAGCGTTCGATCACCATGAACAACATCAGTCCTCCGACGGCTCCCCGTCCGGGACTGGCCGGAAGCCGGAGCACAGGATACGCAGCCAGGCGATGCGCTCGCCGGCGACGCCGTAGTAGACCTGCTGTTCGACCAGGTGACGGGTGGCGCCGGGTTCGAACCACTGGCCGAGGATGATGCGGTCCACGACCTCGCCGGGGTCGTCGGCGTCCCAGTGGGCTCCGGGGGTGAGCGCCTTGAAGTCGACTGGGTCGCCGAGCAGGGCGTGCAGCGTGTCGCGGTCCTTGGCGGCCAGCGCCCGCGCGAACGCCGCTCCGAGCGCGTCCCCGTTCACCGGCGTTCCTCCTCGGCCTGGAGGGTCACGGGGCGGCCGTGCTCCTTCCAGGCGTTGAGCCCTCCGTCGAGGTGGGCGACGTCGGCGTAGCCGAGTTCCCGCAGCGCCAGGGCGGCGAGCGCGGAACGGCCGCCTGACGCGCAGTACAGGATGGTCGTGGCGGCGGGATCGAACTCGGGCCGATGGTGGGGACTGGCCGGATCGGCCCAGAACTCCAGCATGCCGCGCGGCGCGAGGACCGCGCCGGGAACCCTGCCGTCGCGGGCGATCTCGCCCGGTTCGCGCAGGTCGATCAGGGTCACCGTGCCCGACTCCAGGGCCTCGGCCACCTCTGCGACCGACAGGTTGCGTATCTGTGCGCGAGCGTGCGCGATCATTTCGGTGACGGAGCTTGCCATGCGCGGGTCCTTTCAGGAGGTTTCCGCCATCACACCTCATGCTCGAAGCCGGCACATCCGTGCTCAGTACGGAGCTTTTCCGGGGGATGATTCGCGTCATGAAGGACGCCGCGCTGCCGGAGGCGTCACGGTCCGCCGGGGTCACCAGGCGGGGGGCGGAGGTCTTCTGGCTGGTCGGCGACCGGCTGACCAACCGTGAGATCGCCGACCGGCTCAGGCTGTCGGAGCGGACCGTGGAGAGCCATGTGTCGTCCCTGCTGCGCAAGCTCGGCCACCCGGCAACGCCACCCGCCGAGCTGCTGGAAGCCGTCAAGGCCGCGGACGCAGGACCCGGGTGAGCCCCGGGCATCGCCGTCCGGCGGAGGCGGCGGCGGCCCCGCCGACTCCGCCGGGCCCGGCGGCTCAAACCGCGTCGAGCAGCAGGCGCACGTCGGCGGCCTCCGGCAGCGAGAGCCGGTCGAAGACGTGCAGGGCCTCCTGCAGGCAGGCCCGCGACCGTCCCGGCTGGCCCTGCTCGCGCAGCGCCCGGCCGAGCACGGTCAGCGCCATCCCCCGCCCCCACTCGTCACCCACCTCCGTGAGGATCGCGAGCGCGTCCTCGGCGTAGTCGAGCGCCTGCTCGGCCGCGCTCCCGGCCAGGTGCGTCTCGGCTATCCGGAAGAGCACTGCCCCCTCCCACGTCCGCTGCTTGAGCCTGCGGTACTCGGTGAGCGCGAGCTCCAGCTTGACCAGGGCCTCGCTCGGGTGGCCTGCTTCGCGCAGCACGATTCCCAGCTGGTAGACCGCGCTCGGGTCCGGCCGGCCGCCGCCGAGGTCGAGGGAGATCTGCTCGGCCTCCCGCGCCGCGGCGATCGCCTCGCTCACCCGGCCGAGGTCGATCAGCGCCCGTGCCAGATTTCCCAGCCCGAGCGCCAGGTCGGCCTTGTCGTCCAGTGAGCGCCACACGTCGACGGCCTGGACGTACCAGTCGACGGCCTCGGTCAGCTGCCGCCTGCTCATCGCGCTCAGCGCGAGGAGGTTCAGCGACTCGGCGTAGGTGTCCAGGTCGCCCTGCTGGCGGCTGAGGTCCCGGCTTGCCAGGCCGTCCTCGGCGGCGGCGTCCAGACGGCTCCTGCTCACCAGGGTCAGCCCGCGCAGGCAGCGGGCCTGTGCCTCCAGGGCTCTGTCGGCCGACTCGACGGCTGCCGACACGACCAGGTCGCCGAGCCGTTCGTAACGCGCGGGGTCCGACTCGTACCCGAGCGCGTCCGCCGCCATGTCCAGCAGCTGTACGACCTGGGACACGGAGGTGCCGGTCGTCCGCGCGGCCTGCTCGACGCATCCGAGCAGCCCCTGCTCCTCCTGGTCGATCCACTCGACCGCGGCCGGCGCGCCGGCGAAGTACAGCCCGGCCAGACGGGTCCGCACCTTGGCGGGCCGGCGGTCGCCGGGATACAGCAGCCGGAACGCCGAGGCGACGGACGCCAGGTAGAAGTCGAGCAGCCGGCCGAGCGCCGACCGCCGTACTCCGTGATCCTCCGACCGGGAACGGGCATAGATCTTGAGCAGGTCGTGGAAGCGGTAGCGCCCGGGTGACGGCGACTCCAGCATGCTCACGTCCACCAGCCCCTCGCACACCGCCTCGGCCTCGTCCTCGGGCAGGTCGAGCAGCGCGGCCGCGGCCGGCAACGAGACCCCGGCGGCATCCGGCACGGCGAGCAGCCGGAAGGCCCGCGCGTGCGCGGCGTCGAGCTGCTCGTAGCCCAGCGAGAAGGTGGCCTCGATGGCCAGGTCGCCGGCCCGCAGCTCGGCCAGCCGGCGGCGTTCGTCCGCCAGCCGGTCGCGCATGGTGGCGACGCTCCAGTTGGGCCTGGCCGCCAGCCTGGCGGCGGCGATCCTGATCGCCAGGGGGAGGAAGCCGCAGGCCCCGACGAGGTCCAGGGCGGCGCCGCGCTCCACGGCCACGCGGTGCTCGCCCACGATCCTGGTGAACAACGCCAGCGCCTCGACGGGGCCGAGCACCTCCAGGTCCACCTGGCGGGCGCCGGTGAGCCCGGTCAGCCTGGCGCGGCTGGTGACGAGCACGCCGCAGCGTGGCGAGCCGGGCAGCAACGGCCGCACCTGGCCGACGTCGCACGCGTTGTCCAGGACCACGAGCATGCGCCGGTCGGCGAGCACGGACCGGTACAGCGCGGCGCGTTCCGCCACTTCCTCCGGCGGGTCGTCCTGCCCCAGCGCCCGTAGGAAGGAACCGAGGACCGCGGTGGGCTCGACCGGCGTGGCTCCGGCGCCACGCAGGTCGACGAAGAGCTGCCCGTCCGGATAGTCGCCGGCCAGCCGGTGGGCGACGTGCACGGCCAGGGTCGTCTTGCCCACTCCCCCCACGCCGGCGACGGCCGAGACCACCAGGGCCGAGGTGTCGCCGGCGCGCAGCGCGGCCGCGATCTCCTCGACCTCCCTCTCCCTGCCGGTGAAGTCGGCGACGTCGGCGGGCAGTTGCCTGGGCGTGTGCCTGGGCGCCGCCGCCTGCGCCGCCGGCCGTGCCGTCCGGCCGAGTGCCGGGTCGGCGCTGATGATCTGCTGGTAGAGCTCGGCCAGCTCCCGGGACGGATCCACACCCAGCTCGTCGGCGAGCAGCCGGCGCGTGTCGAGGTAGACGCCGATCGCCTCCGCCTGGCGGCCCGACCGGTAGAGCGCCAGCATCAGCAGCGCCCGCAGCCGCTCCCTGGTCGGGTGGCTCGCGCACAGCGCGGTCAGCTCGGAGATGACCTCCGCGTGGCGGCCGTTCCCGAGGTCCTGGTCGAGCCGGCGTTCGAGGATGGTGAGCTGCCGCTCGGCCAGCCGGACCCGCTGGGCCTGGGCGTAGAAGCCCTCAAGCCCGGCGAGCGGCTCGCCCTGCCAGAGCGCGAGCGCCTCGGCGTACCGCATCTCGCCGTGGAGCCGCTCCACCTCCGCGACGTCACGCAGGCCGCCGTGCAGTGCGTAGCCGTCCCCGATGGAGAACACGACGCCGTCACCGAGCACGCGGCGGAGCCGTGAGACGTAGGTGCGCAGCGTGCTGAGCGCGGTGCGCGGCTGTTCCCTGCCCCAGACGGCGTCCACGAGCTGATCGTTTCCGACCGCCCGGCCTCCGGCCAGCAGGAGCATGGCCAGGACCAGGCGCTGCTGCGGCGAGCCCAGATCCAGCTCCTGGTCGCCGCGCCAGGCGCGCACCGGGCCAAGCAGGGAGAATCTCAGGTCCTGCCCCATGTCGTCCGCTCCTCCGTCGGTTTCTGTCAGTCCTCTGTCAGTCCTCGGAGAGGACGATCACTCTGTCGCCCGGCCGGAACGCCAGCGGGGCTGATTTGTCGGGGTTGAGGGTGACTCCGTGCTGACGCGCCTGACCGGCGGAGGCCGTCAGGCGGTAGCCGATCGCGGTCTCGCCGCGCCGCCTGGCCGCCTCGATCACGGTGGCGAACGTGGCGGTGGCGCCCGGGACGATGTAGTCGCTCGCCGGCTTGAGGTAGATCTCCGAGCCCTCGTGGGAGAAGAGCTGGTCGAAGACCTGGCCCAGGTGCCGGTTCTCGGCGAGCTGGGTGAGCAGCAGGCTGACCAGCTTGCCGCCGACCACGAAGTCGTCGGCCTCGGCGATCTCGGCGAGCTTCCTGTTGCGCTCGTCGTTCATCTCGCTGACGATCGCCACGCCGGTCCGCATGTCCCGCAGGTGCAGCAGGGTCACCAGGGTCCTGGCGTCGGCCTTCTGAGCGTCGTAGGCGCCGTCGGAGAGCACGATCGCGTGGTCGTAGCCGCCGATGCCGAGCGACTCCAGCGCGGTGCGGCTGGTGACGTCGACCTCCTTGGCGGAGACGAGCACACCGGGTGGCAGGGGCTGGTCGGCCAGGTCGGGCCCGGCGAGATGGATCTCCGAACCGGTCAGCAGGTACGGCGCCAGGTCGCGCAGGATCCTGGAGCGCCGATGGTTCGAACCCATGATCAGCGTCCTGGTCGGCTCCCGTCGCGGGGCGCCGGGGCGGGCGATGGCCTCCTGGCGCACCACGGCCGGCGCCGCCGCCAGACGGATGGCCGAGTCGTCGGGGGCGATGAGGATGAGCTGGTCGCTGTGCCGGATCACGCTCTGGCTCGGCGGGTTGAGCACCACGGAGCCGTCGCCGTGGCGCAGGCCGATCGGCACCGCGCTGGCGTAGGCGAACAGCGCCTCGCCGTACATCCTGCCGACGAGGGCGGGCTCGGCCCGGATGTAGATCTCCTCGCCGTCGAAGTCCAGCAGGTCGCTGTAGACGGTGGACAGTCCGGGCTGGCGGCAGGACTGCGCGACCAGGCGGGCCCCGAGGTCCTGCGAGTCGACGATCTCGACGTGCGCCCCGCCCGCGAGCCGGGCGGCGGGCAGGTTCCCGCTCTCGGTCACGGCGGCCACGATCGGCGGCCGGGTGCCGGCCCAGGGGCGGTTGCCCAGCGCGAGCAGGATCTTGATCAGCTCGGCGTCGTCGGTGGGCAGCACCAGGATCGAGTGAGCCGTGTCCGGGCTCACCAGGTCCAGGGCCGTCGGCTCCGCCGGATCGCCGCTGCGCGCCACGATCCGGGTGCGCCCCACGTCACCGAGCCGGTCGCGCAGCTCTTCCTCCATCTCGACCTTGTCCCGGTCCGCCAGGACGGCCACGACGGGGCGCTTCTCGCTCTCCTTGGCCTTGGCCAGCTCGGAGACGATCGCGAAGACCTCCTCCGACCAGCCGAGGACGACGCTGTGCCCGCTCTCCACCACGCGGGACCGGCCCTTGCGCAGATTCTCCAGCTTCGCGTCCAGGCCCGCGGTGAGCACGCCGACCAGGGCGCTGACGATGAAGATCCCGCCGATGGTGACGAAGAGCATCATGAAGACGAAGAACGGGCTGCCCTCGTCGCCGCCCATGGTGCCCGGGTCGAGAGTGCGGAGCAGGCTCATCCAGGCGACGTTCCACCAGGGCCCGTTCTCGCCCGCGATGGGTGCGGCGATCACGGTGACGACGCCGACGAGCACCGCCGACGCCACGGCCAGCCAGCCGATCAGGGCGGGCGTGCCCTTGGACATCGTGTTGTCGAACCAGTAACGCAGTCGCTCACGGGACACGGCTATTGCTCCCCGGTTGCGGGGTCCTGCGCCTCCAGGGCGTAGCCGCAGGCCTTGACCTCGCCGGTCTCGGGGTCGGCGAAGTCCGGGTCGAACTCGATCTTGCCCAGCGTGGTGCCCTCGATCGAGCGGCGGAAGGTCTCCTGCCTGCCGCAGTCGTAGAGCACGTAGGCGCCCTCCTTCTCGCCCAGGAGCAGGAACCTCTCGTCCGGGCTGTCCTTGTGCAGCGGCTTGCCGTCGCCGTCGCCCACGGTGGCCCACTGGTTCTGGAAGCCGACGGTCTGCAGCAGGGCGTTGCCGTTGCCGTTGGCGGCGATGTCGACGGCGCCGTGGACCATCTGGGCGACCAGGATCAGCCCCAGCCCGATGCCGAACAGCGCGCCGGTGAGCACCTTCATGCCGGCCCGTCCCGTGTCGCGGGTCCGCATCAGGCGGAACGGCACCAGCAGGCCGAAGACCGCGACGAGGACGACGGCCACCAGGAGCCGGCCGCCGGACAGGTCCCACAGCGTGCCGAAGTAGGCCCAGTAGGCGACGACGGAGACGAGAGCGCCCACCGTGGCCGCGATCCAGGGCTGTTCCCGGAGCCGGCGCGTCAGCCGGCCGACGGATCCGCGGGTGACCAGGTTGAGCAGCCAGCCCAGCGCCACGAGCAACCCCACTCCGGGCAGGGCCACCAGGAAGAGCTCGATCAGCGTGCCGATGAGCCGGCCGAAGATCGTCGCCTGGTCGAGGCCGGCCTGCTCGGGGGTGATGCCGAACACCACGTAGACCTGGGCCAGGCCCAGGTACAGCATGGCGTACATGCCCACGGCGACCGGCACGGCGACCGATCCGATCTTCTCGAAGACGTCGAGCACGCCGCCCTTGGCCGTCGCCGGCTCGGGTACGGGGGCCGTGGGAGGTGCCGGGAGCGGAGGAGCCAGGGTCTGTTCTGGCGGAAAAGGCTGATAAGTCATGGGAGGAGAGACTGGGTTGTGCGCCTCTACACCTGGTTGACGGGAGATAAACGTTTTCGTCCATCGGGCGTCCACGCGGGCGGCCGTACCCGGGCATGAGAACGGCCGGCGGCAGATTCGATCTGCCGCCGGCCGTGTCCGGATGTGCCGACGTGCCGGGCTCAGCCGGCCCGGCAGGCGGAGTTCAGCGCCGTCGTCTTCGCGTCCGTGCCTTTCTGCGCGGCGTCGATGCCCGCTTCGTCACCTGCGTCGATGGCGGCGTTCGCGGCGTCGAGCGAGGCGGCCATGTCGTTCATGGCCGACCTGACCGCGCCGTCCGCCTTGCCGGCCTGCTCGGTCAGCACCGCCTTGTACGCGGCGTTGACCCCCTTGACCGCCTCCGCACCCTGCGCGGAGCCGAGTTCCTTCTCCCAGGTGGCACTGGCCGCCGCCGCCGCGTTGCACGCGTCGGCGGAGGTGGAGCCGCAACCGGTCAGGAAGGGCACGGCGGTCATCAGGGCGATGGTCATCACGATCTTCATGGCGCCAGATCCTGCGAGACCCACCTTGACGGCTGATGAACGGTCCGTCCACGCCGGGCTGCGCCCAGGCGGAGGAGGCGACGGCGGCGCCCGGCGCCCGTCAGGCGGCGCAGGCGGAGTTGAGCTTCGACACGGCGTCGCCGGCCTGGGCGGTGTACTCATCCGCCTCCTCCGGCTCGCCGATCGCCGCCAGCTCCTCGTACAGGGAGACGGCCGCCTCCTGGGCCTCCTTGACCTTCTCGTCGACGTTCAGCCGCTTGAGCTTCCGCGCGCTCTGGCTGTAGAGCTGCTTCATGGCCTCAAGGTCCCCGGCCTTGCTCTGCAACTCGGTCAGCGTGGTCGTCATGACGGCTCGCAGCTCCTTGCACCCTCTGGTGCCGGCCACGGCGGCGCTCTCGCCTCCGGAGCCGCAGGCCGCCGCCCCCAGGGTCAGGAAGGCAAGGGCTGAGACGCTCAGTGCGAGTCTGTGGCAGGACATGACTTTCCTCCGTACTGTCGCTATGGGTCACGACAACCTTCGCCACGGCCATGGACAGCCGGTCATCAACCGGTGAACCCTCCCGTCAGGCGATCCCGAGACGGCGGCGGACGGCTCGCCCCTCGGCCATGTCGTAGGGGCCGAGGATCGCGTCGGCCTCCTGCCAGCAGCGCCGGGCCTGTTCCGGATCCCCGAGGTCGGTCCACGCCTGTCCGAGACGGCTCAGGATCCTGCCGGCGAGCAAGGGGTCGTTCATCGACCGGTAGAGCGGCAGCGCCTCCTCGCCGATCCGCACCGCCTCCTGCGGGCGTCCCAGGGCGCGGTAGGCGTCCATGAGGCGGTGGGACGCCCACGCCGCCCTGAGCGGCAGGCCGCCCTCGCGGTAGGCGCGAGCGCTTTCGAGCAGGCTGTCGATGGCCTCCTCCAGGTCGCCCGAGTGGAACGCCGCCGCCGCAGCGCCCAGGTGGTTGACCCCGATCCCCTGGGTGTCGCCGATCTCGTGCGCCAGGCGCAGCCCCTTGCGCACGTGGGCCCTGGCCTCTGTGACGAAGCCGGCGTCGCCCAGCGCCATGGCCAGCAGGCCGTGGGCGCTGGCCGCCAGCTGGGGGCTGTGCTGCGCCTCGGCGACGGCCAGCGCCGCCGACAGCAGGCTGATCGCCTCGTCGACGCCGCGCACCCGCAGCGCGCCCAGTCCCAGCGCGTGCAGGACGGCGCCGAGGATGAGGCGGTCGTCGATCTCGGTGAGCCCCGTCACCTCGGCCAGCAGCGGCACCTCTTCCGACAGGACGCGGGTTCCCGACCGTCCCGCCTGCTCGACCGCCGCGCTGACGTTGGCCTGCTCGGCGCGTACCCAGGCGCGGGCGGCGGGCGCGTCGGCGAAGGCGAGCTCGGGGCCCTGGTGCCCGGCCTGGTGGACGAACCCGGGGAGCGAGACCCGGCAGACTCCTCTGATTCCGGCGAGGTAGTGGTCGAGCAGCCGGTCGAGCGCGGCCGCCCGTTCGCCCGCCGGGTCCGCCCGCTCGGCGAGCCCTCTGGCGTACAGGCGGACGAGATCGTGGTACCGGTAGCGGGCGGGCCCCCGCGACTCCAGCAGGCTCAGGTCGACGAGCGACTCGCAGAGGTTCTCGGCCTCCGCCGGGCCCACGTCCAGGACGGCCGCCGCGGCGGCGACGGACAGGTCGGGCCCGTCCATCAGCGCCAGCAGCCGGAACGCACGGGCGTGCTCGGCGTCGAGCGGCTCGTAGCCGAGCGCGAAGCACGACTCCACCGCATCGTGGCCGATCTTGAGCTCGGCGAGCCTGCGCCGCTCGTCGGCCAGCCGCCTCGCCAGCATCTCCACGCTCATGCCCGGCCGCGCGGCCAGTCGCGCCGCCACGATCCGCACGGCCAGCGGCAGCAGCCCGCAGGACTCGGCCAGCTCGATCGCCGCCGCGGGCTGGGCGGCGACCCGTTCCGCCCCCGCGACGCGGGCCAGCAGCTCCAGCGCCTCTTCCTCGCGGAACAGGCCGAGCCCCTCCTGGTGCGCACCCGGCAGGTCGCCCAGCCAGGACCTGCTGGTCACCAGCACCGCGCAGGTGGCGGCGCCGGGCATCAGGGGCGCGACCTGCGCGGCGTCCGCGGCGTCGTCGAGCAGGATCAGCACCCGCCGTCCCGACAGCACCGAGCGCAGCCGCGCGGTCCGCTCGTGGACCCCGGAGGGGATCTCCCGGGCGCTGAGCCCGAGCGCCCGCAGGAAGTCGGCGAGCACGTCCTCGGCCCGCAGGGGTGCGGCTCCCGTGCCGCGCAGGCTCGCGTGGAGCTGGCCGTCCGGGTACGCGGCCCGTACGGCGTGCGCCACGTGCAGCGCCAGCGTGGTCTTGCCGATCCCGCCCGCCCCCGAGAGGGCCACCACGGTCAGCGCATTGCCGGGGCTGGTGAGCCGATCCGCCAGCTGAGCGATCAGCTGCTTCCTGCCGGTGAAGTCAGGAATGTCAGCCGGTAACTGTGCTGGCCGCAACACTGAGAAACCCACCCCAAACCTGATCCACAACGAGTCATCGAAGAGAGCAAATGACTATCATTCGTACAAATATTCCGAAGGCGCGGTATGGAACGATCTCACAGGTTGTACTTTTCGGTGCTGGGTCCGGTGCGGGCCTGGGAAGGCGACAAAGAGCTCAACCTCGGCTCGCCGCAGCAGCGCGCGGTGCTCGGCGCCCTCCTCCTCCACGAGGGCAGGGCGATCACCTGCGACGCGCTCATCGCCGCGATCTGGGGACAGGAGCCGCCGTTGCGCGCCCTCAGCACCCTGCGCACCTACGCCTACCGCCTGCGCAAGGTGCTGGAAGCCGACAGGTCGCGGCCGGGCGTGGTCGTCTCCGCCGGCACCGGCTACGCCCTGTCCGTCCCCCGGGACGCGCTGGACGTCGCCGTCTTCGAGGACAGGTACGCCGAGGCCGAGAAGGCCCGCGCGGAAGGCGACCTCACCCGTGCGCGCACGCTGATGTCAGCGGCCCTCGGGCTGTGGCAGGGCGACGCCATGGACGGCACGGTCGGGCCGTACGCCGAGGCTCAGCGCGACCGGCTCGGCGCTCGCCGCCTGAGCGCCCTGCAGGTCAAGCTCGAACTCGACATCGAGCTCGGACGGGCCACGGAGGCCGCGGCGGAGCTGGCCGTGCTGTCGGCCGCGCACCCGCTGCGGGAGTCGCTGAGCGCTCTGCTGATGCTGGCCCTGTTCCGCTGCGGCCGGCAGGCGGAGGCGCTGGAGGTCTTCGACCGCACCAGGCGTCTGCTCGCCGAGGAACTCGGCATCGACCCCGGAGGCGAGCTCAGGGAGCTGCACCAGCGCATCCTGACGTCGGACCCTGAGCTGCTGCCCGCCCGGGTCGACCCCAGACCCGGCCCGAGGCCCGCACCGGCCCGCCACGAGGACGAGGCACTCCCCCGGGTGGCCCAACTGCCGGCCGACCTGTCCGACTTCACCGGCAGGGACGACGAGGTCGCCCTGCTCGGCGAGGTGCTGAAGTCCGGCTCCGGGCAGGCGACCACCGTGGTGAGCCTTTCCGGCAAGGGCGGCGCGGGCAAGACGGCCCTGGCGATCCACGTCGCCCACCTGCTCAGCGACGCCTTCCCCGACGGCCAGCTCTACATCGACCTGTGCGGGGCCGGCGGCCGGCCCGTCGAGCCCGCCGCGGCGCTGCGCGCGTTCCTGTGCGCGCTCGGCCATCCTGACCTGGACGTCCCCGAGGACCCGGCACAGCGGGCGGCGCTGTTCCGCAGCTTCATGGTCAACCGCAGGATGCTCGTCGTCCTGGACGACGCCGTGGACGACGCGCAGGTCAGGCCCCTGCTGCCGGGGACGGGAGGCTGCGCCGTGCTGGTGACGAGCAGGGCCAAGCCCGCGGGGCTGCCGACCACCGGCCGAGTCGACCTCGACGTGCTCGAACCCCGCGACGCGATGCGGCTGTTCACCAGGATCGTGGGGGAAGACCGAGTCGCCGCCGAGCCGGCGGCGGCGCAGGACGCGGTCGCTCTGTGCGGGTTCCTGCCGCTCGCGGTGCGCATCGCGGCCTCCCGGCTGGTCTCCAGGCCGCTGTGGACGATCTCCTCCCTGGTCAGGAGGCTGGCCGACGAGCGCACCCGTCTCTCGGAGCTGCGGCTCGGCACCATGACCGTCGAGGCGACCTTCCGGCTCGGCTACGAGCGGCTCGGCGCGACGCAGGCACGGGCCTTCAGGCTGCTCACCGATCTCCCCACCACCTCGTTCTCGCTGCCTGTCGCGGCGGCCGTGCTCGGCCTTGAGACGCTCGACGCTGAGGAGATCGTCGAGGGCCTCGTCGACCTGGGCATGCTCGACTCGCCCAGCCCGGGTCACTATCGCTTCCACACGCTGCTGTGGCTCTACGGCCGGACCCTCGCCGAACCGTCGGACAACCTCGTCGTGCCGATGGTCATGACCTGAGACGATGGCCCGCCGTCGTCGACAGCCGATCGACGGCACATTGACGGAACCGCCGGTGGCGCACGCGGACGCGGAGACCATCCGTCCATCGGACACCAAGATCGTGACTGCAGGATCCGAGGGTCAACTCAGACCTGGAGACATGATGAAGTGGAATCAACTCACGATGGGCGCCGGCGTGCTGCTCCTCACCACCATGCTGTCCGCCTGCGGCAGCGCGGAGCAGCCGGTGGCGGCCGCGGAGGAAGCCCCCAAGGCGACCCAGGCCGCCGGGGGGAAGTTCGTCGCCGAGTACGGCGAGGCCGACACCGACCTCGCCGCCGAAGGGCTTCAGCTGCTGAAGCCGGGCAAGGTGCTCGAAGGCTTCGCCGCCAGCCTCAACGGCATGCTCATCCTGCCGTACGACGTCACACTGGCCGGTGAGCAGTGCGGCGAGGTGAACGCCTACTACAGCCCCGACGAGAAGAAGATCACCATGTGCTACGAGCTCGTGGCCGACGGCTTCACCCGCTATCGCGACAAGGCCGAGTCGGAGGAGGAGAACGACCAGCACGGCCAGGCCAACCTCGTCGACACGCTGTACCACGAACTCGGCCACGCCGTGATCGACCTCTACGACCTGCCCGCCCTCGGCAAGGAGGACGACGCGGCCGACCAGTTGTCCGCGCTCATGATGTCGCAGAACGACGACGACTCCGCGAGCGTCCAGACGATCAACTACTACTTCTCGTCGGCCGGAGACCAGGACCGGGCCGCGCTCCCGTTCTACGACGAGCACTCGATGGACGAGCAGCGGGCCTTCAACTACATGTGCTGGATCTACGGCTCCGACCCCAAGGCCTACGCCGACTGGGTCGGGGAGGACGGCCTGCCGGAAGGGCGCGCCGCGAAGTGCCCGGCCGAGTACGAGAAGCTCGCCGGCTCCTGGACGAAGCTGCTGGAGCCGCACATCAAGGGCTGAGGGCGAACTGCGGGACACCGGCCCGCACGCCTTCGAGCACGGCCCGCCGCACGACAGGCTGGGTGAACCGCAGCGGCGACCCGGCGCCCAGGATCCCCATGCCGACCAGCGCCGACAGGGCCGCGGCCGCCTGGCTGTCCGGCAGGCCGGCCAGGTCGGCCACAGCGTGAAACTCCGCGTCGTGGTCGAGTGCCGCGACCGCCTCGGCCAGCGCGGCCGCCCCGGGCCCGGCGTGGCGGAGCTGACCGGCCACCCACCGCTCGATGGAGGTGGACCGCTCCCCCGCCCCCTGCGCCCGCACGTGCTCGGTGAGCAGGAACGTGTTGCCGCCGGTCTCACGCAGGCACGAGGAGATGAACGCGGGCTCCGGTTCCACGCCCAACAGCTCGCCGGCGAGGACCGCCGCCGCCTCGCGGGGCAGACCGCCCAGGCGCACGAGGCCGAAGATCGAACAGAGCGACTCCAGCAGCTGACCGTCGCCGGCCGGGACGCCTGTCGCCCTGCTCGCGGCGACCAGGAGGGGCACCCGCTCGATGCGCCTGGCCAGGTAGGCCAGCCAGCGCAACGAGCCGGGGTCGCACCACTGCAGGTCATCGATGAGGATCAGCAGCGGCACCCGCTCCGCCAGCCGCACGGCCAGCCGGTAGAGTGCGTGCAACGCGTCCGGGCCACCCGACGACGGCCGGTTGTGCCAGACGATGTCGGCCGCGGGCTCGACCGTCCCGCTGAGCAGTTGCCGCCGCTCCTGCGCCGGCAGGGCGTACAGGATGGGCTCGAAGATCTGCCGGGCCACGCCGTAGTCGTACTCGCTCTCCAACGGATGCGCCTGCGCCTGCGCCACCTGGAATCCGCGCATGTCGGCCAGGGCCTCCACCCCTCTCAGGAGCTGGGTCTTGCCGGCGCCCGGCACGCCGTCGAACAGCAGGCTGCCGCCGGTGCCGGACTCGGCGGCGGCCATGGCCGCACCGGCGGCCGCGAGCTGGTCGTCCCTGCCGAGGCAGCGCAGGCGGGCGACCGGCTTCCTGGTCGCCACCGGCGCCGGCGGCAGGTCGAGCTCGGAGGTCTGCGCGAGGATGTCGGCCTCAAGTTTGCGCAGCTCGGGCCCCGGATCGACGCCGAGCTCATCGGCCAGGTAGCGACGCGCCTCGGCCAGTACGGCAAGGGCGTCGCCCTGCCTGGAGGAGCGGTAGAGGCCCAGAGCGAGCAGCCGCCAGCCCTCCTCGCGGGTGGGCTGGGCACGCGCGTGCGCCTCCAGCGCCGGTACGGCCTCGGCGTGCCGGCCCAGGGCGAGCAGGATGTCGAGTCTGCGTTCCGTCGCCCCGAGCTGGAGTTCCTGCAGCCTGGTCGCCTCTCCCCGCGCCCACAGGGTGTGCGCGAACTCGGCGTAGGCCGGGCCCCGCCACAGGCCGAGTGCCTCGTCGACCAGGTCGAGGGCGGTACGTGGCTCTGTGGCCGCTCTGGCCTGCTGCAGCAGCCGCTCGAACCTGGCCGAGTCGAGTGCCGGCTCCTCCACCCGCAGGACGTAGCCGCGCGGCTCGGTGATCAGCACGGACGGCTTGCCGGGTTCCCGCGCGGGCGGCTCGACCACGCGACGCAGCCGGCAGACGAACGTCCGCAACGAGGACAGCGCCTGCGGTGGCGGGTTCCCCTCCCACAGGTCGTCCAGCAACTGGTCGACGGGGATGACCCTCCCGGGCGACAGCAGCAGCCGGGCGAGCACCGCCCTGTTGCGTGGCGTGCCCACCTCCAGACGTTCGTTCCCCCGCCACACCTCGACAGTTCCGAGCACGCCGAAACGCATCGACCGCATCGTTGACCCCCCAACGGTTCCGATCTGAACGCAGGCAATGGTGAGGGGGGCCGGTAGACGTTTCATGGACGAAGAATCGACGACCCGTTGATCGCCGTCCCGTGCCTCAGGTTGCTGTCGTGGCACCTTCCTGCCGTCTGTTTTCCGTGGCGAATTCCCAAAATGCCGGGCAGAGTGGCTCCCGTTCCCCGGAATCACCGAAAGGAGGAACCATGGACCATTCCATGGGCACGGCTCCGGAACTGACCATCGAGGACCTGAGCCAGGACGTCGACACGGCGCCGTCGTCACTCAGCTCCGTTTTCTGCGTGGGCTGCGACTGATTATCGAAAGGGCGGACATGGAAGACATCAGCATCGCCGCGACGGACATCACCATCGAGGAACTCTCGGACGCCGAAGGAATCGCACGGGGCTGCACCAGCACCGTCCTGTGCTTCACCCTTCCGCCGACGTAAACACCTGCCGATCTGAACGACAGCCGATTCGGCCCCCCACGCGGGGGGCCGAATCACTTTTCACCCCGAAGGAGCGGAATTGCCGGTCGCCATTGGATTCACCAGGTTCGCCGCGGCGCATGTGGTGCCGGAGCACGGCGTGTTTCTCATGTCCGAACACCGTCAGCTCCTCCTGCGCGGCGCGCTGATCGAGAAGATGGCGCCCCTGCTGGACGGATCCCGCACCCGCGCCGAGGTCGTCGGCGAGCTGGCCGCGGCGTACGGGGCGGAGGCCGTGGAGCGGGCGCTCGGGCAGCTGACCGAGGCAGGGCACGTCGTCGAGATGGATCCGGGCACCGATCGGCGGGCGGCGGGGTACTGGGAGCGTGCCGGGCTGAACGGCGACACGGCCTGCGAGGCGGTGCGCGCCGGCAGCGTGCGGCTGCTGGCGCTGGGCGGCACCCGGCGCGAGTGGTTCACCGTCGCCGCCGACGAGGCGGGTCTGCGCCTGGGCGGCGCCGAGGCCGGCCTCACCGTCGTCCTGACCGACCACTACCTGCACTCCGAGCTGGCCGGCATCAACCGGGCCTGCCTGCGCGAGGGCCGCCCGTGGCTGCTGGCCAAGCCGACGGGCACGACGATCTGGATCGGCCCGCTGTTCCGGCCCGGACGGTCCGCGTGCTGGGCCTGCCTGGAGCACCGCCTGCGCGGCCACCACCCGGTCGCCTCCTTCGTACGGCGGGCCGGCGGCCTGCCCGAGTTGCCGCTGGCGGCCACGGACGTCCCCGCCGGCGTGGCCGTGGCGGTCCGGCTGGCCGCGCTGGAGGCGCAGAAGTGGCTGGCCGGCGCGCGTACGGAGGAAGACGCCGTGATCACGCTCGACACCCTCACGCTGACGCCGGAGCGGCACGCGGTGCAGGCGAGACCGCAGTGCCCCGAATGCGGCACCGCCGACACCAGCCCCGAGCGCGTCCCCGGCGCCGTGCGATTCACCGACCGCGTCAAGGCGGCCACGTCGGACGGAGGGCACCGGGCCCGGGATCCCGAGCGGTTCCTCGCCGACCACCAGCATCTGGTCAGCCCGGTCACCGGCCTCGTCCCCCGCCTGGTGAAACAGGAGACCGACACGGACCTGCTGCACACCTACACCGCCGGGCACAACTTCGCCGCCCGCGCGCGCGACCTGGACGGGCTGCGGTCCGGCCTGCGCATGAGCAGCGGCGGCAAGGGCCGCAGCGACGTGCAGGCCAAGGCCGGCGCGCTGGCCGAGGCCATCGAGCGCTACTCGGGGGTCTTCCAGGGGGACGAGCCCCGCGTCACCGGCTCGTTGCGCTCGCTCGGGGACCGGGCCGTCCACCCCAATGCCGTCTCCCGCTACAGCGACCGGCAGATCAGCGAACGCGATTCCTGGAACGCCGGGGACTGCCCGTTCCACTGGGTGCCCGAGGCTTTCGACGAGGACGCCGAGCTGGAATGGAGCCCGGTGTGGTCGCTGACCGAACAGCGCCACAAATACCTGCCGACCGGCTCCCTCTACTACCAATACCCCGGCGGCGGCATGGTGAAGGCCGACTCCAACGGCGCCGCCGCGGGATCCAGCACGGAGGACGCCGCGCTGCAGGGATTCCTGGAACTCGTCGAGCGCGACAGCGTCGCCATCTGGTGGTACAACCGGATTTCCCGTCCGGGCGTGGAGCTGGCCGGATTCGGTGACGACTATTTCCTCCGATGGCAGCACGAGTACCACCGGATGAATCGCGAGACGTGGATTCTCGACCTCACCACCGATCTCGGCGTCCCGGTCGCCGCGGCCGTTTCCCGGCGATACGACAAACCGGCGGAGGACATTCTCGTCGCGTTCGGCGCGCATTTCGACATGCGCATCGCCGTTTCGCGGGCCATGACCGAGATGAACCAGTTCCTGCCCGCGGTGCTGCCCATGCGGGCCGACGGGACGGGTTCCTACGCCTACGACGATCCGTACCAGGTGCGGTGGTGGCGTACGGCGACCGTCGCGAACCAGCCCTACCTGCTGCCCCACGCGAGCCTGCCCGCCCGGACGGCCGCCGACCACCCCTGCGTCTTCCGTCCCAACCTCCGCGACGACCTGCTGGAGGCGCAGCGGATCGTGGAGGGCAAGGGGATGGAGATGCTGGTGCTCGATCAGACCCGGCCGGACACCGGGCTGCCCGTGGTGAAGGTCATCGTGCCCGGTATGCGGCATTTCTGGCCCCGCTATGCGCCCGGACGCCTCTACGACGTGCCCGTGGAGCTGGGCTGGCTGCCGGAGCCGCGCACCGAGGACCAGCTCAACCCCATCGGCGTCTTCGTCTGAGGAGTGGTGAGATGAACCCGGAGCTGTCGCCGCGCCTGGCCTTCAGGGAGGGCGTGCAGGTGCTGCCGGAAGGCTCGGTCACGCACGTACGGCACGCCAAGGCGGCCTTCCGCCTCCGGGGGGTGCCGCCTGCGCTGCGGGCCGCGCTCCACCGCCTCGCGGGCGGGCGCGTCGCCTGCGACCCAGAGCTCGACCGGCTGTGCGCCCGGCTGTCCCCGCTGGTCACCAGCTTCCTCGTCGACGCCGAGGACCGTCCCGTGCTGAGCGTCGAGCGGCTGACGCGCACCGCCACGTTCGCGCCGGCGCCCCTCGCCGCCGGGACGCGGGTCCGGCTCTCCCGGTTCACGATGTCCCGCCGGCACCAGGGAGACCTCGTCCTGGAGTCGCCGCTGTCGATGGTCCGCCTGCGCTGGCACTCGGACGAGGGCTGGCGATTCATGGCGGGCCTGTCGGCCGGCCGGGCGGCGTCCGGGCTCACCGACGCCTACCTGCACGCCGCCGGGCTGCTGGAGCTCGACACCGGCAGCGGATTCCACGAGCCGGACGTCCTGCGCCAGTGGGAGTTCCACGATCTGCTCTTCCACTCGCGCAGCAGGCTGGGACGGCACGGCGAGCCGTTCGGCGCCACGTACCCGTTCAGGGGAGAGATCCCGCCGCGGCCCGCCGTGAGACGGCCGCCCGCGGGGCCGGTCGTCGGTCTTCCCGCACCCGACCTGGACGCGGCCTGCGAGCGCGACCCGGCCTTCACCGACGTGCTGGAGCAGCGGCGCTCGATCCGCGAGTACGGACAGCGGCCGCTGCGGGCGGACCAGGTGGCGGAGTTCCTGTACCGGGTGGCGCGGGTGCGTTCGCTCACAGACGCCGAGGGGCTGCCCTACCAGGCCAGCTCGCGGCCCTATCCGTCCGGCGGCGCCTGCTACGACCTGGAGCTCTACCCGCTCGTCGAGAGGTGCGACGGCCTGGCCTCCGGGATCTACCACTACGACCCGCTGGGTCACCGGCTGACCGGCGTCGAGGCCCGCTCCGCCGACCTGGCGAGGATACTGGGTGACGCCCGCGCGGCCGCCGGGCTGGACTGCTCCCCCGACGTCATGTTCGTGATCACCTCGCGCTTCCAGCGTCTGTCCTGGAAGTACCGGGGCCTGGCGTACGCGGCCACGCTCAAGAACGTCGGCGTGCTCTACCAGACGATGTACCTGGTGGCGACCGCCATGGGGCTGGCGCCGTGCGCGCTCGGGTCGGGCGACTCCGAGCTGTCGGCCCGGGTGCTCGGCCTCGACCGGCTCGAGGAGTCGGCCGTGGGCGAGTTCATGCTGGGCAGCCGTCCCTCATGACGCCCGTCGTGGCCCTGGTGCTGATGAGGGTGGCCGGACTGCCGGTGCGGGATCTCGACGTGCTGGTCGCCCCCGAGCTCGGCGGCCTGCTGGAGCGGGCCGCCGAGCAGCGCGACCGCTCGGCGGAGCTCGGCCGCCGGGTCGCCGGCGCCCTGCACGACGTCGTCCCCCGCCTGGCGGACGAGGCCCGGCGGGAGGCGCTCAGGCTGCGGCGGGACGCCCACAACGGCCGCTGCACCGACCGCACGCGCGCCGCCGCCGGCGCCGTGGAACAGTACCTCGACCGTGAGCTCCGCGATCTCGTCGGCTCCTGGCTCCGCTCGGTCACCGCGCTGCGGGCGAGCCTGGCCGAGACCGACCGGGCGGCGGCCGCGCACGTCGCGGCGGCCGGCCGCCAGGTGTTCGGCCTGCTGACCCGGCCCGGCATCATGGGCACGCTCGCGCTGGCGAGCCCCGCCTTCACGCGCGTCCTGCTCGGCCCCGGATCCGCCCGGCCGTCCCCGCCGGACAGCAGGACGTGCAGGACCGCCGTGTCGTACGCCACCAGGGCGGCGCTGAAGCCGAGCCCGTTCGGGTCGCTGGGCCGCACCGTCCCCTCGACCGCGACGGTGAGCTCTCCCCTTCATCTGGCGGTCGCCCTCGTCCGGGCCTGCGCGCAGCACCCGGGCCTGTCGTCGCGGTTCCCCTCCCGGGTCAACCCGAGCCTGCGCGACGTCGCGGGAAGGTGGTACGCGATGCTGCCCTGCTACGACGTGCCCGCCGGGCTCCTGCCGCATCGCTGGGACGAGCTGACGGACGCCTCCCTCTACGTGCCCGGCCCCCTCACCCCTGACCACCCGGACAGTGCCCAGCCTCCCGACGCCCGGCCTCCTGACGCCCGGCCGCTCGACGGCTGGCCCGGAGCCGGGACGGAGCTGGCCGGCAGGTGGGTGGAGATGGGGCTGCTGCTCCCCGACGTCCCGTGGCGATCCGGTGAACGCGACTGGCTGGCCCGGCTCGCCGACCGCGTACCCGCGGGACCCGTGTCCGGCGCCCTCGCCGAGTTGAAACGGGCCGAACAGCGGATGCCGGCCGCCGACGCCGCCGAGCGGGTACGGCTCGACGCCCAGGTACGGCAGGCCGCCGCCGACGCCTTCGAACGCCTGGACACCTCCCCGCCCGCCTGGCTCCGGAACGCCCCCCTGTTCCACGAGACCCTGCCCGCCGACGACGTCCCGCTGCCCGCCCTCCCCCCGCAGGTGAGCGAGGACCTGGGTGTCGTGGCGGCGCAGATCCGGGCCGGGCTCGGCCGAACACGCCTGTACGAGGGCCTGGTCCGGCACTTCGTCGCCCGGTACGGCCCCGGCGGACACTGCGACGACCTCCTGGAGTTCCTCTACACCTATCCGTGGACCGCCGCCCCCTCCCCGGCGCACCCGCCACAACCCGGCGGCACGCTGGGCCTCCCCGCCGCCACGGTGTTCTACCAGATCGCCGCGGACGACCGCGCGGCCCTCGACCGGGGCGACTACACCCTGGTGGTCAACCAGGTCTGCGTCGAGCCGGGCGGGCAGGCCGCGCGATGGGACGGCGCCCACGGCACGGCGGACACGCTGCGGGCCTGGATCTCCTCGCTGCACCCGGGGTGCACGGTGTACGAGCTGCTCGCCGGAGCCGACTTCGCCGCCGTGCAGATGCCGGCCGCCCGGCTCTTCGAGCGCGTCGCCTGGCCGTCCGACCTCGGCCCTCCGCAGGGCCGCGACCTGCGCGGCTTCGCGGTGACCCACGACCGCCGGACCGGCACGCTGCAGGTCCGTGATCCGGCGGGCACCCGTGCCGCCTTCGTCTATCTGGGCGCCGTGCCGCTGCCCCTGCTTCACGGGCCGGTGCGGCTGCTGGCCACGCTGACCCACCCCTGGATCCCGGCGTCCCTGGAGACGCCGGGAACGCCGGGAACGCCGGGAGCGCCGGGAGCGCCGGGAGCGCCGGGAGCGCCGGCCGCGAGGGTGCGGCAGGGCAGGGTGGTCATGAGCCGGGCGCGGTGGCGTCTGCCCGCCGCCGCCGTCCCGCGGCGTACCGGCTCGTGGGCCCGGCACCTGGCGGACCTCGACGTCTGGCGGGCCGCTCATGGCGTCCCGCGTCAGGTGTTCGTACGGCGCGGCGGGCGCAAACCGTTCTGGGTGGACTTCCGCGCGCCGCACACCGTCGCGCTGCTCGACCACGAGCTGACCGGCGGGGAGATCGAACTGACCGAGGCCCTGCCCACCCGTGAGCAGCACTGGGTGCGCGACGGCTCCGGCCGTGCCCGTGCCGCCGAGTTCGTCGCCCTCGTCCGGCTGGACGGCGGCGCATGAGGTGGGACTGGCTCTACTACCGGCTGCTCGTCCAGTCGGGAGACCACCTCCAGGACGTGGTGGAGCACCCGCTGAGCCGGCTGATCGGCGCGGCCGACGGGATCGAGCGGTGGTTCTTCCTCCGGTTCACCGACCGGTGGGGCCCGCACGTCCGGCTGCGCCTGGCGGCGACGCCGGACCGGATCTCCGGCCTGCGGCGGCTCGCGCGGCAGGTGTTCGAGGTCCGGGACGCGTGGCCGAAGCGCCTGACCGAGTCCTGGCGCGGTGCGGCACTGTCCCTCTACGAGCCCGAGCTGGCCAAGTACGGCGGCGTCGCCGGCGTGGCGAACGCCGAGCGGGTCTTCCATGCCTCCAGCGAGCTCGCCCTGTCTCTCGCCCCGTCCCTCGCCGGGCCCGGCCGGCGGGAACGGCGGCTGGCCGCCGCGCTGGCCGTCACGTGGACGGCGGCCGAGCTGCTGCCGCCGACGGGCCGCAGATCGTTCCTCTACCACATGGCGTGGCACTGGACCGGCCACGACCAGGAGCGGCGAGCCAGGATCCGCCTGCTCGCCGGCCGCCGCCCGGTGGAGCCGGCCCCCCTGAGCGGCCCCGCGTTCGACCTGTACGGGCACCACCTGGAACGGGCCCTGGCCGAGGGGCCTCGGCCCGCCCCGCACCTGCTGTTCCACTTCGTCCACACCACGAACAACCGGCTCGGCCTGAACGTGCTGGAGGAGGCGCTGATCGCCGAGCAGCTACTCCTCGGCTGACGGAGTCAGCTCCTTGGCCAGGTATCCGGCCTGGAAACGGCTCTGTGCGCCCAGCGTCTTCATGATCTCGGCGATGTGCCGGCGGCACGACCTGACCGACAGCCCGATCGCGCGGGCGATGAACTCGTCCTTGGCCCCCTCCGCCAGCATGGCCAGGATGGTCGAGCGCAGGTCGTCCAGCACCGGCGCGCTGTACTCCGCGGCGAACTGCTCCCCCGACGTCCAGTACGACTCGAAGACCCGGCGCACGAACGCCACCAGCGCCGGCTCCCGGACCACCAGCATCATCGCCGGCTCGCCGGACGCCGGGACGAGCGCGACCCTGGCGTCCAGGACGACGACGCGCGCGGGCACCTCGGCGACGCTGCGCACCTGCGCGCCCATGCCGGACAGGTCGAGCACGTCCTGACGCGACCTCGCGACGCGCCGGTGCGCGTGCGGGCACAGCAGCCGGACCGCGACGCCGCGCTCCAGCGCGCGGCGAAGCCCGCGGGCAATCGATTCCTCCCCCGGCTGCGCCACGGCCACCTCCTCGACGCAGGCGGACAGCTCGCTGTCGAGCAGCGCCTCCGCCTCCACCATGGGGACGGCGGTGACGGCCTGCTCCCGCCACCCGTCGAGCGCCTGCACGTACAGCGGCCCGAACTCGGCCAGCACGCTGCGGGTACGTTCCAGCCGCAGCTGTTCGAGACGGAGCCGGGCCTCCTCCTGCAGGGTCTCGGCCGCCACCAGGGCCGGCCCGATCGCGTGCAGGCGGCCTGCTGCGTCCTCACGCAGCAGGCCCAATCCGGTGAGCCAGGTCGTGGCCCGCGCAGGGGGCTCCCGGAGCCGGAGACCCTCCCGCAGTTCGGCCATGGTGGCCCCGCCATGCCGGACCACGTGCAGATAGATCTGCACGGCCTCGTCGCTCAGCTCGGGCATCGGTGCTCGTCCCACACCATGGGCAGCCGCTCGAAGTCCTCGGTCGTGGTGCCCCCCACCTGGCGGAGCTCCGCCACCGGGATGGCCAGCCGGAGGCCGGGGAGGCGGCGCAGGATCGCGCTCACCGCCTCGGTGAGTTCGACCCTGGCCAGCCCGGCGCCCACGCAGTGGCGCGGACCGCGGCCGAAGGCGAGATGCGGGGCCGGAGAGCTTCGCGTGACGACGAAACTGCCCGCGTCGGGGAAGACGCCGGGATCCCTGTTGGCCGCCGGCACGTTGAGCAGGATCCCGTCCCCCTCCCTGATCGTCACCCCGCCGATCCTGAGGTCGGCGTGCGCGTAGCGGGGTATCCCGTGGGTGTTGGCGGACGCCAGCCGTAACCCCTCCTCCACCGCGGCCTCGACGAGCGCCGGACTCCGCTGGACCAGCGCCCGCTGGTCGGGGCAGGCCAGCAGGAA
Source organism: Nonomuraea sp. NPDC048881 (assembly GCF_040649795.1). Classification (NCBI taxonomy): domain Bacteria; kingdom Bacillati; phylum Actinomycetota; class Actinomycetes; order Streptosporangiales; family Streptosporangiaceae; genus Nonomuraea; species Nonomuraea sp. NPDC048881. The sequence goes on from NZ_JBEZGC010000017.1 coordinate 90,635, forward strand.
GGCCGTCACGAAGTCGACGCGTAGGGCCGTGGTGGCGTACCCGCCGAAGAGCACCGCCGCGCCGAGGCGCGCGAGCTCGGCGACGGAGAACGGGCTCTCGGCGACGACCAGATCGCTCAGCAGGTCCCGCGCCGGCCGGCGGCGCTTGCGGTGGAGCAGTTCCTCCATGTATGCGACAAGCCTGCTCCAGGCCGCCCAACTCCGCTCCGGCTCGCTCAGCAGGCTCGCCTCGTCGGCCCAGGCGGCGAAGTCGTCACGGTCGGCGTACGGCACGCCGAGCAGCTCGCAGATGACCCGCCCGGCCAGCGGACGTGAGAAGCAGGCCCGCAGGTCCGCCGGAGGACCGTGGGCGGCCACGCCGTCCAGCACCTCCTCCGCGGTGCGCCGGACGAACCCGCGGAGCGCGGCCGTCCTCCTGGCGGAGAAGGCCGGATTGAGCAGCCGCCGCATCGCGGCGTGATCCGCCCGCTCACTCGCGTGTGCGCCCGCCGGGCCGCCCAGCCTGATCGAGCCGGACAGGCGGGCGGCCCGTTCGGGGCACGGGTGCGATCTTCCCAGCCGCCGGTCCGACAGCAGGTCGCGAACCTCGGCGTAGCCCGTCACCAGCCAGGCAGGGTCCCCTGCCGGTGTCGTGACTCTGCGGACGGCCGGGCCTTCCAGATAACCGGCGGCCAGTTCGAACGGGTGAAGTCCGGCAAACGGAAGCCGCGGTGGTTCTTGCACGAGTCATCCCCCAGGTCGTTACGATCATCCCGATCCAAGAACTCGATGATCGACAGCCGGTTGACACGGGGTTGACGGCAGAACCTCGGCGGCCCGCGCCGTCCGGTACGCGACGCACGGCACGGCGGACGAGCTTCTCGTCGGAATCCTGCCGTCGTGACGCGACCTTCGCGGGTGCTCGCGCATGGCGAAGGCATACAGTTCGACATCACCCACGGCCCTCCCCGTTCTCCGGCCGCCGCGGCGTCGGTTGACGCGGCGGTGACCGAGTCGTTCCCCGTCCACCGGCTTTCCGTGGTACGGCTGGCGTTCCTGCTGGCCGGAGACCGGCAGACCGCCGAGGGACGTGGTCCAGGACGCCTTAGCCGCGGTGTGTCGCAGGCGGCCGGCGCGAGGTTCCGCTTCGGTCGGCCGAGGCCGCGGCGCTGCTGGGCGAGACCCTGGCGGAGGTCACCGTCGCCGGTGACCGGTCGGCGATGGGTGAGCGATCAGGGCCGGCGTGAGATGAACATGATGTACTCGCAGGGAGCGTTCGTCCGGTTGGCGAAGCCGTGGTCGGCGTCGGCCTGGAAGAACAGGGAGTCGCCTGTCTCCAGGGTCTCGTTGACCCCGCCGATCGCGACGGTGAGACTGCCTTCGAGCACCAGGAGCTGTTTCTCCGTACCCGGCGGATAGGCGGGCAGCAGCCCGGTGGACACCTGGGCGGGGAGGTGGTGGAAGACCATCTCGGCTCCTCCCGCGCCCGGGGCCGCGGACACCATGTGCCGCTCGAAGCCGGTCTCCGGGTCACGGAACACGGGACGATGGTTCCTGCGCATGACGACGGCCACGCCGGACGCGGCCCCGGCCGGCGCGCCGATCAGGTCCGAGAGCGACGCGTCGAGCGCGTGGGCGATCCTGGACGCGACGCCGATCGTCGGGCTCTTCTCACCGCGTTCGACCTTGGACAACATCGCCCGGCTGACCGACGACTGCGCGGACAGCTGCTCCAGCGTCAGGCCCGCCTCCTCGCGACGTCGCCGCACGTTGACGCCGAACGCGCCGGCCAGGTCGTCACCGTGCTGTGGTTCGGCCACGTTCCCGTCTTTCTCGACCACCGTGCTCCTCGATCGATCCGTCCCTCGCTGTCCCACAGTGTAGGGTTTCTTCTAAAGAAGATACGATCTTCTATCGAAGATGGGCGATGGGCGCCCGACATGACGGAGGTTCCATGCGTTTCACTTCGGGTGGCCGGCTCCACGCCACGTTCGAGTTCGGCGAGCTGCGGGTGATCTCGTTGCGCGACGGGTACATCGACATGCCGCCCACACGGCTGCGCGACGAGGACGGGCGCGCGCTCGACGAGCTGCCGGCCGCCGTCCCGCTGGCCGGCGACAACCTGCGGCTGTCGGTCAACGCCTTCTACGTCACCGACGGCACGCGGTCGGTGCTCATCGACACCGGCGCGTCCGACGCCTGGCACGTCCCCACCATGGGACTGATCTACGACGCGCTCGACGAGGCGGGGGTCGACCGCGCGGACGTGACGGACGCGGCCATCACCCACAACCACGAAGACCACGTGAGCGGCCTGATCGCGCCGGACGGCTCAGAGGCGTTCCCCAAGCTTGAGCGCGTGTGGATCGGCGCGGGCGACGCCTCGGTCTTCGCCGGGCGGCGGCTGGAGCCGGTCCGCGACCGGGTCGTGCCCGTGTCGGAGAAGGTGGCGATCAACGAGTGGGCCACCGCGCTCCCGACGCCGGGCCACACCCCCGGGCACACCGTCTACGAGATCAGCAGCTCCGCCGGCCGTCTTCTCGTCTGGGGCGACACCGTTCACGTCCCCACGCTGCAGTTCGATCGGCCGAAGGTGTCCTGGGAGCTCGACGGCGACCAGGCCGAGGCCCGCGCCGCGCGAGCGGCGCTGCTCGAACGACTGAGCCGGCCACACCACTTCGTGGCCGGCGCCCACCTCGACTCACCCGGCATCGCCCGCGTGACCCCCTCCGGCGAGGGCTACGCGCTGGAATACCTCGCACCGCCGATCGGCTGATCGACCCCGCCGGCTCCGGGCCGCGCCCGCGATGCGGCAGCCGGTCGGTCCGGCGCTCACGCGTCCCGTACACGGGGACGGAGTCCAGGCCGGGCCGGGGCGTCGCCGGCCGTGCCCGGCCGGGCACGGCCGGGCACGGCCACCGGGCCGGACGCCGGGTTGCGGAACCACGCCTTCTGCCCCAGGTACCAGATGGCGGTCCACTCGCCCTGCCGCTCGGCGACGACGTAGCGCTGCCCGGTGGCGGCGCGGGCGGCGTGGTCGTACACGCTGAACTGGACTGGTCCGTCGATGCTTGCCGATGTCCTTGACGAGCGGCGCGTCCTCGCGCGGCTCGGTGTGCAGCCAGACCGAGGCCGACCCGTGGGCCGGGCAGTCGGTTTCGGGGTGTTCGTCGTCGCAGCCGATGTAGTGCGGACGGTTGGTGTCGTAGTCGGGCCGGATCATGACCGTGGCCGTGCCGGAGTCGCCGTCGGGGCTCAGCGGAGCGCCCAGCAGGTCGAAGAAGTGGGCCCGGTCCCATTTCTTTCTGGAGACCCCGGCCTTCTCTCTGGAGACCCCGGCCTTCTCTCTGGAGACCCCGGCCTTCTCTCTGGAGACCCTGCCCCCTCGCGCTGGCTCTCCGGCTCATTCGTCCAGCCCGCCTCTCACGCCAGGTCGAGCACCGCCTTGCCGTGCACGCGGCGGTCGAGGAGGGCGGTCGCCGCCTCGGCGGCGTCGTCCCAGCCGCCGCGCCAGGTGATCTCCGGGCTCAGCGTGCCGTCCGCGACCCGCCCGGCCAGCCAGGTCAGGTCGCGGTGCAGGCCCTGGCAGTAGAGCAGGTGGAAGGTCACCAGCGAGCGGTCGTGGCGGTCGGGCCCGCCGAACAGCGCGCCGAACGGGAAGTTCTCGCCCTCGCCGGTGGAGTGGCCGACGGCGACCAGCGTGCCACCCTCGGCGAGCTGGTCGAACGCCTCGACCAGCGGGACGCCGCCGAGCAGGTCCAGGACGCCGTCGAGCCGTCCGCCGCTCTCGGCGGGAGCGGCGACGACCTCGTCCGCGCCGAGCGCCCGCAGCCCGTCGCCGTGCCGGGCCGGGTCGCCGGTGGCGGTGATGACGTACGCGCCGCCGAGCCGGGCGAGCTGCACGGCGTACCGGCCGACGCCGCCCGTCGCGCCGGTGACCAGGACACGCCGCCCCAGGATCGGCCCGAGGCGGTCGAGCGCGCGCAGCGCGGTGGCGCCGGCGACCGGGATCGTGCTGATCGCGCCGGGGTCCGCGCCCTGCGGCACGACCCCGATCCGGTCGGTCGGAACGGCCCGCAGCTCGGCCCACCCGCCGTCCCAGCCCAGCGTGACCACGGGCGTGCCCGCGGCGGGCCCCGAGCCGTCGGCCGCCGCCTGGACGACGACCCCCGCCGCGTCCCAGCCGAGCACCGTGCCCTCGGGCGCCTCCTGCAGGGCGTGCCTGACCTCGCCGTAGTTGAGCGACGTGGCGGTGACGCGGACCAGCGCCTCGCCGGGCGCCGGCACCGGTTCGGGCGCCTGGCCCACCCGCAGGCCACCGGGAACGGAACGGTCGACGATCAAAGCGCGCATGATGACATCCTCCAAAGTGCCACTGAGTGGCATAAGCCTATAGGAGGCATATGCGCTCCGGATACACTGGGGACGATGACCGCCGACCTGCTGCCGCTCCGCGAGCGCAAGAAGCTCAAGACCAGGGCCACCCTGGTGGACACCGCGCTCGCGCTGTTCACCGAGCGCGGCTTCGACCAGGTGACCCTCGACGAGCTGTGCGCGGAGGTCGAGGTCTCCAAGCGCACGTTCTTCCGCAACTTCGCCAGCAAGGAGGAGGTCGCCTCCGCCCCGCTGGAGGCCCTGTGGACCGCGCTCCTCGACGACGTCGAGCACGCGCCGCTCGGCGGCCGTCCCGTGCTGGAGGTGCTGCAGGAGGCGATGCTCGCGGCGGTGCGCCGGATGTCGGCGGAGGGGCCGGAATGGGTGGCCCGCGTGCGGCTCAGTCAGGAGCTGTCGCAGCGTACGCCGTCCATCGCCGCGCACGGGCTGCAGTTCTGCGACCGCACCAGCGCGGCCTTCGAGACCACCCTGCGCAGGCGGCTCGGCCTCGGCGACCGCGACCACCGGCCCAGGCTGGCGCTCGACCTGCTGGTGGCCGCCTTCCACGCCGCCCTGCGCGGCTGGACCACCGCCTCACCGGACCCCACGCTCGACGACCTGCTCGCCGAACTGCGCACCGTCTTCGCGGCCACGCCGCAGGCGGCGACCTTCACCGGCGACGAGCCGGGCCGCTGAGCCCCCTGGACCGGCAGGTTCAGGCCGGCCCATCCGCCCGGCGGTGGAGCCCGTCGAACATGACGGCCAGAAGCTGATCACGGTGCGCAGGGGTCCGCTCCACCGCCCAGGCGACTGAAGCGATCAGCGAGAAGAGGGCGGACGCGTCCACGTCGGGCCGGATCTCCCCCGCCTGCTGGGCCCTGGTCAGCAGTTGCGCCCCGGCGGCCTTGACGGCCTGGCAGGTGGCGTGGAGTTCGGACGCGGGGTCGGCGAGGCTGTCCACGAGGGCGTCGACCAGGCCGCGATAGACCATGGCATGCTCGACAGCGGCCGTCGTCCAGGTGATCAGGGCCCTGCTCGGGGACGGTGAGGCGAGCAGCTCGTCCGAGCGCGCCCGCAAGCCGCGCAGGCTGTCGCCCAGCAGTGCCTCCAGCAGCGCCTGGCGGGTCGGGAAGTGCCGGTAGAGGGTCACGTTGCCGACGCCGGCGGTGCGCGCGATGTCGTTCAGCGACGCGCCGACACCGTGTTCGGCGAACGCCGCCTGGGCGGTCGTCAGGAGCCGCTCGTAATTGCGTCGCGCATCTTTGCGCCCTACGGGCCGGGCCTGCGTCGACCGATCCGCCACCGGAACCCTCCACACATTTGCCAAAACGAGGAAGCTCCTCGTATCTTAGCCCACCGAAAGCGAGGAGGTTCCTCGTTTATTGTGGACACCATTCCGAGGAGTGCCATGACCGAGCACAGCACGCATGCGGCGAGAACGGGCCGCGGGCCGGCCGGTGCCGCCTCCCACCAGCGCCACCCCGGCCTGGTGCTCGCCATCGTGCTGATCTGCCAGACGATGTTCATCCTGGACACCAACGTGGTGAACATCGCCCTCCCCGACATCCAGCACGACCTCGGCTTCTCCGCGGCCGGCCTGTCCTGGGTGCTCAACGCCTACATGCTGGCCTTCGGCGGTCTGCTGCTGCTCGGCGGTCGCGTGGGCGACATCGTCGGCCAGCGGCGGGCGCTCGTCGGCGGAGTGGCCGTCTTCACCCTCGCCTCACTGGCCGGAGGGCTGGCCACCTCGGCCGGGATGCTGCTGGCGGCCCGTGCCGGTCAGGGGATCGGCGCCGCCGTCGCCGCACCGACCGTGCTCGCGCTGATCACCGTGGGCTTTTCTGACCCCGCGCCCCGGGCGCGGGCACTGGGGGCTTACGCGGCGGTCTCCGGTTCCGGCGCCGCGATCGGCCTCATCGCCGGCGGCATGCTGACCGACTGGATCTCCTGGCGGTGGGTGCTGTTCATCAACGTGCCGATCGGCGTCGTCCTGCTGATCCTGGCCCCGCTGTTCGTCACCGAGACCGATCGCCACCCGGGCCGCTTCGACCTGGCGGGTTCCCTGACCTCGACACTCGGCATGACCGCGCTCGTCTACGGCTTCATCCGAGCCGCCGAGCAGGGCTTCGGCGACGCGGTCACGCTCGGCGCGCTCGGCGTGGCCGCCGTCCTGCTGGTCCTGTTCGTGGCCGTCGAGTCCCGTGCCCGGCAGCCGATCGTGCCGCTGCGGCTGTTCGCCGACCGCAACCGCGCCGGCGGCTACGTCGTGCTGCTGTTCGTGCTGGCCGCGGGCAACGGCATGTTCTTCTTTCTCACCCAGTTCCTGCAGCAGGTCCGCGGATACAGCCCGTTGCAGGCGGGCTTCGCCTTCGTGCCGCTGGCCCTGGTGATCCTGGCCTCTTCGGGAGCGGCGGCCCGGCTGCTGCCGCGCCTGGGCGCCAAGACGCTGATCGCCGCCGGCGCCGGGGCGATCAGCCTGGCCCTGCTGTGGATGACGCGGCTGACGCCCCAGAGCGACTACGCCTCCGCGCTGCTCGGCCCGATGATGATCGCCGGTCTCGGCATGGGCGCCTTGCTGGTAGGAGCCACCACCGTGTTGTCCTCCGGCATCCAGGCGCGGGACGCCGGCGCCGCCTCGGGCCTGCTCAACGTCATGCAGCAGATCGGCGGCGCGCTGGGGCTGGCCATCCTCGTCACGGTGTTCGGCGCGGCCACGCGCGCTTCGCGCGGACCGTCCCACCAGGTCCTCACCGAGGGGGTCAGCGCGGCCTTCACCGTTGCCGCCGTGTTCACCGCCGCCGCAATCCTCCTGGCCCTGACCATGAAGACCCGTCCGGCTCCCGCGGCCGTCCCTGAGGCGCCGTAGAGCCTCCAGCCTCGCTCGGCTCACGACGTAGGCCCGCGTAGCGTCTCGCGCAGACAGGTGAGCTGGACGAGCCGGCCGGGTTCCTGGAAGCCCGCGCCCGCCGGTACCGGTCGAGGTCGCGGCGGCGCGGGAACTGCTGGAGGAGACCGGCTACGAAGCTGCGACGCTCGAAGTGGTCATGCGGACCTTTCTGGCGTCGTACGCCTCACATCGCCGCCACGCGCTCCTGGCCCGCGGGCGCCGGAAGGTCGCCGAGCCGGGACTGGACGACGGCGAGTTCATCGAGACCGTGCTCATGCCGGTCGGCGCGTTCGTCCAGCACGTGCTCAGCGGGCAGATGACCGACACCGACCTCGCCTTCGCGGGGCTGGTCGCCGCCGGCTACCTGAAGCCGTGAGCACCGGCGCGTCGATCGCCATGAGGTGCTGCAGGCCGCGCCGAGGTAGGTGAAGGCCAGTTCGAGCTGGCCACCCTGCTGCGCAAGGCCCTCAACGGAACACGGGGACCCACCTGAGGCGCACGACCGAGCGCCTTTACAATGTAGATTAAATCCGGGCATCGGCGACACACCGGCCCGCAACCCGCTCTCCCCCACACTCACCGCTTAACCTGCAGAAACACACCCGGGGAAGAACGGAGCCGCCCGACATGCCTGTCGCCCAGCCCGGACCCGGCCGTACCGCCGAGCAGATCCTCGCCGACACGGCGCGGATCACCGATCCGGCGCTCATGCGCGCGGTGAACTGCCTGCCCTCACCGCTGCGGGAGAGCGTGTACTACCACTACGGCTGGGCCGGCCGGGACGGCGGGCCGGCCACCGGTGTCCGCGGCGGAACCGGACGCAAGGGCATCGCCTTCACCCTGCTGTGCGCGGGCATCGACGGCGGCCCGGTCGAACGCGGCCTGCCCGCCGTCGTCGCCGGCAACCTCCTCATGAACGTGGCCACCCTCCACGACGACATCGTCGACCTGGAGGCCCGGCGTCGCGGCCGGCCCACCGTCCTGGCGGCCTACACCACCGGGCACGCCATCATGGCCGGTGACGCCCTGCTGGCCCTGGCCTTCTCCCACCTGGGCGAGCACCCGCACCCCCGGACCCAGCAGGCGCTGCGGACGATGCGCGCGGGCTGGCTCCAGCTGTGCGCGGGCCAGGTCCGCGACGAGGAGCACGAGGGCCGCTGCGAGACCAGCCTCGACCAGGCCGTCTCCGTGCAGGCGGCCAAGACCGCCGAGGGCGTGCGCGCGGTGTGCTGCCTGCCCGCCCTGCTGACCGACGCCTCCGGCGCGCAGGTGGAGGCCGTCGGCCGGTTCGGGTTCCATCTCGGCATGGCCGTGCAGTACCACAACGATCTGTCGGACCTGTGGCCGGCGGAGCAGCTCAGCCGGTCCCGCTACGGTGACGTCCGCCGTCGCAAGATCACGCCCACGGTCGCGGCGTGCCTGGAGTCAGGGCACCGCGACAGCGGGCGGCTCGCCGCGTTCTACCGAGGCGACGGCGAGCCCGCCGAGGAGGGGCTGGCCGCCGTCGCGGACCTGATCGACCGGTGCGGCGGCCGCGCCTGGACCCGTGAACAGAACCACGCGCACCTGCGCCTGGCCCTCCAGAGCCTCCAGGAAGCCGACCCGCCGCCGGCCGTCTACCGCGACGCGGTCACCCTCGCCGGCATTTACCAGGTGGGCGATGCCGGGCCCCCCGCCCACCAGTGAGCCGTTCCGGCTGATCCAGGGGCGGAGCCGTCAGTGCGGCACGTCCAGACCGGCGCTGCGGGCCGCGTCCATCGCCGCGGTGACGAACTGCTCGTAGGTTCCCATGCCGTTCTTCAGGCCGAACAGGTCGGTCTGCCGGTACTCCACGACGACGTGCGTCGCCTTGTACGGCGTCGTCTTCTGCCCCATGGAGTACGTGAACCACTCCGCCGGCCGTCCGGGGAAGGGCTCGTGGGCGGGGTAGCCGCGCGGCGGGGACATCGCGTCGTAGGCGATGCCGCGCGGGCCGTCGCCGCTCATGTGGAGGGCCAGCGTCTCGTCGCCCTGGCCCGGGTCGCCGGCCTGGATCGAGCGCAGCCACCAGAAGAGACTGAGCTGGTTGTCATACGTCTGGCGCCCGCCCAGACCGTACGGCCGGGGGCACACCCGGGAATTCTTGTCCCCGTCGGACAGGGCGTTGACCATGGCGTCGAAGGCGGACCGTTCCACCTCCGTCAGCGCGTTCATGTAGACCTAGCGCAGGTTCGTGCGCGGCAGCAGCGCGAAGCCCGCCTTCGGCCCGTCGCCGGAGGTGAGGTTCTGATGGGCGAAGACCCACAGCATGTACTGGATCAGCGTGACGAACCCGATGAGGTTGGCCGTCTGGTGGCGTCCCCGCAGCCATGCGCCCACCTGGGCACTCGGGTCGAAGCCGAGCACCCCCAGCCGGGCGGGCAGCTCGGCCAGCGGCACGTCCAGGGTGGCCTGAGCGGTGCCGTGGACGAGGTCCCTGCCGGCGGTCAGGGCCAGCACGTCGCCCTTGGCGTAGACGGGCGTCATCACCGGGTTGCCGGCGAAGTCGAAGTCGCACCGCTTGATGGGCGCGGCCAGGGACACGGTGATGATGTTGCCCACGTTGGTGCCCGGCACGAAGCGCAGCCCGTCGGTCGGCTGGACGTCGTCGTGGGTCTTGAGGTGCCCCTGGGCCACGCGCACGGCCTGCGTCTTGGCGCTCGTCCGGGTCCTGCTCAATCGCCGGTTGCCGGTCGTCTCCTCGTCCTCCTGCTCCCCTGACCGCAGGAACGTGGCGGGAAGCTTGGCGGTGTCGGGCGAACGGCCCGTCAGCAGGCTGATCAGCTCGCCGATGAAGACGAGCTGACGGCGCAGGGCGGCCCACGTCGTCACCGAGTCGGTGATGATCTCGACGTCGCCGCCGTCGGACTCGATGGCGATCCCGGGGTCCTGCCAGTAGCAGACGCGTCCCTTGGACGGCAGGGCGTCCTCGGTCTGCCAGCCGTCCTTGGAATCCGCCAGAAACCTCAGCTCGTTACGCTGGAACTGCCATTCGAACCCGATCCTGGGCATGAGCGCCTCCTGGGGGATGTGTGTGGCTGCCCCTCCCGAGCAGGTCCGGCGCGCCTCAGATACGTGCTGACGGGTGGAGTTCCTTGCGTCACCGACTCGGGGGCTGAATGGCCATAAATCCCGATTTTTCCGCCTATTTACCTCGATATTGACCTGCTGTAGTTCATCAACTCAAATGCAGGTGACCCCGTCCATCGCCCGCCGGCGCAAGAGGAGCGACCCCATGAGACGCAATGCCGTGTTAGCCCTGGTCACGAGTGCCGTCTGTGTGCTCGTGGCCACTTCGGTCCCCGGCCCGGCCAACGCCTCCAAAGGCGATCCCGCCGACCTCCTGGTGAAGTCCAGGCCCGCACTGCTGCACAGCTCGACCGAGGACGCGTACATACGGCAGGGCCCGATCGAAGGGCAGAACGGGCTGCGCTACACGCCCTACACCCGCACGTACGCGGGGCTGCCCGTCTACGGCGGCGACTTCGTCGTGGTCAGCGCCGCCACCGGCGAGGTCCTGAGCACCTCCGTCTCCCAGGACAGCCCCCTGGACGTGGCCACCACGCCCAGGCTCGGCGCCTCCGAAGCAGCCCGCGTGGCCAGGAGCCAGCTGCCCCAGGTCTCCTCGATCGCCGCGCCCCGGCTGGTGGTCATGGCTCAGGGACGCGGCCGGCTGGCCTACGAGGTGCTCGTCCACGGCGCCGTCGGCGGCAGGGAGAGCAGGCTGCACGTCTTCGTCGACGCGCTGACCGGCGCGGTCGTCCTGAAGTCCGACGAGGTCAAGGCGGGGGTGGGCAACAGCTACTACAACGGCAACCCGGTCACCATCGGCACCATGGCGACCGGCTCCTCCTTCGCGATGATCGACCCGGTGCGGCGGAACGTGCGCTGCGGCGGCCCGAACGGCTCCGCCTTCACCGGGCCCGACGACTACTGGGGCAACGGCAGCGGCACCAACCTCGAAACCGCCTGCGTCGACACGCTCTTCGCGATCGACACCGAATGGGACATGCTCAAGACCTGGCTGGGACGCTCCGGCTTCAACGGAGCCGGCGACGGCTACCCCGCCCGCGTCGGCCTGAACGACGTCAACGCCTACTGGAACGGCGTCAACACCGCCTTCGGCCACACCTCCGACAACCTGCGCCAGCTCACCGCGATGGACATCGTGGCGCACGAGTACGGCCACATCGTCTTCGCCACCACGCCCGGCCTCGACCTCGGCGACAACGAGAAGGCCATACTCAACGAGTCCACCGGCGACATCTTCGGCGCGCTGACCGAGCAGTACGCCAACGAGCCCGCCACCCTCGACCCGCCGGACTACACCGTCGGCGAGGAGGTCAACGTCGACGGAACCGGCCCGATCCGCTACATGTACAAGCCGTCGCTGATCCCCGGTCACCCCGACTGCTACAGCAGCGCGGTGCCGTCGATGCCGCCCCAGGTCGGGGCCGGCGTCCAGAACCACTGGTTCTACCTGCTGGCCGAGGGCAGCAACCCGACGAACGGCCAGCCGCCCAGCCCGACCTGCGACTCCTCCTCCATCGTCGGGCTCGGCGCGCGCAAGGCGGGCCAGATCTACATGGGCACGCTGCTGCGCAAGACCTCCGCCTGGCCGCACACCATGGCCCGCCGCGCCTCGCTGCAGGCGGCCCTGGACATGTTCCCCTCGTCGTGCCTGGAGTACAACACGGTCAAGGCCGCGTGGAACGCCGTCCGCGTGCCCGCGCGGGCCGGCGAGCCGTACACGTGCGACTTCTCGGTCGCGGTCAACCCCGCCGCGGCGACCGTGCAGCCCGGCCAGACCGTGAGCGTCACCGTCGGCAGCGCCGTCGTCTCGGGCGCCCCGCAGCAGATCTCGCTGTACGCCAGGGGGCTTCCGGCGGGCATGACGGCGTCCTTCAGCCCGTCGAGCATCACCACCGGCGCCACCTCCACGCTGACCGTCACGGTCGGCGCCAGCACCCCGTCCGGGACCTACCCGATCACGGTGCTGGGCGACGGCGTCGCCCTCGACCACACAGCCACCCTCACCCTGACCGTGGCCCCATGAGCCGATGACGCCTCAGCCGGGCTTGCGCCCGGCTGGGGTTGCGGCGGCCGCGCAGGCAAGCGCTACAGATCGCCCAACGCTGACGATGCCCACGCCTGCGGTGCAGTACCAGCGACACCAGGGCGGGCGGCAGCGTCAGGGCCGTCGCGACCGCGAGCGCGGACGGTCCCGGCAGCCAGATCCCGGCCGCGGCCCACAGCAGCCCGTACACCCCCCACGAGAAGGCCAGGCCACCCAGCAGCCGGCCCATCCCGCCTGCCGACCGGACGTGCCGCGCCAGGCAGGCGGGCGGGCGCCGCAAACGTCGGGCAGCGAGGTGTCGAGCGGGAGCACCGGCCGCTCGGCCTCGGACGGCTCGTCCGTCCCGGACGGGCCTTCCCTGCGGCTGAGCGGATGAGGAGCATCGTTCACCCGCCCTGATCTACCAGGGCCGTCTTGTGATCCACTGGTGGTCACTGGTCACGCCCGCCGGCGCAGGCCGTGGCCGAGCGCGGCCGGCCGGCCGGCTCAGCGACGACGTGCGCCCCGGCCAGGTCTTCTGCACCCGCCAGCGGGGTCAACGCCCTCACGCGTCCGCCGGCGGAGAACCCGCGGCACGCCAGACATGACGGTGGGCGGCTTCGGGGTAGGGGAAGGGCGGGGGCTCGGGGGAGGCGGAAGATGGCTGGACGGATCGTGGCGGGCGTGGACGGCTCGCCGCCCTCGATGGCGGCCGTCGAGTGGGCCGCGGCGGACGCCCGCAGGCGCTCGCTGGCGCTGCGGCTGGTACACGTGTGCGAGCCGTGGACGGGCGACGTCGGGACGGCCGAATACTGCGCCGGGATGCTGGAAGCGGCGGCGGACCGGGCGCGCGGCCTGGTTCCCGGCGTGGAGGTCGGCACGGAGATCCTGCCCGGTCCGGTGGTGAACGACCTGGTGCGGGAGTCGGCGGAGGCCGACAGCCTGGTGCTGGGCAGCAGAGGGCGGGGCGGCTTCGCCGGGATGGTGCTCGGCTCCACGAGCCTGGCGCTGGCCGGGCACGCCGCGAGCCCGGTCGTGGTCGTCCGGGAGGCCGCCACGACACGCCGCGGCCGGATCGTGGTCGGATACGACGGCCGGCAGTCACCGGCCGCCATGGAGTACGCCCTGAAGCAGGCCCGTGCCCAGGACGCGGAGCTCCTGGTGCTCTATGCCTGGCGGCCGCCGCTCCTGTCCTCGTACGCCTCCGCCTACAGGATGACCGGCGAGAGCTTCGAGGAGAACGCCCGCGCCGCCGCCCAGGAGGTGATCCCGTGGCGGGAGGGGAACCCTGACGTGCGGATCGTGGACGAGCAGGTGTGCGATCATCCGGTCGCCGCCCTCAGGAACGCGTCGTCCACGGCCGACCTGGTCGTGGTGAGCTCGCGCGGGCTGGGCGACTTCGCCTCCACGATGCTGGGCTCGGTGAGCCACGGGGTGCTCCACCACGCCGCCTGTCCGGTGGCCGTGGTGCCGCCCGGCGGGGCCTCCAGCGCGTCCCGTTGACGGGCCGGACGCCCCGTCACTCGAACCCGCCGGACCTGACGGGCACCGGGCCTTCCTTTGCCCGGCCGGTCACGCGCTCCGGCTCTCGCCGGCGAACAGCCTGTCCAGATGCAGGTCGATCGCGGTGAGGGCGTCCTGGGGGGCGATCACGTCCAGTTCGAGGAGGGGGGTGAGGCCGGTGAGGGCGAGGAGCAGGTTGGTCTCGGTCGCCGGGTCGCGGTCGGGGGCGAGGTGCCCGTCGGCGATCGCCTGGCGGACCAGCCGCTCGACGAGGGCCCGCCCCTGGAGGAGGCCGCGGCGCGCCTGCTCGTGGACGGCCTCGTCGTGCAGCGCCTCCAGGACGTAGGCGGCGCTCATCCGGCTGGTGGCGCGGGCGTCGGTGTGCAGGGGCAGCATTTCCGCGAGCGTCAGTCGCAGCACGTCACGCGGGTGCGGACGGTCGCCGAGCCCCGCGAGGCCCTGCTCGACGCGCAGCGAGGTCTGTTCCGAGGCGAAGTCCATGGCGAAGGAGAGCATGGCGGCCCGGGAGGCGAAGTAGTGCTGCAACTGCCCGAGTGAGATGCCCGCCTCCTGCGCCACCACCCGTGTCGTCAGGTGCGCGACGCCGCGCTGCGCCACCACCCGCCACAGCGCGCGGGCGATCGCTTCGCGGCGTTCGCGGTGGTCCACCTGTTTCGGCATCGCGGGCCTCTCCCTCGTCACTCCCAGCTTTCCCATACAGTTGACATAATACACTTGACCTATAACCATGGGGGTCCGTTCGAGGAAGGAGCCGTCATGTCCGAAGAGCCGAGGGTGCGGACCGCGGAAGGGGTGGTGCAGGGGCGCCGGCGGCAGGGCCACGCGGTGTTCCGTGGCATCCCGTATGCCCAGCCGCCGGTGGGAGCGCTTCGTTTCGCCGCGCCCGCCCCGCCGCGCCGCTGGGACGGCACGAGGCAGGCGGCGGAGTTCGGTCCCCGGGTGCCGCTGTCCCTGCCGGTCGACGTGGGCCCGCCGCAGGGCACGGACTGGCTGACGCTCGACGTCGGCACCCCGGATCCGGGCGCGGGCGGGCTGCCGGTGCTGGTGTGGCTCCCCGTGGGCGGCTACGTCTCGGCGGCGTCGAGCGACCCGATGTACGACCCGGCGGCGCTGGCCGGGGCGGGGCTCGTCGTGGTGACCGTCAACTGCCGCGTGGGCGCGGAGGGTTTCGCGTTCCTCGACGACGCGCCGCCCAACCGCGGCTTCCTCGACCAGATCGCGGCGCTGGAGTGGGTGCAGCGGAACATCGCCGCGTTCGGCGGCGACCCCGGCCGGGTCACCGTGGCCGGACAGTCCGCCGGGGCCGGGTCGGTCGCCGCCCTGCTGACGATGAAGCCGGCGCGCGGCCTGTTCCGGCGGGCCATCGCCCACTCGGCGCCGGGGCTGCACAGCACCCCCGCGCTGGCCCGGCAGGTCACCGCCGCGCTCGCGGACCGGGTCGGCGCGGCGGCCCCCACCGCCGCGGCCCTGCGCGACATCGACCCCTGGCGCCTGGCCGCGGAGCTCACCTCCTTCAACGCCGCCCTCCATGCGCACCGGGAGAGCTGGGGGCGGCTCACGAAGACCGGCACCGCCCTGTGCCCCGTCGTCGACGGCGAGGTTCTGCCCGAGACGCCCTGGTCCGCGCTGACCGGCGGGCGCGCGGGCGGGATCGAGCTGCTCGCCGGCCACACCCGGGACGAGTTCCGGCTGTTCAGCGTCATGAGCGGGCGGCAGGGCGGCTTCACCGAGCAGGACGCGCGCACGGCCCTGGAACTGCTCGCACCCCGGCCGCATGGCGCGCAGGCGTACCGCGCCGGGTTTCCGCAGGCCGGTCCGGAGGAGCTGGTGGAGACGGTGTACTCCGACGCCCTCTTCCGCATGCCGTCACAGCAGCTGGCCGAGGCCAACGCCGCGGCCGGCGGCACCTCGTACCTGTTCGAACTGTGCTGGACCGCCCCGGCGCTCGGCGGCGCTCTGGGCGCCTGCCACAGCCTCGACGTCCCCCTGGCGTTCGGCACGCTGGACAGTCCCATCGGCGCGCAGCTCCTCGGCGACGAGCCCGCCCCCGAGGCCGTCGCGCTCTCCCGCGAGCTCAGGGAGGCATGGGTGCGCTTCGTCACCACCGGCGACGCGGGATGGGCCGCGTACCGGCCCGACCGGCGGCTGACCCGCGTCCTGGACGCCGAGCCGGCCACTCTCCCCTACCCCGAAGAGGTCTCCCGCCGGATCTGGGCAGGCCACTCCCCCACGCCCTTCGACCTCTCGCAGGGCGGAGAGACGGTGCCGCGGCAATGAGGACGATCTCCGGCCGGGTGTGCGCTCAGCTGGGCGCCTGACGCAGGAACGCCGAGGTCGTGGCCACGAACCGGCCGGCGTCGTCGAGCCACGGAAAGTGCCCTGCCCCGGCCTGCACGACGAGCTCGGCGTGCGGGAACAGCGCGGCGAGCTCGGCCACCGCGGCGGGCGGGGAGTTCAGGTCCACCTCACCCGCGAGCAGCAGCACCGGCGAGGTGAAACGGGTCAGCGCGGCGCGGGTGGCGTCGGGGGCGAAGGCGCCCTCGGCGCCGAAGACGGCTGCCGCCTCGTTGTTCCGCTGCTCGTCCTCGGCGGCCTTGTGGGCCTGGGCCGTCTCGTCCCAGCGGCCGTACCAGAACGGCGCGATGGCCTGGAAGGCGTCGTGGCTGGCCTGGCCTGACATGACCTTCTCCAGGGCCGCGAACGCCTCCGGGAACCAGGACTCCCCCTCGCGCAGCCGGGCGGTCGCCCGCCGGACCTCCTCGGTGATCCTGACGCCGACGGCGGCGACGCTCGGAGCGACCAGAACGAGCCTTCCGACGCGTTCCGGCTGGCGAGCCGCGTAGAGCACGGCCAGATTCGTGCCCCCGGAATGGGAGAGCAGGTCCATCCGGTCGAGCCCAAGGTGCTCGCGCAGGGCCTCGACGTCGTCGACAAGGCGGTCGCAACGGTACGAGGCGGTGTCCGGCGGCACGGCGGACCGCCCGGTGCCCCGCAGATCCGCCATGATCAGCCGCCGGTGCGCCGAGAGGCCCCCGAGGTCGCCGAGATAGGCGGAGGCCTGCATCGGCCCGCCGGGCAGGCAGACCACAGGGGGGCCGTCGCCGGACACGTGGCAGGCGAGCTTGAGGCCGTCGTAGGAGGTGAAGAAGTCCATGCCCGCCAGCCTGCAGGGAAACGGCGCGCCGCGGCTATCGTTAAGCCACAGCTACATGATGAGGGGCGGATGGCGGTCGAGATCAGGTTCACCGCGGCGTCGGTCGCGAAGGTGCGATTCGCCGTCTCACCGCTGGGCGAGACGGTGCTTGCGCTGCGGATCCTGTTCGGCACGGGCGGTCATGCCGTCCACCGGCCCTGGGTGCGCCAGGCGCGCCCGCTGCTGGCGCGCGAGCGCGAGCTGCCGCTGCTGCGCGCGCTGATCGCCGGGCCGCTGCCGTCGTTCCTGTTCCCGGCGCCGGCTCAGCGCCTGCCGTCCATCGCGACGGAGCTGGACCTGGTACGCGCCACGCAGGACGACTTCTTCCGGCAGGAGTACGCCGCGGTCCTGGGCATGCCGGCCGAGGACGTCCCCGAGCCCGCGACGGTCCTGCCAAGGCTGGCCGAGGCGCTGCACCGCTGCCACGAGCTGCTGATCGCGCCCCAGTGGGGCCGGATGTGCGCCGTGCTGGAGGCCGACATCGGACGGCGTGCGCTGACCCTGGTGGAGGGCGGGGTGCAGGCGCTGTTCGCCGAGTTGCACCGCGACATCGCCTGGGAGGACGGCCAGCTGGTCGTGCACGGCCGGCGCACCCCGCACTCCGTGTTCACGGTGGACACCGGCGGACATGGCCTCGTTCTGCAGCCCAGCGTCTTCAACTGGCCGGACGTGGGCGTCGACAAGGCCCCGGTCGCCGCCGCGTCGATCCGCTATCCGGCGATGGGCGTCGGCCTGCTCCGGGAGTCGCCCCGGCCGGCGCTGACGGGCCTGATCCCGGTGCTCGGCCACACGAGAACGCTGATCCTCGCCGCCTTGGCCGAACCTCAGACGACCGCCGCCCTGGCCACCCGCCTGAACATCACGCCGAGCGCGGTGTCCCAACACCTGGGCGCGCTGCGGGGGGCGGGGCTGGTGTCGACACAACGCAAGGGCCGCACGGCCCTCCACCTGCGCACGGAACGAGCAACCCACCTGATGGACGGTCCGGCCCCGAACGGTCACTGACACGACGGAATCAGGTCTGAGGGTGCAGGACGGGCGAGGCCGCCGACCGTCAGACCGTCTCTGGGCGCAGGACGGGCGAGGCCGCCGACCGTCAGATCACGGGCTGGCCGCCCCGCCCGCCACGGCGCCGAGGACGAGGCGGAGCATCGAACGGGCCAGGGCCTCCGGGTCTCCGTCCGCGCTCTCCGGCAAGGCGCCGCTCAGCCACAGGGTGGTGAAGCCGTGCGCCAGCGACCACGCGGCGACCGTGGTCGTCCGGTCGTGTTCCGCGCTCGGCGACAGCGAGTGGGCGCTGGCGTTGAGGACGTCCGCGGCGCGCTGCTGCGCGGATCGAACGCCGGGATCGTCCACCCGGTAGAGCTCCGGCCGGAACATCACCTCGAAGTGGGGCCGGTGGTCGAGGCCGAAGCGGAGGTAGGCGACGCCGACCTCCCACACGTCGGAGGCAGCGTGCTCAAGAGCGTCGGCGAACATGGTGAAGCCCTCGGCGGCCACGGCCGTCAGCAGACCTTGCTTGTCGCCGAAGTGGTAGGCGGGGGCGGCGTGCGAGACGCCGGCCCGGCGGGCCAGCTCGCGCAGGCTCCATCCGGCCGGGCCGGATTCGCCGATGGCCTGCAGCGCGGCGTCGATGATGACGCGCCGCAGGTTGCCGTGGTGGTAGGACGGCTGGCTGATGTTCCTCACCTCCGCGTTCCAAGGCTCAGCGGGACGACCACACCCTAGCTTGACATTGACAAGATGACGAACCTCCCTCCAATCTGTCCAATGACAAGATTGGAGGACGGAATGGTTCCGTTCATCGCCCTCATCGGTGGCTTCGTCGTCCTGCGGCTCGTCGGCCTGGTCGGCGTCGACGCACTGGACGCCTGGCAACCGGCCCTGCGCGGCGCTTTGGCCCTGATGTTCGTCTTCACCGGCGTGCCCCACTTCCTGCCCTCGTGGCGCCGCGACTTCGTCGCGATGATCCCGCCGTCGTTCCCGCGGCCGGCCCTGCTGGTCACCCTCACCGGCGTCCTGGAACTGACCGGCGCCGCCGGGTTGCTGTTCGCGCCGGTCGCGCCGTACGCGGCGATCGGGCTGGCGCTGCTCATGATCGCCATGTTCCCGGCCAACGTCTCGGCGGCCCGCCGCGGCCTCACGCTGGCCGGGAAACCCGTGACCCCGCTGCCGGCCCGTACGGCCCTTCAAGTGCTCTTCATCGCCGCCGCCGTCGCGGCAGCCGTATGAGCTCGGGGGCCGTCGATCCACACGTCGGCGTCCGGCATCGGCGAGTTCGCGGGAAAGCTGGGGCTAGCAGTTCACGGTGCGGTCATAGGAGCCGAAATGCCAGGGGTAGTAGATGGTCTCGGAGTCGCTCAGGGTGCGGCAGTAGGAGTCGGGGCCGTGTTTGACGACGACCTTCACCTTCATCGTCCTGCCGCAGCGATTCGAGATCCAGACCGTTTTCCTCTTCTTGCTCACACTCCGCTCGATGCAGGCCGGCGCCGTGGTTCTCCCTGCCGCCACGGACGCCGGAACGGCCTGCGCCTGGGTGACGGCCGCGCTCGCGGGCGCCGGGAACGAGGTGACGCCCAGCGTGAGCGTTGCCGCACAGGCCAGACCGGACAGCGGAGCCTTGATCGTACGGGCGATGCGCATGGTCACTCCCTGTTTCATTCGAAGTCGGGTCGAACGTCATGGGAAGTCTGATCCCCGCCGCGTTGAAGATGCATTGAGGATTCGTTGAGTCGGCAAGCTGATGCCATGCCGCTCGGGGGCCGATTCCTTTCTGTGGCGGCCGGGGTCTACATGAGAGATCGGCTCGCGCGCCGGGCCGATCGTTCGGCTTCCCGGACCCGCTCATGCGCTGACCCGCCGACGAGCACAGCCGTGCAGGCCGTTTCGCCGCCTGCCGAAGGCGTTTCAAGCGTCTTTGACGTCTTCGGAGGGGCGGTGCTCTACTTCCTGCCATGACGCCCCTGACGAACCTTCGGCCTGCCCCCGTCATCGACGAGACGACCCGCCTGCTGACCGAGCACTACATTTTCCCCGAGACAGCCGAACAGCTTGCCGACCTGCTGCGACGACGCCTCGCCGAGGGCGCCTACGACGTCGGCGGCGCCGAGGAGCTCGCCCGTCTGGTCACCGCGGACCTGCAGTCCGTCAACGGCGACAAGCACCTGAGGCTGAAGCACCACGCCGACCCGGTGTCCCCCGAGCAGGGCGCGGCGACCCTGGAATCCATCCGCCGCGACTACGACACCTCGCTGGGCGGTGCGCCCCGGGTGGAGCTGCTCGACGGAGGAGTCGCCGTGGTGGAGCTGGCGCCGATGCTGTTCCCGCTGGATTGGGCCGCCGAACCGCTGAGCGCCGCGCTCACCTTGGCCTCCCGCGCCCAGGCGCTGATCGTGGACCTTCGCGACAACCGGGGCGGCGACCCGGACACCGTCGCCTTCGTCTGCAGTTACCTCCTGGACGAGCGCACCCACCTCAACACCATGCACTGGCGCGGCGGCGAGCGCGGCGAGCAGTCCTGGAGCCTGCCGCACGTTCCCGGCGCGCGTTTCGGCGGCAGCAAGCCTTTGTACGTGTTGTCCAGTGGCAGCACCTTCTCCGCCGCCGAGGAGCTGGCCTACGACCTGCAGCAGCTCGGCCGCGCCGTTGTCGTCGGCGAGCCCACCCGCGGCGGCGCGCACCCGTGCAAGGGCTGGACCGTGCATCCCCACCTGGAGGCCACCGTCCCCACCGGCCGCGCCGTCAACCCCGTCTCGGGGGCGAACTGGGAGGGCACCGGCGTGCAGCCGGACATCCCTTGCGCCGCCGCGGACTCCCTCGACCGGGCGCACGCCCTGGCCCTCGCCCGGCTGGCAGGCTGACGCAACCGAGCTCATCGTCGGTGCGGCACCGGACGCGTAACCGGGTCACGGGTCTTCGACCGGCCACAGCCGGCAGCCCTCGGCATCCACGAACCAACCTCCTGAGACCAGGAAGGTTCCATCGGGATGGAAGGCCAGCGCAGCAGCCCTGCGGTCGGTCACGGTCGCCTTCGCCCGGCCGGTCGCCGGGTCCCACAACCGGATGCCTTCCTTGTCGGCCACTGCCAGGGTGGCGCCGTCCGGGCTGAAGGCGAGGGCATCGACGTCCGCGTTGCTGATGGTGCGCAGCCGGGTTCCGTCACCGGATGTCAGGGAGCAGCCGTGTGCGCCGCCCAGCGCGTACTGCTTCCCGTCGGGGCTCACGGCGACCGCCGAGCCGTCTCCGTCGGGGCCGATCGCCTCCAGGTCGCCGCTGTCGAGGTTCCAGCGCCAGAAGCCGTCCGTCCCGTCGGCTGCGGTGAGGTCCTCCCCTGCCAGCAGGATCGAGTGGCCGTCGTCGATGAAGGCCGCCGAGTTCACCGCGGAACTGGCCTTCGTGGCGAACGGCAGCTTGCGCTTCGGCTCCTTGGCTGCGACGTCCCAGACGACACAGATCTCGGCGGCTTCGAGGTTGCCGACCGGGATGTTGCCCGCCACGACGAGTTGGGCGCCGTCCGCGCTGAACGCCATCGTGCGAGCGCCCCCGACCGGCGAGGGAAGCGAGTGCGTCACCTTCCCGGTGGAGGGGCCGCGGAAGCTCAACGGCACCTTCATCCCGGCTGTCACCAGTGCGGAGCCGTCGGGGGTGAAGGCCATGGCGCCGTTGACGGAATTCTCGGCGGAGAAGTCGGCGATCATCTCGTGCGAGTCTGCGGCCCACAGCCAGCCGCCGCCGGAGATGTTGCCTCCCGCGATGGTGCGCCCGTCCGGGCTGAACGCCACCGCGTACAGATCCTCGTCGGTCAGCCGGTTGCGGCGGGACCAGAGGTTCCAGCCGATCGGGACCGCCGCGGCGCCCAGCGCGGCCAGACCGCCGAGCAGGAACCGGCGCCGGGTCGGGCGGCGCCTGCCGGCGGGCATGTCGGGGCCCTTGGGTGCCTGGTGCTCCGGCTGGTGCGGGTGCCGCTCCGTGTCACCGGGAGCGTCCAGGGCTCGACCGTGGTCGGGATCGTGTCGGGTGCTGCCCTGGTGTGCGCCGGGATCGGAAGGCGGGAGAGGCGCCAGGTCCGGCGGGGTCCGCAGCTGACGTTCGGCGATCATCGTCGCGAACGGCGGCGGAAGCCATCGGGTGGTCGTCCGGGTGGGGTCGGTGAGCTCCTTGAGAATCCCGGCCACGCCGGGACGGTCACCGGGATCCTTGGCCAGGCAGCGCTTCACCAGATCCGTCAGGGGGGCGGGCAGGCCGGTCAGGTCGGGCTCGTCGTGGGCTATGCGGTAGACGACCGCCTCGGCCCGTCCCGCGCCGAACGGGCTGCGACCGGTGGCGGCGAACACCAGGACGAGCCCGAGGGAGAACACATCGCTGGACGGGCCGATCTCCCGGCCTCGTGCCTGTTCCGGGGACATGAACGACGGCGTGCCGACCACCGCGCGGGAGAGGGTGTGGGAGGTGGCGTCCAGTGCACGGGCGATGCCGAAGTCGATGACGCGGGGGCCGTCGGCGGCAAGGATGACGTTGGACGGCTTGAGGTCGCGGTGCACCAGGCCGCAGGCGTGGATCGCGCCGAGCCCCTCGGCCAGTCCCGCGCCCAACACGGTGATCGCCTCCGTGGGCATCGGGCCGTGCGCTTCGACGGCCTGATGCAGGGACGGGCCGGGAATGTAGGCGGTGACCAGCCAAGGCGGGTCGGCCTCCGGGGCGGCGTCGACGAGTTGGGCGGTGTAGAACCCGCCGACCCGGCGGGCGGCCTCGGCCTCCAGGGCGAACCGGCGCCGGAACCGGGGATCGTCGGCCAGGTCGGGCCGCACCAGCTTCACCGCGACCGGGCGGCCGCCGGGAGAGCGCCCCAGGAACACCTGTCCCATCCCGCCGCCCCCCAGCCGCCCCTCCAGCCGATAGGCCCCCGCCTGGCGCGGATCACCCGGCCGCAAGGGCTCCGGCCAGAGCGGGAAGTTCATCGCACCTCCGTGTGCAGGTCCTGGAAGCGTTCCAGCAAGCGGTACGCCGTCGCCCGGTGAACGGAGAAGCGTTTGTCAGCTTCGCCCGCTTGCGATCCATCGGCGCACACCCATCGAGAAGAACACAGGTGTCTGTCCATCGGAGATCTTTTCAGGAAACCGCCCGCGGGGAGAGGCGTGAGCGCTGCGACTCACGCGAGTGCTGAGCCCTGCTGTCCCAGGCGCAAGCGAGGGAGAAAGCCCCGGCCGGGATTCTCTTCCTGGCCGGGGCACACGTCTCCGGGAACGGGAGTGACGCGTCACGCCTTTCGAGCAAGTCACCGCGCTTTCAGCCGCGGATGAAGCCGTTGACGATGAGCGGAAGCGACGCGTCCAGGCCGGCCACGTTCAGGACGCCTTCGTCCTTCGCGTCGCCGATCGAATGTCCCGCGGCCGTCATCGCGGTGACGACCACGCGAGCGTCGGCGTTGACGGTGCGGCGGTAGGCGTCGAGGGCCTGCGTCGGGTGGGAGCGTCCCGCCCAGGTCTCGTTGTCGGTGAAGACGATGATGCCGTCCACCTCCATACGCCGGTCACGCGCCCACGTGAACGGCAGTGACAGGTCCGTGCCGCCGCCCGACGGCTGCCACGAGGCGATCTCGCGCAGGTTCGTGCGCGGGGTCACCTTGGAGGCGTGCACGGACGTGTCCACGTCGATGACGTGCAGGTCGCCCTTCTCGATCCGCGACAACATGACCGCCATCGCGTTGCCCACCTCGTACGGGGAGCCGATCGGGGAACCGCCCACCCGGACACCGCCGCCCCAGCTCATCGACCCGGACGAGTCGACGGCGACCAGCAGCCGCTTCCCGGACGGCTCGACCGCGCCGAACGACAGCTCGTACGTCTCCTCCAGCGCGTCGAGGATCGCCGGGACGGGCTGCCAGGCGTGCACGTCGGCGCGCGGGTTGGGCTGCGCCTGCCCGGAGGCGTAGACGCGCATCGCGAGCCAGGCGTCCATCGGGTGGATGCGGGCGCGCAGGATCGCCCGCTGGTCGGTGAGCCGCAGCACCGCCCGCGACGTGGCGTCCGCCATCGGCTTGAGGGTGCCGAGCCGGGTCATGCGGGCCAGGTTGCGGATGAGCGCGGTCAGGCCGACCGTCTCGATCAGCGCCTCCCACACCGACGGCTCCTTCAGAACCGAGTCCGGCAGGAACTCCCACGGCACCTTCGCCTCGGTGACCACCCGGACCGCGTCCTCGGCGGTGGTGACGGCCTTCGCGGTCAGGAACCGGTCGACGGCGGGCAGCTCGTCGCGCGCCTCGTCATCGGAGATGTTGCCGGCGATCCAGCCGAACAGCGTCCTGCGCTGGTCGGAGTCGGCGACCGGGTGGGCGATCCGCAGCACGTCCCGCAGCGCGAACGCCTCGCCCTGCGGCGTCCTGCGCTGGGCTGCCTTGCACGCCTTGAACGCGACCGCGTCGGCCTCGCCGGTGAGGAACCAGGAGCCGAGCGCCGTGCGCAGGCTCCGGCCCATCGTGGGCGCGGTGCCTCGACCGGTCGCCTTGCCGCCGAGGTTCTTGTAGTAGCCGAAGAACTGGGCCAGGTGGTCGGTGGTCCGGGCGACCTTCGCCAGGGCCTGCTTGGCCGCTCGGCGGGTGTCGGCGTCGCCCTTGGCGTAGCAGGCAGCGAGCGCGAACAGGGCCGGACGCTGCTTCGGCGCCCGCGGCGGCCGGGCCGTCGAGATGTCGGTGAGCAGCCTGACGACGCGCGGACCGTCCTCGGCGACGGCCTGGAACAGCACGCCCGCGTTGTCGGCGGTCAGCTGGTTCTCGCCCACGTAGTAGGTGCCGCCGGTGGTGCCGAGGATGAGGAAGTCCTCCAGCTTGCGCCACACGTCCTTGGCGAACGCGTAGCCGCCGGCGGCGTTCCGCACCTGGTCGGTACGGCCGGGGATCGGCTGCGTCTGCGGGGTCGCGAACGCCGAAACGCTCGCGAGAGGGTCACGTGCCATCGTCAGCTCCTTGCTTTCGACCCGCCCGAGGGCGGATATGACGAAGGGGAGCGGACGAACTTCGACCCGCTCCCCCGCCTGTGCGCGTCAGCCTTGCCGGCGGTACGGATGTGGGGGTTCCGACCGGCTTTTCAGCGTGCTGCCAGTTACACCACGGCCCGCTAGTGCGGGCCGCCGGGGCTCGAACCCGGACAACTCGAATGGGAATCGATAACCGATCGAATTCGACCCGTACCGCCGATAAGGCTGACGTGCGATCAGGTCGGGAACCGGCCCGGATATGGGTGACCCACCGGCCGTTACGGTGCTCTGCCATTGAGCTGCACGGACCGAGATCCGCGGCGGGATTCGAACCCGCAACCACCGGCTTAGAAGGCGATAACCGATGAGATTCGACCCGTGCCGGCACCAGACCTGACCAGCTTCGCGCGGCCCGGAAAGGCGCGGATGTGTGTGGCGGGCACCGGAGGGTTCTTTGTTGGAGAAAGATAACCGATGCCCATTCGACCCGCGCCTTTCCGTGTCTCGCGAAGCTGATCCCACAGTAGCGATCAGCGTGCCGCATGACACCTGAATATCGCCGAGATGGGGAAATATCAGGCCATCGTCCCGAGCAATGCACTGCCCCGCCCTGTTCCGGCGGACGGCGTCGTCACCGCCCCGCTCGGCAGGTCAGTCCCGCGGCGGGCAGGTAGGTGATGTCCGGGCGGATCCAGTAGCGGGTCATGTGGGCGGGGAAGAGCACGACGATCTCGGCCGTGCCGGCGAGCGTGATCGCGTCTTCGGTGTCGTGGACCAGGGGTCCGCGTTCGATCGTGCGGCCGTGGCCGGTCTCGCGCGGGATGGCGGCGTCGTACCAGTAGCCGGGCCGGGTGTCGGAGCGCGGGTGCTGGAAGTCCGCGGCGATCTCCAGGGAGACCGACGTGCGGCGGGTGAGCTCGCGGCCGGCGGAGACGGCGAGGACGCGCGGTCTGGATCGCCTGGCTGATGCGGGCGGGTGACACGTGCAGCCGGGCCGCGGTGCGGCCGAAGTGCGGTTCCTCGGCCAGGGGCAGGAAGATCTCGATGTCACGTAGTTCCACGCCTGCTCTGCCCGCTCCACCTGAAAGATGAGCTTTCCGG
Source organism: Nonomuraea sp. NPDC048881 (assembly GCF_040649795.1). Lineage (NCBI taxonomy): Bacteria > Bacillati > Actinomycetota > Actinomycetes > Streptosporangiales > Streptosporangiaceae > Nonomuraea > Nonomuraea sp. NPDC048881. Next base: position 116,738 of record NZ_JBEZGC010000017.1, read on the forward strand.
ACTCATCGTTGTTCCGGCTGGGCACTGTAGTTGATCCGCGGAACGTGCGAATCACGTGCGGTGTCCCTCTCGGGAGTGGTCTGGTCGCCGGTCAGTGCCGTGCGGGCGGCGGCGAGGATGTCCTCCGACAGCGGGTCGCCCGCGGTGGCGCGGGCCAGGACGAGGGCGCCGACCATGGTGCACAGCCGTACGACGCCGTCCTGGTCGGCGGTGGCGAGCCAGGCCGCGGTGTCGCCGACCTGCTCGGTGAACACGCGGCGAGCCTCCGCGTCCCCGTGACCGCGGGCGATGTCGACGGCGAGTCCGGCGGCCGGACAGCCGTCGGCGGCGTTGTCGCGGTGCGTGGCGGAGAGGTAGGCGTCGATGAACGCCCGCTGGGCGGCTTCGCGATCTCCCTCGTGCCGTTCGAGCGCGCCGGCGCGAACGTCGGCGTGCTCCTCGAAGGCGCGCGCGGTCGCCTCGCCGATGAGGGCTTCCTTCGAGGCGAACTGCTTGTAGAAGCCGCCGTGGGTCAGACCCGCGGCCTTCATCAGGTCGGCGACGCTGACCTCGGTGCCCTGCTCGCGGAAGAGGCGGGACGCCGTGTCGACGACCCGCCGGCGGTTCTGCCGCGCCTGCGCCTGTGATCCGCGTCCCATCTGCGCCTCCCATTCGGATGTCAGTTGTCATCTATCCTATGCTGCGGCAGATAGATTACGTTCATCATCTATCTCATCCGCATCAAGGAGGCAGGCATGGTTCTGAACGGCGCGGTCGCGGTGGTCACCGGCGCGAACCGGGGTCTGGGGCGCCACCTGGCCGCACAATTGCTGGACCGCGGCGCATCGGTCTACGCGGCCGTCCGCCGCCCCGACGACCTGGACCTGCAAGGGGTCACCCCGCTGCTCCTCGACGTCACCGACCACGCGTCGATCCGGGCTGCCGCGCGGATCGCCACCGACGCGAACGTTTTGATCAACAACGCCGGGATCAGCACCGGCACGCCTCTCATCGGCGGCGACCTCGACGCGGTGCGCCGGGAACTGGAGACGAACTTCTACGGTCCCCTCGCCGTCACCAGAGCGTTCGCCCCGGTCATCGAGGCCAACGGCGGAGGTGCGATCCTGAACATCCTGTCGGTGATCTCGTGGTTGCACCCGGCGCGAGCCGGGGCGTACGCGGCGGCGAAGGCGGCCGCGTGGGCACTGACCGACGCGGCCCGCGAGGAACTCCAGCCCAGGGGGATCAGCGTCTCGGCACTCCATGTCGGCTTCATGGACACCGACATGACCGCCGGGCTGGACGGTGTCCCGAAGGCGGACCCCGCCGACGTCGCCACCCAGGCACTCGACGGGCTCGCCACCGGCCAGGCCGAGATCCTGGCCGACGACCTCACCCGCCGGACCCGTCAGGCTCTGGCACGAGGACCCGTCCCGACCGGCAGGTGATCCCCCGGCGCCAGCCGGACCGGCCGTTCCGCGCGCCGCCTTCCGGAGACGACGTTCACTGATCCGATCGGCGGCGCTTCGAGCATGGCGTGCGGTCCCGGCGGGGGTCGTCCACAAGCCGTACGGGCCGGCGAGGGGTGGGGTGGCCCCTCTCGACACGCTATGTGGCACCTACGGCTTGGCCGAGGAGGTGATCGGGGCTGCGGAGTCCGGTATCCCCGCGTAGTCGGGCAGCTCGACGCCGTTGATCGCGCGCCCGACCAGCTCGGTGAACCATTCGCCGGTGAAATCGGGGCGCGGCTCGGCGTCCGGCCCCGGGACGACGCGGCTGCGGGCGTTCAACCGGCCGATCTCCTGGTTGGCCTCGACGAACGAGCGCATCCGCGCCTCGTAGCGGGCGAACCCGGCGGCGGGGTCCCATCCGGCGGCGGCCAGCTCTCCGGCCAGCAGGTAGGCGCCGACCAGCGCCAGCCCGGTGCCCTGCCCCGACATCGGCGAAGAGCTGAACGCCGCGTCCCCGAGCAGCCCCACCCGTCCACTCGACCAGCGGCCCATCACCACCTGGGCGACCTGGTCGAGGTAGAAGTCCGGGGTGTCGTCCAGGTGCGCGAGGATGTCCGGGGTCAACCAGCCCAGGCCCGCCATCCGCTCACGCAGCAGGACCTTCTGGGCCGCGATGTCACGGTGGTCGACGTCGAAGTCGGCCGAGGGGAAGGAGAAGATGGCCATCGCCCGGGTGGCGTCCTGGATGGGCCGCAGGAGGGCGGAGCGACCGGACTCCTGATCCTGGTACTCCAGCAGCCAGCGGTCCAGCCCGAACTTGTTGGGCACACTGTAGAAGGCCAGCACGTGCCCGAGGTGGCGGAGGAACCGCTCATGCGGGCCGAAGACCATCGCCCGCAGCGCCGAGTGCAACCCGTCGGCCCCGACCACCAGGTCGAAGCGCCGCCGGTCGCCGCCCGCGAAGACCACGTCGACCCCGTCCGCGTCCTGGGCGAGCTCCGCGATCCGGTCGCCGAAGACGTACTCGACGCCGTCGCGGGTGTCGTCGTAGAGCAGCTGGGACAGGTCCCCGCGCAGGATCTCGATGTCCGCGATGTACCCGTCGCCACCGTCGTCGTCGGCACGGAAGGTCTCCAGCACTTGCCCGTCCGCGTCCACGGTGTGGGCGCCGGCGGTGTCGGTGCACGCCGCGCGCACCGCCGCGTCCAGCCCCATGCGCACGATGACCTCCTTGGCGACCCCGCGCGCGTCCACCGCCTGCCCGCCGGGACGCAGCTCGGCAGCCCGCTCCACCACGGTCACCTCGGCCCCCCGCCGGCGCAGCCAGTGGGCCAGCGCGGGCCCCGCGATGCTGGCCCCCGCCACCAGCACCCGGGGACCGCTCGCCCGCTGCTCGCCGGTCCGGATGGTGTGCTCCTGCTTGGAGTCGCCGACGCTCATCACTGCCTCCATGTGCTTCCTCCCGCGCTGAACGTTCCCAGCGCAGGCCCACCGCTGCCGGTGTGTCCAGCCGTATCGACCACGCATCCGCACAGAACTCATCGGCCCACCCGAAGTCGCGTCCACGCTCCCGCGCCGGGTTCCTCCGGGGCCGCCTCGCGTTTCCCGCTCATGTGAGGCTGAAGGGGGCCGGTTCCACGTCGAGCTCTCTCATCGCCTCGGCATAGAGCCGGTAGCGTCGACGGGCCTCACCATGGCGGCGGGCCTTGGTCAACGTCCGAACCAGGTCCAGGTGGGCCGCCTCGTCGTAGGCATCCCGTTCGAGCAGCCGGAGCAGGTAGCGAACCGCTCTGTCGGGGTCGTCGGCCGCCTCCGCGAGCGAGGCCAGCTCGCGAAGCAGGGCCTGGTGCACGGCGCGGGCCTCCTCACGAAGAGGCTCCAGCCACTCGGCGTAAGGAGAGTCCTCGCAGACGTCCCCGGTGTAGCGGGCTTCGGCCGCGACGAGCAGATCCTCGTCCTCGGCGGCGAGCGCCTCGGCGGCGGCGCAGAGGAACTCCTCGGCATCGGTACGGAGTCCGACCAGCTGGATGCTGTACTTGTCGGCGCGCACGAACTCCCCCGGGCCGAACTTCCGTTGCGGATCCAGGACCGAGCGCACGGTGGACAGAGCGACCGAAAGCCGGTTGGCGCAGGACGCGGGCTCCTCGCCCGGCCAGAGGATCTCCATCGCCGCTTCCCGGGCGACAGTGCGGCCGCGTTGGCACGCCAGCCAGGTCAGCAGGTCGCGCGCCTTGCGGGACTGCCATTCGACAGCGCCGCCGCGGCGGCTGAGCCGTACTCCGCCCAGCATGCACAACCGCACGGCGTCCTGGTCGAGGAGCGTGATCCCGCGGAGCAGGCCGGCGCCGGAGCCGTGCGGCCCGCGGACGCCGGCGCGGCGGAGCTCCTGCTCCGCCTCGTCGAGGCCGGAGCCGCTGAGCCGCGCGCGGGCGAAGGCGTTACGCGCGATGTCCACAGGGCTGCCGATCTGCGCCCAGATCTCCGCTGCTGAGGCCAGCAGGTCCGCCCGCTCGCCCGGGGATTCGGCCACGGTGAAGGCCGACAGTTCCAGGGCTTCGGCCATCTTGGCCCGGTCGCGGCGGCTGACGGCCGCCTCGTGGGCGGATCGGGCGTAGGCGCCGGCTTTGGTCCGGTCGCCGGTCTCTGCCCAGACCCAGCCGGCGGCCAGGAGCGCGTCCACCCGGCTGGAGCCGCCGCCTGCCGCGACCGCGCGTTCGGCCAGCTGTACGGCCAGCGCCGGATCGTCGACCGCGTGGACACGGGCCAGTCCGGCCAGGACCGTCTGGGTCAGATGGGCGTTTCGCAGTTGTTCGGCATGCTTCAGGGAGTTCTCGAAGCTGATCCGGGCATGCATCAGCTCCCCGCGCTCCAGGTAGACCTGGCCGAGCCCCGCCAGTGGGTGGCCGAGCTTGTCGCTGCCCACCCGGCTGAAGATGTCGCGGGCCCGTTGGAAGTCGGCCAGGGCTTCGTCGAGCCTGCCCAGGCCCATGAGCGCATCGGCGCGGTTGTGCAGGGCGATCGCGGTCTGGACGGGGTCGCCGACCAGGTCCGCTCGCCGTACCGAGAGGTCCGAGTCGGCGATGGCCTCGTCGTAGCGGGCCTCCTCCGTGCGGCTCGCGGCGCGGTTGGCCAGGACGCGGGCCGACAGCAACAGGTCTCCCGCGCTCTCCGCGGCGGCGAGGGCGAGGGCGCTGTGCCGTTCGCTTCCGGCCCCGTCGCCGGCGTCGTGGGTGACCATGGCCAGCGCGGTGTGGGCGCAGGCGGCAGCGCGTTCGTCCTGGCAGCGGGTGGCCATCGCCAGGGCCTGTTCGGCCAGCTGGGTCGCCTCCGCGCTCTCGCCGACCAGCCAGCGAGCGCTGGCGGACCAGGCCAGCAACATCGCCCGGTCGGAGGAGCTCGACGAGGGCAGCGGAAACGCCGAGCCGTCGAAGCCGCCGGCCAGCTCGAACGTCGACAATGCCGCCTTGTAGTCCCCCCGCTGGTAGTAGATCATCCCCATCCGCCAGGCCACCGCGGGGTCGGTGGCGTCGACACGGCGAAGGCACTCCAGCGCGCCGGCCCAGTCCCCCTGAACCTGGCGGGCCCGCCCCTCGGCCAGATTCACGGCACACGTCCGCCACTCCTCCGGTACGGCGACGCAAGCCCGGACGAGCTCAGCCGCGTGCCCCTCGGCAAGCAGCGACGCATGCCACCTTTCGATCATCGCCACCCGATGGCCGGGCTCGTCACAAACCGCCAGCGCCTCCCGGACGAACCCATGCGACTCATACCAATGGGCCGCCGCCGACCCCCGTCCGGCATCGCCCATGAACTCCCTGACCAGGGTGGACACCACATAGCCTTGATCGCAGGGCGTGATCAGGATGTGCTGAGCGGCCAGAGCGCGGAGCTCCTCGCGGGAGACGGCGACCCCCATCGCCCGGCACAGCTCGTGAGTGAACCACGGCAGCCGAGCGGTCGCGCGGAGGAACTCCTCATGCTCGTCCTTCACCACCTCCTCGACCAGATAGTCGAACACCGGCGTGGCGGCGATCCGTTTGGCACGGTCCGACCAGGGCAGGCCGCTCAGCCAGCTCAACGTGAGCCGTACGGCGACCGGCCACCCCCTGGTGAGCTCGTGAACCTCCTCCGCCAGGTCGTCCGACCCCAGGACGATCGAGGAGAGCGAGCGGGTCTCGGCAGGAGTGAAGGCCAGCTGTTCGGCCGACACCTGGAAGACATGGCCCAGGCCGCGCATGCGCTGGATCGGGAAGGGCACGGCGGAGCGTGAGATCAACACCAGGTGAAGGTCGTCGCCGCCGTGGTGACAGAGCTCTTCGAGCAGGCGCGCCCCGGGGGTGCCCGGCTCGATCCGCTCCACCCCGTCGATGACGAGGACGGTCGGCCGGCAGACGGCGGCGGCCAGTTCGGTGGCGAGCCCGGCTGAGCGGATCCAGCCGGGCGGCGCGCCCAGGGCTTGGCAGATCTCTTCGATCAGGGTGGCGTCGTCGGCCCAGGTCAGCCACGCCACCGGATGATCAGGCCGGGCCCGCGTCCAGCCGCGTACGGCTGAGGTCTTGCCGCCGCCCGGGCCCGCGGTCACCACGGTGAGCCGGTGTCGCGGGATCTGATCGAAAAGGGCGGTGAGTTGCGCTCGTGCCAGCAGAGGCTCGGTCGCCGTCACAGCGAGAAGTATCTGCCGGGCTGGACTTCAAGGCAACCGAAAGATCCATTTGCTCTCCGGCGACGTGGGCGTCGTCCAGACCGCCTTCATCGGCCGAGCCAGGCCATCGACCGGCAAGCGGACGGTGGCCTGGGCGGTGATCGCAGAGAGTTAGCACTCCTACGTGATCCAAACGTCAGGACGATGGCGCGACAAGAGCGCCCAAGGCGGCTATAACGGGACGCTTCAGCAACACCCTCAGCACCTTGACATGCGACCTCGGCCTTGACGCCGGAGCAGCGGTCGTCCTGACCACAGTCGCTCCGCCGGATGTGACCGCGACCCCGGGCGAGGGCCGCACTCGCGGATCACCCTCGCGGCCACGCCGTGCCTGAGTGATCGATCGTCAGCCGCTGGGGAAGCCGGGCGCCGAGACGCCGCCGCCCCATGGAGGCAGCCGGTAGGCGCCGAGCTTCCGGATCTTGCCGGTGGTCACGTCGACGGCGTAGGCCGTATCCCCGAGGTCGGGCCACCGGTCGGAGCCCGGGTCCCGTATGGCGGTGCCCAGGGCCAGGACCTCACGCTCGTTGAGCCAGTATCCGAGCCGGTGCGGATTCAGCTGCCGCGGCGGGTCGAGCTTGACCTCGGACCTGACCTGGCCGCTCGCCCGGTCCACGGTGACGATCTTGTCGTACGGCTCGCGGTTCGTCACGGTCTCCCCCTTCGCCGCCGGGCCGGTCAGCATGGCCACGGTCGTGCCGTCCGGGCTGACGGCTCCCGTCAGCGCCCAGGTCTTCGGCTCGGCGAAGACCGTCACCTTGCCGTCCGAGAGCACGCCGAACCGGCCGTCCTCGTGCTCCACGACCATGGGGACGCCCTCGTCGGCGGGATAGAGGGATTGCCAGCCCTTGGGCACCTCCTCGACGACCCGCCCGCTCTCCACGTCCACGACGACCTGGGGCATGCCGGCCAGGTTCAGGCCGAGCCGGCGCCCGTCCGGCGAGAAGGTGATCAGCCCGCCGCCCTTGACCATGGCCTTGCGCGTGACCACCTGGGGAATGTCCCAGACCTGGCCGGTGTCGAGCTCGCGAACGGCGAAGCGTTCACGCTCGGGGACGTAGTAGGCGATGCGGCGTCCGTCGCGGGAGATCGCCAGCGGGGCGGCGGTGTTCATGTAGTTCTTCTTGGTCTGGTCGGTGTAGACGCTCAGCGCATCGGCGACCCGGTACCGGGTTCCGTCCCGCAGGACCACCTTCCACTGCAGGCACGTCTCGTCGGCCACCGGCGCGTTGTCCTGGCCGGGCTTCCATGCGTCCTGGCAGAAGTCGTAGTAGGCGTAACGCACCGGCCCCACCCCGGACGCGGGCAGCACGGCGCGGACGGGGACGAGGTCCTCCGGCGACGGTGTCGGCCCCGCGGGGACGCCGCGGGAGGTCGGCGCGGACGAGGGCGTGCCCCTCGTGACGGCGCCGACGTCGGCGGGCCCGCCGGGATTGACGAGAAGGGTGACGGCCAGCGTCAGTGCGGCGACGGCCGCGACCGCGGAGCCGCTGATCAGAGTCGTTCGCGTACGCCGGGCGCCCCGCAGCGCGACCTCGGCGAGATCGACGTCGGGCGCCTGCCGGGCGATCGCGTCGAGCTCGTCACGGAACCTCGTCATCGCGGCACCTCCACCGGATCGATTTCGGACAACAGATCGGCCAGTTCGGGCGCGAGGACGCGCAGGCGGCCCAGGGCGTAGTGGGTCTGGCTCTTGACCGTGCCGGCTGAACAGCCCAGCGCTTCGGCGGTCTCCTCGACGCTGAGGTCCTCGTAGAAACGCAGCACGAGGACGGCGCGCTGCCGTGGAGTCAGCCGGACGAGCGCCTGTTGCAGGACCATCCGGTGCAGCCCGGCGGACTCCGGATCGTAGGCCGGTTCCGGCGGGCTGCTGGTCAGGATGTCCGTACGCCTGCGCCGCAGCCAGGACACGTGCTCGTTGACCAGGGCCCGCCGGGCGTATGCCTCGGGGTTGCCGTCCTTGGCCAGCTTGGGCCAGTGTCGGGCGATCCGGGTCAGCACGGTCTGCAGGAGGTCCTCAGCCCGGTGGGCGTCTCCCGTGAGCAGGTACGCGGTGCGCATCAACGCCTGTTGGCGGGCGCTGACGAACTCCCTGAATCCCTCGTATTTGTCCATGCGACTCCTTCCGCCCTAATGAACGCAGGACGTCGGAAGCCGGTTGGAGGCGATCCACCCCCGAGCTCCCCGATCTCCGCAGCGCGGGCCGCTTCGAGCGGGGTGCGGTCAGCCCTTGGTCCGGACCGTGGCCGACAGTTCGATCGGGAGCGTCGTGCCGTCGGCGGCCAGCGGGCGGACGGTGAAGGTGTAGCTCGTACGGCCCCGGAGCCCGGTGACCCGAGCCGTCGTCCCCGTCACCCGCATGACCTCCGTGCCGCCGTTGAAGACCGCGTAGCCGGTGGCGGTCGGCACGGACGGCCAGGTCAGGGTCACCGACTTGGCGTTGACGTTGCCGACGCCGAGTTCGGCGCCGTTCCAGGTGTTGGGCGTCTCGACCACGAACGCGTCGATGATGAGGAACTTGTCCGCGCCGTTGACGACCTTGATGGTGTGATCGCCCATCGGCAGCCCGGTGAGCTGGAACACCCGCTGGGCGGTCAGCCGTACCGGGGAGTCGCAGTCGACCGTGGCCTTGAGCTCGCCGTCGACGTAGATGTCGATGGCGCTCATGTCGGAGTAGCGTTCGGACAGCAGGCTGATGCCGGTGCCGGTGAAGGCGAACTCGACCGCCTGCCCGGCGCGCCAGCCGGCGTGGACGTCGTCGCCGTAGTCGCCCAGCCCGCGGTCGGGGCTGTAGGTGAAGTCGTCGTCGGGGTAGACGATGCGCTTGTCGGTGTCGTTGACGTAGGTGAGCACCACCTTCGGGTCGGTGACGGTGATCTTGTGCTCGCCGGAGAATCCGTCGTGGATCGCGGTGATCGTGGCGCTGCCCCAGGTGCGGGGGGTGACGAGGCCGGCCGCGTCCACGGTGGCGATCGACGGGTCGGAGCTCTTGAAGGTGACGCCCTCGGTGACCGGGGTGCGGGCGCCGTCCGCGCCGACCGTCGCGACGGACAGCCGGGCGGGCTCGCCGACCTTGAGGGTGCCGGCGCCCGTGACGTCGAGTGCCTTGATCGCGGCGGTGGAGGCGGTGAGGGTGAACTTGTCGAGTGCCAGCCCGCTGCCCTCGCTCACGATCCGGAGGGTGTGCAGGCCGGCGGACATCTTGATCCAGGTGGTCACGTTCGCGTCGTCGGACTTGGGGACGAAGACCGTGTTGCGGTCGCCGTCCACCTCGAACCGGAACGTGGTGTCCTGGGCGGCCGAGCCCTTGAAGGTCACCTTGTACATGCCGGTGTTCGGGACGAACACGTTCTCGTAGCGCAGGTAGTCGTTCGGGTCGATGCCGCCGACGACGCCGTCCTTGGTGACGACGCCGGTGTCGGGGCCCTTCCAGTTCCACTCCTGGTCGGTGTTCCACTGCATGGTCCAGCGCTCGGCCTCGACGGTCTGCTCGGACGTGCCCTGCAGGTCGAGCCGCAGCCAGTTCCAGACGACGTTGGAGCTCGCCTCGATCCAGACGACCTTGACCGAGTGCTCGCCCGCGGTCAGCGGCAGGACGAAGTCCTCGGTCCGCGGGCTGAGCATGCCTGCGGTGGGGCGCAGGCTCAGCGGTCCCGTGGCGTCGGCGCCGTCGACCTCGACGCGGAACTTCAGCGGCTTGTCGTTGACGGTCGAGTAGCGAAGCTGCAGCAGGTACTTGCCGTCGGCGGGGACGCTGACGGCGTCGAAGCGCGACCAGTCGCCGGTGTCGATGGAGGCGACGCCGGGGGTGCCGTCGTCGCTGTCGGTGAGGTCGGTGTTCTGGGTGCCCTGCTGCCCGGTCGCCGACTCGGCCTGGAGGGTGATCGACTCGGGCCGTTCGAGGGTGAACCGCATCCAGTTGAGGAAGAACCAGCGCCCGTCGGGCCGGGTGAGCTTGATCGTGTGCCGGCCCTCGGTGAGCGGGATCCGCCGTTCGAAGGTCCGGTAGGTGTTGTAGCCGCCGGAGGCCGGCACCTTGACGGTGGTCACCTCCTTGCCGTCGACCTCGACCTTCAGGTGGTTGGCCTCCTCGGAGGAGGCCCGGAACTCCACCCGGTAGGCGCCGGTGGCGGGCACGTCGACGTTGTCGTACTCGGCGGACTCGCCGGCCGCGTCCATGTAGAGCGCGCCGAGGCCGCCCTCGGGTGGGGTCTCGACGCCATAGGCGCCGTTGGCCGCGGTGTAGTCCTCGTTCTGGATGGTGAACTGCGTCAGCGGGGTCGTCGGCCGCCCGGCCGGCACGGCTCCCGTGGCGACCCGGACGCCGCCGATCGGGTAGACCTTGTCCTTGCCGCCCGGCATCGCCAGCTCGATCCGCGGCTTGCCGTCCGCGCCGAGCATGGCGACGGCCACGTCGTAGGAGCCCGCGGGCAGGCCGGACGGGAGCGTGAAGGCCGAGTTGATCTGGCGGACGTCGCCCTTGAAGAGCTTGGTCTGGTCGAGGGTGGCGTCGGTGCCGCGCCACACGACGTCGCCGGTGGACCTGTCGGTGAAGCGCACCTCGACCGGGTAGCGCCGGGGGCTGAAGCCGACCGCGTTGTTGGTCCAGGTGTGCGAGATGCGGAACTCGCCACCGGGTCTGACCTCGGTGTCGTAGGTCGCGGTGGGCATGAGGAAGCGGTAGCCGGTGAAACGCGCCAGCGTCTCGAACCACTCGCCGTAGGCGTCCTTCATCGGCTGCCAGTTCTTGAAGCCGGTGTTGTTGATGCCCTGGAGGTTGGAGTGGTAGCCCTCCAGCGAGTTCTTCACGAACAGCCGGGGGTTGTTCAGCATGATCGTGGGGTTGTCCCAGTTGGAGCCCTCGGACACCTGGATCATGTCGCGGCGGAGCCTGCGGTTGACGTACGGGGCCTGCGCGGTGTCGCCGTAGTTGTGCCAGACGAAGCCGGCGTTGACCGTGTCGGACCGCACGCCCCAGTTCTCGAACGTGGCCGCCTTCTCGTAGCCGAACACGCTGAACCGCTTGGCCTGGGTGTCGGCGTCGGGGTCGTTCTTGTTCACCTCCGCGCCGGCGTTCTGCATCATGACCATCGACTTGTCGAACGCGTCGTCGTAAATCTTGAGGATCGCCTGGAGCGTCGAGACGCGGGTGGCGTTGTCGGGCCACGGGAAGTTCATCGCGTCGTTCCAGCCCGACCACTCGCCGAACAGGGAGAAGGCGCGCAGGTCCACCCACGCCACGCCCGGGTCGCCGTCGTAGCGGCCGGCGAAGGCGTCCACCGCGCGCTTGAGCCGGTCCAGGTAGATCGGGTTGTAGTAGATCGGCTGCTTGGAGAAGTAGTCGTTGTACGGCGCCATCCGGAAGGGCACCCCGGCCTTGTCGAACAGCCAGGCCGGCGGGTACTCGTACGGGAAGACGCCCGGGTCGTTCTTGTAGTCGGGCGCCTCCGACATGAGCAGCTGGAACTCGACCGTCTTGCCCTGCTCGTTCACCCGCTTCATGAACGCGTCGAGGCGGTCCCAGACGAAGACGCCGTCGTCGGGCTCGAAGTCGGCCCACGCGAGCTGGAGCCGCACCACGTCGGCGTCGGCGGGGATCTTCTTCCTGCCTTCGATGAAGTCGGTGATGCCCGGGTCGTTGGTGAAGGTGTAACCCGGCGTGCCCGGCGTCCGGTGCGTGTTCACGTCGAACGCGGTGCCGGTGTACGGGTTGCCGTGCAGGATCTCGTGGGTGTCGGAGAAGGTCACCGTCGTACGGCCGGCGGCCGGTTCGGCGGCGGAGGCGGCGTGCGCGGGCAGCACCAGTAAGGCGGCGGTCATCGTGGCGGCGCCGAGGACGTGGCGGATCATCAGATCTCCAGGGGGACGGGGGCGGCGTCGTGCAGGGAGCGGTAGGCGGCCTCGACGAGGGCGACGGTCCGGTGGCCCGCCCTGGCGTCGGGCTGGCGGGCCTCGCCGTCGCGGACGGCGTCGAGGAAGGCGCGGATGAGCAGGTCGTCGAGCGGCGCGCCGTACCCGTGGGCGAGCGGGCCGCCGTTCCATCCGGTGAGGACCCCGGAGAAGGGCGCGATGTCGGCCACGCCCTCGGTGCCGATCACGGTGAGGGTGACCAGGTCGCCGGTGTTGGGACGGCCGGGCGGGCGCGACCAGGAGCAGTCGATGGAGGCGATGACCCCGTCGCGGTAGCGCAGGGAGACCAGCCCGGCGGTCTCGACGGCCTTGCCCGGGTTGGGGATGGAGTTGGCGATCGCGTAGACCTCGACCGGGTCGTCGTCCAGCAGGTCGGCGAGCAGGTCGGCGACGTGCACGACGTGGTCGGTCAGGGCGCCGCCGCCGCTGCTCGCCGGATCGGTGAACCAGTCCCGGCTGGTGGGGACGCCGCCGCAGTTGGTGGCCGCGATCGACACGATCCGGCCGAGGTCGCCCCGCCGTACCGCGGCCCGGAGGTCGGCGTAGGCCGGCGCGAAGCGGACGGGGAAGGCGGTCATGAGGACGGTTCCCGCGGCGCGGGCGGCCGCCAGCATCGCGGTGGCGTCGGCGAGCGAGGTGGCGAGCGGCTTCTCGCAGAGCACGTGCACGCCCTCGGCGGCGGCGCGCAGCGCGAACTCCCGGTGACGCGTGTTCTCGGCGCAGATCACCACGCCGTCGGGCCGCCAGGCCCACAGTTCGTCCTCGGTCTCGAAGGCGGTGACGCCGTCCGGGACGCCGTCGTAGCCGTCGGCGTAGGCGCCGATCTCCACGTCGTCGCAGCGCAGGAGCGCGGCGGCGTACTCGGCGGCGTGCAGGTGGGCGAAGGAGAGCAGGGCGATCTTCATGCGGCTTCCAGGGGCTTGAGGTCGACCGGCCGGCCTTCGGCGGCCGAGCGGGCGACGGCGTCGGCGATGCGCATGGCGGCCAGGCCGTCCAGCGCGGTGACGCGGGGCGGGACACCGGTGGCGACCGAGCGGACGAAGTCCTCGATCTCGGCCCGGTAGGGGCTGGTCAGCGGGGAGAAGTCGGGCAGGATGTCGGGCGCGGGCACGGCGTCGCCCTGGTAGCGGTAGGGGCGGCGCTCGTCGGAGTCGGCGTGCAGCAGCCCGTGCGAACCGGCCACCTCGAACAGCGTCCTGAACTCGATCGGCGCGGTGGTCCAGGTCGCCGTCAGCACGGAGATCGAGCCGTTGGCGTGCGTGAGGAACGCCTGGGTGCTCTGGCTGCCGCCGACCGCGTGGGTGCGGGCGAAGACGCGCTCGACCTCTCCTCCGATCCAGCGCGCCATGTCGATGTCGTGGATCATGAGGTCGAGCAGCACGCCGCCGGAGAGCGCCTCGTCCAGGAACCAGCCGCCGGCCGGGCTGCGGCCCTGGCGGGTGTGCCGCTGCACGGCGACGCTGCCGATGTCGCCGCGGGTGACGGCCCGGTGCAGTTCGGCGTACTCGGCGAAATAGCGTACGACGTGCGCGGGGAACAGCGGGACCCCGGCGTCAGCGAAGCGGGCGACCAGGTCCTCCGCCTCGGGGAGCGTACGGGTCAGCGGCTTCTCGCAGATCGTCGGCAGGCCGTGACCGAGCGCGGCGAGCGCCAGCTCGTAGTGGGTGTGCGTCGGCGTGCAGATGTCGACGACGTCCGCCGCCTCGAACAGGGCGTCCAGGCTGGGGACGATCCGGCCGCCCCCGTGGCGCCGGGTCAGCGCCTCGGCGTCGTCGGCGATCGAGTGGACGACGACGTCGTGGCCGAGGTCGAGCCAGGCCGGGAGGTGCGCGTTGGCGATGCCTCCGGCGCCGATGAGTCCGACCGTTGCGTGCATGGGAGATCCGTTCCTTGTCATGTGCCGATGCGTCATTTGCCGATGCCTTGCGTCATGCCGTTGACGATGCGGCGGCCGAACCAGAGATAGGTCGCGATCATCGGGAGCACCACGATGACGACGCCGGCGAAGAGCCCACCCCAGTTCGAGGTGTATTGCATGTTGGAGTAGAAGTTGAGCAGGGCGACGTTGAGGGTCTGCGCGCTCTGCTCGGGGACGAGCATCAGCACGATCACGGTCTCGTTCCACAGGCTCAGCGCGTTCAGCACGGCCACGGTCGTGATGCCGGGCTTGGCCAGCGGCACCATGATCTGCAGGAAGGTCCGGAACGGCGACGCGCCGTCGAGGGCGGCCGCCTCCTCCACGTCGCCGGGCAGCGAGCGGAAGTAGCCGATGAGCACGAAGATGCTGAACGGCAGGCTGAGCACGACGTAGAAGAGCGTGACGGTGATCCGCGTGTCCCAGACGCCGGTGACCCAGTCGATCATGAACCGGGACAGCCCCGCCCCGATGAGGACCATGGGGACGGCGAACGCCTGGAACGGGATGCTCATGCCCACCGCGAAGAAGGTCGTGACAGGACCGCTGGAGCGGCCGCCCAGCCGTGCCACCGCGTAGGCGGCGGGGATGGACAGCGCCATGATGAGCACGACGGACACGAGCGTGAGGACCACCGAGTTGATCGCGGCGGCTCCGAGCCCGGAGTCCGACCACGCGGTGGCGAAGTTCTCCCACATCCAGGTGGCGGGCAGGCCGGCCGGGTTGTCGAAGATCTCCCGCGAGCTCTTCAGCGAGTTCAGCAGGACCCAGACCACCATGCCGACGTTGAACAGCACCCAGGCCCAGATCAGGGCCCTGATCAGGGCGAGCGCGGCGCGGATCATGCCAGCTCCAGTCGTTCGCGCCGCTGGATCCTGCGCGACAGCACGATCAGGACGGCGGTGATCACCGTCATCACGATCCCGATCGCCGCGGCCTCGCCGAGCTGGGCCAGTCCGCCCTCACGGCCGCCGGTGACCCGGAGGTACTGCTCGACGGCGAGGGTCCTGGCCTCGGGGGGCGGGGTGCCCGCCGTGCCGACGAAGGCGATGACGATCTCGAAGGTCTTGATGCCGGCGATCGCCCAGAGCGAGGCGGCGATGGCCAGCATGTCCCTGGTCAGCGGGAGCGTGACGTAGCGGAACTGCTGGAGCTCGCTCGCGCCCTCGATCCTGGCCACCTCGTAGTAGCTCGGCGGGATGCCGTCGACCGCGGACATCACCAGCACGACGTAGAAGCCGGCCGCGCTCCAGACCACTCCGGCCATGATCACGTTGAAGATCAGCTCAGGGGCCAGCCAGGGCTGGCGCAGCTCGGACAGGCCGAGGGCCCCCAGCACGGTGTTGATCAGCCCGTCGGGGTTGAAGAGGAACGAGACGGCGAGGCCCACGGCGATGGGCGAGATCATGAACGGCAGGAAGACGGCCGCCCGGATGAACGCGCTGCCGCGCGCCGCACGCAATACGATCATGGAGGCGCCGGCGATGAGGAACAGCGCCAGGCCCACGACCAGCGTCAGGATCAGCGTCTGCACGAACGAGGCACGGAACAGCTCGCTCCCGGCCATCGACACGTAGTTGGCCAAGCCGACCCAGGAGAGCTCGGTCCCCAGCCCTGACCACTCGGCGAAGCTGAGCACGACGCCGAACAACGACGGCAGCACGAAGAAGACCAGGTAGGCGATCAGTGCGGGAAGCAGCATCGGCAGGTACAGCCGGCGTCGCTCGCCCTGGAGCGCGCCGCGGGGCGCCTTCGCCCGCCTGCCCGCGGACGGAGCCCGCAGGGCGGTGTCGGACACGGTCACGGTCATCCGTTCATGGCGGCGGTCTTCGCCTTGCCCTCGGCCAGGAACTCCTCGGCGCTGAGCTTGCCGGCGACGAACTTGTCGTCGAGGGGGAGGAAGACGTCGGCCAGCCACTTGGGCTGCACGGTCGAGACGCCGTCGCCGTCGAGCGTGACCTGCTCCGCGTCGCGGATGGACGCCTGCAGCTGCTGGAGCTCCACCGGGGCGGGCGAGTCGGCGCGCGAGGGGATGTTGGCCGCGTCGGTGCCGATGCGGTCGATGTACTTCTTCTGCATGGCGAAGGCCAGGAAGTCGGCGACCGCCTTCTGGTTCTTCGACTTGGCGTTCACGCCCCAGCCGAGCGCGCCGACCGTGGCGACCGCGCCCTTGGCGGGGTCGACCGGCGGGAAGGCGATGATGCGGGGCTTGACCGCGGCGGCGCGCAGCGAGGCGGTCTCGCTGCCGAGCCAGGAGCCGTTCAGGATGAAGCTGTGCTTGCCGCCCGCCCAGGCGTTCTGCGCGGCCGGGAACTTGGTGGCCATGTAGTCGGGCTCGAACAGATCGGCCTTCACCAGCGACTCCAGCGCCTTGGCCGCCCGCTTCACCTCGGGCAGGTCCCAGGCGGCCGGGTCGGCGGCGAGCTTCAGCAGGATGCCGGGGCCGGCGGTGGACAGCAGCATCTGGTGGATCCAGAAGGAGTTGTAGGCGTTGACCGAGCCGTCGAGCGCGATGGGCGCGCGGCCGGACGCCTTCTCCTTCTTGGCGATCTCCAGCAACTCGTCGAACGACTTGGGGGCGAAGTCGGGATACTTGGCGGAGTCGTACCACAGGCCGATGGAGAAGACGCTGTGCGGGACGAAGCCGTACCCCTTGTCGTCGCCGATGGCCTTGAGCACGCTCTTCGGCAGGACCTCCTCGATGGTCCTGTCTTCGCCCGGGATCTTCGTCCTGAAGATCGGGCCCATGTCGCCGAGCACGCCGGCGGTGCGGAACTCGGCGGTGTGGTCGATGGCGGTGTCGAAGAAGTCGGGACCGGCGCCGGTGGCGACAGCGTTCTTGACCTGCTGCTCCTGGCCCTGCGCGAGCCACTGAACATCGATCTTGACGCCGGTCTGCCGGGTGTAGTCGGCGATGACGCTCTCGAACAGGTTCGCCTGCGGGGTGCCCTTCGCCCACTTGCCCCAATAGAGGAGGCTCGCGGGCGCGGCGCCGGCGGAAGCCGACGGACCGGCGTCCTGGAGCTTCTGGCCGCACGCGCCGAGGGCGAGCACGGCGGAGGCGCAGGTGGCGACGGCTATGGCGCGATTACGCATGGTTGGTCCCTTCTTGCTGGGAGGCACGGTTGGCAATAATAAATACACTTTGTGTTTTAATGGAAGACGTCCCAGGAAACGAAAGGGCCACGTGAGTGCTGATCGGACGTGAAGCGAGCCTGCTGCGCCGGCCCGTGGGCCAGTCGCGCCTGCGCCGCATCAATTCGCTGGCGGTGATCGAGGCGATCCGCCTGGAGCCTCTCACCATCCCGGCGATCGCCCAGGTCGTCGGGCTGTCGAAGACCGCGGCCGACACGGTGGTGGGCGACCTCGTGGCCCTCGGCTGGGTGACGAGCGTCGAGCCACTCTCCCCCACCGGAGCCGGGCGGCCGGCCAACCGCTACCAGTTCAACGCGGGCGCGGCCGTCGTCGCCGGCATCGACATCGGCCAGCACACCACCCGCGCCGAGCTCGCCGACCTGAACGGCGAGGTCCTGGCCACCCGCTCGGTCACCGTCTCCGTCGCGGACCCGCCCGAGGCCGTCCTGGCCGACGCCGTCGGGGTGGTCGACCAGCTCCTCGGCTCGCAGGGCCGCGGACGCGCCGACGTGTGGGCGATGGGGGTGTCCGTGCCCGCCGTGGTCTACCAGGACGTCGTCACGCGCGGCCTCGACGACTGGGAGGGGCTCAACGTGCGCACCGCCTTCGCGTCGTCCTTCGAGTGCCCCATCGCCGTCGAGAACGACTCGAACCTCGCCGCGTTCGCCGAGGCGTGGAAGGGCAGCGCCGCCGAGGCCGCCTCGATGGTCTACGTGCACTCCGGCAACCGCACCGGGGCGGGGGTCGTCCTGAACAACGCCGTCGTGCGGGGCGCGAACGGCGCCGCCGGCGAGATCGGCGCACTGCCGCAGATGGGCTGGGAGCATGCCCAGCAGCACCTGCACGACGTCGAGCTCACCGACGGCCGGCGGGTCAGCCGGGAGGGCGTGTTCGACGCCGCCACCGCGGGCGACCCGCTCGCCGTGGCCGCCGTCGACCGGTTCGCCGATGTCATCGCGATCGGCATCGCCGCGCTGGTGCTCACCGTCGACCCCGAGATCGTGGTGGTCGGCGGCGGCAACGTCCAGGCGGGCGACACCTTTCTCGACCCGCTGCGCCGCCACGTCGAGAGGCTGTGCACCGTACGGCCCGCGCCCCCGATCGTCCCCTCCGCGTTGAAGGATCGCGCGTCGATCACCGGCGCGGGCGGCCTGGCCGCCACCTCCGTCATGGAACAGCTCTACGCCTCGGCCCTGGGCGGCAAGACGCTCTCCAGCGCCTCGACGCCGCCCTGGAAATGGTAAGAACCGAAGAAGGATCCCCCCGTGCCCATGCAACCCTGGTTCACCGACGCCAAGCTCGGCATCTTCGTCCACTACGGCCTCTACGCCGTCGAGGGGGTGGCCGAGTCCTGGTCGTTCTACTACGGCGACATCTCCCGTGAGGACTACCTGGCCCAGATCGGCGGATTCACCGCCGACGGTTATGACCCCGCGGCATGGGCGGAGCTGTTCGCCCAGGCCGGAGCCCGGTACGCCGTGCTCACCACCCGGCACCACGACGGCTTCGCGCTGTGGGACAGCGCGTACGGCGAGCTGAACGTCACCGCCTCCCCGGCGGGACGCGACCTGGTCGGCCCCTTCGCGGACGCGCTGCGCGAGCGCGGGCTGAAGGTCGGGCTGTACTACTCGCACTCCGACTGGAACCACCCCGACTACCCCAGCGTCGTCGGCCCGCAGGCCCACCCGAGCCCCTACGTGACTCCTCCGGAAGGGCGGGAGGACCCGGCCGCGTGGGCCCGCTACCTGGCCTACCGAGACGGGCAGGTCGACGAGCTCGTCGAGCGGTACCGGCCCGACCTGCTGTGGTTCGACGGCGAATGGGAACGCTCGGAGGAGCAGTGGGGCATCGACGCCCTCGCCGACCGCATCCTCGCCGTACGGCCGCGGACCGTGCTCAACGCGCGCATGCTCTCGCGCGGCGACTACGCGACGCCGGAACAGGGCGTCCCCATCACGCCGCCCGACGGTCCGTGGGAGCTGTGCCTCACCATCAACGACAACTGGGGTTTCCGCCCGGACGACACCAACCACAAGCCCGTGGGCCACCTGGTCCGCTATTTCGCCGAGACCATCGGCGCGGGCGGCAACCTCCTGCTCGACGTCGGCCCCACCGCCGACGGCCGCGTCCTGCCCGAACAGGCCGACCGCCTGAAAGGCCTCGGCGCCTGGATCGACCGGCACGCCGAGGCGGTGTACGGCACGACCGCCGGGCTGCCGGCGGGCCACCACTACGGCCCGAGCACGCTGTCCGCCGACCGCAGGACCCTGTACCTGACCTGCTTCGACCCGCCTCGCGACACGGTGACGGTGCGCGGGCTGCGCAACACCGTCCTGCGCGCCAGGGTGGTCGGCGCCGACTGCGAGCTCGGGCACTCGATCACCGGAGAGCTCAACGGCGTGCCCGGCATCCTGTGGATCGACGCGCCGCCAGCGCACGCGATCGACCCGCACGCCACGGTGCTCGCCCTGGAACTCGACGGCGAGCTGGACCTCTACCGCGGCAGCGGCCGCGACTAGCCGTCACGGCCCGAGGTCGCGCCCGGGAGGAGCGGGCGGTTCGAGCGGGCGGTTCGAGCGGGCGGTTCGAGCGGGCGGTTCGAGCGGGCGGTTCGAGCGGGCTACAAGTGCGTTGCAGCCGAGCCACAAGCGGGCTTCCCTAGCCTCGCGATCATGCTGACGACCCTGGTTGTGACCGCCTCCCTCCTGTTCACCGGCGCGCCCGCGCAGAGCGCGGCGACCAAGCCGCTGACCTTCCGCGGCATGACGCTCCAGATCCCCGCGACCTGGAAGGTCGGAAAAGAAGACAGGTGGGGCATTCACGTCAAGACCGGCGGCTGCGACCGGCGCGCCGTCGAGTGCCGCGGGTTCTACCTCGTCGGGCCGGAGGGCATCTCTCTGGCCCGCCACGGCAACCCCTACGACCCCGAGGAGCCGTACCACCCGGGCAACGGGCTCGCGAGCTGCGTACCCGACAAGCGCTACATAGAGGACTTCCCCGGCAAGCTCGTCGCCCGTGGCACCCGCCCGGTCGGCGCGGGACACAAGGCCACCTACCGCGTCTGGCGCGTCGGCTGCACGACGCAGTCGGCCAAGCGGACCGGCGTCTCCTATCAGGAGCGGATCTGGCACCTGCCCAAGTCGAAGATCCTCGTCTTCGACCAGTGGAGCGACGGCCGGCTCGGCACGATTCTCCAGCGGGCGACCTGGCGCTGACCCCGCCGGTCGCGGTGCTCGCGCCCCGCTCGGCCGGGCCGCTCAGGCCGAGCAGGCGCGTTCCTCCTTGCCGGCGAGCCAGAAGAAGACCGGCGGCAGCACGAGTTCGATGACCGCCAGCACGACCTGGAACCCGTGCGGCCGGCCGGACACGGCGAGCGAGAGCAGCCGGCCCACGCCGCCCAGCAGGAAGACGGCGGCCAGCCAC
This sequence comes from Nonomuraea sp. NPDC048881, assembly GCF_040649795.1. Lineage (NCBI taxonomy): Bacteria > Bacillati > Actinomycetota > Actinomycetes > Streptosporangiales > Streptosporangiaceae > Nonomuraea > Nonomuraea sp. NPDC048881. The sequence goes on from NZ_JBEZGC010000017.1 coordinate 137,253, forward strand.
CGCACCACCCCGGCCGGGATCGGGCGCTGCCGCGCCGCCCACACCCACGCCAGCCCGTAGCCGGCGAAGGCGGCTCCCATGAACCGGCCCCAGCTGTCGATCGTCGGCCCCGCGGCAGCGGCGCCGGGGATCGCCGCGTTGCCGAGCGCCACATGGAGCAGGCCGATCAGCACGCAGGCCCACCCCATCAGCTGGGCGAGCGTACGCAGCGCCTTGACCATGATCTCTCCCGCCATAGTTGACATGTGTCTACTACGGTGGCGCGCTAGTAGACGTGTGTCAACTAGACTTGGTCCATGCCTCCACGCCGGCGACTCACCCCTGACGGGCGCCACGCCCAGCTCCTCGCCGTCGGCGCCCGGCTCTTCGCCGCGCACCCCTACGCCGACGTGCTGATGGAAGAGGTCGCCGAGCAGGCCGGCGTGTCACGGGCGCTGCTCTATCGGCACTTCCCGAGCAAGCAGGCCCTCTTCGCCGCCGTCTACCAGCAGGCCGCGGACCGGTTGCTCGCCGAGACGCGGCTCGACCCCGCCCACTCGCTGCGCGAGCAACTCGTGCAGGGCATGGACGTCCATCTCGACTACTTCGTGGCCAACCGCAACGCCGTCCTCGCCGCCAACCGGGTGCTCGCGGGCGACCCGGTGATCCAGACGATCATGTCGAACGAGCTGGACGCGCTCCGGGCGCGGCTGCTGGCGGTCCTTCCGCTCGCGGGCGACGACGTCCGCGAGGCCGTCTCCGGGGTCCTGAAGAGCTGGCTGGTCTTCGTCCAGGTCCTCTGCGTCGACTGGCTCACCCGCGAGACCTGCACCCGCGATCAGCTACGCGACATCTGCGTCGGCGCGGCCCTCGGCGCCCTCGAACCCCTGCTCGCCGACAACCCGGCGGACCACTGAGAGACCCGTCGCGGACGCCGCTTTCCCGGCGCCGCGGCCATCGCGCTTCCCCCTTGATCCGCGAGCGCCGGTGCACAGACCTGGGGGACGCGGCGGCGAGGCCGGTTCGAGGACTGAATGAGGGCGAATCGCGGCGGAATGCCCTACTGTCATGGGCCTGGTGGGGGGACCAGCCTCTCACCGGTCGTGCCCGTGACCGGACAGGAGCCCACGATGGTCCACCCCTCGCGAGGGCGCCTGCCCGTGCAGGATCCGGCGTCGTCACCCAGGGCCCGTCCCTGTCCAACGGCGCCATCCGGGAGGACATCGCGCTCAACGACCCGGACGGCCAAGCCGGGTCCTCGCGGCCCGTCCCGGCGCCGTCAGCCGACCGTGGAGGGCGGGGTCATGGCCGGGTGAGGGACGCGCTTGTCGGCGCCGCCGGTGAGCCCGGACGCACCGGCACCGGTTTTCGGCCCGTCGTCCCTCGCCCGGGTTCGGGGTTGTGCTTCGATGTTGCTTTGTCCGTACATCGAAGGAGAGGTCACCGATGCCAGACCTTGACGACCCGGCCGCCACGTTCAGGGAGTTCGACCGCGACCGGGACGGCTACATCACCCGCGAGGAGTTCGCGCTCGCCATGAACGCCCGCGGCGAGGAGGTCACCGCGGCCGAACTCGACTCCATCTTTCACGCCTCGGACGAGCACGACGGGGACGTGGACGGGCGCATCTCGCTGGCGGAGTTCCTGGTGGCCTGGAACAGGTGACGGCACACTCGCCCTGACCCGGCGGCCGGCGTCACCGGAGATGATCGGCCGCCCAGGTGCGGAACGTACGGGGTGAACGTCCCAGCACCCGCTCGACGTCAGGGGTGAGCCGGGCGTTGCCGTCCCGCGCCACCAGCCGGGAGCCGTCGACCGCGACGTCGGCGAACTCGGCATCCGCCCCGGCGGCGATCAGCCGCGTGCGGTAGACCTCCAGCGGCACGTCCGCCGTCTCGACGGGCCGCCCGAGCGTCTCCCCCAGCACCTCCTCTCCCGTGCCGATCGCCGACAGCTTCACCCCCTTCCGCACTCCCGCGGCCCGCGCCGCCACGACCATCGCCTCGTCATGCCGAACGAGCCACGGGCTGGGGGGCACTGAGCAGGAACACGGCGTCGGCGCCGCGCACCGCTGCGGCCAACGACCCGGGATCGTCGAAATCCCCCCGTACGACCTCCACCTCCGGTGACACCGCGACCTTCGACGGTTCCCGCGTCATCGCCCGGACCCGCTCGCCCCGGCCCGCCAGCAGCCGGACCACCTCACCGCCCACCGTGCCCGTGGCACCTGTGACAACAATCATGCGGCTCACTCTGCCGCCCCGCCCACCAGCCTTGATAGGAACTTTCGGCACACGTGCGCAGCCTGCGGCGCGGCTACGGTGTGGTCATGAGCATCGAGGTCCCGATGACCGTGCCGGACGGTCTGCGCCCGCTGGTCGAGGCGGTGAGCGTGCTGAGGGCGGAGGATCCCGCGGCGGGTGCGCGGCCGCCGCTGGTGCACCTCCCCGATCCCGGCACGTCCCTGGTCTTCCGTACGTCCCGCGCCGGGCACGGCGACCTGCTCGTGATCGGCCCGCGCACCCGGGCCTCGTACCACGTCGGCAAGGACCTCCCGTTCTGCCTGCGGTTGCGGCTGCGTCCCGGCGCCACCAGGGCGTTGCTCGGCGTCCCGGTGAGCGAGGTCGTGGACCGGGTGGTCCGCCTCGGGGACCTGTGGGGCGCCTCCTGCGATCCGCTGATCGCCGCCCTGAGGCACGCGGGCGGCGACCACGGCCTGGTGCTCCGGCACCTGGCGGCGGCGCCGGCGGCCGCTGGGCCGACCTGGCCACGGCCACCGGCTACTACGACCAGTCCCACATGACGGCCGAGTTCCGTACGCTGATGGGCGTCACACCGGCCGCCTTCTTCCAGGGCCGCCTGCCCGCCCTCCAGCCCTGCTGACCCGCCGGCGACGGTCACCCGGGCCTGACAGGGGCCCGTTCACAGGGAGCCGATGCTCAGGGTGAGCGGGCCGGAGACGCCGGCGAGCCCCTGCGTGGTGAGACAGGCCAGAGGCTTCGTGCCGAACATGGCGAACGTGCCGGTCCACCGCGCTCCCTTGAACTCGCCGTCGACCACCACGCCCTTGATCAGAACGACGGTTTCGGCGTCGTTGAGCGAGACGGTGGAGGTGGAGGACAGCGTGCTGGTGTTGCCGTTGTTCCAGGTGATTTTCCGGCTTCCGGCCCTCGTGCCGGAGGTGCAGGAGAACGTCCCTGTCGCGGAGAAGGTCGACGTGGCCTGGAAAATGGTGGGATCACTGGTGGAGACGCAGTCGAGCAGAGGGGCTGTCCCGCTGACCGTGACCTCCCGGGGCTGATCGGTGAGGCCGGGCGTGTAGGTCACCGCCTGGGAACCAGTGCACTTGGTGGTCCCGATCGCGGCGCGTGCGCCGGTCGCGGCCGGGACGAGCATGGCGGCGAACGTGGCGACAAGCAGCGCGACGCCGCCGATCGCCGTACCGGCGAGCCGAGGCCCGCGTGAGACGGGCACGACCGGCGGAACGCCCTTGAGAATTGACATTCCCTCTCCTGCCTACGACGCAATGGCCACAGTTGCGGACCTCACTTGTCCCGAACCAAAGGACCCGCTACTTACCGTTACCATACACAAACGTTAAGTCAACTTTCCGGTCCAGGACGGCTCGGGCCACCTCGCCGATCCTTCCGCGTGAGGTACGGCGGCTCTGGAGAGGCAGGTCAGACAGTGGTCACACGCAGAACGTTCCTCGGCACCGCCACCGCAGCCGGTGCCACGACGCTGCTCGGCGGCAACGTCCTGCCCGTCGCACGTGCCGGCACATCCCCGTCGGACGCTGCCGGACAACGACCGGCACGCGACGCGATCCGTGCGGTCAACGCCGACACGCGGCGGAACTACGCCGCGCTGAAAGCCGGCCTGGTCAACCACCTGAGCCCGGTCATCGTCGTCCAGAACGACCATCGGGGTGGCCTGTACAGCCTCGTCTCGAACGGGCGGGCACTGGAGTCGTCGCACCCGGTCGACGAGATCTACGAGCTGGCGAAGTCGATCGCGCACCTCCCGCTGGGCATCTTCGCCGTCATCGCCCCGTACCTGCCCAAGCAGGTCCCGGCGTTCCAGAGCGCCAGGATCGATCCGCACGACCTGGACATGGTCGCGTTCAAGGGGCCGGCGGACGGCTGGATCCAGCCGCTCCAGGACGTCTCCGCCACGATGACCAAGGCCCGGCGGCAGCTCGACGAGGCGAGACTTCCACCTGGTCTTCAGCAGTCGTGCGCGAACATTCTCGACAGGTCACGCGAATTCATCGCGCACACCACACGAAGCCGCTCCTTCGACATGGATTCCTTCGAGGACTACTCGGGCAGCGTGTATCCGAACATCCGCACCAACATGTACTGGGCGTCCAAAGTGCAGATCGAAGGCGTCGCGGACATCATGACCCGCTGGCGCGGGCAACTCGGCGACAACGCGTGGAAGGGCCTGTACGTCGTCGTCTTCACGATCTGGACCACATCCTCCCTGAACCAGAACTCCCTCATCATCAAGAAGTTCATGGACCCGGCACAGGCCGACACCCACCTGATCGACATATCCACGGCCGAGCTCCCCTCCAAGCCGATCCCCGTCGCCCTGGACAACGTCGCCCGGATCGTGCAGGACAGGATCGCCGCAGAGATGATCTTCTGCACCGACACGAAACTCGCCGACGCCCTCAAGGGCCCGGACGAGCTTCTGTCCGGCGAGATCCTGCGACTGCTCCCCATCGATCACCTAGGAGCCTAGGAGTCCCTTCATGACCACCGTGATGCTGGTCCACGGCGCCTGGCACCGGCCGAGCACCTGGACGAGGCTCCAGCCCGAGTTGCACGCGCTCGGCTACGCCACGCGCACGCCCGCGCTTCCGAGCGCCGGCGAACGTCCCACCGCGGGCATGCACGACGACGCCGCCGTGCTCGCCGCGGAACTGGCCGCGGTCGAAGGCCCGATCGTGCTGCTCGCCCACTCCTACGGAGGCATCCCGACGACCGAGGCCGCCACCGGAGCGGGCAACGTCGAGCGGCTGATCTACCTGGCCGCGTACCTGCCGGACCGGGGACAGTCGTTGTGCACCCTCCACGGCCTGCCGGACCCCGACGACACGAGCGGCCTGTTCCCCCTCATCGACCAGCCACGCACCTCGCTCTACGGCGACCTGCCGGACGCCGAGGCCGAGCAGGAGATGAGCCGCCTGGTCAACCAGACCAGGCGGTCCTTCACGGAGAAGGCCGACACGGCCGGGTGGCACGACATCCCCGCCACCTACATCGTCACCGAGCGGGACCAAGCCGTCCCGCCCGCCCTGCAGGAGCGGATGGCAGCCCGAGCCTCCGAGATCCGCAGGCTGACCAGCGGCCACTGTCCGTTCCTGTCCCAGCCGCACCGTCTGGCCGCTCTGGTCGACGGCATCGTGCGGTCCGCGGCCGGCTGAACCCCGCTCGCCGCCGTCTGTACGCCGACCGGCGGATCACGCCGCGTGCCTGGTGGGCAGCAGGGCGGTCAGCAGCCAGCCGCCGTCCTCGGCCGGACCGGCGGTGAGGGTGCCGCCGAGCGCGTGGGCGCGTTCGCGCATGCCGCGCAGCCCTTGCCCGGAGGAGGGCAGGCTGAGCGGCGCGGCGGCCGGACGGCCGTTGCGCACCTCGACGGCCAGCCCGCCGGGGGCCGCGGTGAGGCTCACCCGCACCCAGGTGCCCGCCCCCGCGTGTTTGAGGACGTTGGTGAGCCCCTCCTGGACGATCCGGGCGGCCGAGGCGCGGGCCATCAGAGGCGCCCGCGCCACTTCGGGGCCGATGTCGAGCTCGACGAGCAGCCCCGCCGCGCTCATGCGTTCGGCCGACCGGCGCATCACGGTGGCCGGGTCGGCCAGCAGGTCGGGCTGCTTGTCGGGGTCACGCAGCAGGTCGAGCAGGCCGCGGAGGTCTTCGAGCACCTGGTGGCCGGCGTCATGGATGTCGGTGAGCGCCTGGCTGGAGGGCCCGCCGGGGTCGGAGTAGCGGGCGGCGCCGGCTCGCAGGACCATGGCGCCGACGTGGTGGGCGACGATGTCGTGCATCTCGCGGGCGATGCTCTCGCGCTCGGCCAGCTGGTCGGCACGCACCTGAGCCAGGGCGCGCTGTTGCGACTCGCGACGGCGCAGCCGTTCCGCCTGGTTCGCGGCCTGCCGGGCCCGCAGGTAGCGGCCGCTCGCCACGGGGGCCACGACGAGCGTCATCAGCGCCAGGACCCGCGTCGGCTGCGACCCGGCGTCGGCCAGCGCGGCGGTGAAGGCGGCGATGGCGAGGACGGCGACGAGGTGGACGACGAATGTCCAGAGCCAGGAGGCCACGCGCATGGCGAACACGCCCACGGCGACCAGGACGAGCATGACACAGGTGGCCGTCGCCTCCTCGAAGTACCGGTCGGCCAGCAGCATGAGGACGACCTGGAGGACGAACACCAGCCCCGGCAGCCGCCGCGCGACGCCCATGGACAGGCCCGCGAGCACCACCACCGACGCGGAGACCCAGACCGGCCCGCCGGCGGTGTCCCAGCCCGTCCAGGTGTTCAGGACGGTCAGGGTGAGCCCGCCGCCGGCCAGCAGCACGTCCGGAGTGACGTCGCGCTCGGGCAGGCGTCCGGCCGGGCCGCGCAGGTAGACGCCGATCAGAACGGGCACCACGACGGCTCCGGCGCAGTACCACCAGGCGTTGGCCGTGAAGGGGTGGGCGGGATCGGCCAGGTTGACCGCGGTGGCCACGCCCACGACCAGAGCCGAGCAGGTCACGGTGAGCGGCCGCGTCCTGTGGGCGACGACGCCGAGGGCCGCGAGGAGCAGGATCTGCACGGTGTTGACGGTGAACGCGCCGAGCTGGTCGGTGAGGACGAGCAGCCCCGCCAGGTAGCCGGCCACCGCCACCGGCCACCGCCGCAGGAACCCCATGGGAGCCCCGGCCAGCACGGAGAAGGCGCCGCAGATCACCACGGGCGCCGACGCGGTCCCCCAGGTGTGCCAGGTGGTCAGGACGTCGAAGCCGATGGCGGCCGTCACGAGCAGGACATCCAGCGCCTTGCCACGCCATCGCATGCGTCAACGGTATCCAGGCAGATCCGGAGATCGATACTCCTGTAGGAGGAGACCCCCTCCTCCTACTGGCCGGTCGAGCCGGCGCCGGCCGAACGCCCGGTGCGCGCGCGGCACGCCCGGCTACCGTCACGACGACAGATTCGGCGCGCAGCGGATCAGCCTAATTTCGGTGTCACCTGAAAGAACATCGAAAGGGCTGGTCATGAAGACGACGCGGTTGGCGGGGATGGGTCTCGCGGTCGGCACGGTGCTTGCGTTGTGCACGATCGCGAGCCCGGCTCAGGCCACTGAGGAAGGCTGGGACCGAGCGGCCGGCTGCGCCGACGCACGGGCGGAGGTCTCCTCCATCAGCGGCTGGGTGTCGCCCAACGCCTGCACGTTCATCAAGCGGCAGATCACGTTCGGCAAGGTCACCACCCCTGACCGGGTGGGCGCCTATGTCGACATCTGGTCCAAGGACGCGACGCTGTGGGAACCGGCGAAGGCGAGCGCTCCGCTGCTCCAGGGCGAGGAGGCCATCAGAAGGTCGATCAGCGGAACGCTCAGCCTGATACCCGACTTCCGGTTCCGAGGCACACGCGTCGCTGTGAACGGTCCCGCCGTGATGTTCGAAGCGCGCAACGAGGCCACGGTCAAGGGGCACGAGGTCGCCTACGACGCGGTCTACCGGGTCCAGCTGACCGACGGCGGCAAGGTCGTGCAAGGCCGCCGCTACTACGACCGGCACACCCTGTTCAGGCCGCTCGCCCCCGAGCTGCCCGACCTGTTCGCCGGCGTCGCCGACGGCGGCACCCCAGACCAGGTCCGCAGGCCGGTCCTCGGCCCCGACGAGCTCGTCGCCCGCGCCAAGGCATGGAACAACGAGGACGCGCAGGCCCTGGTGGCGCGGCTCACCGGTGCGCCGCTGTCCGCCCCCGGCCTGAACGGCGGCACGCTGCGCACCACGCAGGGCAAGCTCGCCTACCTGAACAGGTTCTTCGCACAGGTCAGCGACGTCCGGCTGGAGCCGGGGCAAGCCGTGAAGGTCAACGGCGCGACCTACCTGGAATGGCACGGCACGCTCCTGCCCAAGGGTCAGACCGACGCGATCAGCTTCGGCATCGTCGAGCGCGTCGACGACACCGGCGGCGTCTCGAACGGCTGGACCCTGACCTTCGACCAGCTGCCGCTCGTCGCCGACGAAGCCGAGATCGCCGAGCTGTACGGCAGGCTGCGGTAGCCATCGGGTCCTGATCAGGGGGCGGGCGCAGGCCCCGCCTGCGCCCGCCCGGCGACGCGTTCCGCCGCCCTCCGGTCAGCCGTTCAGTGCGGACTGCACCAGCGCGGCGTACGCTCGCTGGCCCGCGGGGTTGGGGTGGTAGGAGGCTCCGTCGGTGGTGATGTCGATCGCCCGCACGTAGGGGTCGTTGTCGCAGATGGCGTGGCCGGTGAAGGCCGGCACCGGGTCGATGAAGGAGATGTCGACCCCCTGCTGGCGCAGGCGGGCGATGACGGCCGCGCTGACGGCGTTCATCCGGTCGGTCATGTCGTTGAGCCACAGGGCGTCGAGCTGGCCGATGCGCAGGGAGCTGATGCAGGTCAGCGGCGCCTCGTTCTGCACGTTGAACAGGTGCGGGTAGCCCAGGACGATGACGCGGGCGTTCGGCGCCTTCTGGTGGATCTTGGTGAAGGTGTCGGCGAGCGGGCCGTCGAGCGCCGCGATGGCCCGCTCGGTGCTGTCGTCGCGGCAGTTGAGGCCGACGGTGCAGCGGCTGATGACGTCGGAGAAGCCGGCGTCGTTGCCGCCGATCGACAGGGTCACCAGATCGGTGTCGGCGTCCAGGTAGCCCTGGTCGATCTGCGGCGGCTCGCCGTTGGCGTACGCGTCGCCCGCGACGTGCTTGGTCTGGGCGCCCGAGCAGGCCAGCAGGGCGAAGCCGGTGGTGCCGTTGCCGGTGCGCGCCTCGCTCTCGATGGTGGCGGACGAGCCGGGCCATTTGATCATCCGCGCGTAGGCGTCGGCCTTCGACCGGTGGCAGGTCGAGCCGCGGGTGCCGAGGGTGAAGTTGCTGATCTCGTCGTACGGCTCGTTGCCCTGCCCTGCCGAGTAGGAGTCGCCGAGGCCCACATAGTCGACCTTCGGCTTGGTCGTCGGGATGAAGGCCATGGCGTCGAAGGCGATGTCCCAGTCCCAGTTGCGGCCCTCCTCGCGTCTGGTCAGGTTGCTGAGCGACACGCTGGCGCCCGAGTCGAGGTGGAACACGCCGAGGTCCACCCAGGTGTTCTTCTGCCAGTACTGGCCCACGACCCGGTGCCGGGTGGGGGCGTTGCCGCCGGGATCGATGACGTAGTCGGCGAGCTGGGTGTGCGCGCCGATCTCCGGGATGTGCACCTTGATGCGCGTCCACCCGGTCATGGAGCTCGGCGGGCGCCAGATGCCGGTGACGCCGAACTTGAGCTGGCCGGCGTTGGTGGCGTCCCTGGTGTGGGTGAACCAGAAGTGGTCGCCGAAGCCGCCGCCGAGCTGGTGGAAGTCGACTCTGGAGACGTACGGCGCGGGCTCGGCCTCGTTGAAGTACAGCGTGAACGAGCCGTAGTTGCCCCAGGTCCTGCTGCAGCCCGAGCGCACGATCGGCACCGAGGACGGCACGTCGTCCACGACGTAGGCGTTGGCCGGGATGCCGCTGAGCGAGCAGTTGGGCGCGTAGTGGGTGCCGTCGGGTTGCTCGGGATAGGAGGTGTCGAAGCGCAGCAGCTCGTGGCCGCACACGCCGCTGCCGCACATCCGGTACCACGTCGGGGTGTGCCACCAGCACTTCAGGTCGTACTGGCCGGAGGCGTCCTTGTGCTTGCACGGCGCGGCCGCGTCGCCCGGGTCGCAGTCGTTCTTGCCCGGCTCGCAGAAGGACGAGACGAGCGGCTTGGCGGCGTTGCGGTCATCGACGCTGACCCACCAGGCGGGACGGAAACCGGGGCCGTCAGGGGTGGAGATGGAGTAGGCGGCGAAGCCGATGACCTTCTCCTCGTAGGGCCACAGCTGCGGCTCCGCGGGGTCGTGCGGGTTGCTGTTGAAGAAGTGGCGGTTGGCCGGGTAGACGGGGTTGGCGGGGTTGTTGGCCCAGCCCACCCCCCACGGCGAGCCGTCGTGCTGGTCGGGGTGGAAGCCCGAGTTGTAGGCCCAGATGGCGAAGATCCAGTTCTCCAGCCACGCCGAGTCGCCGTTGCTGTGGATCAGGCCGGCGTTGCGCGTCTGGTTCCACTTGTCCTGGAGGATGCGCAGGCCGGCGGCCATGTTCGTGGCGTAGTCGACGGCGATCTCCCGCTGCTGCCAGGCGGGCAGCGCGACCTCGCAGAAGTTCTCGTCCGGCTTGCAGGGACGCTCGTGGCCCTGCTTGCGCATGCCGTCGGTGATCTGGGTGATGCCGTACCCGCAGTCGCTCTTGTCCCAGTTGATCACCCAGTCGTCGGAGGGGTCGTCGTTGTAGAGCTCACGGCCGTAGTAGTTGCCGATCAGCGGGTTGCCGGTGCTTCCCGGCAGCACGTGGCCCGTGGCCTGCCAGAGGTTCGTCTCCTGCGACATGATGCCGAGGAACACCTGTACCGGGACCCGGCCGCCGCCCGCCAGGGAGAGCGGCGGGAACTCGCCCTGCGGCCGCCACTGCGTCAGGCCCGACTGCTTCCAGCCGGTGGGGCGCAGCATCGTCAGGTTGCCGACCACCGCCTGGTCCGCCGCCCACTCCACCTGGCGCGGCGTCGGCTGGTACACCTGCGTGTACGGATCGTTGCGCGGCACGGAACAGTAGGCGCCGGTGTCGACGGTGCCGGTCATCGACGTGGCGGCCGTCACCGCGGGGGAACCGGTGCCGGCGGCGGCGCCGGTGTCGGCGGCGGCGCCGGTGTCGGCGGCGGCGCCGGTGTCGGCGGCGGCGCCGGTGTCGGCGGCGGCGCCGGTGTCGGCGGCGGCGCCGGTGTCGGGCACGCCGTCCGAGGTCCGTACCGTGAAGCCGGTCTCCCTGCCGGTGGTCGTGATCCTGGTCTTCAGATGGACGACCTGGGGCTCATCGGGGCGCTGTGACGTCATCGACCGCACCCACTCCGCGGACGGCTCCCGGCCCGATCCCATCGAGGGCCGCGTCTGCGGCAGGACGGCCAGCCGCCCGTGCGAGGAGAGCCGGGCCGTGGCGGGGACGTCCACGCGGGTCACCGGGGCGGGCAGCGGCCGCGCGGTCGTGAGGCTTCCGGTGAGGAACACCTTCCCGCCCGTGCCCGCGCGCACGTCGACCTCGGTGAGCGGCCCCGAGGCCAGCTCCGCCGCCTCGCCCCCGGCGACGGGCACGCGGCGCACGCGGGCGACGTCCCCCTGGTGCTCCATGAACACCACGCCGCCGCCGGCGTCGGCGGCCAGCCTGAACGGCACCGACGCCGCCCTGGCGAGGTCGCGCGGCCTCCCGCGCGACGGAAGGAACCGCAGGCTGCTGCCGGCGGCGGCCACGATGCCGCCGTTCACGGGGATGGCGGACGTGATCTGCCCGGCCTGCTCGACGGGCGCGGCCATCCGTCCCGAGGCCGCGTCGAGCACGGACAGCCGGGTGCGCGCCGGCGGGCCGCCCGGCTGGTCCCCTCCCCTGGCCTGCGTGATCACGCTGCGCTCTCCCTGGCCGCAGCCGGGGTTGAAGTAGGCGAGCGAGGAGTGGATCGGCAGCTTGGTCACCTTGCCGGTGGGCACGTCGATGAGCGCGGTGAAGGCGCCGCGGTCGAACAGGTCCGCCTGGTTGGTGAAGGCGCGCGGCGCGTACACGGCCACCGCCTTCCTGCCGGAGGCGGTGAAGCAGACGTTGCCGATCCAGCGGTCGGTCTCGAAGCCGGGCTCGCTCAGCGTCGCCAGCGTGCGCCAGGTGTAGCCGGTGCGTTCCTCGGCCGTCAGCAGGTGGAAGCCGGTCGCGTCGCCCTCGGTGGTCCAGGCGAGGTCCGGCGAGGTACGCCAGTCCGCGGCCAGCACGCGGTCCCGCTCGGCCGGGGCCACCGACGAGGAAGGCTCCTGCGGCGGCGGGGTGTCCGGCGGAGCGGCCGCGCCCGCCGGGACGGTCAGCCCGGCCGTGAGCAGCGCGACGGCCGCGCCGATGCCGAGCGCTCTGATCGTGGATCTGTTCATGACGGGCTCCAAGGGGGGTGGCGGATGGCCGGCGGAACCGCAGAACCTGGAGGTCAGCCGGTGAAGCAGGCGTAGACGTCCACCGAGATCTTGACCGGGGAGGCGCCGGTGTTCCTCAGCACGACCGTGCCGTCCGGGCGGAGCGCGGCCGTGGCGAAGCCGACGGTGCTCCGGCCCGCCGTGTACGCGACCGTCCGCACGCCGGTGGCGCTGCCGGACGGGACGACCTCGACCGTGCCGTTCGCCGTCCCGGTGGCGGTGACGGCGACGCCGACGGCCGTGACGCCCGCCGTAGGGATGTCGCCGCCGGAGGGGCGCAGCACGTACGTGCCGCCGGCGGCGACCGTCACGCCGTCGCCGACCCGGACCGGGGCGATCGCCTTGACGAGTGAGGCGCGTTCGGCGGCGGTGTAGTAGCCGCTCACCTCGACCGAGACCTCGGCCGCGCCGCCGCCCAGATTGTGCAGATTGATCTTCCCGTCGGCGCCGGGCCTGACGATGGTGAAGAACTGCACGGGGGTGTTGGCGGGGTAGTCCACGTTGGCGTCGGCCGGGAAGGCGTCCCCCGCGGGATAGACCCGGATCGTGCCGGTGGATGCGCTCTTGACCAGCACCGTCAGGGCGACGCTCTGCGGGGAGGGCAGGCCGGGCGTCGTGAGTTCGAGATTGCCCAGCGCCGCGACCGGCACCCGGTCGGCGATCCGCGACGGCGCGACCGGGTGGTAGGTGCCGCCGACGTCGGACGCGGCGTGGTCGAGGGTGTAGCCGTGCACGTCGAGGTAGACCCGGACGGCCTGGCCGCTACGGTTCTCCAGCTTGAGCGCGCCGTCCTCGCCGACCTTCGCCACGACCATGGTGGAGGCGTACCGGCTGGCGTCGTAGAAGAGCACGTCGCCCTTCGGTTCGGGCTCGCCGGAGGGGTAGACGGCCAGCGAGCCGGTGTTGAAGAAGTCGCCCTTGGCGGCGATGTTGACCGCGACGGCGGCGATGCCGTCGGCGGGGAGCCCGGCGACGCCCGCGAGGGGGACGGTCAACGTCGAGTTCGCGCTGATCTGGACGTTGCCGAGGACGCGGGTGCGGGTCTGGAAGAGCTGGTGCGGGCCGGGGCGGGCCGCGGAGCCGAGAGCGGCCTCGTCGAGCTGGATGCGGGGAGTGCCGCCGCCGCCGTAGGCGATGGGCTTGCCGGTGTCCTTCAGCGCCGCCTCGATCTCGGCCGGCGTGGCGTCGGGACGTGCCTGGCGCAGCACCGCCAAAGCTCCGGCGACGTGCGGGGCGGCCATCGACGTGCCGCTCATGGACTGCCACCGGCCGCCCGGCACCGACGAGACGATGTCCGTCCCGGGGGCGAACAGGTCCAGCAGCGGGCCGCGATCGCTGAAGGAGGACACCTCGTCCTGGTCGGTGGTGCTGCCCACCGCGACGGCGGAGGAGACGCAGGCCGGGGCGCTGACGGCGTCGGTGTAGCCGTTGTTGCCCGCGGCCACCACCGTGAGCGCCCCGGCGGCGAGCAGGCGGTCGATCGCGGGCTTGCGCGGATCGTCGTCGCACGGGGAGGTGTACCTGCCGCTGCCCAGGCTGAGGTTGACCGCGGCCACCGGGACGCCCTCGTCGATCAGGTCCAGGACCTTCTCCATCCCCGCGAGCTGGGCGCTGACGAAGCTCAGCAGGCACGGCGGCCCGGCGCTCCCGCAGTAGGAGAAGGAGTCGAACCTGCTGTAGACCTGAACGGCGACGAGGCCGGCCCCCGGAGCGACCCCGCCCGCCGCGTCGCCGGTCTCCTGCCCGGCGACGATCCCGGCCACGTGCGTGCCGTGGGCGCAGTCCAGGTACGCGCACGGCCCGCTGTCGGCGTCCGCCGCTCCGGGCCCTTCCTGCTGGTCGGCGCCGTCCGGGCACAGGCTGGAGGCACCGTAGGCGGCGTCGCTGGGCGAGAAGCACGCCTCGGCCACGACGCGCCCGCCGAAGAACGGATGGTGAACCGCGACGCCCGAGTCCAGGACGGCCACCGCGCTGCCCTCGCCGGTCAGCCCCGCCTCCCGGGTGCGGTCCGCGCCGATCAGGGGCACGCTCTCGGCGAGCGTGGGCGGGACCGGCACGTCCTCCGACACGCTGACCACGCCCGGCTGGGCCGCCAGCCGGTCCACCTCCGCGCGGCCGGCGCGCACGGTGAGCACCGGTAATCGCGACAGCGTCTGGATCACCCGTCCGTGGCCGGCCGCGGCGGCCGCGGCGGACAGGCCGGCGCGGTCCCGCGTCACCACGTTCACGCGGACCTCGCCGCCCGCGGACAGCTTCGCCGCCAGCCCGGGATCCACGCGGGGGCCGGACGCCGCCGCCGAGGCCGCCCGCGACGGCTCGGGCGGCGCCGCGACGAGGGCCGTCATGAGGGCCGTCATGAGGGCCGTCATGACGGCGGCCGCGGTGATGAGGCGGCGGGCCAGGGGTTGCTTCATGTGCACTCCGCTCGACGAAGGACGTGCCTCGGCAGGATCACTGGCCCGCCAGTACCGCCTTGGCACGCCGCACCCAGGTGGTGAAGACGGACAGCGACTCGGTCAGCGCCTGCCGCTGGTCGCGGACCATGACCTCTTCGTAGGCGCGCTTCGCCGCGCGGTACGTCGGCAGCAGGCCGGCGCCGTCCGCGCAGGCGGCGTCGTCGGCCGCGACCTGCTTCTCCGCCTGTGTGGCGGCCACACCGGGCTCCCGGCCGGCCCAGCGCAGGTCGGCGCGGGCGCTCAGCGGGCTGTCGTAGGCGTACCCCTTGGCCGTCATGCAGCTCACCCACTGGTTCAGGGCCCGTGCGACGGCGGTGTGCTCCAGGGCGAGAAAGCTCGCGTCGTCGGCCAGCAGCCGGGGGTCGGCGGCCAGCGCGTGGTCCTGGCCCAGGACGCTGGTCTCGCCGCTGGTCGCGCAGCCGCCCTGGGGGATGGACTCCCCCGGCCCGGTCGTGGCGGCGGTGCCGTCGTAGGCCGCCATCTCCTCCGCCGTGGGCGCACGCTGGTCGGCGGGCTCCGCCGCGGCGGCCGCCACGGCCGGGTCGAGCGCGGGCCTCGGGTATCCGGACCGGGAGGCCGCCGTCGCGTCGAGGGGTTCGATCAGGTCGGCCTCGACGTAGTCCTCGGGGTTCCAGTTCCGCACGACGCCCGCCGTCCAGGCGGAGAAGCCGAGCGACTGCATGCACGTGGCGGTCGCGGCGTCCTTGGCCAGGTCGATGGTGTGGATGTCGGCCATGGACGTCATGTACGGATCGAGCGGCATCGGCAGACCCGGATCCGACGGGACGGCGGTGAGCGCCGGCTCCGGGATCGGGGACGGCTCCGGTCCGAGCGTCCCCGTGGGCCCGGGAACCGGCAGCACCTCGCCCGTGGTGGGCAGGGGGTCGGGGTCGAGGGTCGGGGAGGCGGCCGAGCTGTGCGCCGCCGGCTGGAGGTTGACCGCGGCGATCCCGATGGTCAGCAGGACGGCCCCGGCGGCCAGCAGCGGTGGTGTGCCCTTTCTCATTTGCCGTTCCTCCTCCAGAAGCACTCGCCCTTGCCGATCCATCTGCCCTCGGTGCAGTATTCGCGCGAGTAGAGAATGACGTTGGAATAATGGAAGGGCTGCAGCACGCCCAGGGTGTCGTGCCATCCGTCGCCCCGGCAGCCCTGCCAGTTGTACCAAATGAGGAATCGGCGGTTGTAGATGCGGCTGTAGACGCTGCGGCCCTTCCACTGCTGCTGGGCGCCGCCCCACCAGCTCCATTGCGTGACCGGGCACGCGGCGCCGTTGTAGTCGGGGGTAAAGGTGGAGTTCCAGCGGTCCATCGATTTGCCGCTGTTCACGTTGCGCACGCGGTAATAGCCGGCGCTGGTCTTGGTGTCCTTCCACAACTGGTTCTTGCCGCCGTTGTAGCGCCAGACGGAGACGATGCCGCCATTGGCCTTCGATTTCTGGTAGACCTCCAGATACTGGCGCGTGTATTCGTTCTGCCAGCGGTATGTGCCGTCCGCGTGCGCGGCGGCGGGGAGGACGGCCGCCACGGTCGTGACCGCGGCGACGACCGTCACCGCGGCCCGCGTGGCCGTGCGGACGGCGGGACGAGAGCCTTTCATCGTGTGGATCTCCCTTCTGCGCGGAAGGTGCGAGGGGTTCCGCCCGGCACGGGGACGCACCGGCCGGCGGCGGCTGCTCACGAACCCTGGACGTGCCACCATCTCGTGCACCTCCAGCTGCTGCCGCCCTTCACGCAGGCCCTGAAGTAGCGGCCGGTCACTTCGTTGACGCCGCCCGTGGTCCCGCTGCTCGCGCCGCTGGGGATCGTCTTGTGGCAGGCGTGGTAGGACGAGCCACCGGTGTCGGACCAGTCGAGCGAGACCTTGTCGCCCGATCGCAGGCCGCTGCCCCAGGCCCACCAGATGCTGGAGTTCCACGTACCGCTGTAGAGGCCCGCCCCGCCGCGGGACGTCCCGGCCACGTACTCCAGCCGGGACCTGTCGCCCTTGGCGGGGTAGTAGTCGTACGGGTCGTAGTTGGGCCCGCAGGAGTAGTTGATCAGTCCTGCCGCGTGGACCTCCTCCGAGATGATCACGTCGCCGTCGTCGGTCGCCGGCTCGCGGGACGGGGTCGGCGACGGCTGGGGCGAGTGGGCC
This sequence comes from Nonomuraea sp. NPDC048881, assembly GCF_040649795.1. NCBI lineage: Bacteria > Bacillati > Actinomycetota > Actinomycetes > Streptosporangiales > Streptosporangiaceae > Nonomuraea > Nonomuraea sp. NPDC048881. Next base: position 154,057 of record NZ_JBEZGC010000017.1, read on the forward strand.
AGCGCGGGCGGCGTGGTGAGAAGAGCGGCGGCGGCCACGCCGAGTACCAGGGCGGAAGCGACTCGTACTGCTTTCACGTGTTGTCACCTTTCGGAGGGCTGGATGCCGCGCCTCGACGTGCGAGCGCGGGCGCGACATCCATCGCCACGGGTGGGGGACGGGCACGTTCGCCCGGATCTGCCTGACGGTCGGTCGAGGAACCGCTTCGAGGCGAGTTCAGGCCGGTGAGGCGGGGGGCCGGCCCGCCGTACGCGATGCGGCGGGCCGGTCGTTCGTGCGCCAATGTATCCACGGGCGGTCTTGACTGTCGTCAATCAGCCGGTGGACGTACGGCTCCACCCACCGCAGTAGCCCCGGCCGCCCTGTCAACCAGCGTCGTATTCCACACCCCGGGTTCCGGGTGGCGCCCGGCCCAGGCCCCGTGACCGGGTTCCACCGAGGCGGCCGGGCTGGTGGACGAGCTGCTGCGGCGGTCGCCGGAGTTCCGGGCGCTCTGGACCGACACCGCCGAGAAGCTCGCGCTGCTGACCGTCGTCGGCACCCAGGCGACGCGAACCGAACCGGCCCGATGAACCGATCGAACAGGCACCGTGGTCGCCGGGCCGCGCCCGGCCTTGGGCGGAGGCGACCTCGACGCCGCATGATCACCGCCTCACGATCTCTCGCCACCCTGCCCAAGCAGCCCTGCCTCGCGAGCATCGCGGACGAGCTGCGTCCGGCTCGGGCGCATCAGCCACACGGCGGCGGCGAGCGTGAGCACCCAGCCGATCACCTCGATGAGCAGGTGATCCGTTGCATCGGGGACGGATTGCAGCAGGTACACCCGGACGCTGTTGATCGCTCCGTGCGTCAGGACCGCGGGCCAGACACTCCCCGACCGCCGGCGAAGTGCGAGCAACAGCGGCGCCCATGGCAGCATGCCCGCGAAGTAGACGACGATGTCCCAGAGGGGTCGATCACCGATGACGGCGAGGACCGGCAGGTGCCAGACGATCCAGACCAGGCCGCTGACCAGGGCCAGCGGCCAGAATCCCCACGACGCGGCGCGCGTCGCCAGCCAGCCGCGCCAGCCGAACTCCTCGCCGATGGCGAAGACCGACTGCATGAGGAAGACCGGAACGATCCATATGGTCGCCGCGAAGATCTGGTCAAGCGGGTTGAGCCGCCAGATCCCCGATGCCAGTGCGATGGCGGTCTGGATCGCGGCGATCGCGGCGATGAGGCCGATGCCGATGCCCGCCCACTTGGGTGTGCCGCGCCACCTGGTGGCGAACGTCTCCCGGAACGTCCCGGGCCGTCGGGCAAGCCACATGATGATCGCCGCGAGCAGCGGGGACTGCTGCATGATCGGAGTGATCAGGTTGTAGAGGTCCGTCGGGACGAGCCGGAAGACCATCGGAACGGACAGCGCGAAACACAGCAGCACGGCGATCGCGAAGAACCACGTGACATCGATGGCGGTTGATCTGGCAGAACGGGAACGCGGGGAGGACGCAGTCATGCTGACCTCGTTTCGTCCGGACGCGAGGATCCAGCGGCTGCGACGCCCGGCGTGCCGTGGACGGAGCGGTGGTCCCCGGCATGGGCCGGGGCTGTCCAGCCGACGAGCATGACGACGTTGAGAGGTATGAGACGTAGGAAACGCACGACGTCGAAGCTAGGCCGGAGGAATCGGCCCGGCCTCACCCGAAGGGGTGAACCCGGTACCGCCCGTCAGGATGGAATCCGTGGCGGGCGACGCGCCCGTTCTCGTAGGGGTAGATCACCACGTGCACACCGTCACGCACCTCCAGGTTCTGCAGGATGACCCGGACGTGCGAGTCTCCTCCTGCCGTGCCTGCGGGTTCGGCGGGGACAGGAGTTCGCGTAGCGCTCGGCGTACGGAGATGAGAGCGCGCAGCAGGACGGTCGCGGGCCCTCAGGACAGATCAGCCCAAGGAGGCGGGCGTTCTTCGGCGCCGGGGTCAAGGGCCTCCAGGCTCACCTGGCACTGGCCGCCGCCGGCGCCGAAGGAGGATCAGGTCACCTTCCGGTTCCGGTGAACGATCTCCCTGTCGCCCTTGCCGGGATACGCCATGATCAGCAGCCGCTGCCCACCCTGCGCCTCGCCCTTCCAGGGGAACCAGGCGTAGTGCACGCGGATGCGGTAGTGCCCCTTGCGCCCGTCGAGGGCGAGGTTGGGCAGCTCGGTGCCGCTGAGGCTGTCGTTGAGCACGATCTGGCCGCCCGGGCTGTAGTAGCCGACCTCGACCACCTTGTCCCAGCCCTTGGTCTCGACTGGCGGCCGGCGGGTGTAGGTCTCCAGGGTGACGCAAAGGTCGAAGTCGGGGTGGGTCATGACGGCCAGGATGCCGCGCGCGGAGGAGACCACCCCGTTGCCGGGGTCCATGTCCGGCTCGGTCTCCTCCGATCCTTCTCCCTCGTACGTCTGCAGCACCCCGTAGTCGGTCCACTGCGGCTCCTTGATCCGGATCGCCCGGGCCGGCTTGGTGCGCGGGCGGTGGCGCGGCGTGGCGTCGCACATGGCCTGGGAGTCGGCCTGCATCGCCGCGATCTCCTGGTCCTGCTCGGCCTTCGCGGCCTGGACGATGGTGGTGGCGCTGGGACAGATGTCGGCCAGAGGATAGGTGAGGGACGCGCGGTCGATCTTCAGCCGGGCCAGCTCCCGTGGGTCGTTGCGGGTGTGGACGCCGCACAGATGGCGCCCGTAGGTGAGCACGACCTGGTCGGGCGTGGTGTCGGGGAACACGTGCAGGCTCTGTGTGCGGTGGTCGCCGCGCAGGGAGCACACGAACCTCTGCTCGGCCGTCAGCTCGCGCGGCTCCGCCTCGCCCGTGTCGATCTCCCACGGCTCGGGCATGTCGCAGTTCGTGACGCGGCCGCGGGCCATGTCCGCCGCAGGCAGCAGGCACAGGGCCACGGCTGAGGCGAGCCCTGCCAGGAGGACGTGGTGGCGGACGCGGTGAGCGGGCGGGGCGGCGTACAGCAAGAGCAGGACGAGGCCGGAGGCGGTGAGCGCCAAGGCGTACCAGAGCGGGGAGATGCCGGGAGACAGGAGCTGGGCGCCGTCGTAGGGGACGACGGCGCCCCGCTCGACATAGAGGCTTTCCGGGTAGAGCCACAGCTCCCCGAAGAAGGTGGAGTGCTCCGAAGTGAACGCGCTCACGGCGCCGATCCCGCCCAGCAGGAACAGGCTCAGCGTCGTGGCGCGCAGCAACGTACGCGTCCGCCGCCGCACGGCGACCAGGATCAGTACCGCCGGCGCGCCGACGCCGACGAGGAGGTCGAGCGCGAACCAGTACGCGGTGGCCTCCGCCCCGGTGTACTCGCGTACCGCGTCGCCCAGCATGTTCTTCGGTCCGAGCCAGAACGGCACCCCCTGCGCGAGGTTGACGGCCGCGGGGACCAGCGGGAGCAGGATCGCCATGGCCGGCAGCGGCCACCGACGGGCGCGTGCCCGCATGGGCTCGGTCCGGGGCGTGGGAGGCTGGAGCGTGCCCAGGTCGTGCGCGGACCGTGCCCACCAGACCAGCGAGAAGACCGAGACCGCGCCCAGGAGCGAGGGCGTCAGCAACTTCCACGGCACCTCGTCCGCGCCGCCGAACGCCACGATCGAGACCGAGCCGGACGACAGGAGGGAGAAGAAGACCGCGATCATGCCGGCCCGTACCGTCACGCCGCTCCAGCGCGGATCCCGCGCCTGCGCCACCAGCAGCGACGCCAGCCACACCGACCACAGGACGTCCAGCGCCCAGGTCCAGCCCTGCCCACCGAAGAGGTAGTCGCCCATCTCGTACGCGACGGTGTTGAGGACGTCATACACCACGCTGAGCACGCCGGTCACAAGCATGAGCACCAGTAGCCATCGGCGGGTACTCCCCCACAGCACGCGGAAGAACAGCCAGACCACCACGAGCTCGATCACATCGGCGACCAGCGACATCCACCACAGGTAGGGGATCGGCAGCCGCCAGGTCAGGATGTACACGACCATGGCGTAGAGAGCGACCCGCAGCAGGCGCGCCTCCCAGCCGTGCCGCGCCGGTTCCCCGCGCAGCCGCCCGCGCAACACCTCCCGGTACGCCCACGCCTGCACCGCCGCGATCGGCACCAGCAGGGCGGGCAGCCACGGCCACGACCGGATCTCCTCCGCCGTGTGTCCGTTCGGGTCCGTGACGACTCTCCACAGAGGGACGAGGTCGCCGGTGACCAGTCCGACGACGGCGAGGACGATCACGACGGCCAGGTAGAGGGCCGCGAGACCGGCGGCGAGCCGGCCGAAACGATGGCGGCGCATGAGGCACTCCGGGACGGGGTGAGGAGGAAAGCGTCCAACCCTACTGATCTCCCACCAAGTGGATCAAGGGTCGACTCCCGCAGGTCCTCTGCCGCCTGGTGGAGCTGCGGCTCCGGCACGGGCTCGAAAGGCGATGCCGCGTCCCGGCCGTCCTGGCGCCCTGGCCGTAGGGCGCCCGCGCGCACGGCGGCGACCTGGTACACGAGGCCGCCCTCCGCTGACCCCGTGCGCCGACCCACGTGCCGCATGTGGACGGGTGCGTCAGAGCCCCGCGCCGGACCCGGCGGGTGGAAGGCAGATCCGGGAGTCGTTGTCGACCCGGCGGGTGTGGCCCCGGGCGTCGAGGTACTCCAGGAGCGGTACGGCGACGCGGCGGCTCGTGCCCAGGGCCGTGCGGGCCTGGCTGACGGTGAAGGGCGCGGGCAGCGTGCTCAGCACGGCGACCGCCAGCTCCGGCGCGTCCGGCAGGAGGACGACGTTCCGCCCGATGTGCAGCAACGCCGCCGCACGCATGGCCGCGCCGAGGGCGGCGCCGGTCAGTTGCAGCTCGGTCAGGCGCTCGGCGGTGGGGGCGTCGAAGGGACGGCCGGCGAGGTCGCTCCGCAGCCGGGCGACGGCCTTCTCGACCTGCGGCGGCATCGGCGCCCGCGCCCGGTCGCCATCGACGATCACTCCTGCTCTGACCGTCAACGGCTCGGCGACCAGCGCCCGCGCCAGCCGCCGGTCGGGCAGGCCGAGCAGCCGGGCGGCGGCCTCCACCGTGATCCCCTGGTCGCGCTGCGACACCTGCTCCGTCAGGCGGCGCCGCAGCTCGGACCAGTGGCCGGGGTCGGCGAACCAGTCGCCCGTCACCGGCGGCCCATCGGGGGCGGCGCCCATCGCGGTCAGCTCGGCCCGGCTCAGCAGTCCGTGCCAGCGCAGCAGGTCGGCGGCGGTGGGCACGGTCACGCCGGCGAGCGCGGCCCCCCTGACCGCCGCGGCTCCCCGTCGTCGCAGGGGCGCCGGCCGTACGTCGAGGACGCGCACCCCCGCCACGATCATCCGGCGGCCGGGATCGCGGAGCAGGCCGTGGTCGCCGACTTTGAGCGGCAGGGGCCGGGCCAGGGTGAGACGGGCCGTGCCCGCGCCGAGAGGGCGCAGGCGGACCGGAACGGCGGCGGAGCCCAGGTGGAAGACGAGTTCCCGGCCGACGTCCGCGCCGGGCTCCAGGCGCACGTCCGCCGACCGGGTGGTGATCCAGGCGTCCGGGGTCAGCAGCGGGGTGCCCCGGGGCAGCGTGTCGCGATCGGCGCCCCTGACGTTGACGGCGACGCGGGCCGTCGCCGACACCGCGTCCCGCCGCTGGTTGAGCGCCTGAAGGCCGCGGACCTGGAGCCGGTCCGGCCCGGCGAGCAGTTCGTCGCCCACCCGCAGCGTGCCGTGCGTGAGCGTGCCGGTGACGACGGTTCCGGCCCCGGTGACGGTGAACGCCCGATCGATCCACAACCGCACCGGGCCGTCCCGGCGCGGTTCCGGGAAGCCGGCCGCGAGCCGGTCGAGCGCGGCGGACAACTCGGGCAGGCCCTGCCCGGTCCGGGCGCTGACGGACACGGCGTCGATCCCGGCCAGGCTCGTCCCCTCCAGGTGGAGGCGGGCCTCCTCCAGCGCCGGCCCGGGATCGGCGAGGTCGGTGCGGGTGACCACCAGCAGGCCGTGCCGCACGTCCAGGGCGTGCAGGGCGGCCAGGTGCTCGGCGGACTGGGCCCGCCACCCCTCGTCCGCCGCCACCACGAACATGACCGCGGGGCACGGGCCGACGCCGGCGAGCATGTTGGTGACGAACCGCTCGTGCCCGGGAACGTCGACCAACGCCAACTGCCGGCCGGAGCTGAGTGTGGTCCAGGCGAAGCCGAGGTCGATGGTCATGCCCCGGCGTCGTTCCTCGGCCCAGCGGTCAGGGTCCATCCCGGTGAGCGCGCGGACCAGGGCCGACTTGCCGTGGTCCACGTGCCCGGCGGTGGCGATCACCCACATGCGCGCTCGGCGGCCGTCAGCCTCGTGTCCGTGCCTGGTTCGCCCGGACCGCGCGGCCGGGTGAGGACGGCGGGGCGGATCACCCTCAGCCCGTCCGCGATCCACGCCTGGAAGCCGCCGATCACGTCGGTGGCGTTCGCCAGCCCGATCTGCCTGAGGGCCGAGGCGGCCAGGCTGGAGGAGTATCCCTCGTCGCACAGGACGATCCAGCGGATGTGCGCCGAGGTGGCCTCGGGGATCCGCGCGTCGCAACGGGGATCGAGCCGCCACTCCAGATGGTTGCGTTCGATCACGATGGCGCCGGGCACCTCGCCGCCGCTGCGCCGCTGGAATTCCGGCCGGGTGTCCACGATGAAGGCGTCACCACGACTCGCCGCGGCGAGAGCCTCGGCAGGCGGCAGGCGGCGCAGCCCGGCACGCGCCCGAGCCAGTAACGCGTCGATGCTCAGCAGGACTCCAGGGGTGAGGTCTGGCGGAGGCGGACGGGAATCGAACCCGCCGCGCCGAGATGCTCGGCGCCATCGGTTTTGAAGACCGAGAGGGCCACCAGGCACCCGGACGCCTCCGCTGGTGATCTTAACCCTCTCCGGGGCTCCGACTGAAGATCTTTCTCACGCCGAGCCACTCACTCGCGGACGGCGACCACGGCGCCGAAGGTGATCCACTGACGTCTGGCCACCTCCGGCGGCGAGGTGTACAACTGGATAATGATCTTCAAAGGTGTACGCAGGGGATCGATCTGGGCGGCGCTGGTGGCGCTGCTGCCGTCCTTGACCGCTTGTGCCACCGGGGAGGCCGACGCGGGAACGGCGGCGCAGTCGTCCGGCCGGCCGGGAAGCCTGGCGAATCCGCGGGTGCTGAACTGCGCGAACCGCAACGGCGAGTTCCCGGGAGAGAAGACGGCGAGCCGCACGGCCGAGCCGGACGACCTCGTGGTGGGGCCGTTGCTCATCCCCGGGCTGCTCGCGTGGGGCGACGCGCGGGCCGAGCAGTACGGAAGCGACCACAGGTTCAAGGTCGGCGCGCTGGTCAGGAAGGGCAAGACGATCACGGTGTCCATCCCGGCGAAGTTCCACGACAGCGCGGGCCTGCTCTACTCCGAGCCGTCCAGGAACGCCCGCACCCCGGCCGAGGCCGATCACTCGGTGTCCTTCACCGCGTGCTCGGACCACGACACGATGTTCGTGGGCGGCTTCTACGTGAAGGAGCCGGCGTGCGTCCCGCTGGAGTTCCGGGTGCCGGGCGAGCCCGTCGTCCGGCGTGAGATCTCCTTCTTCAACGGCGCCTGCTGACCTTCGACGCGCCGCCCGCGCGAGCGGCGGGCGGCGCGTCAGCCCAGGAACGACGAAGCGACGACGCCGGCGAACACGACCGTGAGCAGGCCCAGCATCAGCCGCCTGACCGGCTTCTCCTTCTCCATGAGCCAGTCGATCAGCCACATCGGCTCAGGGATCTCCACCAGGTCCTTCGACGACGGCACGATCGCGACCAGCGCGAAGCCCGGCCAGGTGAAGCCGATCGCGTAGGCGAGACCCGCCCACCACGGCACCAGGCCGAACAGCGTGACGCCGAGCGCCGCCCAGGTGAGCGAGGTGACCCTGAACGTGGTCAGGACCAGGCCGGTGTCCAGCCCCCACAGGAGCGCTCCCCTGGCCGGGCCGAACCGGTAGAAATGCTGCTGCGGAGTCTGCCGCCGCCACATGGGCGTGCGCAGCCCGAACAGGCCGGAGTCGATGACCAGGCAGGCGAGCATCACCGTCGCCGCGGCGAGCTTGGCGCCCGTCCCCGGCATCCCGCCGAACAGGCCGGAGCCGAGCAGATGCACCAGCCCGTACGCGAGCAGCGCGGAGAGGCTGAAGCCGAGCATGAGCATGAGGATCGGCCGGTACATGGGCTTCTCCCCGGGAACTCTCCCCTGGACCAGGGGGCGGAGGTATCCGACGAAGGAAAGGCCTCAAAAGCTGAACAACTGCGCGAAGCCCGCGCTCGCGATGAGCAGGAGCAGCGCGAAGGTCAGCCAGGTGTCAAGGGACACGACATCCTCCATCCGGAGTGGCCGGCCGCGGCCATCGCGCCGGACCGGCCACCCGGTCGCTGTCAGCAGCCGTTGGCGTTGACGGTCCAGCCGGCCGAGCAGATGAACGGGCCCGAACCGCAGTCGGCGCCCTTCGTGCACTCACCGCAGGCGTACTTCCGCTGGTACGGCGCCGAGCCGCTACAGCACTGCCACACCTTCATGCTGTAGCCGGACGGGCAGACGTACTGTCCGCTGCTGTTGGTCTTGCAGAAGGTGTTGGGGAGGGCGAGGTTGCAGCAACGCCAGTTCGCCGCCGCCGCCGGCTTGGTCATCACGGTCGCGCCCGCGACCGCGCCGATCGCCGCGACGCCGACCCTGCCCATCCAGCCGAGGAATCCTCGCCGGTTCGACGCGTCCGGTCCTTCCGACATTTTGTGGAGGTGATCCATGTTGGCCTCTCTGGCCGTGGGGTGAAATCGGATCAGTGCCGTACGGAGGGCTTGCCGGCCAGGTTGTGCTTGTAGGGAACAGGGGCGGCCGCGTACATCTGCCTGACCGTCGGCACCGTGTGGGCCCGTGTCAGCTTCCCCTCGGTGACGTGGAGTGCGACGGGTGTGATGTCGAGCCCGATGCTGGTGACGATGCTCTCGTCCTCGTCGAGGACGACCCGCTCGCCGTACAGCCCGAACTCGGCGATGAACTCGTTGCCGTCCCCGGACACCGGGACGACCACGACCCACATCGATGGCGGCACCGCTCCCCCACGCAGCGCCGACGCCAGGTTGTGGCAGGTCTCGCACTTGTTGGACAGGAACAGCACCATGGCCCGCTCGGCCTCGTCGAGGGCGGCCGGCAGGCCGAAGCGGCTCGGCGGGGCACCCTCCAGGGTTCCCAGCTCCACCGGGGTGGGCTTGTCCTCCATGTCGAGGTAGCCCCGGATCTGCTTGACCTGCTGGAACAGTTCCACCTGCGCGCCGATCTGGACGAACAGCACCACGGCCAGCAGGCAGATCACGATGAGCAGCACCGTCGTCATGCGGCGTGCACCTCCGCTTCGGGTTGGGTGGGGTCGGGAAGCACCATCCGGTCCTCCCGCAGCGGGCGCAACAGGCGCAGTTCGGCCCTCAGCTTCCAGGCGACCATGGCCAGCAGCGCCACGGCCAGGCCGAGCAGGCCCTCCTGCCCGGTCCAGGTCGGCGGGTTCGCCTCGGCCAGCACGACAAGCGCCAGCCACAGCGGGAGGTACAGCACCTGGCGCCAGCCGAGCACCGCGCCGCCGTTCCCGAAACAACCGCACTTGATCTTCTCGCCGCGGCTCAGCGCGCGGATCCCGGCGCCGGCGAACGCCAGCGCCAGCAGCACGATGAGCGCGCGCGGCCACAGGGCGGACGGCGCCACCGTCAGGCCGATCACGGCCAGCATCTCGACGCCGATCACCGCTATCGCGGCATGCCTTCCCAGAGCCGCCGGACCCAGTTGTGCGATGGTCCGGCCGAGTTCGCGGTGGGTTATGGTCTTTGACAGTGTCGCTATCAGGAAAACCACGATGAGTACGGCCTGAGCAGCGGCTCCGGTCGCAACTGCCGCATTCAGATTCATCCGTCGCTCCCGTCAGGGTCGGATGAACGAAAAGTATGGTACGGGCCTTAAATGATCAACTCTTGACAAGATCGATTTCGCGGGATACCCGAGGACGGTCCTCCACCACATATCCGTGGGCGACCAGATCTCTCCCGACCTCTTCCCGCTCCCGGAAACGCGACGTCGAATCCGACGTCAGCAGCTGTCCGTCCGCGGCGAAGACGCCCGAGCGGGATCGACGCCGACGACCTCGATCCCGCGATCGGCCAGAAGCAGCGCGAACACCCCGGTGCCGCAGCCGATGTCCAGAACTCGGCGCGCCTTGAACTCCTCCGCCATCCGGAGAGCGGTCAGCCGGGGTGGCGGTCGAGGAGGTCGGCGAAGGCCGCCGCCGCGTTGTCGGCGCGCGCCGGGTCCGCGGCGACCATGCGGTCGAGCGCCAGGCCGTCGAGTGTGGCGAGGATGAGGTCGGCGAGCGGCTCCGCCTCGCCCGCCGCGACCCCCAGGGCGAGGAGGCCGCTCCGCAACGGCTCGCGCCACGGCCCGCGCAGTTGTTCGACGGCGGCCCTCCAGCGTTCGGGTTCCTTGGCGGCGAGGACGGAAAGGTCGAGATAGAGCCGGGTGGCCTGCGTGCCGCTCGGGTGCGCGAGGCTGGACCACAGATGCCTGACGAGGTCGGCGACGCTGCGCACCGCCTCGCCGGGAGGTTCGGCCGCCGCGGCCAGCCGCTGCTGCGCGAGCGCGAGGGCGGCGCCGACGAGCCGTTCCTTGCTGCCGAAGTGGTAGATCAGCATGCGGTCGCTGGTGTTCAGAGCGGTGGCCAGCGGACGCAGCGACAATCCGATCAGACCGTGTTCGAGCACGTAGTCCAGCACTTGCTCGGCCAGCTCGGCACGACGATCCATGGCTCGACCGTAGCAGTCTCACCCACGAATGTAGCGCATGCTACATTCGTGTGCATGTAGCGACTGCTACGTCTGAAGGGGGTGGCGTTGATCGTGAAGAGGATTGCGTCCGTACTCGCACCGCTGGTGTGGGGAGCGGTCGCGGGGGTGAGTACGCCGCGCGGGCCGCTGACCCCGGCAGCGGCGTTGACCAGCATCGGGCTCAGCCTGGTCGTGGGCGGGGTCGCCGGATACCTCGCCAGGTCGCGATGGGCGATGATCGCGGCGCCGGCGGTGTTCGCCCTGGTTTTCGAGATCGTCCGCACCGGCGCGGAAGGGCCGAGCGTCGACGCGCCCCAGGGTGGGCTGTTCGGAGTGCTCGCGTTCCTCGCCGGGCGGGGCGTGCACGGGCTGCTCGCGTTGCTTCCGATGCTCGTCGGCGCCGCTTGGGGAGCCGGCCTGGCCCGATCAGGACAGGGAACCGGCCTGGCCCGACCAGGATCGGGAGCAGGCCGCGTCCGGCGCCTGCTCGGCCGGACGCTGATCGGCGCGCTCGCGATGATCGTCGCCGCGCCGGCGATCGGCGTCGCGCTGCCCGCGAGCACCGCCCCGATCGCCGGTGAGCGTGCCGTCGCCGAGCTGACGACCGTCCCGAGCGGCTCCCACCGGCTCGGACTGATGATCCGCGGCCGGGACACGGCCAAGCCGGTCCTGTTGTTCGTCCCCGGCGCGCCCGGCGCGGCCGAACGCGGAGCGGTGCGCGCGCACCTGTCCGCGCTGGAGGACCACGTCGTCGTCGCCACCCTCGACCGCCGCGGCGGCGGCAGCTCCTACCCGACGCTCGAACCCACCGCCACGCTGACCCCGGCGAGCGAGACCGGCGACATCCTCGCCGCCGCGGACTACCTCAGAACCCGATTCGGCAAGGACCGGATCTACCTCCTGGCACACTCCGGGGGCACCCTGCCGGCGGTGCTCGCCGTGCAACGGCGGCCCGAGCTGTTCCACGCCTACGTCGGCGTCGGTCAAGCAGTGAACACCGGCGCCGCCGACCGCGTCCAGTACGCCGACACCCTCGCCTGGGCGCGCAGTCACCGTGACCGCGACCTCGCCGCCGCGCTGGAGGCCGTCGGGCCCCCGCCCTATGCCGGCATGTACGGCTACGAGCCGATGCTGCTCGCCGAGAGCAAGGTCTACGCGACCGGGAACGGACAGGGCGGCCTCGACGAGAGCCTGGCGGCGTCCGAATACTCCTTGCTGGACAAAGTGCACCTCGTCACCGGCTTCCTCGACGCCTACGACCGCTACTACCCGCGGGCCCGCGACCTCGACCTGCGGACGCGCGTCCAGCGGCTCGCCGTCCCCGTCCACTTCATCGACGGCGCCGACGAGGTCCCGGAACGCAGCCGGCTGCTGGACGACTGGTACGCCACACTCGTGGCGCCGCACAAGGAACACACCGTCCTGCCCGGCGCCGGGCACCGGTCGCTGTTCGAGCAGCCGGACAGGTTCACCGACATCCTCGTGAGGCGCGTCCTGGCCACCGGCGCCAGAACCTGAGCACTGCGACCATGTCCGAGACGGCCGGGGCTCGTCTCATGCCTGCCTGCGCCAGGCTCGCCTTCCTTGGCAGGGGCGCGATGGCTCAAGGTCTGGGCCGGGAATCCCGCACGGGGCCTCAGCCGCCGGTGCCGGGCCCGGCTCACGGCCGCAGTTGCTCTTCCAGGGCCGACCGGAGCCGCCCGACCTGTTCCGGTGCGGCACGTGGGGCGACCACGGAGGCCAGCTCGGACAGCGGCAGGCGCAACCCGCGAGCGGCCAGGGCCGCCGGATCGCCGATCACGCCATGGGCGGTCATCACCTGTGTCAGGCGCTCCCACAGCCAGGCGTCGTCGACGGCGTCCGCAATCACTTCCGGCGACGCCGGTGGCGGCGGCTCGGCCTTCCACTGATGATGGCCGGGGCCGGTCCGGAACGGCTCGCGCCCCGGCAGGTGCACGATCGCCTCGGTCCCCGGCGGCACCCGCGCTTCGAGGATGAGGGTGCCGTCACTGATCCGCCACGCCACGCCCGCATCGCCGTACGGAGTCTCCAGATCGGCCTCCGCCCAGGTCAGCCCATGTCCCGGCAGCGGGCGGACCTCGATCCGCCGGTAGCCGGGGGCGGCGGGCGCGAGGCCGGCCACCCGCCGGTGCAGCCAGTCGGCGACCGCGCCCAGCGCATAGTGGTTGAACGAGGTCATCTGGCCGGGGTTGATCGAGCCGTCGGGCAGCATGCTGTCCCAGCGTTCCCAGATCGTCGTCGCCCCCATCGTCACCGGGTAGAGCCACGACGGGCAGGAGCGTTCCAGGAGCAGCCGGAACGCCAGGTGCGGGTATCCCGCCTCGGTGAGCGCGTCCGTGATCAGCGGCGTGCCGACGAATCCGGTCGCCACCCGGAAGCCGTTGGCTCGCACCAGGTCGGCCAGCCTCGTTCCAGCCGCTTCCCGCTGCTCCGGCGTCGGCAGCAGGTCCCAGTGCAGGGCCATCGCATAAGCCGTGGGAGTGTCGCTGACCATCAGCCCGCGCTCCGTGACGTAGGCGGCCGCGAACGCACGCCTCACCTGCGCCGCCAGGTCTCGGTAGCGTCGCGCGTCCTCGCTCAGGCCGAGCTCGGCTACCGCCCCCGGGAAGCCGCCCGCGCCATGCGCACCGCCACCCGCACCATCGGGGTGGCCGTCCCCCTGCTGCGTGGCCAGTTCTTCGCCGACATCCTCGACGGCGTCTACGAGGAGCTGGACACCGGCCCTTACCGGATGCCCGTCTCCCCCTTCGACCACGAGACCAGTGAGCGGAACCCCGGCATGGAGTCGCTGTGGGACCGCGAGGTGGAAGCGGTCATCGTCGTCTCGCCGAAGGTGCGCGCGTCCTGGCTCGACTCCTTCGCCCAGCGGCTGCCGACGGTGGTGGTGGCCAGGCACGACGCGAGCGACCATTACGACCGCGTCGTCAACGACGACCGAGCAGGCGCGGCCCTGGCCGTCGAGCACCTGGCGACGCTGGGCCACCGGCGGATCACTAACCTCTCGCACAACGTCTCCGGGCCACGGCGGCGCTGCTCGACCGGGGGGATCCGCCGACCGCGCTGTTCGTCGGGTCCGACCAGGGAGCCTTCGGAAGCCTGCGGGCGCTGTCGGAGCATGGGCTGCGCGCGCCCGATGACGTCTCTGTCGTCGGCTACGACGACACCCAGTTCGCCTCGCACCCGCGCTTCTCGCTCACCACCATCGCCCAGTACGGCACCGCCATGGGCCGTGTCGCGGCCGACCTGGCACTGGAGCGGATCAAGGCGCGCACGGAGGCACGGGAGTGGGTGTCACAGCCGGCGTTGATCGAGCGTGAGTCCACGGGCCCCGTACGCCTTCTCTGACGCCACCGGCCGATTGCTCGTCGGCAGTCACGTGGGGGTCACGTTGAAGCCGGCGACCGCGCCGGCCGGTGACGAACCGGTTTCCCGTTCCGGCTTGACCCTGCCCCTAGGGCAAGGCTCCACGATGTTCCGCATGAACAACGCACTGCACACCGTCGAAGCCCGGATCCGCGACCAGGCCGCCACCTCCTGCGAGTCCGGCGGCATCCCCGGATTCGTCGCCGGCGTCTACCACGCCGGCGAGCAGATCGTCGTCGCCCACGGCACCGCGAACCTCGCCACCGGCGCCCCGATGCGCGAGGACACCGGTTTTCTCTTCGGCTCCGTCACCAAGGTCCTGACCACCACGCTGATCATGCGGCAGGTCGACCACGGACTGCTGGACCTTGACACCCCGGTGGTGAAGTACCTTCCCGAATTCGCCCTGTCCGCGCCGGGCGCCGCGGACAAGATCCTGGTCCGGCACCTGCTCTCCCACACCAACGGCATCGACGCGGACCTGTTCTTCCCCGACGCCCAGGGCCGCGACGCCTTGAAGACCTACCTCACCGGCCTCGCGAGCGACTGCGGCGCCTTGTTCGAGCCCGGCGAGCAGCTCAGCTACTCCAACGGCGGCATGATCGTCGCAGGCCGCCTGCTGGAAGTGGTGACCGGCACGCCCTTCCCCGACCTGCTCGCACGCGACATCTACGGCCCGGTCGGCATGAAGGACTCCAGCACCTCCGCCCGGCAGGCCATCCTGCGCAGCACGGCAGTCGGCCACTTCCTGAACCCCGAGACCATGACGGCCGAGCCCACGAACATGTTCACGCTGCCCGACACCTGGGGACCGGCCGGCGGCACGCCGATCGGCACCGTCGCCGACCTGCTCGCCTTCGGACGCACCCACCTCGCGGGCGGGGTGTCGCCTTCCGGCGCACGCGTCCTGTCGGCCGAGTCGACCGCTCTCATGCGGCAGGTCTCGTACGACATGGCGTCGCCGAACACTCCG
This sequence comes from Nonomuraea sp. NPDC048881, assembly GCF_040649795.1. Classification (NCBI taxonomy): domain Bacteria; kingdom Bacillati; phylum Actinomycetota; class Actinomycetes; order Streptosporangiales; family Streptosporangiaceae; genus Nonomuraea; species Nonomuraea sp. NPDC048881. Next base: position 169,248 of record NZ_JBEZGC010000017.1, read on the forward strand.
CCGATGGGCCTGGGCTGGGTGCTGTACCCGTTCGGCGACACCACCGTCCTGGCCATGTCCGGGGCGTCGCCCGGCGGCGTGTCCATCTTGTGTGTCCTGCCCGAGCACGACCTCGTCTTCACGGCCTTCGGCAACAGCCCGGGGGCGATCATGCTGCATGACCAGATCCTGCAGTGGCTGCTGAGCGAGCATCTCGGTGTCCGGATCCCGGCCCTGGTCACCGGATCGGAGGATGTCGACCTCACCCCGTACGTGGGCACCTACCGCTCCAACCAGCTCCGCATCGAGGTCAGCATCGTCGACGGCCGGCTCGAGGAACGGACGACCTACGAACCGGCGGACGAAACGCAGGAGCGGATCTTCACCGAGTTCGCCGGCGGCACGACCTCCGCCCCGCCGCAGCGCTACGTGCCCATCCGGCCGGGCCTCTTCGCGCCCGCCGGCTACCCGCGGGAGACGTTCGACGGATACCTGCGCCTGCTGCTCGTCTCCTACCACGACGTCCGCGACGGCCAGGCGCGCTTCCGCAACGGCGGCGGCCGCCTCACCCGCCGGATCTGACCACTCCCGGCCGGACTGGAAGGATGTCCAGCATGCTCACGATTGGCCAGCTCGCGGACTACGCCGGAGTGACCATAAAAGCCATCCGCCACTACCACGAACGCGGTTTGCTCGCCGAGCCCGACCGCGACTCCTCCGGTTACCGCCGCTACACCGCCAATGACGCCATCGACCTCGTCAAGATCAGGACCCTGGCCCATGCGGGCGTGCCACTGGCCCGCGTCAAGGACCTTCTCGACGCCGACCCGGACGCGCTCGCGGCAGCCATCGCCGAGATCGACCACAACCTCGAAGACCGCGTCGCGCAGCTGCTGCGAACCCGCGACCAACTCGCTCAGCTGCGCGGCGGCGACCGGCTCTTCGTCTCCCCGGAGGTCGCCGACCACCTGGACGAGCTGCGCCGGCTCGGTGTGAGCGAGCGCCAGATACACCTGGAGCGCGGCGGCTGGATCCTCATGCAGACCGCCTCGCCCGAGGACGCCTCCTTGTGGATCGCCGAGAAGCGCGAGCTCATGGCTGATCCCGAGTTCCGCGCCCTCTATCTCGAACATGATGCCGCCTACGACTGGCCCGCGGACGATCCCCGCCTTCCCGCCCTCGCGGACCGGACCCGGAACTGGTACGCCAACCACCCCAGCTGCTCCGAGATCCGCCGCGTGCCCAACCCCGCCATCGCCCGGCTGGCCGCGCAATCCCAGCCGGCGGCCTCATCCCCCGGCTGGGACCGCCTGGCCCTGCTCATCAGGCTGACCTCCGCGATCGTGGAGTCGTCGAACGCTCCGGCGAAACGCGTCACCCGGCCGTGCAGGTCACGTGACGCCGCCGCGGGCGGTCCGCACCAGGGTCGCCGTGCGGCGCACGGCCTCCGCAGGAGGACGGAGAGTGCCTGGCTGCGCCCGGCTCAATCCCCTTCACGGTGGAGTGCCGAGCCGGCGACCAGGGCGTCGCCGAGTTCGGAGCGCAGGTAGAGGACCGAGCGGCCGTGGCGGGCGCTGGCCAGCAGGCCGGCGGCGCGCAGGGTGCGAAGGTGCTGGTTGACGGCCGAGGTGGTGACGCCCAGGCGGCCGGCGAGCTCGGTCGAGGAGGCGGGGGCTTCGAGCGTGGTGAGCAGCCCTGCCCGGGTGGCGCCCAGAAGGTCGGCGAGCACCGCCGGGGAGGTACGGGGCTCGGACTGCCAGAGCGTGCCGGCGCCCCGGGTGCCGTACATGACCAAAGGGGGCTCCGACGGCGAGATGGGGGTCGTGGGGGCCCGGCTGAAGAGGGTCGGGACCAGGGTGAGGCCCTCGCCGCTGGTGGCGCGCCGGTAGCGGGCGTCGCTGATCAGCCGCATGCGGACGACCCCGTCCTTCAGCTGGACGCGTTCGTTGAGGTCGGCGAACATCGCCGCCAGGCCGTGGGCCGAGATGACCTGGCCCCGGTGGACCACGTCGGCCTGCAGCACCGCCCGCATCCTGGGCCACCACGGCGCGAAGCAGGTGCGCCAGTAGTCGCGCAGCGCGTCCAGGATGCGGGCCGACGGGTCGCCGCGCAACGGCTCGGGGAGCCGGGGGTGGATGGCGCGCAGGTCGTCGAGCACGCGCCCGGCGGGCACGCGGGCCAGGGCGGCGAACTCGTCGTCGATGCGGGTGAGCGGCGCGTGGGGGCGGGGCGACAGGTAGTCCGGCGTCCACATGTCGTCGTTGGTGAGCGCGCGCAGCAGGGGCACGTCCAGCGTGGAGCGGACCTGCTCGGTGCGGCGTAGCCAGGGCAGGTGCACCGGATAGCGCCCGGGGTCGCGGAACGTGCGCAACGACAGCGTGAGCTCGTTGAGCGGCGAGATGGCGAAGCGGACGTCCGCGACGTCCATGCCCGCGAGCTCGTACTCGATCAGCCCCGCCATGAAGCCATACGCTACATCAATTGGCGACAAAGGCCCTATCGCGGGATAAAAGCCACCGTGATCCAGACCTTCTTCCCCAGCGACCGCGTCGCCCGCTCGCTGACCCTCAGCACGATGGCGTTCGCGCTCTCCAGCGGCGTCTTCTACACCGTCAGCACGCTGTACTTCACGCTCGTCATCGGGCTCGGCGTGCAGACGGTGGGTCTCGGGCTGGGCATCGCGGGCGGCACCGGGGTGCTGGCCTCGTACGTGGGAGGGTGGCTGGCCGACCGGTTCGGCGCGCACCGCGTCCAGACGGTGGCGACGGGGCTCAACGGGCTCGCACTGCTCGCCTACACGTTCGTCTCCGACGCCGTCGTGTTCACCCTGATCGCCTGCATGGCGGTGATCATGCGTTCGGTGGGGTCCTCCTCCAAGCAGGCGATGCTGGCCCGGTGGTACCCCGGCCCGGAGCGGGTCGAGATCCGGGCCCGGATGCGGGTGGTCACGAACGTCTTCATCGGCCTGGGCACGGGCGCCGCCGCGGCGGCGCTGCTGATCGGCACCGCGGCGGCCTACCGGGTGGCGATGGTCGCCGCCGGGGTCCTGCTGCTGGCGGCGACCGTGCCGCTGGCCGGGCTCGGGCGTCAGGTGCCGGAGCTGGCCGCCGGGATGACCGCCGTCAGGCGGCGCGCCGCGTCCGGCGGGCCTTCGCCGCTCAGGGACCGTAGGTATGTCGCGAGCGTGGTGTGCAACGCGGTGGTGGCCATGCAGTTCGGCCTGCTGACCGTCGGCGTGCCGCTCTGGGTCGCCACCACCGACGCGCCCACCGCCATCGTCTCCGTCCTGCTCGTCCTCAACACCGTGGTCGTCGCCGCGCTGCAGGTCCGCGCCTCACGTGGCACCGACGACGTGCGCCAGGCCGGGCTCACGGTCAGGCGCGCCTCGTGGCTGCTCGCTCTCGCCTGCGGCCTGTACGCCCTGGCCGCCTACGGGAACGTGATCGTCGCCTGCGTCCTGTTCGTGCTGGCCGCCTTCGCCCACACCATGGGAGAGATCCTGGGCGAGGCGGGCGGCTGGGGCATGGCCTTCGAACTGGCCGACCCGCGCAGCGCGGGCGCCTACCAGGGGCTCAGCCAGACCGGTTACGCGCTGGCCGCCATGGTCTCGCCGATCCTCGTCACCACCGCCGTCGAACACCGTACGGCGGGCTGGCTCGCCCTGGCCGCGCTCTTCGTCCTGGCCGGCACGGGCGCCGCCGCGGTGGCCAGGCACGCGGCGTAGGGGTCAGGCGGGGTGTCAGCCGTCGACTCCGAGCTGGCTCAGCAGCGTCGCGTTGTCCTCGATGTGCCAGTCTTCGATGATCTTGTCGGCGCCGACGTGCTGGATGTCGATGGCGTTGAAGTCGACGCTCTGGCCCTTGCCCTGGACGCCGTTGAAGGCGCCGGTGAAGTGGCCGCGGAAGACCAGCCGGGCGGTGATCTTGTCACCGGTGACCAGCAGGTCGGCCAGCTCGCAGGTCAGGTCCGGCACGGCGGCACGGAAGTTCTTCGAGGCGAAGACCGGGCCGGTCGGGCCCTGCGGACGGCCGGCCGGCAGGGTGTTGTCCTTGAACCGCGGGCTGACCGCGGCGTCCAGGTACTTCTGCTCGCCGGTGTTCCAGAACGTGTACAGCTTCTGGGCCAGGTGGACCTCCTGGGCCGCGCGCCTGTCGCCGATCGAGCGGTCCACGGTGATCGCCTTGGGCTGGACCAGGTCGGGTGAGTGGTCGATCAGGCGCTGGGGCCAGGCGTGCGGGCCCTGCCGGTGACTGTCGTCGTGCGCATGGGCGGCCGTGACGATGCCGCCCGCGAGGCTCGCCGCCACGGCGACGACGGCGACGCGGACAAGGGTGCGTGAACGCATGAGCGGTACTCCTCGAATCAGCCGGCACGCTCGGCGCGTGCCGGGAAGGCCGTCCGGTCCCTTCGACCGGGCGGAGGAACGGGGTGATGACGGGTCAGATCTGACGCAGTGCGCCGCCGTCGACGGCCCACTCGGCACCGGTGACCTGGCCGGCGAGCGGCGAGAGCAGATAGGCGATCACCCGGGCCACGTCCTCGGGCTCGCCGAGCCGGGCACTGGGCAGCCGGCGCACCTCGCGGACGAAGTGGTCGACGGCCGCCTCCGGCGCGAGACCGAACTGGGCGCCGAGCTGCTCGGCGAACCCGCCGGGGGCGTCCCACAGCCGGGTGCGGGTGGGGCCGGGGGCGACGACGTTGGAGCGCACCCCGCGCGGGCCGAACTCGCCCGCCAGGGTCTTGGACAGCGACAGCAGAGCCGTCTTGGCGGCGGCGTAGTCCACCAGCGGCACATCCGGCAGGCGAGCGGCCTCGCTGCTGACATGGACCAGCGAACCGCCGTGCTCCAGCAGGGCGGGCAGCGCGGCGCGGGTCATGCGGACGACCGAGTGGAAGTTGAGGTCGAACGCCGTCCGCCACTGCTCGTCGGTCACCTCCAGGAAGCCGCCGCGCGATTCGAGGCCGCCCACGTTGTTGACCAGGCCGTCCAGGCGTCCGTGACGGGCCAGCACCTCGGCCACGGCCTGGGCGGGCGCGCGTGGATCGGTAACGTCGGCGGCGACGGCGCTCACCCGGGCTCCGAGTCGCTCGATGCCCTCCGTCCCGCGGGCCGTGCCGACCACGAAGGCGCCTTCGTCCGCGAGGGTGCGCACGGTGGCCGCGCCGATGCCGGCGGAGGCTCCGGTGACCAGGAAGACCTTGCCTTCCAGGTGAAGATCCATCAATTGCTCCTGATGTCAGTCGGGTCGGGATGATTCGGCGGGCCAGCGGTCAGGCGAGGCGGCCGCCGCCGTCGACGTGCAGCACGGTGCCGGTGACGTAGGGGTTGTCGATGGCGTAGAGAACGGCCTTGATCAGGTCCTCGGGGGTGCCCACCCGGCGGGCCGGGTTGCGTTCGGCCACCCCGCGCAGGAACGCCGCCTTGTCGGCGCCCATGCCGTCCCAGGCGCCGGTGTCGACGATGCCGGGGGAAACAGCGTTCACCCGGACCGGCGCGATCTCCACCGCCAGCGCCCGCACCAGGAAGGCCAGCGCGCCGTTGGTGGTGGCCATCACCGTGCGCGCGGGCGCCGGACGCCAGGCGACCACACCGGAGAAGAAGGTGAACGAGCCGTGCTCGGACACCTGCCCCACCAGGTTCTTGGCCAGCAGCAGCGGCCCGATCACCTTGGCCGAGAACGCTCGCTGCACGTCGGCCGCTTCGAGGTCCTTCAGCGGGCCGTTGGCCGGCGCCGCGGCGGTGGAGACCAGATGGTCGAACCGGCCGAGACCTCCGGCGAAGTCGGCGATCGACCGCTCGTCGCAGAGGTCGAGCACGCGCACCTCGGCGGGCCCGGACAGCTCGGCGGCCGTCCACTCCAGCTTGCGGAGATCCGGCCCGGCCAGTACGACAGCGGCGCCGGCCGCTGAGGCGGACCTGGCCAGCGCGCGCCCGGTGTGCGAACCCGCGCCCACCACGACGAGCCGTTGTCCCTTCAAGCGCGTGTCATCGGACATGGGAGAACTCCTTCGAACAGTCGGGGATCAGCCGCCCGACCTTGCCGGTGGCGGCCACGTCCACGACTCTGGCTCACCCACCTGCCATGAGTCCAAGGCTTGTTTTCTACCGGATCGATAAACTCTGCTCATGGCGATGGCGACGCTCCGGCAGCTCGAATACCTGGTCACCGTGGTGGACCTCGGCTCCTTCACCCGCGCGGCCCAGCACCTGCACGTCACCCAGCCCGCGCTCTCCCACCAGATGCGGGCGCTGGAGACCGCGGTCGGCGGCCCACTGCTCGAACGGCTTCCTCGCGCGGTACGCCTGACCCCGATGGGCAGGGCGGTGCTGCCGCACGCCCGCGCCGCCCTGGCCGAGGCCGAGCGCCTGCACAGGGTGGCGCGGCGCACGGCCGGACTGGAGGAGGGCGAGGTGGAGGTGGCCGCCATCTACTCGGTCAGCCTGGGCATCCTGCCGCCCGTCCTGCGGGCCTGGCGCGGCCGGCACCCCGGCGTACGGATCCGGCTGCGCGAGTACCCGCACGCCGACCGGCTCCAGGCCGCCATGGCCGCCGGCCGCGCCGACCTCGCCGTCGGCCCTGTGCCCGCCGGTTGGGAGGGACCGATCCGCGAACTCGGCGTCGAGGAGTTCGGGATCGTCCTGCCCGCCGACGACCCCCTTGCCGGCAGCCCCACCGGCAGGGTCGCCCTCAGCGATCTGGCCGACCGCGCCTGGGTCCACTACGCCCCCGACAACGGTCTCGCCGATCTGCTCGACCAGGTCTGCACCCAAGCGGGCTTCCACCCGCAGGCCGCGATCCGCGCCGAGCAGACCTCCGCCGCTCCTCTCCTCGCGGCCGCCGGACTCGGTCCGGCCCTGGTTCCGGCCAACATCATCCCGCCGCACTTCGACGGCGTCCTGCTCCGCCCCGATCCGCCGATCCGCCGCGCTCTCGCCGCCTACACCCGCACCCGTCCCGACGCCGTCACCGTGGCCTTCGCCGACCTCCTCGCCCAGCAGGCGCGCGTCAACCCGGCGTGCTTCCCGGCGACCGCCGTCTCCCAGGAGCGAGCGGCTGCCGACGCGCCGTCGAATCCGCTCTGATCAACGTGGCATCGGAGGTCCCGCGCCGTTCGACCTCCCAGCGCGACCCCGCACCTCGCGCCGCATCACCGCCGAGTACGGCGCCCGTCCCCCTCGCGAGGCGCCGGCCGTGGCTCCCCTTCCAGGTCGGCCAGGAGCGACAGCGCCAGGTCCTCCAGCAGGCGGTAGCCCGTCGAGGACGCCTCGTCCAGCGCTTGACGGGCGTACTGGAGCGCACGGCCGTGCCTGCCCAGGCCGGCATGTGCTCCTCGATCAGGTGCGCGGCGGCCGGGCCCGGTTCGGCGTGTGCCCGTGACGAGCGGGCCGAGACGACGTCGAGCAGGTTGGCGTTCGAGAGCGGTCCGGACGAGGGCGGCCGTGACGTCGTCGGGCAGCGGCTCGAACGCGCTGATCACTCGGCCTCCGTGCCGATGACGCCGCCGCCGAGGGCGGCGGGGGACGCGGCGTCGGGGATGAGGATCCGCGGGGTGCCGGTGCCGTCGGCGGGGACCGTCCAGACGTCGGCGTGCTCCCGTCCCCGGGGGAGGGCGTAGGCGACGGTCCGCTGGTCGATCCAGGCGGCCTGGTCGTCCACGCCGCGGGTCTCGGCGAGCGGGGTGACCCGGCGGGTGGCCAGGTCCAGCACCGACAGGCGCCAGCCACGGGCCGGATCACCGCCGAGCGCGGACTTGAAGGCGATCCGGGTGCCGTCCGGAGAGAGCGAGGGGCACTCGACGTTGTCCGTCAGGGCCCGCAGGCGGTGGCTGTCGAGGTCGCCGAGCACCAGGTAGCGGCGCCCGGCGGTGGACATCGTCGCGTAGAAGCGGCGGTCGTCGGGGGTGAAGGTGACGCCCCAGAAGTTGAGGTCCCTGGCCCGGTACGGCCTTCCGCCCACGGTGACCGGCCAGTCCTCCAGGGTGGGGATCAGCTCCTGAGTACGGGTGTCGAGGATGCCGACGCGGGTGGAGAAGCGGCCGCCGTTGTAGGAGTCGCCGGTGACGAAGACCGTCCAGGTCACCAGCCGGCCGCTGGGCGAGACCCTGGCCCTGTTGGGCACGCCGACCAGCGGGATCTCTCTGACCGTCCGGAGCCGCGCGTCCAGGACCGCGAGCTGGTACGTCGTCAGCCCGGGGTCCGCGCGCAGACACAGCCCGGTGCCGCCGGCCGCGTACAGCCTGGCGCACGACAAGGCGGAGACCGCGCGCGCTCCGGCGGGGTCGCCGGCCGCGACGGACACCAGCCGGCCGGAGCTGCCGGCGGTGGTGCTGAGCGCCACCAGCCGCGGTCCGGGGACGAGCGAGACGCTGTCCGCGGTTCCGGCCCGCGAGGACGTGCCGGCCGCTCTTGCGATCATGATGGACGCTGCTGCCAGGACGGCGAGCCCGGCGATGCCGGCGACCAGGAGCCGTACGCGGCCGGTCACGGCGCGTTCTCCACGGTCGTGCGGCGGCCTGTCAGGAGGACGGCCGTGGCGGTGGCGGCCACGGCGGCGGCGACCGCCGCGGCCCCGGTCGCCGCGGTGCTGCCCCAGTTCGTCCAGGCGAGCCCGAAGACGAGGGAGGAGGCGAGGTAGGCCAGGGCCTGCACGGTCTGTACGCAGGCCAGCCCGGTGGTACGCAGGTCCGCGGGCAGGAGCGGGCCGGCCAGCGCCATCAGCACGCCGTCGGTGGCGGCGTAGAAGGCGCCGTAGCAGCAGAGCGCGGCCACCGTCACGAGGACGGTCGGCAGGGCACTGCACAGCAACAGGTAGACGGCCAGGAGCGCGGCGTACCCGGCCAGCAGGACCGTGCGGCGGCCGTACCGGTCGGCCAGCGCGCCGAAGGGGGCGGCCAGGAGCAGGTAGACGAGGTTGGTGCCCACCGCCAGGAGCGGGAACCAGCCGGTCGGCATGGACTGGCGGGCCATCAGGAGCAGGTAGACGAAGCCGTCGCCGATGGTGGCCAGTCCCAGCAGGCCGGCGGCGTAGAGCAGCCTGCGGACCCCGGCGGCCCGCAGCAGGCCGCCGGCGGCGCGGAGGGTGACGGGAAAGGCCGCGGGCCGCCTGTCGCGGCGGTCGCGGGCGAAGGCGGCCAGGACCAGCAACCCGGCGACGGCGACGCAGAAGCTGGTCAGGAACAGCGCGTCGAACGCGGCCGGGGTGGCCGCCCCGACGGCCGCCAGGACGCCGAGCGCGGCCAGCGGCCCCGCGAACGCGCCCATGCTGTCCATCGCCCGGTGGATGCCGAAGGCCCGGCCGAGCAGCGACTCGGGGACCGACAGGGTGATGAGCGCGTCGCGCGGCGCGGTACGCAGCCCCTTTCCGGCCCGGTCGGCGACGATGACGGCGCCGAGCGCAGGCATCGATGCGCCGGCGGCCAGCAGGCCCAGCTTGGCCAGGGCGGAGATGCCGTACCCGGCGGCGGCGACGGCCTTGCGCCTGCGCAGGCGGTCGGCGACGTAGCCGCCGGCCAGCCGCAGCAGGGCCGTCGCGCCGGTGTGGAGGCCGTCCATCAGGCCGTAGGCGGCGGGGCTGAGGTGCAGGGTGAGCACGAAGTAGAGCGGGAGGACGGCGGTGACCATCTCGGCGGAGACGTCGGTGAGCAGGCTCACCGCCCCCAGCACGACGACGTTGACGCCGATGGCGCGCAGGCCCCGGCCCGCGCGGCCCCGGGGTGGCCGGTCGATGGTGGACAGGTACACGGGCTGGTTCGCCTCCTCGGTGGCGGTGGGGAAAGGCCCCCGCCGGGCGGGCGGCGGGGGCCTGCTCGGGTCAGCCCTGGGTGATGGACAGGTCGTCGATCTGGGCTTCGAAGAGGCTGGCGGCGCCGGTGTCGGCGGCCTCGACCGACAGCCGTACCGTGGTGCCGGCGTAGGCGGACAGGTCGGCGGTGGCGCTCTGCCAGGCCCCCGCCGTCTCGCTGGCGGCACCGGTCCGTTCGATCAGGGTGGGACCGCCCGCGACGCCGATCCGCAGGTGGTCGTCGGCGCCGGAGTTGTCACCGTGGGCCAGGTTGTAGGACAGGTGCAGGGTCAGCGGGCCGGTGGCGGGCAGGGTGATCTGCTGCGGCACGCCGCGTTCGAACGTCCCCGCGGTCGCCGTGTCGGTCCCGGACGTGTTGACCTGCCAGCCCTGGTCGGACTCGAAGTCGTCGGAGAAGACCGTGGTCCCGGGGGCGGAGGTCGTCCAGGCGTCGGTGACGGGAGACTTGCCGGCCGCGTTGCCGAGCGCGGGCAGGCCGTACATGTCCTCGATGGTGCGCAGCACGTTGTAGTGGTTGATCTGGGTGGTGGACTGGTAACCGGCCTTGACGTGGGCTCCGGCGAAGACGGTGTAGATCTGGTTGACGGAGGTGAAGTTGTCCTCGTCGAAGGTGGCGATGAGCAGGCTGTTGTGCGTCTTGGCCCACTGGACGTACCCGTCGAGCCTGCTCTTGGTCCAGGAGTCGCCGGTGCCGACCGAGCAGTCGTGCATGTCGTTGCACATGTCGGGGATGACGAACGAGACCGTCGGCAACATGCTGTAGTCGCTGGGGAAGGCGGAGTACGCCACGTGGTACGCGGAGCCGCTCACCGTGGGGAAGTCCGCCCAGGGGGCGTGCTTGCGTCGGTACTTGCCGCTGCTGCAGCCGGTGTACCCGGCGCTGGGCAGGCCCTCGGAGTAGGCCCTGAACGTGCGGCCGGCGCTCAGGAGCTGCTGGCCGAGGTTGCCGCCGCTCAGCGCCTTGGGGCAGTCGTCGTTGGTGACGCCCTGCTGGGAGCCGGAGAACAGCGCGATGTAGTTCGGCTGGCTGGGGTGGGTGACGCCGAAGGAGTTGGTGAACAGCGTTCCCTGCGAGGCCAGGGAGTTGAGGTAGGGGGCCGAGGAGCCGCCCTTGATGGTCGAGTAGTTCTTGTTCTCGAACAGGACGATGACCACGTGGTCGAACTGCGGGACGGCCGCAGCGGTGGTTGCGGCGGCGGGCACGGCGGCGTCCGCCGGCGGTGGTGCGGCGAGCGCGAGCGCGGCCAGGAGCGCCAGAGCGGGCACGCGGGCTGGGACGGCGATGCGGGAGTGCATCGTTGGACCTCCTTGCAGGGGGTGAGGGATCAGTGCTGGAGGAGGCGGTTGACGGTGTCGCGGCCCGCATTCCGGATCTCGCCGTGGGTGGCGTCGGCGGGAGGACGGGACGGTCCGGACGAGGGCGCATGACACCTCTGGGAGGGGAATGGGGGGCGTGTCGAGTCCGGTGTACTCCCGTCCGCCGCCGGGTGGTGGCGATCCGTCGCCAGTGGCCGGAATGGGCACGGCGGTCCCTCGGCGGACCGGCCGCCGCCGACGCGGAAGTGGGTCCTGCGTGACCGAACCCCTGCATGACAGGATTTGCCCGGCCACGTCAAACCGGACGTGAAGGGATCCTCATGAGCGACGACGACCTGCTCGCGCACCTGCGCCGCCTCGGGATGGCATCGCAGGAGGCCGAGGTCTACCTGGCCATGCTGCACACCGGCCGGACCACCGCCGCGGACCTGGCCGAGCATCTGGGCCGGCAGCCCGGCGAGGCCGAGCGCTCCCTCGGCCGTCTGGTCGACCTGGGCCTGGCCACCGCCGCCGGCGGCCCCGGACGGCCGGAGGCCACGGCCGTGGAGCCCACCATCGCGCTGGACCACCTGTCCCACGCCAGGTCGGCGGAACTTCTGCAGGCGCGCACCGCGGCGGTCAACGCCTACCGTCACTACCGGCGTTCGGTGCGCCCCCAGGCCACCGACGATCTCGTCGAGGTGGTGACCGGGCCGCGCATCGTCGAGCGGATCCAGCACATCGAGGGCACGGTGGAGTCGCAGGTGCTGCGCTTCGACTCGCCGCCGTACCACGTCCGCGTGGGGGCCAATCCCACCGAGGTGCACAACCTGGAGCGCGGCGTGGAGTACCGGGTCGTCTACTCCAAGTCCGCGGTGGAGAACGGCCTCTACTACGCCGCCAACATCCGGCCCTGCATCGCGGCGGGCGAGCATGCACGGGTGCTGCCGACCGTCCCGGTCAAGCTCACCGTCTTCGACCGGCGGCTGGCGATCGTCTCGATGTCGTTCGTCGAGGCGGAGGTCAACGACTCGCTGCTGGTGGTGCGTCCCTCCAGCCTGCTGTCGGCGCTGGCGGGGCTCTTCGAGACCTCGTGGCGCTCGGCGTTCCCGATGCACCTGAGCGACCGGGTCCCGGCCGCGTTGCGGCCGATGCACGTACGGATCCTGGAACTGCTCGGGACCGGGATCACCGACGACACCATCGCGCAGCTCCTGGGCATCAGCCGCCGCACCCTGTCCCGCAACCTGGAGCAGCTCAACCAGCGCGCCGGCACCGTCACCCGCTTCCAGCTCGCCCTGTACGCGGCCCGCCAGGGCTGGATCTGACCCGCCCGTCGAACGCACTCCTGCACCGAGCACCTGCGGGTCGCCCAGGAGCGAGCAGGGCGCGTGCCAAGAGGTGCACGGCCACCCCTGCCAGGATCGGTTCCTGCCCGGCTCTGGAGAGATCTACGACGCCGGTCGCGATGGGGTGTCGTCACCCGACTCCGGTTCAGGCCAGGGGGCGGAGCTGGTCTGCCAGGTAGTCCGGCTCCTCGTGGGCCATGAAGTGTCCGCCGCGGTCGATCCGCTCGTCCGGGTTCACGGCCGAGGAGTCGATGCCGGCGGTGAGGCTGCCGGAGGTCATGTGGTCCCGACCACGCCGGCCGGGGACAGGGCGCCGGAGCCATTGGGTGACGCTGCCGCCGATGTCCCCGCCGAACGCGCCGTAGCGCTGGTGACCGAGGGTGGTGGTCATCAGGTGCTGCCAGGTCTCGGCGATCCGATGACCGGCTAAAGGCCCGTGGGGTGTTTCGGAGTACCCGAAACCCGGCAGTGAGGGGATGACCACGTCGAAGGGGGTCGCATGCTCCGGCAATCGTCAGGTGGTCGGTGAGCTACGTCTGTCGAGCGACCTGATTCTGGCAGCGCTTCACGACCCGAGCCGTCAGCTCACCCGCGGCAACCGGCTTGACCTCCGGATATGTGCGCGTCCCGGTGAGGCTTCCGCCCCTCAGGACTTGACAAGAATATACATGTACATGCAACATCTACTTGCACGTACAAAGTATGCACATACAAGGAGATGTCATGAAGCGTGAGCGCGTGAGCACCACCCCCGACTGGTACGAGCCCTATGCGATCTCGCAGGCGATCAAGGTGAACGGGTTGGTGTTCGCCTCCGGCCAGGCCGGCTTCGACGAGAACGGCGTCACCGTCAGCGACGACTTCGAGGCCCAGGCCCGGCAGGCGTTCGCCAACCTCGACCGGGTGCTGAAGGAAGCGGGATCCAGCCTCGCCGACGCGGTCAAGGTGACCATCCTCGTCACCGACCTGGAGCCCAACCTGGACACCATCATCAGGCTGCGCAGGGAGTTCTTCACGGAGCCCTACCCCGCCGACACCCTGATCCAGATCTCCCGGCTGGCCCAGGCCGACTGGAAGATCGAGGTCGACGCGACCGCGGTGGCGCGTTCATGAGGATCCAGATCTGGTCCGACTACGTCTGCCCGTTCTGCCTGCTGGCCAAGGGGCCGATCCAGGAGGCCGTCGCCGGACGTGACGTCGAGGTCGAGTGGATGCCGTTCGAGCTGCGCCCCGAACCCGTTCCGACGCTGGAGCCCGAGGGCGCCTACCTCCAGGACATCTGGAAGCGGACGATCTACCCGATGGCGGAGCGGATGGGCGTCGACATCCACCTGCCGGACGTCTCGCCCCAGCCGTACACACGACTGGCCTTCGAGGGTTACCAGTACGCCAGGGAGCACGGCGACGCAGAGTCCTACAACGACCGGCTGCTGCGGGCCTTCTTCGAGGACGGCCTCGACATCGGCGACCTGGACGTGCTCACGGACCTGGCCGCCGGGCTGGGCCTCGACGCGGCGGAGTTCCGCGCCGCCCTCCTCGACGGCCGCTACGGCGAGACGCACCAGGCCGCGCTCCGGCAGGCGCACGAACTGCGGATCCGTTCGGTCCCGACGATCATCATCGACGGCGCCCACCGGATCGAGGGCGTCCCTCGGGCCGGCGCGCTCCGCGAGGTCCTCGACAAGCTCACGGAGCCCGTGCAGACCTCATGCGGCGTGGAGGGCTGCTGAGGGAGGGGGCGGAAGCGCACGCACCCTCGCCGCCGTGCGCGCCGCGCAGCAGACCTTCGACGCATCAAGGGAGTACATCCATGACGAACCACCACACGCTGCTGCCCGTCCGGGTCGGCGGTCTCGACCTGCCCAACCGGTTCGCCGTCGCGCCGATGACCCGGGTGTCCGCCGCCCCCGACGGCACGCCGACCCAGGAGATGGCCGAATACTACGAGCGGTACGCGGAGGGCGGATTCGGGCTGGTGATCACGGAAGGCACCTATACCGACACCGTCAACAGTCAGGGTTACCTCAATCAGCCGGGCATCGTCTCCGCCACCCACGTGTCGGCCTGGCGTGAGATCACCGGCAAGGTGCGGGCCGCCGGGAGCCGTATCGTGCTCCAGCTCATGCACGCCGGCGCGCTGTCGCAGGGGAACCCGTATCGCGCCGACACGGTCGGGCCGTCCGCCGTGCGGCCGCGTGCGGAGATGTTGCCCGAGTACGGTGGGTCCGGAAGCTGGCCCACGCCCCGGGAGATGACCGGCGCCGACATCGAGGCGGCGATCGGCGGCTTCGTGGCCTCGGCCGTCCGGGCTCGGGAGGCCGGCTTCGACGGGGTCGAACTTCATGGAGCCAATGGCTACCTGCTGGACCAGTTCCTCACCGACTACACCAACCGCCGCGCCGACTCCTACGGCGGCCCGGTCGCGAACCGGATCCGGCTGACGGCCGAGGTGGTGGCCGCGATCCGGGCCGAGCTCGGCGCCGGCTTCTGCGTCGGCGTGCGGCTGTCGCAGGGCAAGGTCAACGACTTCGGCCACCGCTGGCCCGGCGGCGCGGCCGACGCCCGGATCATCTTCGCCGCGCTGGCGGCGGCGGGTGCCACGTACCTGCACATCGCCAGCGAGGGACGCGACTGGATCGAGACCGCCCGGCTGGACGGCGGCGTCACGATCACGAGTCTGGCTCGCCAGGTGAGCGGTCTTCCGGTCATCGCCAACGGCGGCATGCACGATCTCTCGCAGGCGGCCCAGGTTCTGTCCGGCGGCCATGCCGACCTGCTGTCCATCGGCCGGGGCGCGCTGGCCAACCCCGATCTTCCCCGTCGCGTGTCGCGGAGCCTGCCGCTGGAGACGTACGACCGTCGCATCCTGGAACCCATGGCGACGCTGAGCAACGCGCGACAGCGGCTCCAGGGCATGCGCCGCCTTCGTCATCCCGCCTAGGATCGCCGCTGTGCCGCCCGGTTCATCCCGCAGTGGTCAGGGCCCGGCCTCCTCTTGGGCGGTCGTGGCGTTGTGGCGCTGGTAGTGGCGTGCGGCCCGGGCGCGGTTACCGCATGACGGCTTGCACCACTCCTGCCGCCCGTGGCTCTTGACGAAGTAGCGTACGCACCGCGGCGCGTTGCAGGCCCGCAACTGCTCACGCTGCGGACCGCTCAGGAACTCGATGGCGGCTCGCGCCAGCGCTGCGATCAACTGGACGCCTGCATCGCGCTCGGTCGACAACACTTCCGTACGGGGTGTTCCGCTCGCGGGCCAGTCGAGTTGCGGGACGATCGCCTCACGGGCGGCAGCGGCGTTGAGGTGCGCCAGCGCCTGCTCGACCGGCATCAGCCGGTGGGCGTCGGCCCGGCTCGGAGGCGCCGGGCTGACCGCCTGCGCGAACAGCGCCCGCACGGCCCGGCGGAGCCCGACGATCTCGCTCCTGAGCTCCTCCCCCACCGTGAGCTCAGCTACGTCGGCGCGGCCGGCCAGCAGCTCGGCCTGCTGATGGATCCAGCGGGTCGTGCTCTGCGCCGTCGCCAGGTCGTCGGCGACACCGCCGTCGCCGTCGTGGCGGATCGTGCTCGCCAGTTCCAGTGCCGGCCAGCGCTCCACTCCAACCTCCCGGTTGCTCACGTCCTCTTCCGTACTCTATGGTCCCTAACGCTAAATCCCATTTAACCATTAGACAGCTTGGGGATCGCACGATGACGTTGCTCCTGGCCCAGATCAGCGACCTGCACCTGGACGGCACCGACCGGGCGACCCGGCGCGCCACCCAGGTCATGGACCACCTCAGGGCGCTGCCCCGCCCGGTCGACGCCCTGCTGGTCACCGGTGACATCGCCGATCACGGCGCGGAGGCCGAGTACGAGCAGGCCGCCCAGCTCCTGGCCGCCCCCTTCCCGGTGCTCACCTGCCCCGGCAACCACGACGTCCGCCCGGCCTACCGCAAGGCGCTGCTGCGACGGCCACCCGCGCCCGGCCCCGTCAACCAGGTGCACCACGTCGCCGGCACCGCCATCCTGATGTGCGACTCCACCATTCCCGGGCGCGACGAGGGCCGGCTCGACGCCGAAACCCTCGCCTGGATGCACGCCACCCTCGACGGGCTCGCCCCGGACACGCCCGCGCTGATCGCCTTCCATCAGCCGCCCGTCGTCCTCCACCACCCGTTGCCCGATTCCGGGCGGCTGGAGGCGCCCGGCGACCTGGCCGCGCTGCTCGACGCGCATCCGCAGGTCGTCGCCGTGCTCACCGGCCACGCTCACACCGCGGCCGCTTCCACTTTCGCCGGTCGTCCCTTGATCGTCGCGCCGGCCGTCACCTGGACCCTGCGCCTGCCGTGGGAGGGCGACCGGCCCGCCGACCGCGACCAACCGCCCGGCCTCGCCTTCCACGTCCTGGACGACGACCACCGCCTCACCACCCACTTCCGCGTCGTGCTCCAGGCATGACCCACACCTACGCGGTCACCGCGTTCCTCCTGGCGATCCTGCCCGTCATCGCCACTCCGGGCGCCAGCCTGACCCTGCTCGTCCAGCACGTCACGGCCGGTGGTCACCGGCGGGCCCTCCCGATCATCCTCGGCACGGTCAGCGGCCTGTACGCCCACGCGACCCTGGCCATCGCCGGGCTGTCGGCCCTGGTCATGCACTCCAGCCAGGCCTTCACCGTCGTCAAGCTCCTCGGGGCGGCCTACCTCATCGGCCTCGGCCTGTGGACCTGGCGGTCCACCACCCTGCCCCCGCCTCCCGAGCTCACGGATCGGCCGAGACGTACCGGCTCCGTCTACACCCAGGCCCTGCTGGCGAACGTGCTCAACCCCAAGGCGGCCTCCATCTACCTGACCCTGGTCCCCCAGTTCATCGTGCCCGGCCGTCCCCTCAACGGGCAGATCCTCACCCTGGCCACCGCCCATGCCCTGCTGATGGCGGTGTGGCTGCTGACCTGGACGGTCCTGGTTCGCCGAGGGGCGCACATCCTGCACAAGGCCCGCTTCAAGCACGCAGTCGCCAGGGTGACGGCGGTGGTGCTCGTCGTCCTCGGCGTCCGGGCCGCCACGACGTAGGCGCTGTCACGGTCGGCGGCGTCAGCGCTCCCGGGGGCGCGCGGCCGGCTGCCGGCCGTCAGCGCGCCCTCGGTCAGTTCGTCGGCGTGACGGAGCCGCCACTGGACCGCGCGCCGGTTGAACCAGACGCGGCCGCCGTTGCCGGCCAGTTGAGTCAGTGTGAGGGTGGGCAGTGCCAGCTGCAGACCGTACAGGGCGGTGAGCGCGATCAGCATCAACCCGCCGCCACCCACGCCGCCCACCGACGACAGCCAGGCCAGAGCGAAGGCCAGCAGTGACGCGGTCATCAGCACGGGGATGAGGCCGGTGGACGACTCAAGAGCCGACGCGCTCAGTCGTGAGATCCCACCGGGCAGATGCTGGACGAACAGGACAACTGTCGGGCACACCGGAAGGCCTCTCCGGCTCCCACGCTCGCGGGAACCACGACCTCCAGGCTTTTGCCCCTTCAGTTGACCGGTGGCCGCCGAAGCCGCCGGCGGTGTCGCTCGGACCAGGCCCACCAGACCTGCATGAAACGGGCCGGGCGGCGGAACCCCAGACACTCACCCGGCACCGTACCCTCTGGCGGGGTTCTCACAAAGTGCCGGTCCAGATGGGGGCAGGACCGCCGTCATAGTCGCGCTTCCTCTTCGCCCCCACGACCCGACCAGCCAGGACGCGCGACGCGGCGAGCAACCCCATGGACGACGGCTCGGCGCCCCACCCGACGCCCGCCCGGAACACCGAGCCCCCACCGGAACCCACGCCCGAGCCGTCGCAGCAGCCCACCCAGGCGCCCGCCCAGCCGCAGCCGCCGTCCCCGATGGAGAACCCGTTCACCTGCATCCCGTCGATGTGCTGAGCCCCGGCCATCCCGCGATGAAATTCGCGGAATCTACGGCGCCGTCACGCATTGACCTGCGGAGAAGAGCAGGGAGATCACCGGGCAGGGCACGCTGGATGCCTTCGTGCGGACCACCTAGGTGCACCCGCTGGCATCCACTTCCCCCGGACGGCCGGTCTCGCAGCGCGTCGACCAACCTGACCAAGAGCCCGTGGAGCTGAGGGCTTCGTCGGCCTGGTGAGCGCGGCTCAGGATGGCGCGCTGACAGTGGCGGCCAGGCCCTGCGCCGACACCGGCACGGCACCGGCACCGATACCGCACCAGCACCAGCACCAGCACCAGCAAGAAACCGAATGCGCCGAACCGGCCGGGTGGTGTTGCATACCAACGTGACCGGCCGGCCCTCGCACTTCTCCATCAGCAGTCGACCGTACGCAGGTGCCGACGCAACCCCGGCCGCCCACCGGACGTACCTTGCAACGGCGTCCCGACCGGCGACGCCCGCCACTTCGGCCCCTTCCCGCTGCCGCGCCCTCCCGAGCAGGCCGACGCGCGCACGCCCATCCTCACCGCGGCCGGCCACCGGCTCTGCGGCGACGGCTCCAGCACGGCGCTGCTTCGGGGTGATCCGGACGTGAGCGCTCTCCTTGACCGGCCCCTGACGGCCCGGGACGACCATGGCCTCGGGGCCGCCATGCCCGGCCGCGCCGAGCTGGTCACGACGTAAAGGACGCTCGGCCAGGCCACGGGCCTGCCCCGCACACATCGACTTCAGCAGGGAGAGGCACCGAACACGTGAAGGACACCGAGATCCCGCGGGCGGTGGCCGCGGCCGTCGACACGGCCGCCGAGTACGGCCTGGGCGCCGACGACGCCGCTGTGCTGCACAGCTCGAACCGGATCGCCGTCCGACTGCGGCCCAGCGGCATCCTCGCCCGGGTCGCGCCCCTCGCGAACCGCCCCGACTTCGAGGTCGAGCTCACCCGGCGCCTCGCCGGGACCGGCAGCCCGGTGGCGGGTCTCGATCCGAGGGCCGAGCCGCGCGTCCATCTCCGCGACGGCTTCGCCGTCACCCTCTGGACCTACTACGAGCCCACCGCCGCACCCGAGGACCACCCGCCCGCCGCCTACGCCGACGCCCTGGCCCGGCTGCACGCCGGCCTGCGCCGCATCGACCTCGCCGCCCCGCACTTCACCGCCCCGCACTTCACCGACCGCGTCGCCGACGCCCTCAGGGTGGTCGAGGACCCCGCCGTCAGCCCGGACCTCGGCGCCGCGGAACGCGCCCTGCTGACCGACACCCTCCACGGAATCAGCCGCGCGATCCTGGACCGCGGCCCGCGGCAACAGCTCCTGCACGGCGAACCGCACCCCGGCAACCTGCTCGCCACCGCGGACGGACCGCTCTTCATCGACCTGGAGACCGCCTGCCGCGGCCCCGTCGAGTTCGACCTCGCCCATGCTCCGGAGGACGTCGCCGCGCACTACCCAGGCGCCGACTCCGGGCTGCTCGCCGACTGCCGGATCCTCAGCCTCGCCCTCGCGGTCTCCTGGCGTTGGGACCGCGACGACCAGCTCCCCGACGGGCGCAGAAGGGGCCGGGAATGGCTCGCCCAGCTGCGGGCCGACCTCGACCGCCGGGAGCACGCCGCCGGTGGCGGCCACTGAGCGGCGGCTCCGCCGTCCCGCGGCCCGTTTCTGCCGTGTACTGGCGACACCCGGCACACGGGCGTGCGGGGAGGCCGGCGGCGGAGCATCTTCGCTGCAACATGGCGTCCATGCGAAGACATCGCCTGGGTCAACTTCGGCCGGGCTCCCCGCGTCGTACCTGATGTGGATCTTGCCAGGCGCCGGGGGTTGCGTATCGCGGCCGCGGCCATCACCCTGTTGTTCACCCTCGGCGTCTTCGACCAATTGAAGACACCTGCCCTGCCGATGCCGGCACGAGCCGCCGCCTCGGTCGAGGAGATCGCCGACCGGCTGCACGAGTACCTCGACGACGACGTCACCTACGCTCCCTACGTCACCCTCCCGAGCACCCCCTTTCTGGCGTGGTGCTGGCCGGAGAGGATCGAGACTCGGATGCCGCCGGAGGGCGTGCCCGCCTACAGCGGCAGGCTGCTGCTCCCGGAACTGGACGAGCCGCTGGAGGTGCGGTTCTGGATCACCTCCCCCGAGGCCGCGATCCGCGCGGTCGCGACGGCCCGCCGTGGCACCGCCGAGTGCGGCCGCTCCGGCGATGACGTGCTCAAGGACGTGACCGGCTTCAACCAGTGGGGGTGGCGTGGCGTGCAGGCCCTGGTCACCACGGATGCCTGGACGGAGCACGGCGACCCGGGTGCCCAGGCGACGATCGTGGCCGCTCGGCGCGGGCTGCTGGCGGAGGTGACATGGGCCTGGCCGTTCGAGATGGACGGCGAGCCTGACCCGCAGGTACTGCTCCAGGGCACTGCGTCGGCCACGTCCGTGCTGGCAGCCGTCGGCGGCGCCCCTGCCAGGTCCGCACCCGCCCCCGCCACGCGGTCGGCCTCGGCCGCGATGGCGGCGGCCCTGCCTCCTGCCTCCTGCCTCCGCATACGGCAAGGACATGGTGTCGTGGCCGGTCCCAGGGAGCGCGCCAGGCTCGCATGAGCTGGTCTGCGCGGACCCCTTTCATGAGCAGAACGCCTACGACGGAGCGCCCGCCGTTACCCGTCGCCTGATCGGCGAGGTATCAGTCCGCGAGGACGTGCTGTTCCTGCCCGATGAGCAGAGCGCCGAACAGGCACGTACCGAGCTGCTCAGATGGGATGGCTCATGCCTCTCCGACGAGGGTGACCAGTCCTACAGCATCGATCCCCGACTCGAACCCTTCACCAGTGGCCCCTGGACGGGCGAGATCAGGACCTTCGCCGTGCAGGACGCCGACCTGTCGCATCGCCCCAAGGGCACCGACCGCCACTCGATCGCTCATGTCGCCGTGGGCGTGCGCCACGGCACCACCATGGTCTACCTCCGCTGGCAGGGACCGGCAGGAACCGACCCGGCCGCTGCCCTGCGCACCGGCCACGCCGCGATCATGCACACACTCGGCCGGCTGCCCGTGGGCGGTTGAGCTTCTCGATCATGACGCTCACACCGCATCGACGCATCGTGATCTTGTCGAGAATCGCACGATGTCCGACATGATCGTCCGTACGCCTGAACGTCACATGCTTCTTGGGGACCGGTCGGGCTGGTCTTCAGAATGCCTGGCAGGCGGCCGTGGTGCTCGAACAGGGCGGCGACGGCTGTCGCATCAAGTCTGCGGAAACGCGGAACCCTGACCTCAACCCTGATCTCGCGGGAGGCCTCACTCCGGGACGCAGTGCACGCGGGAGTAGACGTTGAGCAGCCGGTCCGTGGGATTCTTGGCCCTGACCTCGTAGCTGCGGGGTTTGCCGTCGGCGTCGAACACCAGGGCCGCCTTGGACACGATGACGTCCGGCACGGCCGCCTCGTTGTACAAGTCGGTGATCTCGTAGCCGCCGCTCACCGCGATCTGCCCGCGCAGGCACTTGCCGATGTAGGACCCCGCGGTGCGCGGATGCAGCAACGCGCTCAGCGTGCCCTGGAATTGGCCGTCGAACGGGTTCGGCCCCTCAGGACCCGTGGGTCCGGCAGGGCCCGCAGGACCGGTGGGGCCCGCGGGACCCTGCTGGTTCCACGTGATGACCCGCTCCCCGGCCGCGCACCCCTCCGGACCCGGCTCGGCGGGGGGCGCCAGTTCCGTCTGTGTCGTCGGGGTGGGCGACGGGTTGGCCGTGGGCTGCGCGGTGCCGGGAACGCGCAGCGTGCCGCTTGACGTGACGCACGCTGTGATCACACCGTCGGAGGCCACCACCCCGGCGACCGCCACCCCCGAGCCTCCCACGATCAGCCCCGCCACTGCTCCGACCGCCAGCATGGTCTTCCTGCCGCTCATCGTGCCCCTTCCTGCCGTATGACGACCCCACGCCGTCGGGATGACGTCCACCGTTGTGCATGGCACTGGTATCTGGCTTGGAAGTCATTGTGATCTTCAGGGCGTCCGAGCGATCACCCGAAAGATCCCGAGCCGGTCGGGGCATGCTTCGCGGGCGAGGAACAACGGGACAGCGATCAGCGCTACGGGCTGTTCGAGCAGGTCAAGGCGGTGCACGAAGAACCGTGTCGAGTCGGCTCTTCGGCCCGAACGAGGCGGGAACGACGGCTTGCTCCGGCGGGGAGCGACTATCGGGCCCGGCGGGCGATCAGCGCCTCTATGCCGTCCAGCAGGAGGTCGAGGCCGAACCGGAAGTCGGCGTCCTCCGTCCAGCCGGTGGAGTCCCTGAGCAGGCCGGAACGCATCATGCCCGACAGTGCCGGGTACGTCGCGGGGTCCAGGACCTCGGTGAGCACCTCGCCGTACTCGGCGGCTCCCTTGGCCCTGGCCGCGGGGGCCTTGCCGCCGGCGCCGAGCGAGTGCGTGAGTGTGGCGTCGGTGAGGGCGTAGCCGCTCAGCACCGTGGTGGCGTTGAACTTCTGGCCGTCGTCCAGCCCGGTGTCGGACAGCGCGTCCAGGGCCCGGTCGAGCCAGAGCAGCCGCCGCGGGCCCATGGGCGGGG
>NZ_JBEZGC010000018.1:0-185414 GCF_040649795.1 Nonomuraea sp. NPDC048881
TCAGATCGACCCCGGCCGCCAGCATCAGCGAGGCCGCGCCATGGCGGAGATCGTGCAACCGCACCGGCGGCAGCCCCACCTGGAAGGCCAACTGGAGAACTGGTCGCTGACCTGCTGCGGATGCAGCGGCAGCCCGATCTCGTCAGTGAAGACGAACCCGCTGTCCGCCCAGGCCTCGCCCGCGATCAACCGCTCGGCTGCCTGCCGTTTGCGGTGCGCGCGCAGCGCGGTGACGGTGTCCTCATCCAACGCGATGGTGCGGTCGCTGGCCTCGGTCTTCGGCCTGCCCTGCACCGGCTCCCAGCCCAGCTGGGTGATCTGCCAATGCACCCCGGCCGTCCCGGCGGCCAGGTCGACGTCCTTCCAGCGCAGCCCGACCGCCTCACCCCGGCGCAGCCCACGCAGGGCGATCAACCGATACAGCGCGGACAGCCGGTGGGTGGCCGCCTGGGCGAGGAAGGCGTAGGTGTGTGAGGGCGTCCACTGCGCCTGCCGATAATTCCATCCGTGCAGGTCAAGCGGCATGTGAGTATTCGTGGAGGATGCCGCCGAGCCGGTCTCGTCGGCGTATGCTCAGGTTCCACAATCCGCTCGGGATCCGTGATCAGGTCAGGGACGGTGCATTGCGGAGCCGCTTGGCCCAGGGCTTGGTGGGCGCGGTGCCGGTTGTAGAACACTTCGTACTCGCGAAGAGCGTGCCGCAGGTGGTGTTCGTTCCACAGGAGGCAGCGGTCGAGGAGTTCACGGCGGCAAGACTGCACCCACCGCTCCATGATGGAATTCATGCGCGGCATCCGGATGCCGGTGAGTACGGTCTGGATGCCCACGTCGGCGAGGATTCCGTCCATGAGGGTGGGGAACTTCCCATCCCTGTCTCGAATCAGAAAGCGTGCTCGGCAGCCTGCGTCTTCCGGGTCCATCACTAGGTTCCTGATCGTCTGGATCAGGAAGTCGGCGGTCGGGTGAGCGGTGGTGGTGCCCAGTACGCGAACGCGCCTGCTGGCGTGCTCGATGACGGCTAGGATGTACTGGCGTTGCCCGTTCAAGGTGACGGTCTCGATGAAATCGCAGGCGAGCAGAGCGTGGGCTTGGGAGCGCAGGAAGTCGGCCCAAGTGGTGGATGCCCGCCGGGGTTGCTGGATGAATGCCTTCTTGCTTGAAGATCTCCCAGACTGTGGACGGCGCGACCTTGATGCCGAGTGTGGCGAGCTCACCATGTACCCGCCGATAGCCCCAGCCGGGGTTCTCCCGAACCAGGCGCAGGATGAGAGCGCGGATGGACCGGATCGTGGGTCGGCGCCCACGTCGGCCCGGCTGGCAGGTACGGGCCGACGCGCCGTCTCATCAGGTCGCGGTGCCAGCGCAGGACGGTGTCCGGACGGACGACAAGCCGCAGCCGGCGCAGAACCTCACGCGGCAGTGAGGTCAGGTGCGCGGCGAGAAAGGCCCGGTCCTCGGGTGCGAATTTCACTCTGGTGTCGGCGCCGATATGGCGTTGGAGGACGGTGATCTGGTGGCGCAGGACGGGAGTATCTCCACGTCCTTGTCCCGATCGCTCAGGGGCAGCAACCGCAGCGCGGCGAACGTGTTCGTGACGGTGGGGTAGGCCAGGCGAAGGAGCACGACTGATCATCCTGCCGCACGCGTTTCTGTCCCCCGGGTGGCCCTGAGTTCGCGCCGCCATGCGAAGGCCTCACATGGTCATGACCTCGGCCGATGTAATTTTCGGCAGGCGCAGAGATGACGGCGACAACTACGTCCAACGAAGATCAGGTAGATCTCCTAGCCTCGATCTTTCTCGGCCTTGAGCCGGTCGTCATCGCCCCGGCCGAGCACCGCAGACAACAACAGGTCCTGGCCCTGCTCCACCATGACCCCAACCGCCCCTGACCAGCCCGGGGCATCGCCCGCCACCTCCGCGATGTCACCCTCGACACCATGTAGCGGCAACTGTCTCGCTGGGCCGGCAGCCAACTCATCCGCAAGATCGGCCGGGTATCCACACCGCCCGGCCGATCTCTTCAGCACTCTTGCCAACAGCCCAAAAGCCTTGCCTGCCTGGCCTTGGGCGAGTCCCCATCCGCTGCTACCGGAATCGTCTGCCGTTCCGTCCCGACCGGCGACTGACAACCGGTGCTGTGATGGTCACGGGGATGCCTGAGGGAGCCTGGGCGCCCGTGATACGCCTCAGCTCGGCCTCGCCCGAACGGACCTCGCTGGTCTGCGGGACGATACCGGCGTCGGCCATCAAGCGGGTCATGTCACGGCGCTGATTGGGCAGCACCAGGGTGACGACGCTGCCGGACTCGCCGGCGCGGGCGGTGCGGCCGCCGCGGTGCAGGTAGTCCTTGTGGTCGCTCGGCGGGTCGACGTTGACGACGAGGTCCAGGTCGTCGACGTGGATGCCGCGGGCCGCGACGTTGGTCGCCACCAGCGCCGTGACGTGGCCGCTCTTGAACTCGGCGAGGGTGCGAGTGCGCTGGGGCTGGGACTTGCCTCCGTGCAGCGCGGCGGCGCGCACTCCGCTGTTCAGCAACTGTTCGGTGAGCCGGTCCACAGCGTGCTTGGTGTCCAGGAACATGATCACCCGACCGTCGCGAGCAGCGATCTCCACGGTGGTGGCCTGCTTGTCGGCGCCCTGGATGTGCAGCACGTGGTGCTCCATCGTGGTGACCGCGCCCGCCGAGGGGTCGACCGAATGGACCACCGGGTCGCTCAGATAGCGGCGGACCAGCAGATCGACGTTGCGGTCCAAAGTGGCGGAGAACAGCATCCGCTGGCCATCTGGGCGCACCTGGTCGAGCAGGTGGGTGATCTGCGGCATGAAGCCCATGTCGGCCATCTGGTCGGCCTCATCCAGCACGGTGATGCCGACCTGGTCCAGGCTGCAGTCGCCGCGCTCGATGAGATCTCTGAGCCGTCCCGGGGTCGCGATGACGACCTCGGCACCGTTGCGCAGCGCATGGGCCTGGCGGCTGATCGACATGCCGCCGACGACCGTGGCCAGCCGCAGCTTCAGTGCTTGGGCGTACGGCGTGAGCGCATCGGTGACCTGCTGGGCCAGTTCCCTGGTGGGGACGAGGATCAGGGCGAGCGGTCGCCGCGATTGTGCCCGCTGTCCGGAGGTGCGGACGAGCAGGGCCAGGCCGAAGGCGAGTGTCTTGCCCGACCCGGTGCGCCCCCGTCCCAGGACGTCCCGGCCGGCCAGGGAGTTCGGCAGCGTGGCCGCCTGGATGGGGAACGGTTCGTTCACGCCCAGGCCGCTGAGCACCTTGAGCAGTGCGGGCGGCATGCTCAGCTCAGCGAATGTCGCGGCTGCCGGCAGGGCCGGGGTTACGGTGACCGGCAGCGCGAACTCTCTCTGGAGCGCGGCGGGACGCCGCCCGTTGCCGGACCGGTTGGAGGCGCCTGAACGGCCCTGAGCCGGAGAGCTGAATCGGCCGCCCCTGCTTCGGGCGGAGCCGCCCGTACGGGGCGAAGAGTTGCGATCGTGCTCGCGAGTTGCGTGGTTCATGCAGAACCTTCCTCGATGCGGCACGTGTCAGGATCCTCGGCGCGATGAGCGGCACAAGAACAGCTAGCACGAGCCGAAGAAAGACGAGTCGAGCCGGCGGAAACAGCCTGGGCTCGTACGTCGAAATGGTCGGCTTTCGCCGGGAAGAACGCGGCTGTGATGCGGCGCCCTGGGACTGGAGCGGGCCTATGCCCGAACCGGAGCCATCGGTGGTGCATCCGGTGTGCGGCGGAAGAACAGACATGCTGTGCTTCTCGGGTTGTGAGGTCATCACGGCACGATGGATGCCACAAAAGCAACGCGCCGGGGACCGCGCCCTGCGGCGCGGGCCCCGGCTACGTGGTGCGCAGTGTCAGGCGGGAACGATGTTCTCGGCCTGCGGGCCCTTCTGGCCCTGCGTGACGTCGAAGGCCACCTTCTGGCCCTCGCGCAGCTCACGGTAGCCGCCGTTGGCGACGATGTTGGAGTAGTGCGCGAAGACGTCGGCGCCGCCGCCGTCCTGCTCGATGAAGCCGAAGCCCTTTTCCGCGTTGAACCACTTCACGGTGCCAGAAGCCATGTTGATCTCCTTCGATGGGTGCAAAGCCGAAATCCGCATCGAACGGATTCCGCGTCGCCGCGATAGGACCACACACCCGGAAATGACCGGAGAACAAAAAATGCACCTGAGGCTACATACCGTCAGGTGCACACAAGTCTTTATGGGTACCACAACTGCAACTGATCTCAATCTAGCACATGTGCCGGCGGGCTGCGCATGCCCCCGCCGACGCCGACCTCATCCCATCGCCGCCTTGACCTGCAAGTTCCAGGTTCAACCTCGGCGATGTCGAGGTCACCGAAACGCCTGGTCAGGGAGGTGATCACCCGCGCCCACTCGTCGTGGTGGGCCTGGGTGATCACTTCCCGGACGTCGGTCAAAGGAACGGCCGCACCTCGATCTTCCGGTCGCAGACCTTCGACGCCTCGGCGGCGAGCTTGAGCGCCACATCCAGATCGGGGGCCTCCCACACCCAGATGCCGGCGAGGTACTCCTTCGACTCCACGAAAGGCCCGTCGCCGAACATCGCCTGCTCGCCCCGGTTGTCGATGACCGTGGCCGCGCTGGTGTCCGCGAGTCCGCCCGAGAAGACCCAGTAGCCCTCGGCGATCAGTCGTTCGTTGAACGCACTGATGGCAGGCCGCCTGTCCGTGTCATCGGGATTGTCTCTGTCGTCGATCACGGAAACCAGGTACCGCATCTGAAGATCAACTCCCGTGGTGCCAAATCAGCGTGGTGCGCTGGTCAGGGACTTCAAGCCGTCGGCTCATACTGCGGGCGCCCAGCCGGCCGGTAGACCTGGATCGACACACCCTTGGAGTCGGCCCGCGATTCGACCAGGTCGAGCGCAAGATCCGGGCCCGCGTCGGGGAACAGCCGCGCGCCCTGGCCGACGACCACCGGGATGGTGATCAGAGTCATCTCGTCGACCAGGTCGTTCTCCAGCAGCCACTGGACCAGGATGCCACTGCCGTGCACCTGCAGCTCACCCCCGGGCTTGGCCTTCAGCTCACTGATGGCCGCCGCGAGGTCACCGCGCAGCACGGTCGTGTCCTGCCAACGCGGGGTGGTGAGCGTGGTCGAGGCAACGTACTTGGGGGCCTCGTTCAAGGCCACGCCGATGGGATGTGCGCGCATCTGCTCGATGGATCCCCAGGAGCCGGCGAACAGCTCGTAGGTGTGCCGGCCGAACAGGAACGCCTCGGCGCGCTGGTAGGTCTGCGTGATGAACGTCCTGGTCTCATCGTCGCCCTTCCCCCGGGCCCAGCCGCCGCGCTCGAATCCGTTCCTGCGGTCATCCGACGCGGCGCCGTTTCCCTGCATCACGCCATCGAGGGTGACCTGAGTCATGGTCGTCAGCTTCATGTTGCGGTTCCTTTGTCGTGCGATGCCCCTTGTGGGTGCCTTCGCCCCTGCTACGAACACCACCGCCCCGATCCGACACCGCCTCCCGGATTTTTTAAAGAACTGGCCGGAGCTCCGGTCTCGTCAGCGATCCGACAGCACGACGGCTTCGCGGCGACGGCGCTCCGCCTCCTTGATCGCGCCCAGCGCGGACGGGGCTTTGGGACCAGATCGATCGCGAAGACCTGGGAAGACGAGTAGCCGGACCGGGCGCTGGCTGGGGTGTTGGTCAGTTGCCTGTCGGCAGTGACTGATCGACGGCGGCAACGCGGGCGGCGCACACCCTGTGCGCCTTGCGGACAGCCGGTCAGGCGGTCTCGTCAGCCAGGGCGGCGCTCTGTTGCGGTGCGGCGTGAGCTGGGCAGGGAGGCGGACTGGTGCGGGCGTAGTTGCGGCGCGTGGTGGCGGCCCGCAGGAGCCCAGGAAGCGCTCGACCGCGGCCGCGACCGGTTCCCCGGCCGATCCCGGCGCCGGGCCGCCTGGAGAACCAGGAACTTCGCACGCAGTTGGAGCCGCCTGAACCGAACGCCACCCCGCTGGGCCGTCAGTGCTGAGAGACGTGCCAGTCCGCTACTCACTCCCGTGATCATCCGCACGGCGAGAGGCTGCCATGACACCAGGTGCCTGGCCGACAAACCATGAAGTCACAGTGCAAGGCGGAGGTCTATCGTCTGACCATGATTTTCGAGCGTGAGATCCGCGACGGCGACGGCGGACAACCCGAACGAGTCTGGATCCCTGTTGGGCTCGTGCTGCTGGTCGGGCCGCCGGCCTCGGGCAAGAGCTCTTTCTGCCGGGCGCTGATCGATCAAGGAAAGATCGATCCCGAGGCCGTCGTGTCCAGCGACACCATCGCCGAGCACTACCTCAACACTCCTGTCGACCGTGAATCAGCCGACCCCCAGATCTTCCAGGAACGAGATCGCCGAGTCACGGCGCGACTTTCGACGGGCCGCACCGTGATCGCCGAGTCAACCAACGTGCTCCATCACGCGCGCGCCAGGCTGCTCGCCATCGCCAACAGGTTTCAGATGCCGGTCACCGCACTGCGCTTCACCCAGCCCGAGGAGGTCCTGCTGGAGCAGAACCAGGAACGGCGGAAGGCCCTACCGGCGGCCGACGTCTCCCGATACGCCGCGCTCATGGCCATGCACGCCAGCCCTGGCCAGCTTTACGCAGAGGGCGTGTCATCGGTGCAGGACGTTCCCGGACGCACGCAACACCTCACCGCCTCCCAGGCTGCGCGGCTCTTCGAGTTCCGCACGGCCGGCTGAACACCCGGGCGATCCTTCTTCACCGGCGGCGCCCGGCTCGACAGGGCGACCTTCACCGACCACGCCGTCTTCAACAAGGCGACCTTCACTGGCACCGCCTACTTCACCGGGGCGTTGGGGCTGGAGACGGCGGACGTGGCCGGTGTGCGCCTCCCGCCCGCGGCCGCAGGCGGATCGGGAGTGGCCGCCGTGACCTGCACTTCTGGTTTCGTGTGACCGGGTTCGACCAGCTGCCGCCTGCCCACGCCGAAGCTCCGCCCGCCTCGCCGGTGCTCGATGACGGCGGCTACCGCCGGGCGCTGCGCGAGGGCCGCCGAACGCGCCGGGCGATGTTCGCACGCCTGGACGGCGATCACGCTGTCTCGCCCGATGGCGGGCGCGAGCGCGTCGATGCGGTGCTGCCGGCCACCGGCTACCGGCCGAACCTGTTCTACCTCACCGACCTGGCGCACTGGGCGCACTGGGCGCGCTGGGCGCGCTGGAGGACGGCGGCCACCCGCGTCAGCGCCGCGGCCTGTCACTGACCCATCCCGGTCTGGGCTACCCGGGCCTGCGACAAGACGTGACATTTCACGTAGTCGGCGCTTCAATTGCTCGATTATGGACGATGCCGATGTGGCCGCGGAGCGCGTGATCTCGCCGATTCTCGTTGGCCGGGACACGGAGCTGCGGCGGTTACTGGCGGCGGTGAGGCGTCCCCCGGCTGTCGTCATGATCGAGGGCGAGGCGGGCATCGGAAAGACGCGGCTGGTCGGCGAGCTGGCGGCCGCCGTCGAGCTGCGCGACCGGCCCCCGCTCGTCGGCGGATGCGCGCAGATCCGTGAGCCGTTCCCGCTCGGTCCCGTCATCGAGGCACTGCGCGGCGCCGCTGGGAAGCTTCCCGCGGTGGGCCTGTCGCCGGTGACTGGTGCTCTGCACCCGCTGCTGCCCGAACTTGCCGCCGTCCTGCCGGCCGCACCCGGCCCGCTCGACGACCCCGCCGGGCTGCGGCACCGCGTGTTCCGCGGGCTCGCGGAACTGCTCGCCGCGCTCGGCCAGGTCGTCCTGGTGCTGGAAGACCTGCACTGGGCCGACGAGCAGACGATCGAGTTCCTCGGCTACCTGCTCAGCGACCCGCCGCCCGGACTTGGCCTCGTGCTCACCTTCCGTGCTGAGGAGGCCGGTCCCGGCCTGCGGGCGCTCACCGCACGGCTGCGGCCGGAGCTCGCCCACGCCCACCTCGCCCTGGCCCCGCTGGACGCCGCGCGGACGAACGAGCTGACGGCATCGATCCTGGGCACCGCGCAGGTGTCGGACGAGTTCGCCGCCTATCTGTGCGAGCGGACATCCGGCCTGCCGTACGCCATCCAGGAGCTGGTCGCGCTGCTGCGCGCCCGCGGCGTCCTGGTCCAGCGCGGCACCAGGTGGGCGCGCAAGACGCTCGACGAGCTCGGCGTACCGGCCGGGGTTCGTGACTCGGTGCTGGAGCGGGTGCGCGGCCTGAGCGCGAACGGGCAGGCGGTGGCGGAGGCCGCGGCGGTGCTGCAGGTGGCCGTGCCGGTGCGGGAGCTCGTGGCCACCTGCCGCGTGCCGGAGCAGGACGCCCACGGGGGCCTGGACGAGTTGCTCGACCGCGGCCTGTTCGTCGAGCGGGGCGGCACGGCGGGGTTCAGGCACGCGCTGGCAGTCCAGGCGGTGTACGGGAGCATCCCGCTGTCCAGACGCCAGGACCTGCACGTCCGCGCGGCCAAGGCGGTGGCGCGGCAGAATCCCACGCCGCTCGGCCAGATCGCCCACCACCACCGTCACGCCGGCCGGCACGACGCGTGGGTGGACGCCGCGGAGAAGGCGGCCGACCAGGCCGTGGCCCTCGCCAACGACGCGGAGGCCGAACGCCTGCTGGAGGCGGTCCTGCGGCACGCGCCCCTCGACCCGGAACGCGAGGGCAGGCTGGCGGCGAAACTGGGCTGGGCGGGCGGTTACGCGCTGGGCGCCGACGAGCTCATCGGCCTGCTGCGCCCCGCCGCCGCCCGCCAGCCGCCCGGACCGGTGCGCGGCGAGCTGAACTACCTCATCGGGCTGAAGCTGGAGGCCGGGGGCGCCGCGCCGGAGCTCACCCGCGGGGCCATGATCGAGGCGGTCGCCGATCTCGCCGACCGCCCGGTGCTGGCCGCGTACGCGATGGTGGGCCTGGGCATGCCGAGAACCCCTGGTGTCCCGCTCGCCGAGCACCTGCGCTGGCTCGACCTGGCGCTCGAACGGCTGCCCGAGATCGCGGAGCCCGAGCGGCGCATCTCCGTGCTCGGCAAGGTCGCCATGGTGCTGACCCTCGTCGGCGACCCGCGCGGGGCGAGCCTGACCGCGCAGGTCGTGGCGCGGACCGGCGGCCGTCCGACCAACCGGTGGGAGGTGGTGGCCTACGAATCCGTCGGAGAGGTCGCCTGCCTGGCCGGGCAGCACGACACCGCGCACCGTCTGCTGGACGCCGCGCTGGCCGAGGCGGCCGAGCACGATGTCACCGGCCTGATCGAGTCCAGGTGCCGGTTGAACCTGGCGACGCTGGCGTACTGCCGGGGTTCGTGGGACGGCGTGGAGGACGAGCTGGAAGCGTTGCGGGTCCGCTTCGCCGACCTGCGGAGTTACCGCCTCACGGCGGACACCGTGGCCGGCTGCCTGGCCCTTGCGCGCGGGCGCGCCGACGCCGCGCTTCTCGGCGACCTGGTGCGGGCGAACCTGGAGGCGGGCGCGGCCGACGTGCTCGCGCTGCCGGTGAGCGCCCTGCTGCGGCTGGCCGTCGCGCAGGACGGGGCCGGGGAGGCGGTGGCGCGTACCGGCGAGGCGTTCTCGCTGTGGGCGGCCAAGGGGCTGTGGCCGGTGGGTGTCCGCGCGGTTCCGGCGCTGGTCGAAGCCCTGGTGGGGCTGGGCAAGGCCGAGGAGGCCGGTGAGCTGGTGTCACGTCTCGAAGGCGAGCTCGCCGCGCTGGACGCGCCGTTCGCGCGGGCCGCGCTCGGCCATGCGTGGGGCTTCCTGTCCGCCGACGCAGCGCGCTTCGTGGACGCGGCGGCGTCGTACGACCGGCTGGGGGCGACGTACGAGGCGGCGCAGGCGCGCGAGCACGCGGCCGGACGCCTGCTCACCGCCGGTGACGAGCGGGGCGCGGCGATGCTGGAGGCCGCCCTGCACGCGTACGGCGGGCTCGGCGCCGCCTGGGACCTCGACCGGGCCGGCCGGCTGAGCAGGCGCTGGGGCCTGCCCGTGCCCGCCCGGCACCGCGGCGGCCCGCGCGGTTACGGGTCCGCACTCTCCCCCAGGGAGGACGCGGTGGCCAGGCTGGCCGCCACCGGGCTGACCAACAAGGAGATCGCCAAGGAGCTGTTCCTGTCGGCCAAGACCGTGGACAAGCACCTGGGGTCGGCCATGCGCAAGCTGGGCCTGCGCTCCCGAGCCGGGCTGGCGCACCGACTCGACGCCTGACTATTGGGGTGTTTGCCCCATAGGTAGCCCTCTGTCGCTCCTGTGAAGCTGGGCGCATGCCCGAAGAGCCCGATCCGACGGACGAGCAGGACACACCCGAGCCCGAGGCCGAACCCGAGGCCGAACTCGAAGAGGGCTGGGTCGACGCATGAGGAGAGAGGCAGAACCCCCGATGCCAACCACCAGAAGGCGGCCGTGGCCGCGCGTGTTAGCGGGCGCCGCCGTAGCGGCACTGGCCGCGGGCCTGCTCACCCCGGCGACGGCCCTCGCCGCGCCTGATGAGGGCGGCCCAGGCGTCGTCGCGCTCCCCGGCGCCGCCGGCGGCGAATGGAACCTCACCCTGATCACCGGCGACACCGTCCGCCTCACCAGGGACGGCGACGGACGCTACACCGCGACCCCCGAGGCCGTCCGCCGCCCCGACGGTCACACCCCGTTGTTCCGCAGCGAGGCCGGCCCGGAGGGGATCTTCGTGATCCCGGACGACGCCCAGCCCGCCCTCGACGCGGGCGTCCTGGACCGCAAGCTGTTCGACGTCCGCTACCTGGCCGAGAACGGCTACGCCGACGGCACCGCCGACCGCCTGCCGCTGATCGTCCAGTACCCGGGCACCCAGAAGAGCACCGCCCGCGCCCTGCCCGACAGCACCGCCACCCGGTCGCTGCCGAGCATCCACGGCGCCGCGCTCACGGTCGACAAGGCGAAGGCGGACGACTTCTGGGCCACCCTGCGCGACTCGGCCACCGGCAGGACGAAGCTGGCCGGCGGTGTCGGCAAGGTCTGGCTGGACGCCAAGGTCAAGGCGGACCTGGCCGAGAGCGTGCCGCTGATCGGCGCCCCCGAGGCGTGGAAGGCCGGCTTCGATGGCTCGGGCACGACGGTCGCCGTGCTGGACACCGGCGTCGACGCCACCCACCCCGACCTGGCCGGCCGCATCGCCGGCAGCCGCAGCTTCGTCGAGGGCCAGGAGGTGACCGACCACCACGGCCACGGCACCCACGTCGCCGCGACCGTGGCGGGCTCCGGCGCGGGCTCGGACGGTTCACGCAAGGGCGTCGCCCCCGGCGCCAGGCTCGTCATCGGCAAGGTGCTGGCCGACTCGGGCTCGGGCAGCATCTCCGACATCATCGCCGGCATGGAGTGGGCCGCCACCGAGGAGAAGGCGAAGATCGTCTCGATGAGTCTCGGCGGCGATCCCACCGACGGCACCGACCCGCTGTCCCAGTCCGTCAACGACCTGAGCGCCTCGACGGGCGCGCTGTTCGTGATCGCCGCGGGCAACGACGGGCCCGGCAAGGAGACGATCGGCGCGCCCGGCGCCGCCGCGTCCGCGCTGACGGTCGCCGCCACCGACAAGTCCGACCAGCTCGCGAGCTTCTCCAGCCGCGGTCCGAGGGCCGTCGACGGAGCGCTCAAGCCGGACATCGCCGCCCCGGGCGTGGGCATCGTCGCCGCCCGCGCCGCCGGCACGTCCCTGGGCAGCCCGGTCGACGACCTGTACAGCAGCCTGAACGGCACTTCCATGGCGACCCCGCACGTCGCGGGCGCGGCCGCGCTGCTGGCCCAGCAGCATCCGTCCTGGGACGGTCAGCGGCTCAAGGCGGCGCTGATGTCGACCGCCAAGGACGCTGGATTCTCCGCCTACGAGCAGGGCGCCGGTCGCGTCGACGTGGCCAGGGCCGTCTCCCAGGCCGTCACCTCCACCACGCCGAACCTGGACTACGGCATCGTCCCGGTCGACGTGAACGACACCGCGGACAAGACGCTCACCTACGCCAACGACGGCACTGCCGAGGTGACGCTGACCCTCGCCGCCACCCTGGGCGAGAACAAGGACACGCTGACGCTGAGCGCCCCGTCGGTGACCGTCCCGGCGGGCGGCACCGCGTCCGTCACCGTCACCCTGCACCCGGGCGGCCTGCCCAAGGGCGGCCACACCGGCGCCGTGGTGGCCACGGGGCCGTCCGGCACGCGCGTCACGACCCCGGTGGGGCTGCGCCGAGGGCCCAAGATGGTGCCGCTGACCGTGCACCTCGTCGACAGGTACGGCAACCCGCCGTCGCCGATGTTGACCTGGGTGGCCGCGAGCGCGGTCGACGTCGTCGACAGCTACAGCCCCGCCCAGGGCACGTTCGTCGCCGACGGCGTCTACCGCTACATGCTCGAACCGGGCACCTACAGCGTCCAGGCCGGCATCCAGCACAACACGGTCGACAGCGGGCCGGCCCCGGTCGCCCAGCTGTACGACCCCGAGGTGGTCGTGCCGGAGAAGGGCGCCGAGATCACCCTCGACGCCCGCGAAGCCGAACTGCTGCGCTTCACGACGCCCAAGCCGATCGACTGGCGGCACGCCCGAGGCAGCTTCTCCCTCGTGCGCACGGCCTGGGACGGCACCCCCATAACCTCCGGGAACATGGGGGCTCTCGGCATGAACGACTGGTACATCAGCCCCACCAAGAAGGTCACCAAGGGCAAGCTGCTGTTCTCGATGAGCGCCACGGCCGCCAACCCGCAACTGGCCGTACGCGCCGTGGCCCCGCAGCGGTACGCGATCGACGCCAGAACCTATGAGTACTTCGACGGTGGGCTGGGCTTCGACCTCGGCTGGGAGATGCCGTTCCCGGCCGGCACCCACCGCTACGACCTCGCGTACGTCGGCGGCGGCGCGAACCCGCAGGGTGACCTGCGCGGCAAGCTAGCGCTGATGACGATCGACCCCAGTGACACATGCCTCACCGACCTCGATCGGGTGCGGGCGCTGAAGGCCGCGGGCGCCGCCGGGATCGTGCTGTTCGCCAACGTCGTGTCCCCCGGCTGCTCGATCCCCACCTGGCCCAGCCGGGACGAGAAGCCGGAACTGCCGGTGATCCAGGTCTTCAAGGCCGTCGGCGACAAGCTCCGCGCCCGGCTCGCGGACGGCCCGGTGACGCTGGAGATCACCAACAACCCGAGCGTCGACTACACCTACCAGCTCCAGGACTACGAGGACGGCAGGGTCCCCGAGCCCGTCTACCGCTTCGCCGACGGCCGGCTGCGGGCCGTGGACACCTCGTTCCACGCGCCGACGAGCCTCGACAGCCAGATGGAGATCTGGCACAGCCTCAAGCCGTTGCAGCGGGTGTCATTCGCGACGGCCTTCCACTTCGCCGCCCCCTCCAGGCGGATCGAGTACTTCAGCGTGTCGGGCGCGGACACCCTGCGCAAGGGGAGCGTCATCGGCACCAGCACCAGGCCCTGGGGGCTGGACACGACGATCGAGAAGCCCGGCAGGGCCACCATGCGCTGGGGCACCGGTCCGGCCACCCCGGGCGGCATGGTGATCCCGGAGGTCCCCGGCGTCCTGAACAAGGTGTTGTGCGCGATGTGCCGGCTCGGCGACACGTTCCTGCCCGCCTACACGTACGTGACCGGCGACGGGCGGCTGGCCGGGCCCGGCGGGCTCTACAACGCCGACGTGAAGCTGTCCAGGGACGGCAAGGAGCTCCCGCGCATCGCAGGCGCGGCGGTCCCGATGTTCACGCTGCCCAAGGAGGAAGGCGTCTACCGGCTCGAACAGAGCGGCTCGGGCAACGCCAACGTCTGGACCTTCCGCTCCAAGGCCCGCGACAAGGACACCGTCCCGCCGACGACCGACTGCCACCCGATCATGGGAACGTCCGGCTCGTGCAACCCGCAACCGCTGGTGTTCGTCGGGTACGACCTGGGTGACACCCAGGCCCTGGACAACACCGTACGCGCCGGTGGGCGGCACACGTTCCAGATCGACGTGACCCATTCCCCGTCGGCCGAGCGCATGCCTGCGGTCGCGGGGCTGAAGCTGGCCTACAGCACCGACGACGGCCAGACCTGGAAGGACGCCAAGGTCCGCAGGGTACGCACCGGCGTCTACACCACCACGCTCACCTACCCCGCCCTCGCCGACACCAAGAGGGCCGTCACCCTCAAGGCCGAAGCCTGGGACACCGGAGGCAACAAGGTCGAACAGACCACCACCCGCGCCTTCCCCCTGCGCTGACCCCCGCAGCCGACCCGTACCCGCCGCCTGGCCAAGGGCGGCGGGTTCCGGCTTGTCATGCCGTCACGCTGGACGGGCTCGCAGGTCCTCCCCGTCCTCAGCCGCTCCGCCGGACGGTGGAGCGCGGACGGCATGTGAGGTGCAACGCGACGGCGTCCGCCTTGAACTCCGGCGGGTATGACTTCAGTGCCTAGTGGAACTCCTTGTCTCCGGATCTGCATCATCCGGTAGCCAAGGTGTCCACGCTTCAGGGAGAGGCCCGCCTTCCTCGGCGGCGTACGCAGCCGCTCCCGTTCGGAACGACGCTCCAATGCCCGGCGACAACTGGAGATCCGATACATACGAGGCGGTTCTCACCATAGGTCCTACGCTTGCGCTGCGTACACCCTGTTCAAGGCAGGAGCAGAGGAGGTGGTCGCGCTCGCCCTTCTCCGGTTGATCGTTCCCAGCGCCTGGCACAGGAACAGGATGAGCATCTGGCAAGAGGCCGGCGACCAGCCGTTCTCCTTCGACCGCTGCTGCCTGTGCGCTTCCACAAGGAGGTGACCAACGACCCAAGCGGAGCGCTACGCGGCGAACTGGACCAGTTCGACGACATGGCGGTCGGGGTCGAGTACGTACACCAGCCTTGCGCCGTCCCAGCGGCCCAGTTCGGGGGCGGACATGGTGACCGGCGTCGCGGTGAGCGGATGGAAGCCGGCCTCTGCGAGGCGGGCGAGCACGAGGTCGAGGTCCTGGACGCCCAGGGCGACGTGCCCGCCCCCGGGGCTGTTGACCGGCGGCGCGGTCGAGGTGGTGCCGGCTTCGCGGTACTCCAGCAGCTCGATCATCTGGCCACGGCCGGCGTCGAGCATGGCATAGGCGAGCCAGGCGCCCTCGATGCCCGCGGCGCGGCCCTGCGCCTCGCCCGTTTCGAGCAGGGGCATGCCGAGCAGGTCGCGGTAGAAGGTGAGGGAGGCGGACAGGTCGGCGCAGGTGAGTCCCGCGTGGTCGAGGGTGGGGGTGGCGTTCATCGGGCGGCTCCTGTCGCGGGGTGGCGGAGGTGGTCGGGGAGGGTGTCGCGGGCCAGTAGGTCGTCGATGGTCTCGGCCCGCCGTACCAGGTGGGCGTGTGTGCCGTTCACCAGCACCGTGGCCGGTCTGGGCAGCAGGTTGAGGTTGCTGGCGTTCGCGTCGTTGTAGGCGCCGGTGAAGCAGAAGGCCAGCAGGTCGCCGGGGCGCATGGCGGGCAGCGTGGCGGTGCGGGCGAGCACGTCCGACATGCAGGAGCGGCCGACGACGCGGACCTCGGCGCGGTCGCCCGTCTCGGGAAGGTGCACGGGGATCACCGGCGGGCGAGCGGCCTCGTCGGGGATCTCCGACAGGAACAGTTGCGTGGTGTCCGTCTCGTACCAGGTGAAGGGGAAGGGCCGGGTCTGCCGCTTCACGTTGAGCAGGGTCGCCACGTGGATGCCGCAGGGCCCGAACAGCGCGCGGCCGGGCTCGACCTCCAGGACGCAGCCTTCGAGGTCGAGGCCGCCGGACGCCAGGCCCTTGCCCAGGTTCTCGCAGACGACCTCGGCATGGCGTTCGATCGACGGCGGGTCCGGTGCGACGAAGTCCGGATTCGCCCGGCCGAACCCGTCGACCGGCGGCGCGAATCCGCCGCCGACGTCTATGGTGCGCGGCGTCCAGCCGCCCCACAGTTCCGACACCTCGGCGGTCAGCTCACCGAACCGCCTGCTGTACCCGCCGATGACGGACAGGTCGGTGGTGTAGCGGCCCATGTGCATCATCACGCCGCTGACCCGCAGCTCAGGGGCGGTCAAGGCGCGGCCGGCCTCGGCCAGGTCGTCGTAGGGCAGGCCCGACTTGTAGGTGCCGTAGATGTCGTTGATCGGCATGCCGAAGGAATCCATGCGGGCGTCGGTCTCGAAGTGGGGCCGCAGCCGCACCCGCAGGTCGGCCTGCTTGCCGAGGGCGCGGGCCGCCATCACCGCGAGCTCGATCTCCCGTACGTCGTCGACGGTGACGCGGACGCCGAGCGCCACGGCGCGCTCGATCGTGGCGCGGTCCTTGGCGGTGCCGTTGAGCGAGATCCGGCCGGGGTGGACGCCGGCCCTGACCGCGACCTCCAGCTCACCGGCTCCGACCAGGTCGGCGCCACATCCCTCCTGTGCGAGCACCCGTTGCAGCGCGAGCACGGGGTTGGCCTTGACCGCCGGCAGCACCAGCACCTCGCCATGACGCCAGACCCGCTCGAAGGCGGCGCGGATGCGGCGGACCCGCCGACGCAACGCGGACTCGGAGACCACGAACAGCGGCGCCGGGAACCTCTCGACCAGGACGTCCACCGGCACCTCCTCGATCAGCAGCCGGCCGGACTCCCGGCGGAGCATGCCGTCCGACAGCGCCACCGCCGCGGCATCGTAGGATTCGCTCATGGTGGTGAAAATAGTTGGCACACACCGAAGAAGCAACTACTTATGAAACAAGAATCCGCCAGAGCAAGATATTTCCGCTACAAGATCCGTCCCCGCGAGCGATGTGGTGTGCGAGTCGCCTCCATGCTTCGATTGCGGGGTGACCGATGCACCACCCGGCAGCCGCGAACCACGAGATCGGCCCGTGCTGGACGAGATCGACCGGCGGATCATCGCCGAGCTGCAACAGGACGGCCGTCGCACCTACGGCCGCATCGCCGCGGCGGTCGGGCTCACCGAGGCCCCGACCCGGCAACGCGTGGCCCGTCTGACCAGGTCCAACCTGATCGAGATCGTGGCCATCACCAACCCCGCCGCCTTCGGCTGCCGCCTCCGGGTCGCGGTCGGCCTGCGCTGCGAGGGCGACCTGGACACGATCGCCGCGGCGATCGCAGGAGTGGACGAGGTCGACTGGCTGGTCGCCACCGCGGGCCGCTACGACCTGATCGCCGAGCTGCGGTGCGTGGACGAGCAGCACCTGTACAGCCTGCTCACCGACCGGATCCGGGTGATCCCCGGGGTCCACGACGTCGAGACCCTCCTCTACCTCAACCTGTTCAAGGCCGCGTACTCCTGGCCGCCCGGATCAGGCAGGCGGATACCGGACGAGACGACCGCCGCCCGGCGGTGCCCCCCGGTCCTGCCGGTGCTGACCGGCGACGGGGAGGAGGTTCCGCTCGACGAGATCGACCGGCGGATCATCGCCGAGCTGCAGCAGGACGGCCGGCGCACCTATGGCCGCATCGCCGAGGCGGTCGGGCTCACTCTCGCGCCGACCAGGCAGCGGGTGGCCCGCCTCATCGACACAGGCGTCATCAAGGTCGCGGCCATCGTCAATCCGAGAACGGCCGGGCCGCTGCGCCGCGCCGCCGTCGGGCTGCACTGCGCGGGCGACCTGGACGCCATCGCGGCGGCGATCGCGCGGGTGGACGAGGTCGAGTGGCTGATGGCCACCGCGGGCGGATTCGACCTGATGGCGGAGGTCGGCTATCTGGACGAGGAGCACCTCCACCGGCTGGTGACCGGCCGGATTCGCACGATCCCAGGCGTGCGCGGCGTCGAGATCCTGATCTTCCTGTCCATCTTCAAGGTCAGATACCCGTGGCCGCCCGGACTGGCGCACCGGGAGCCGGCCCACCCGTAGACGGCCGGACCGTACGGGCAGCGGAGCGGCCGATGCGGAGCCCGGCGAGGGCGATGAGCAGCATCGCGACCGAGCACCAAGCCGCCCAGTCGCCCAGGCCGGCGTAGACGGTGGAGGCGCCCTGCTGCGGCAGCGCCGCGAACACCGTGGTCACGCCGGGCCTGCCGCTGCGGCCTTCGGCCAGCACCCGTCCCCGGGTGTCGCTCACCGTGAGCAGGCCCTGGCGGGCCGCGCGCGCCACCGACAACCCGCTCTCCACCCCGCGGACCACCGCCATGCGGCTGTGCAGCCAGGCGTCGTCGTCGAAGTCCCAGGCGGGGGCGAGCAGCGTCGTCGCGCCGGCCTGGCGGTACTGCCGTACCAGCCAGGGGAAGTCCAGGTCCTTGCAGACGATCAGGCCCGTCGCGGTCGGGCCGAGCAGGGTCAGCGCGCGTCCGGGCGTGAACTCCGACTCCAGCCCGGGAATCATGTGGTGTTTGTCGTAGCGGGCCCCGGACGGGTAGGCCAGCGCGCTGTTGGTCCGCGTGGCGCCGCCGCCGAGCGCGACGCCGGCGACGACCGTCACTCCCGGCCTGGCCAGCGGCAGGCGGGCGGTGGCGGCGTCGAACGTCTTCTCCGGCAGCACCGCGATCTCGGCACCGCGGGCGGCGGCCGCGTCGACGGCCCGGCGGTAGCGCCGGAGCAGGTCGCGCCCCTGCGGGGAGTCCAGTGCCACGGTGTCGCTCGGGTCGTCGGTGGAGATCAGCGCGACCTCGCGGCGCTGCCCGCCGTCCTGGCCGGTGCCGAGCCGCGCGAAGCCGTACGCCAGGGCCAGCGCCACCATCGTGCCCGCGGTCACCGCGACGGAGAGCCGGCGGGGCGCGTCCGGCGCGAGAAGCGCGGCCACGGCGGCGGGCACGAGCAGGAGCAGGAAGGTGATCCCCCAGACGCCGGTGACGGAGGCCGTCTGCAGGACGGGTAACACGTCGGCCTGCGTATAGGCCAGGCTCCACCAGGCGCCGTGCGGTCCGGCCAGCGCCATCAGGTATTCGACGCCGACCCACGACGCCGGTACGGCGAGCACGGCCGACAGCGTCCGCCGCCTGGCCAGCAGCGAACGGTGCAGCAGCACGCCGAGGCCGTACAGCAGCGCCGGCCCGGCGAGCAGGCCGGCCGCCACCGGGACGGGCGTCTCAAGCGTCCCGGTGAAGTACGGCCACCACTGCAGCTGCCCGGCGAGCCAGGCGAGGGCGCCCGCCGCGAAGGCCGAGCCTCTCCCCACACGGGGGGCGGCGAGCAGCACGGGCAAGGGGGCGAGCCACGTCAGCCAGGCCACGGGGTGCGGGCCGGTGCCGAAGTGCAGCAGGACGGCCGAGGCGAGGGCCGCGGCGAGCGCGATCAGGACACGTTTCATGATGACGATGCTGCTCGCGGCCGCCCTGGTGGCGCGTCAGTCGTGAGTGTGATCTCCGATGTCACTCTCACCGGCGACCACGAGGCCGCATTCGTAGGCGAACACCGCCGCCTGCACCCGGTCCCGCAGGTCCAGCTTGGTCAGGATGCGGCTGACGTGCGTCTTGACCGTGTGCTCGGTGACCACGAGCGCGGCGGCGATCTCGGCGTTGGACAGTCCGCGGGCGACCAGTCTCAGCGTTTCGCGCTCCCGCTCGGTGAGCGCCGCCAGCCGTCCCGCCAGCCGCGGCATCGGGCCGTGAGCCGGCCTTCTGACCAGGTCCTCCAGCAGCCTGCGGGTGGCGGCGGGGGCCAGCAACGCGTCACCGGCGGCCACCGTGCGCACCGCGTGCGCCAGCTCGTCGCGGCGGATGTCCTTGAGCAGGAAGCCGCTGGCGCCCGCGCGGACGGCGTCGTAGACGTACTCGTCCAGGTCGAACATGGTCAGGACGAGCACCTTGGCGGTGGTGGTCGCGCAGATCTCCCTGGTGGCCTCGATGCCGTTCCTGCCCGGCATCCGCACGTCCATCAGGACCACGTCCGGACGCAGCCGCCCGGCCAGCGCGATCGCCTCGTCGCCGTCCGCCGCCTCGCCCACCACCAGCATGTCCGGCTGGGCGCCGAGGATCAGCCCGAACCCGGCGCGGAAGAGATCCTGGTCGTCGGCGATGAGCACGCGCAGCATGCGCGCTATTCAAGCGGAAAGACGGCTCTGACGAGGAATCCCCCGTCCTGTCCCGGTCCCACGGTGAGCGTCCCGCCGTAGGCGGTCGCCCGTTCCCGCATGCCGGTCAGGCCGTAGCCGCCCCCGTCGCGACGTGGCCCGCCGCCCTCGTCGGCGATCTCGACCACCAGTTCCCGCGCGGTCCAGCGCAGGTACAGCCGTACGTTGCGCACCCCGGCGTGTTTGCGCACGTTGGTGAGGGCTTCCTGGACGATCCGGTAGACGGCGGCTTCCAGGCTGCCCGATGTCCGCCGCCGCTCGCCCTCCACGGTCATGACCACGTCCAGGCCGCTGCGGTCGGCCAGTGAGGCGAGTCCGTCCAGGCTCGGCTGGGCGGTCCCGAGGTCCTCCCCCGCCGGGCCGTCCGACGCGCGCAGCGCGGTGAGCAGGCCGCGCAGCTCGGTGAGCGCTCCCCTGCCGGTGTCGGCGATCGCGTCGAAGACGGCCTCGGCCCTGGGCGCGTCGCTCCGTACGACCACGGGCCCGGCCTCGGCCTGGACGACCATCAGCCCGACGGCGTGCGTGATGATGTCGTGCATGTCACGAGCGATCCGCGCTCGTTCCTCCGCCACCGCGGCGATGTGCTGCTGTTCGCGGCGACGGGCCCGTTCGGCCAGTTCCGCGGCACGTGACCGGTTCGCGCGGGCGCTGGTGCCCAGCGCGTAGGCGGCCACGAAGGCGGTGCCGATCAGGCGGAAGATCTCGCTGTCCTCCCCGGGCAGGGCCAGGGAGAAGCCGACGATGACGGCGATCGCCGGGATCGCGGCCAGGCGCTTCCACATGGGACTGAGGTCGGCGATGGTGTGGACGGCGACCAGGGGCCCGAACGGGAGGAACGGCTTCTCCCACAAGACCATGACGGTCATCGCGGCCCCGACGAGCAGCGCCACGGCCATGGGCGCGCGCCTGCGCCAGTAGACGGGCGCGGAGGCGAGCGCGCCCAGGGCGACGATCCACCACGCCTTCGGACTCGGCACCAGCAGCGGACCGAGGGTGGCGGCGGTGGTGACCGCCGCGATCGCGACGTCGCCCCTACGACCGGAGAACCTGGCAGTCCAGAGCGTCAGAACCCCGTCGGCGCGCCCCATGCTGGTCATCCGCTCCTCCGAGGGGGTCGCTGCCGGCATGCGGAAACCGGGTCGGGCGGGTCAGCCGCGCTTGGTGCGCCAGCGGGAGGTGCGGAAGCCGTCGGAGCGCTCCAGGAGATAGGTCAGCCTGGCGGCCGTCTGGCGTACGCCGTCGTCGTGGCGGTGTCGTTTGTCGGGGGCGAGGCGGGAGCGCAGGTCGAGGATGTGGGCCAGCTCGCCGGCGACCTCCGAGACCAGCCGGTAGCGGATGCCGAAGGAGTGCAGGTCGCCGTGCACGTCGTCGACCAGGTCCTCGTCCACGTGCCGCTGGAGCGGTTTGAGCTTGGTGAGCAGCTGGGCGTCCATGCCGGCCACGGGCGCCCTGCGGCGGGTGTCGTCGGCCGGCACCGCCACCAGGGCGCGGATCCGGACGAATGCCAGCGCCCGCTCGGTGTCCGGGGTGGAGGGGTGTTCGGCGAGGTCCAGCAGGCGCCGCAGGGTCTCCTGCGTTTTGTCGTCGAACATGAGGACAAGTCTATGCACTCCAGCTCAGGCGCTCTCCTGTGTCCGGATGGCCCGGCGGAGGCCGTCAGGGATGGAAGATGGGCGGACGGGCGGCGGTGCACTGGTGGAGGGCGTTCGCCACCGCGTGGACGAGCGGGACCTGGGAGGCGTCCCAGACGAGGTTGAGACCGCTGTGGCTGCGGAGCAGCAGCCTGCCGTACAGCAGGACGGGCAGGCGGACATTGTTGTTGAACCGGCGGTCGGGGCCGCCGTTGACGTTGACGTAGCGCCAGGTGGAGTCCACGACCGTGCCGT
This sequence comes from Nonomuraea sp. NPDC048881, assembly GCF_040649795.1. NCBI lineage: Bacteria > Bacillati > Actinomycetota > Actinomycetes > Streptosporangiales > Streptosporangiaceae > Nonomuraea > Nonomuraea sp. NPDC048881. Next base: position 21,848 of record NZ_JBEZGC010000018.1, read on the forward strand.
CTCGGGGCACCGGGCCTGCTTCGATGAAGCGCGCGTGCTCCATGGCGACCTGGAGGTGCTGGTAGGCCAGGTCGGCGACGTGGCGGCCGTCCCGGAACAGGATCCGGTCGGGGAGGAAGTGCACCGACAGGCTGCCCGCGGTCAGGGTCGGGACGGCGACGTTGGTGACCAGGATCCGCGGGCCCGTCAGCCGGGCCGAGGCGTTCAGCCGGCGCAGCAGACTGGAGGCGCCGGCGTTCACCTTGAACTGGTAGGTGCTGGTGACCGCGCCGGACGCGGTGATCAGCCAGAACCCGTGGGCCTGCTGGAGGCCGGTGATCGCGTTGACGAGGTGATCGAAGCGCCGGGCGGCCTCGTCGGTCACGTCGTACATGACGACCACCGCACGAGCCGCCCGGTCGCGCAACGCCACCCAGAGCACGCCAGGCAGCCCGACGGCGAGAACGACCAGGCCGAAGCGTCCGGTCACCAGCCCCGCGAGGAGCAGGGCGGCCAGGGCGAACGGCCAGTACGGCCGACGTCCTGCGGCCCTCTGCAACTGTTGCACGACGTCGCTCGGCTGCGCCGGGATCAGGCTGACGACGTCGTGCATGACCACGTCACGGCCGGGCGCGGTGGTGCGGTAGGAGATCGCGCCGCGTCCCATGCGGACAACGTTGCCGCGCGGGCCCATCCTCGCCCGAAGGCCCGGGATCCCGGTCGTGATCCCCAATCCGGCCTGGTCGAGGGTGAAACGGAACGGTCCAGCCCTGAGGCTGGTACGCACATGGAAGCCCACGATGGGGAATCCGCCGGTCCCGGGTCCCCGTTACCTGCGCCGGGCGATGGAGACGCCCGCGCTGGAGCGGCAGGCCGTCAGGCTTTCCACGGAGGCCCCGTCATCGACCGGGTCCGGTCGATGACGGGGGCAAGGTGCTACTTCAGCACGTCCGCGGCGACAGGCGACTGGTTGCCCTGCGCGTCGACCGCGACGACCTCCGCGCGGTACCTGGCGCCGTCGCGCTGGACCGGCAGCGGGATGTCCATGGAGGCGGCGGCGGGCACCACGTCGAAGCGGTTGGCGACCTTGGTGGTGAGCACCTCGGCGCCGTTGTCGGCGCGGGTGACGCGCACCTTGTAGTGGTACACCAGCTCGTCGTCCTGGGCCTGTTCGATGCGCAGCGCGAGCCGGCCGTCCTTGCCGGTCTGGGCCGTCAGCGGGCGCGGGGACGTCCAGGCCGGGGCCGTGCGGTTGCGGTTGGCGTCGGTGTAGGTGAAGTTCTGCACGACCTGGGCGTCGGCGCCGGCCGTCCTGATCTCCCAGGACCTGCCGGCCAGCGTCCCGTCGCTCTGGAACGGGGGCTTCCAGTTCGCCGACCACTTCCCGCCGGTGTAGATGTCGTGGAGGTCGGCGTTGAGGTTGACGCGGTTGACGACGGTACGGCCCCGGTAGACCTCGACGGCCAGCCCCTGGGCGGTGGGGGTCTCGAAGCGGTTGGCCAGCTGCCCTTCCGCGTCGAGCATCTGGTATCCGTGGTCGATCTCGATGTAGGACGAGCTGCCGTCGTTGACCGCGGTGAAGTTCTTCTGGTGGATCGAGCGCGGGTCGTCCACGTTCAGGTGCGAATGGCCCGAGAAGTAGACGGCGCGCGGGAACTTCGACAGATCCTCGGTCAGGCGCGCGTTGCTGGTCTGCTGGCCGTCCATCACGGTGCCCGGAGCCGGCCGGTGCCCCTGGACGATGATCGGCAGGTCGCGGTAGGCGGGGTCCGCGGAGATCTGCCCGAGTTGGTCACGCAGCCAGGTGCCCTGGGCCGCGGAGTAGTTCTCGGTGTTGACCGTGATCACCGGAATGCCCTTGATGTCCGTGCGGTAGTACCCGTCGCCGGAGTCGGGGAACCACTCCTTGGGGTAGCCCGCACGGAGCTCGGCCAGGGTCGCGTCGTGGTTTCCGTACGACATGAACACCTGGGTGGCGTTCATGCCCTTGCGCGCGAGGTTCTCCTTGAAGATGCGGGCGGTCAACTGGTGGTCCTTGCCGCGGCCGTCCCAGTTGTCGTTGATCATGTCGCCGTTGGAGAGGATGGCGTCCGGGGTACCCAGAACCGACGCGATGGTGTCGAAGTAGGACGACCAGCGGTGGCGATCGGCTTCGTAGTCGCCGATGTGAACGTCCGAGACGATCATCATGCGGGCGATCGGCTGCTCCCCCTCGCGAATGAGGTACCCCTCGGACTTGACGGCGCCGGGCTGGTTGCCCTTGAAGGCGCGTGCCGTCAGATTCGTGTCCTCGGTGATGCGGATGGGCTTGCCGGCGAAGGTCGGGCTGCTCTTGGTGGGAATGCTGCCGTCGGTGGTGTACCGGATCGTCTCGCCCTGCCTGGCCCGCAGCTCGACGGACACCGCCTGCTCGTAGCGACCGCCGTCCACGCTGAAGGCCGGGGCCTGCGGCGTCCCGCCCGGGGCGGCCGACGCGCTCTGTGCCAGCGGGAAGAGCCCCAGACCGATGCCGACCGAGACGGCTGCGATGTGGCGCCAGGCGGCCGGTTCTCGGCGGACGGTGAAGTCGGCATGTCGCATGTGGTGCTCCCCGATCTTGTCGCGGCGCGCTGGGCGCCGCGACACGTGCTTCAAAAGTGAACGACTTGAACCTGGAGCACCAAGATGTACGGAACCGGCGACCTGCATGAAGTTCGGGCGACCTGCAAGGTAAGAACTGAGCACCCCTCACCGGTAGTGCGGCACGATCGCCGTCCTGCCTGGTCGGGAGTGGTTCCCGGGCGGTTACTCGGTGCCTTTGAAGTGCCGTCTTCCGCAGGGTCTTCGCGGCGGCGCAAGATGCCCTGGTCACCCAAGTCGTAAGGAGTGCCGTCGATGACCACGTCGTTCGCCGAGATCGAGAGCGAGTTCAACACCTATATCGGTGCCATCCGGTACGCCACGATGGTCACCGTCGACGCCAGGAACCGTCCCCGCACCCGCATCCTCATCCCCGTCTGGGAGAACGTGGACGGGCGGCCGCGCGGGTGGCTGGCCACCTACCGGACGCCGGTCAAGGCGGCCCACCTGGCGGGCAATCCGCACACCTCCTTCTCCTACTGGAAGCCCGGCAACAGCTCGGTCGCCATCGACGCCACGGCCACCTGGGTCGACGACCTGGCGACCAAGCGCCGCGTCTGGGACCTCTACCGGGCGACCAGCCCGCGCGGCGCCGGTTACGACCTCGGGGCCTTCTGGCGGTCGCCCGCCGACCCCGCGCTGCACGTCCTCCGCCTCGAACCCTGGCGCGTCCAGGTGATCCGCGGGGCCGATCTCCGCAGCCGCATCTGGACGCCGCCGGAATGACCCGGCCGCGGAAGACCGCGGGTGGGGCCCCGGGCGAAAGGATCGCCCGCTCACCGGTCAGTCCTCGTCGGGGAAGACCAGTTCGTCGCGCGTCGCCACGAGTTCGGCGGGCGGCGGCTTGATGTCGATCGGGTCGCCCCAGCCGGAGAACCGCACGTCGGCGGTCGTGACTCGGCGGTCCTTGTCGTTCCAGAGGGAGTCGGGCTCGTCATAGCGCGTCTGGCACCTGCGGACGAGTTGGTCGGCGCCGAGCCACAGCCGCCACTTCACGGGCAACCTGGCGTAGCTCGCGTACCGTCCTGTGGGCTTCTCCAGATCGGCCACCCACAGGCGCGGGTCCAGCTTGAACAGTTCGCCGATGGTGGTGCTGCCCTCGTAGAGGGTGGTGCGGGTGCCGTCGTAGACGCCGGCGGGCCTCTTGGCCGTGGTGGTGGCCAGCACGTGCCGGAGGGTGGCGGGATCGCTCAGCCTGATCTTCCCGCAGCCCAGGTGCAGGTCGTTCTTCCCGGCCTGCAGGAGCCACGTCTTCCCCGCGGGCAGGTAGTCAGGCCGGTCGGACTCCCAGCCATAGGCGCGGTCAGGGAAGAAGATGGCCCGGGAGGCACTCTGGGACGAGGACTTGGGATAGCTGACGTCCGTGGCCGCGACCCGCCCGCCACCGAACTCGTGGACGGACCGCGCCCGGCTGGTCGAACGATCCTTCTTCGGCCCCCAGACGCTCCGGTACACCGAAGTCTCCCGAACCCCGTCATGACCGAGGAGCTGCCGTTTCAGCGCCTCGACCGGCCCGGGACGGGTGACCGCTTCGGCGCGCGGACCGAAGATCGTGACCGAGACCGAGGCCGTCAGCACGAGAGCCGCCCCGATCGTCCATCGCCCCTTGCTCATACGCTCTCCGCTCGGTCGCATGCCGTCCGGAACGGAGGGCGTGGAAGATCATCTCGCAGGAAGATCTCGACGCCGTCACGACGGACGCCCGAGCCGGGCGTCAGGCCGCCGCGTCGTGGGCGACGGACCTCAGCGCGGGTCCGCAGCGTGGGCGAAGGCCGCGGACCGGTCCCTGAGCAGGGCGGCGAGCTCGGGAGAGTCGACCACCTCGAAGGGCCATCGCACCCAGAGCAGGCCGCCGGCGAGGACCTCAAGGCGTACGTCCGCGATCCGCCAGTGTGTCGCCGCCCGGCCGGTGGCGGTGGTCGTCGGGGCGAAGTCGGTGGCGAAGCCGCCCATGTACGCCTGCACCTGCTCGATCGGGGCGTGGATGAGGATCGTCGCCGTGTGCCGGCGGGGCGGAGCGCCGAGCCGGCTGGTGACGAACGCGACCGGGTCGCCCCCGGGGACCTCTTCGGGCTCGAAGCGCACGCCCGTCGCCGACGCCGCCGTGATCCGGTCGACGCGCAGCACCCGCCAGCCGTGGTCGAGGTCGCGGCAGACGAGGAACCACCGGGTCTGCCGGGGCACCAGGGCGGCGGGCTCGACGTGGCACGGGGACTCCCGTCCGGTGTCGGCGCCGTCGGTGCTCATCACGCGCAGCCGGACCCGCTCGGCGTCCCGGCACGCCAGCGCCAGGACCGCCAGCACGCCGGCGTTCAGCGGCGCCGGATAGGCGCCGGCCACGGCGTTCGGCGTGCTGCCGAAGGCGACCGAGGAGCGCAGCGCCCGCACCCGCCGGCGCACCGCCGGAGGCATCACCTGCTCCATCTTGGCCAGGGCGGTGAGCGCCACCTCGCCGCCGCCGGCCGCGCCGCCGGCGGCCGACGAGGCGAGGGCGGCGGCCACGGCGAGCGCCTCGTCCGGGGTGAACACAAGGGGCGGCAGGTCGCTGCCCGTGGACAGCCGGTAGCCGCCGTCGGGGCCGCGGCGCGCCTCGACGTGGTAGCCGAGGCGCCGCAGCCGCTCGACGTCCCGCCGGAGGGTGCGGCCGTCGACGCCGAGGCGGCCGGCGAGCTCGCCGCCGCTCCAGGACCGGCGGGCCTGCAGCAGCTCCAGCAGGCGCAGCGCCCGCCCGGTCGTGGTCTGGTCCGGCATACCCGCCGAGCCTAGTAGAAGTGGACAGGAAATGACCTAAAAGCTCCCTAGGTTGGAGTTCGGGCCGGATGGACCGGCACCGTTTCCCCTGAGGTGAGTCATCTTGAGCATCCTTGTCACCGGCGCCACCGGCGCCGTCGGCCGTCACCTCGTCACGACGCTGCTCGCCCGCGGCGCCGCCGTGCGCGCGCTGAGCCGCAAGCCCGATGACGCGGGCCTGCCGGCCGGGGTCGAGGTCGTGGCCGGCGACCTGGCCGACGCCGCCACGCTCGGGCCGGAGGTGTTCGCCGGCGTCGATCGTGCCTTCGTCTTCCCCGCCGAGGGGGTGGAGGCGTTCGTCGCCGCGGCCACCGCCCGCGGCGTCCACCGCTTCACCGTGTTGTCCTCCCTCGCCGCCGCGAAGGAGTTCCGGCGCGACCACGGCTCGGCGAGCCAGGTCCACCACACGGCGGTCGAGTCCGCCGTGACCTCCCGCGCCGGCGCCTGGACGATCCTGCGTCCCGGCACGTTCGCCGGCAACCTGCTCTCCTGGGCCTGGCAGATCCGCTCCGGCGCACCGATCCGGGCGCCCTACCTCGCGTCGGCGCAGGCCCCGATCCACGAGTACGACATCGCCGAGGCCGCCGCCGAGACCCTGCTCTCCGACGATCACCTCGGAACGGCGATCCCGCTCACCGGCCCGCAGGCCCTGACCCGCGCCGAGCAGGTGGCGATCATCGGCGAGACCCTGGGCGTGGAGATCCCGCTGGTGGAGATCACGCCGGCGGAGTTCCGCGCGGAGACCGGGCGGTTCATTCCCGAGCCCGTGCTGAAGATGTTGCTCGACTACTGGCACGACACCCTCACCGTCCCCGACGTGCCGCGTCCGGTGACCGCGGTGACCGGACGGCCGGGCCGCACGCTCGCGGAGTGGGTCGCCGACCACCGCGCGGACTTCACGGCCGGCTGACCCTCACACCTGCGGTGCGGGATCGTCGAAGATCATGGTGTGGCCGAGCGGCCAGCCGGGGTCGCCGGTGCGGGCGAAGCGCACCCAGGCGGCGTGCATCGCGTCGGCCAGCGCCTGCGGCGCGCCCGGTCCCGCCGTGCGGGCGACGCCGGGCGCGTCCAGCACGTCGAAGACGAAGGGCAGGTCGAGGTTGTGCACCGCGCCCACGCGTCCGCCGCCGGCCGGGCTCTCGACCGGCGACTCCCAGCGGAACTCGTAGCCGTAGGCGGGCCTGGCCTCGCGGATCCAGCACGTCTCGCGGGTGAACAGGTGCCGGGTGACGGCGCGTCCGACCCGCTCGGCCGGGGTGAGGCCGGGTTCGTCCACCTGGACGCCGAGGTGGTCGAGCGCCGCCCGCGCGGCGGCCTCGTCGAGCCCGGCGGCCATGCCCCGGACGAACACGTCGGCCTCCTGGGACGTGCAGCCGACCAGCAGCGGAAGGCGCCCGCCCGCGCCCGCGCGCAGGGCGTCCAGCGGGACGGCCGGGATCAGGTCGCCGTCGACGACCGGCTTGACCGGAACCGAGTCGTTCAGCCCGCCGGAGCCGCCGGTCAGCGGTGGCGGCTGTGCGGCGACGAGCGCCTCGGGCGGCAGCGCGGCGAAGGACGACCTGGTCGGGGCGATCCCGAGGCGGGCGGCGAGCGCCCTGGCGTGGTCGCGGGCCTCCTGCTCGCCGGCGACCAGGGTGGCCGAGCCGCTCATCACGATCGCGCGCCGGAACAGCCCTTCGGCGCGCGGCATGGTGAGCAGGGTCGCGACGGCCGCGGCGCCCGCCGACTGCCCGGCGACCGTCACGTTGCCGGGGTCGCCGCCGAAGGCCGCGATGTTGTCGCGCACCCACTCCAGCGCGGCCAGCCAGTCGAGCACGCCCCGGTTGAGCGGGGCGTCGTCCAGGGCGAGGAAGCCCTCGAAGCCGAGCCGGTAGTTGACGGCCACGCAGACCACGCCGTCGCGGGCGAAGCGGTGGCCCTGGTGCCAGGCCGCCCCGTTGCCGCCGATGGAGAACGCGCCGCCGTGGATCCAGACCAGGACGGGCAGCCCCGTCTCGCCGCCGCCGGGGGTGCGCACGTCGAGGTTGAGGCAGTCCTCGCCGGTCTCGAAGACGTCGGGCGCGTACAGGCCGATGTCCGCGCCGGCCGCCTGCGGGGCGGCGGGGCCGCGCGTGACGGCGGGCCGCACGCCGTCCCACGGCGGCGGCGGGACGGGCGCGCCGAAGCGGTGCTCGCCGAAGGGCGGGGCGGCGTACGGCACGCCGAGGAAGGCGAGCCCGCCCTCCTCGGCCCTGCCCTTGACCAGCCCGGACGCGGTACGGACGATCATGCGCGACGCCATCCGGCCGTCCCTTCGACGATTCTGACGGCCGCCCGGGTGAGCGGTTCGAGGCCGTCCTCGTACACCTTGTCGAGGGTGTCGGCCGAGTCGAACAGGTACATGGGGGCCGACAGGAAGTGCACCAGCGGCACCCCTTCGGGGTGGAAGAAGGCCCCGTCGGTGGGCGGCATCGGGGAGAAGGCGTCCGGCGGCAGCACGAACGAGCGTCTCAGGTCCTCCGCGACGAGGGCCGCCGCCACCAGGCTCTCCAGCTCCGGCTTGCGGGTGGTGAACCACCAGCCGGGTTCGGGGTCGCCGGTGGGGACCAGCTCGCCGTCCACGGCCACGCATCGGCGGGCGGCGTGCTCCAGGTGGAGCTGGAGCACGACGTCGCCGAGCAGGCCGCGGTGCTCTTCGATGAAGGCCCGGGTGCCGGCTGCGTGCGCCATGTGCCCCGCGGTCAGCAGGAAGAGCAGGTTGTGCGGCCGGTCCCGCTCGGGCACGGCCGCCCAGTACCGGGCGGCGGCCAGCACCAGCGCGATCCCCGAGGCGTCCTCGACGGCCGAGGCCCAGGGCGCGTCGTGGTGCGAGCCGATGATCACCCACTGGTCGGAGCGGCCGGGAAGCGTGCCGATCACGTTGTGCGAGACGGCCGGGCCGGTCTCCGACTCGACGGTGAGCGTGCCCGTGCAGGGGCCCGCGTCGACCAGGTCGAGCACCCGCCGCGAGTCGCCGCCCGACAACCAGACGGCCGGCAGGTCGCGCCGCACGGCGTCGTAGGGCACGTAGTAGTCGCGGGTCTCCCACGGCACCCCGGTCAGCGCGCCCGCGAACGCGGCGGCGCCGCCGTCGATCACGCCCTGGAGCACGTCGAGGTAGTCGAGCTGGAACGGCAGCGTCTGGACCAGGTCGTCGAAGACGCCCTCGGGGTCGTGCACGGCCGTCGCCAGGTCCCTGACGTAGGACTGCGGCAGCTCGGTGAAGGCGTACTCGGGCACGACGATCGCGCCCGGCACGACCTCGCGGCTGACCGGCGCGGTCACGGTCGCCTTCGGCGTGGTGTACGGCAGCGCGGACGCCGCCACCCGCACGACCTTCGACGGGTCGGCGTCCAGACGCACCACCAGGGACGCCGTCACCGGCCGCCAGACGGGCAGCTCGACCGGCGCGAGCCGTACGTCGCGCAGCCCGAACCCGGCGAGGCGCTCGGCGGCCCACGCGGCGGTCCAGTCGTCGGCCGGGTAGCCGGGCCGCCGGACGCCGCGCGCGGTGACGGTCTCGATCCACTCCATCATCCGGGCGGCGCCGGGGATCAGGTCCGGGATCATCGTTTCACGCCTCCGAAGGTGAGCCCCGCCACGTAGTAGCGCTGCAGCGCGACCATGAGAATGAACGGCGGCACGGCGGTGACCAGCGCCGCGGTGGTGGTCAGGTGGTAGGTGACGCCGACCTCGCTCTGGAAGTTGGCCAGCCCCACCGGCAGCGGCCACAGCTCCTGCTCGTTGGCCACGATCAGCGGCCACAGCAGGTTGTCCCACTGCGCCAGGAAGTGCACGAGGAACAGGGTGATGAGCGCGGGCCGCAGCAGCGGCACGGCGATGCGCGCGAAGATGCGGAACTCCCCCGCGCCGTCGACCCGCGCGGCCAGCAGCAGCTCCTTCGGGATGCCGAGGGCGAACTGGCGCACCAGGAAGACGCCGAACGCGCTGATCATGCCCGGCACCATCATGCCCTGGAACGTGTTGACCCAGCCGAGCTCCTTCACGATGAGGAAGACCGGGATGACCATGACCATCGGGGTGAGCGCGAGCGTGCCGACCACCAGCGCGAACAGGACGCGGCGGCCGGGGAAGGACAGGTGGGCCATCGCGTGCCCGGCGGCGGCCGAGAAGATCACGTCCAGGACGCCGGTGCCGACGCACAGGATCAGGCTGTTGCGCAGGTACGTGGGCAGGTTGCCCGCGCCGAACAGCACGCCGATGTTCTCGGGCAGGTGGAAGCCGTTGAAGACCAGCCCGCGCAGGTCGGTGTCGTCCGGCGCCGAGGCGACGACGACCATGGCGTAGACCGGCAGCAGCATGAACCCGACCGCGACGATCAGCCAGACGGCGCGCAGCACCCTCATTCGTCGCCGCCCTTCAGGAACGCGAACTGCAGCGCCGAGACGATCACCATGGCGACGAGCAGCACCATGCCCATGGCGGCGGCGTAGCCCATGTGCTCGTAGGGGAAGGCGTTGGCCCAGATGTAGTACGGCAGCACCTGGGTGGCGTCGGCGGGCCCGCCGCCGGTGAGCAGGAAGGCGGGCACGAACGCCTGCATCGATCCGGCGACCGAGATGACCAGGACGAACAGCAGCGTCCTGCGCAGCAGCGGGAGCGTGATGCGGGTGAACGTGGTGACCGGCCCCGAGCCGTCGATGGCGGCGGCCTCGTACACCTCGCCGGGCAGCGCCTGCAGCCCGGCGGTCAGGATGATCACGAACAGCCCCATGCTCTTCCAGACGACCATCACGACCAGGGCCCAGATGGCCAGGCCGGAGCTGGTCAGCCAGGACTGCGGCGGGATCCCGGCCAGGCCGAGGAGGGTGTTGGCCAGGCCGCGGTCGGAGTAGATGATCACCCAGACCATGGACGTGGCGGCGAGCGGCATCACGGCCGGGATCATGACGAGCGCCCTGAGCCAGCGGTTGAGCCGTCCCGGCCTGCTCAGCGGCACGGCCACCAGCAGGGCCAGCACGATCGTCGGGACGACCGTGCACACCGTGTAGACGACGGTGATCCACGCCGAGTTGAGGAAGCCGGGGTCGGCGAACATGCGCTCGTAGTTGGCCAGGCCGATCCAGTTGGGCGTACCGGCCATCTCGTAGTCGGTGAAGCTGAGATAGATCGCGGACAGGAACGGGACCAGCCAGAACACCACGAAGAAGACGGCCACCGGCAGGGTCAGCGCCACGCCCGCCGTGGCCTGGGGCCGGGCCCTGACCCTGCCGAGCACGCTCACCGGACCGTGCGGACGGGCTCCGACTCCGCCGAGCACGCTCACAGGACCGGTCGCACGGTGGCGTCGAAGGTCGCCGCGGCCTGGGCCGGGGTGGCCTTGCCGTGGGCGACGGAGTCCACGGCGCCGGACGCGGCCTTGGCCAGTTCGAGCGCGCCGGGGATGATCGGGCCGAAGTCGACGTGCGGCAGGCTGTCCGCGACGATCTCCATGATCTCGGACTTGCCGCGCGGCCCGGCCTCGCGCCAGCCCTTGGTCGGAATGATGATGCCGTTGTCGAGGTTGGCGGCCACCGACGGGGCGCCCTGGAGGTAGTTGACCAGGTGCCAGGCGGTGAACTGGTTGGGCGAGTCCTTGGCCACGCCCCAGCCCCACGTGTATGCGGGGACGACGGACGGCCCGCCGTCCCAGGTGGGCATGGGGGCGACGCCGTACTGCTTGCCGAAGGTGAGCTTGTCCTTGCCCAGCTTCTCCAGCGCGGGGCCGAGGAAGGCGCCGCTGACGACCATGGCCGCCTGGCCGGAGTAGAACAGGCCGAGCGCGCCCAGCGGGTTGGAGAGCTTGGGGTTGCCGATGCCCGACATGTACGTCAGGGCGGCGATGCCCTGCTCGGTGGCCAGCGACGCCTTGCCGCCGCCCGCCGCGACGAGCTCGCCGCCCTTGCCGCGGACGAGGGCGGTCAGCGTCATGAGGGCCCACTGCGGATCGCCGTAGAGCCACTGCAGGCCGACCCGCGCCCGGTCGGCCGAGGTCAGCTTGGCGCTGTACTCGGCGACCTCCTCCCAGGTCGCCGGGGGCTTGTCGGGGTCGAGCCCGGCCTGCTCGAACCGGTCCTTGCGGTAGTAGAGCAGGCAGGGGTTGAAGTCGATGGGCACGCCGTAGGGCACGTCCTGGTAGGTGAGCGGGGCGGTCGTGCCCGGCTCGTAGTTCGCCAAGGGCAGGGCCTTGGTGTCGACGGGGGCGAGCCGCTGCTTCTTGGCGTGGGCGGGGAAGCTCCAGTGGCCGATCTTGAAGACGTCGGGCGGGGCGCCGCCGCTGAAGGCGGTCAGCAGTTTGGCGTCGAGCTGGCCCACGGGCAGGTAGAGCAGCTTGACGTCCACCTTGAACTCGGCGATGTAGCGGTGCACGAGCTCCTGGAACTGCTGTCCGGTGTCCTGCGAGCCGTGCAGCCAGACGGTGACCTCGCCGTGCGGCCCGGCGGCCGCGGCCTGCTGCCGGGGCTGGTCCTTGCCACATCCGGCGAGCAGGGTGAGCGCGCCGGCGGCGAGGAGCCCACGCCGCGTCAGATCCGCCATGGTGGTTCTCCTAGGTGAGGTTCTTGAGCGCCTGGTTCTGCCAGGCGGTGTTGGTGGGGAGCTCGGGGGCGCCGCCGGCGAACGCCCCGCGGGCCTGGGCGTCGGCCTGGAGCCGGTACCTCAGCCAGGCGGTCACGTAGCCGAGGAAGGCCCCGCCGGTGTTCTGGATGTCGTTGTGTCCCGCGCCCTTGAGCAGCGCCCGGCCCGCTCCGGCGGTGGCCTGGTCGTAGTAGCCCTGCACGGTCGCGGCCGAGGAGATCAGCCAGTCGTCGGCGCCGCTGAGGAAGAGCACCGGGCAGGTCAGGGCGGCCACCGAGAACTCGTCCCCGGGGCTGGCCATCCACTGCGCGGGCACGGCGATCGGCACGACGGTTTTGATCAGCCCGGCGGAGTGGTTGGCCGCGTTGACGACCCCGCCCGCGCCCTGGGAGTGGCCGACGGCGCCGACCTGGGCGGTGTTCAGCTTGCCGTGGAAGACGCTGGCGGGGTCGGCGTCCAGGCCCACGAGGTGCTGGGCGGCGGCGAGGATCTCGGCGCCGGTGCCCGTGGTGGTGTCGGTGGAGGCGACCACCGCGAAGCCCCAGGAGGCCAGGTGGTTGAGCAGTCCCGGATAGTTGTCGGGGGTGGCCCACGAGCCGTTGCCCCACGTGACGATCGGGTGGGTGACGCCGCCCGCGCCGAGGTTCGAGGGGTAGTAGAGCCGGTGGCCGCCCGAGGTGCCGGTGGCGACCGGCCACGGACCCGTCGCCTTGTAGATGGTCTCGATGGTGGAGGCGGCGTCGGCCGCGGTGGTCCACGACAGGAATCCGGCCGACATGAGGCCGAGCGCCCCTGCCCGCAACGCCTGCCGACGAGTGATGTTCTCCATGGTCACCTCGTGGGATATTTGGAGACGTGAACGTCTCCTAAGAGAGGGAAGTACGATCGGTGAGCGATGTCAAGAGATGAACAGAAGGAAGTTCCGGCGGTTCGGCCGCTTCCCCGGGGCCGGCACGGGCTCTCCCCCGACACGGTGCGCGAGTCGCAGCGCGACCGGCTCGTGGAGGCCATGCTGCGGCTGGTCGCCAGGCGCGGCTACGCCGCCACGAGCGTGCCCGACGTGATCGCCGCCGCGCGGGTCTCGCGCAACGCCTTCTACGCCCAGTTCGCCGACAAGGAGGCGTGCTTCCTGGCCGGCTGCGAGCGCGACCTGCCCGAGATGATCGACTCGATCCGGGCGGCCGCGTCGGAGGCGGGCGACCGCTGGCGCACGGCGCTGCGGCTGGGCCTGGCCGCCTACCTGCGGTGGTGGCAGGAGCGCCCGGAGTACGCGCAGGCGTACTTCGTGGAGTTGCCGAGGGCGGGCGAGCGGGCCGTCGAGCAGCGTGACACCGCCTACCGGCCCTTTCTGGACATGCTGGCGGCGCTGGCCGCGCGGGCCAGGCTGGAGGACCCCTCGCTGCCGCCGCTGCGCGCCGCGATCCCCCGGCTGATCGTCTACGGCACCACCGAGTTCATCGCCTCGGAGGTGCGCGCGGGCCGCGCCGCCAGGCTGACGTCGTCGGCGGGCGACCTCTACCACTACACGGTCGCCCTGCTCGCCGGCCCCGATCACGGCCCTGATCACGGCATCGGGACCACCCCTTCCGCCTGAACCCGCCAGCCCTCGGGGAAACAGCCCGACGCCGCCATGTGGGCGACGGCGGCCAGCAGGCCGCCGTTGCCCGGCAGGTAGAGGGGCAGCAGGCCGGGCCACTGGTGGTTGTGGCCGCTGGGCAGGTACGTGTTCTTCGGGGCGTCCATCAGCAGCGCGTCCACGGCGGTGCCGGGCTCGCCGAGCCGGGCCGCGCACATGGCGAGCATCGGGAAGTCCCAGCCCCAGGCGCTGTCCCAGTCCCAGTCGGCGAGCACGTCGTGCAGGGTGGCCCGCATGGTCTCGGGGTCGATCAGCGGGGTGGGCGGCACGAACCCGAGCGCGCCGGTCATCGAGGGATGGTCGGTCCTGACCGTGTACGGCTCCACGCCGATGGCCGCGTACACGCCGTCGCGCACCAGCGGCCGGGCCAGGCCGTCCAGCACCCGCGCCCACTCCGGATCGGGATCGAGGCCGAGCAGGCCCCGCCACCGCTGGGCCGTCGCCAGCCCCCACCACCAGTAGGCCAGCTCGAACGCGGGGTCGCGCACCGTCCTCCTGGACTCGTGGTAGGACTCCTGCGCCGGCACCAGCGGCGGCCCCAGGTGCCCGCCGGCCGCGAAGGAGGCCATGAACTCGGCCGTCTCGAACACCAGGTCCCGGTACTCCTCCAGCGCCTCCGGACGGATCCGGCGGAGCAGCTCGGCGAAGGAGATCAGGTGGGGCTGCTGCCAGACGATGAAGGCGCCGATCTCGCTCGGGCTCTCCCTGCCCTCCGGCCCCACCTGCTTGGGCCAGCGGGCGCCGCGGAACCCCTGCCGCGCGGCCGTGGCCCTGGCCCGCGGCAGGATCGAGCGGTACCACGGCAGGCTCCGCTCCAGCAGCTCCGGCCGGCCCCACAGGGCGAAGTGGGCGGCGTGCCACCAGTGCATCTCCAGGTGGAACTTGCCGCTCCAGGAGTTGACGGCCAGCCCGGTCTCCTGCGGCGGGGTGGTGCCCGCGCAGTTGACCGCGGTGAGGTACTGCGAGAGCACGACCCGGCGTTCGAGCTCGGGCGCCCGCGGGTCGGCGCTGCCCTCGAAGCTGACCGCGCCGCCGCGCGTCCAGAACCGCTCCCAGTGGGCGGCGGCGGCCGTACGGACCTGGGAGAAGGACGGCAGGCCGGCGCCGACGGGGTGCCGGGCGAACTCGACGACGAGCTCCAGCTCCTCGCCCTGGATCAGGTACACGTGGGGGGCGGGCGAGGTGAACCGCGCCGCTCCCGTCCACTCGGCGGCCACGTGGTAGCCGTCCTGGTCCAGGACGCGGGTGAAGTCGCAGCGCGAGCCGCGCCGCGCGCACGTGGTGGTGTGCCGGTCGGGGCTGTCCCAGTCGGCGGTGGTGTGCCAGCCGTCGCTGGCGTAGGGGAAGGCGATCCTGATCCCCGTGCCGCCGGAGACGCGTACGGCCAGCAGGTCGCGCTCGGGATGACAGACCGTCTCCACCTCGTGCGGCCGGCCGCCCAGCTCGAAGGAGCTGGACAGCGTGCCGGTCCACAGGTCGAGGGTCTGCGCCGACCGGCCGAGCGGGGCGTCCTCGCCGGCGTCGAGGCCGATCCGGCCGAGGTGCAGGCGGTGCGGGTTGACGTGCAGCCAGCCGCCCGCCTCGGTGGCCGGATACAGGTCGGGGTAGCCGACGCCGTCGTAGTCGGTGAGCGCGTCCTCCAGCACGTGGCCCTTGGGGTTGGGCATCGTGTGCCAGCCCCACTGCGCCTGCGTGCCGAGCGGCGCGAACGTCTGGAGCCCGGTGGCGTCGGCGGTGAAGGCGAACTCGCCGTTGCCGACGGTGAGCGGGCACCCGGCGTCGGCGACGTTGTGCCGGCGCACGAGTGCCCTTCGGTCCATGCTCACGCACACCCCGGCGTGCCGGAGGCGCGCTGCTGGCGCATGGTCGTCACGTCGCCCGCGACGGCCGACTGGGCCATCGGGCCGAGGTCGAGCACGACGTCGGTGAAGGCGAGCGACGCCTTGCGCATCACCGGCAGGTCGATCGCCTCGGCGCCGAACTGCGGCGAGAACAGCGTCTTGGGCGCGGCGATGGGCGCGATGACGGGCAGCAGGTGCTGGTTGTATGGCGTGCCCTCGCCGCCGAAGCTGCAGTGGTGCGGCACGGTGGCCAGGTCGGCCGCCGACAGGCCCTTGAGGATCGCGGTGCGCCGCACGTCCCAGTACTCGATGTGGCCCTTGACCAGCTCGCGCAGCGGCGTGCTCTCGCTGACGGGGACCCACAGCAGCTCGGTGAGGGTGGGGCTGGCGACGAGCTGCTTGCCCGGCAGGCCGTTCGGCCTGGCGACCGCGTCGTAGCGCTTGGCGCCGAGGTGTTCGAGCACGACGACGGAGGAGACCTTGCCCTGGTCGTACTCGGCGTCGAGCTGGGCGGCGAGCTGGCCGGCGCCGCCCTCGCGGACGTCGGGACCGGTCAGGTGCTGGTAGAGGTGGCCGGTCACGAACGCGAACTGCACGGTCCGCGGACGGCACTCCACCGGCAGCGTCGACAGGTAACGGGCCATCTCGATCATGGTGAGCGGGCCGTTGTCCCACACCGGGCTCATGCCGTCGGTGTGGCTCTCCACGACGATCTTCTGGGCGCTGCCGCCGGGCAGCGTGGCGAGCAGGGTGCGGGTCGTCGTCGGCGTCCAGGCGGCGTTCACCGTCAGCGACGCCTGGACCGGCTGCCCGGCGGCCAGCGCGTCCTTGATCTGCTTGCCCTGGTCGGCGCCGACGTACGCGCCGGGCACGCCGTACGGCAGGCCCTCGTAGGGGGCGTACATGTCCTTGATCTGGGCGTGCGGGAGCTGGCTGACCTCGATCACGCCCAGCGCGCCCGCGGCGGCGGCCGCCTTGAGGTCGGCGTCGGCCGCGGCCGGGGCCTCCATCGACTCCGAGCCGAGCAGGTTGATCGTCATGCCCGGGTCGTACATGGAGTAGCCGAGCGTGGGCGGATAGAACAGCAGGTTGGGCACGCTGGTCCAGGGCAGGTCCCGGACGACGATCTTCCCGGCGGCGTTGGCGGCGGTGATGTTCGTCCCCGCTGCCAGGTGCACGAGCGGCGCCGAGACGCCGCCCGCGCCCGTGGAGGAGGAGAACGGCACGGGCGCCGCGACCTGCACGGACGTGCCGCCGACGGTCAGCCCGGTGCCGAGGTTGTCCCAGCGGTCGATGGCGTAGGGCAGGGAGGAGAGCTGGAGGCCGGGGATGGCCGCCATCTCCTCCTCCAGCCAGTCGACGTAGCCGGCGTGCGCGGCCGAGCCGGTCGGCCTGGGCCCGAACGTTCCCTGCCGGGTGGCCAGGGCGCTCAGGCGGGCCTCGGAGGCGAACGCGGCCGGGTCCACCCTGACCGGGCAGACCGTGGCGGACGCCTGGGCCAGGGCCGGTTGCGCGGGCGCGACCAGCGGGAGGAGAAGGGCGAGGAGAGCGAGTCGTCTCACGTGGGGGGTCCTTCCATCGAATCGTTTTAATGCGTGGCCCGCGACCGTCCCCCGAGGCGCGGCCGAGTTCTCAGCGGCGGGGCGGTCCGGTGGTCCCGCGGACGATCAGCGTGGGCGACACCGACGACGCCACCGACCGGGTGCGTCCTTCGATGCGCTCGACGAGCAGGCGCGCGGCGGTCGCCCCGATCACCCGTCCGTCCTGGTCGACGCTGGTGAGCGAGATGCGCTTGAGCGAGGCGATGCCGATGTTGTCGTAACCGGCGACGGAGAGGTCCTCCGGCACCGACAGGCCGGCCTCGTCGGCGGCGCGCAGGACGCCGAGCGCCGCGATGTCGGCCCCGGCGAAGATCGCGGTGGGCCGGTCGTCGCGGGCGAGCAGTTCCCGCGCGCCCTCGTAGCCGCCCTCCTCGGTGAAGGAGGTGGCCAGCACGTCGTCGGCGAGCCCGTGGGCGCGCATCGCCTGGCGGTAGCCTTCGGCGCGCACCATGTGCGGCAGTCCCTGGGCGCGGGCCCGCTCCAGGTGGGTGATGTGCGCGATGCGGGTGTGCCCGAGCCCGACCAGGTGGTCGACCACGAGCCGGGCCCCCATCACGTCGTCGTCGACGACCGCGTCGTGGTCCGCGGCGCCGCCGTGCCTGCCCACCACGACGACCGGGACGGCCGCCGCGATGGCGGCGAGTTCGGCGTCCGTCATGACCGGCGAGATCAGGATGAGCCCGTCCATGCTCCGGTCGATCATGGCGTCGGTCATCCTGGCCTGCGTCTTGGGCTCGATGCCGCCGGGCCCGAGCAGCACCTGGTACTCGGTGTCGCCCAGCCGGCCGGTGATGCCCTCGATGATGTCGGGGAAGAACGGGTTGCGGGTGTCGGAGAGCATGACGCCGAGGGTGTAGGTGCGTCCACGCAGGGCGCGGGCGGCGGCGTGCGGGCGGTAGCCCAGCTCGTCGATGGCCTGCCGCACCTTGGCCTGCATCTCCGCGCTCACGCCGTACGCGCCGCGCACCACCTTCGACACGGCGGCCGTGGAGACCCCGGCCCGCCTGGCCACATCGGCGATCGTCACCCGTCCGCTCGTCACACGCCATCCTTTTGGGTTCTCGTAGAACGAACTACACACTTTGCTGGAAGCAGAGGCTAGCCCGCCACCACTCCTCAGGTCCACCCCTTGACGGAGGTTTCGATCTTGCCGTAGAACGTTCTACACATTCTCCCCCTCATGAACAGGAGCACGAGCGTGAGAGCACCAACTCGTCCGCTCGGCGCGGCGATAGGCGCCGTCCTCGCCCTGTCCCTCTCCGGCTGCGGATCCTCCGCCCCCGAGGGGACCGGTCAGGTGAAGCTGACCCTCTGGCACAACAGCGCGGACCCGGCGCCGCTGCTGGAGATGTACAAGAAGTTCGAGAAGCAGTCCGGCCACAAGATCGAGCTCGTGTCCATCCCGTCCGACGGGTTCGAGGACACCACCCAGACCAAGTGGGCCACCGGCGAGCGCCCGGACGTCCTGGAGTACCACGCGACGGTGAGCGGCCTGCTCGCCCTCAACCCGGCCGAGAACCTGCGCGACCTGACCGGCGAGGCGTACATCGCCAGGTCCGGCGACCTCTACCAGGCCGCCGGGGCCGTGGGCGGCAAGGTCTACGCCGCCATCACCGGCTTCCCCCAGGTCTTCGGCCTCTACTACAACAAGAAGGTCTTCACCAAGGCCGGGCTGACCCCGCCGGCGAACTTCACCGAGCTGGCCGCCGCCTGCCCCAAGCTCAAGGCCGCCGGCGTCACGCCGGTCTTCGAGTCGGGCGGCTCGATCTGGCCCGTGCAGATCCTGCCCATCCTCTACCTGGCCGGCGCCAACCAGGCCAACGCCTACGGCAAGGCCATCGCCGGCCACAGCAGCACGCTGGCCGACCCCGGCTCGCCCTTCGTCGCCGGGCTGACCGCCTACGCCAAGCTGAAGGCCGACGGCTGCTTCAACAAGGACATCGTCACCGCCAAGTTCGAGGACTCGATGAAGGCCCTGGTGACCGGCGAGGCCGCCATGGTCGCCCAGCACTCCGACATGCTCCCGGCCCTGCTCGCGGCCGCCGGCGGCGACCAGAAGACCGTGGACGAGTCCGTCGGCTTCGTCGGCCTGTCCAGCGACAAGCCGCTGGTGACCTACGCGCCCGGCCCGATCGGCACGTTCTACCTGCCCAAGACCGGTGACCCGGCGCGCGAGAAGGCCGCGCTCGACTTCGTGCGCTTCATGACCGGCCCGGCCTACGCCGAGTACGTCGCCGCGGCCAAGACCTTCCCGGTGCTCAAGGGCGTGCCCGATCCGCAGGGCGTCTCCTCCGTGCTGCAGGACGTCAAGAAGGCGTACGACACCGGCGCCGTCATCGCCTTCAACTCCGACATCCCCGGCATGGGCGGGCTGGCCCAGCTCATGTCCGAGCTGATCGCCGGCCAGAAGGACCCGCAGAAGGCGGCGACCCAGCTCCAGGGCCAGGTCGAGCAGGCGGCCAAGGCGGCAGGGCTGCCCGGATGGTGATGCGGAACAGGGCGGCCTGGCTGCCGTGGGCGCTGCCCGCGATCGTGCTGGTCACGGTCTTCTTCGTCGCCCCGTTCCTGCTCAACGTGCGGTTCGCGTTCTCCTCCTGGACGAGCTTCCGGGCCGAGATCACCTGGAACGGGCTGGAGAACGTCCGCACGCTGATCGACCAGGACCTGCTGGCCAACGCGGTCACCGTGACCGTGCTGTACGCGATCCTGTGCATGGCGATCCAGAACACGGTCAGCCTCACGCTGGCCCTGGCCCTCCAGCGGACCAGCGGCATCAACACCGTCTTCCGCTCGGCGTTCTTCCTGCCGACGCTCATCTCGCCGCTGGCCGCCGGGTACATCTGGCGCGGGCTGCTGGCCCCCGACGGGGCGATCAACTCCTTCCTCGGCATCGAGTGGGCGTGGCTGGGCGAACCGTCCACCGCGCTGGTGGTGGTCGCCTTCATCGACGCGTGGAAGTGGAGCGGGCTGATCACCCTGGTCTACATCGCGGGCCTCAACTCCATCCCGAAGTCGCTGCTGGAGTCGGCGACCGTGGACGGCGCCGGCCCGTGGACCCGGCTGCGGCGGGTGGTGTTCCCGATGCTCGCCCCCGCGCTGACCTTCAACGTGGCTGTCACGCTGGTGGGCGCGCTCAGCGCGTACGACGTGATCGCCGCCACCACCGGCGGCGGCCCCGGCGACCACACGCGGGCCCTGAACGTGGTGATGCGCCAGCAATGGGGCCAGGGCTTCTTCGGCTCGGCCAGCGCGCTGGGCTTCACCGTGACGCTGCTGGTGATCGCGACGGCCGTGCCCCTGGTGTGGTGGCTGCGGCGCAGGGAGGTGACGGGATGAGAGCGGCGCTCAAGTACGCGGCGCTGACGATCTTCGCGGTCCCGTGGGTGCTCGTGCCCGTCTGGCTGGTGGTCGTCAACTCCTTCAAGCCCGCGGGCGAGGCCGCCGAACTGGGTCTCGGCCTGCCCAGGACATGGGCGATCGCCGAGAACTACGGCATCGTGCTCGACCGGGGCGGCTACCTGACCGGGCTGCTCAACAGCCTCAAGGTGACCGTGCCGATCGTGATCGCGGTGGTGCTGCTCGGCGCGGCGGCGGCGTGGGCGTTCGGACGCAGCCGGTCGCGGTGGCTGCAGGCCGCCTACTTCGTGATGGGGTTGTCGATCCTGCTGCCGCCGTCCATCATCCCGACCGTCTACCTGCTGCGCGCCCTGTCGCTGGACGGCGGCTCGCTCGGCTACGTGCTGACGATGACCGGCTGCCGCCTGGGCGTCGTGATCTTCCTGGCCACCGGGTTCGTCCGGGCGTTCCCGCCGGACCTGGAGCAGGCCGCGGCCATCGACGGCGCCTCGCGTCCGCAGGTGTTCGTGCGCATCCTGCTGCCCCTGCTGCGGCCGGTGCTGTTCGTCGGCGGCGTGATCCTGATCATCAACGTCTGGAACGACTTCTTCTTCGCCCTCTTCCTGCTCCAGGGCAGCGCGAACGCCACGCTGCCGCTGAGCCTGTTCCAGTTCGCCTCCGGCACCCTGCAGAGCCTGAACTGGAACCTCGTCTTCGCCCACGTCCTGCTCACCACGCTGCCCCTGGTGGCGGTGTACGCCGTCGCGCAGAAGCGCGTCCTGGCCGGCCTCACGGAAGGTGCACTGAAGGGATGACCACGCACGACATCGCGCTCGACTGGGTCAGGCGCGAGATCAAGGAGGGGCGGCTGCCGTGCGCGGTGTTCGGCGCGGCGACCTCCGACGGGATCCAGGTGCTGGAGGCGTTCGGCGCCCACGACGGCCGCGGGACCAGGACCGACGACCACTTCGCGCTGTTCTCGGTGACCAAGCCGCTGATGGGCCTGCTGGCCCTGCGCCAGGTCGAGCGCGGGCTGTTGTCGCTGCGCCGCCCGCTGCGGGACGTGCTGCCGCACTTCGCCCGGCCCGACGTGACGCTCTGGCACCTGCTGACCCACACCAGCGGCATCGCCGAGCAGACGCTGACACCCGACGACCTGGTGGAACACCTCCTCACCGCGCCGTCGCTGTTCGAGGCGGGCACCCTCAGCCACTACTCCAACCTGGCCTTCGCCGGGATCGCGGAGATGGTCCGCGACGTCACCGGCCGCGACGTGGCCGAGCTGGTCGACTCCGACCTGAACACGCTGGTGCCGGGCGGCGGGCGGATCACCTTCGACCCGGCGTGCGAGGCGGCCGAGGTGCACGGCCTCGAACTGCTCGGGCCCGGCTTCGACTTCGACGCGTTCGTCCGGCTCCGCCATCCGGCGGGCGCGCTGTTCTCCCGCGCCGAGGACCTGCTGGCGCTGGGCGGGGCGCTGCTGCGCGGCGACCGCGCGCTGATCCATCCGACCACCCTGGCCGCCATGACGACCCCGCAGACGACGGGCCTGGTCAAGCTGCAGCCCGACCCGGTCAACGCCGGGCAGGACTGGGGGCTCACCTGGAACCTGCGCCACTCGGCCCCCGGGCTGCTGGAACGGCGGCTGTACGGGCACGGCGGCGCCTCGGGCTGCCAGTGGTGGATGTACCCGGAGCAGGACGCGTGCTTCGTGCTGCTGATCAACGTGATGGCGCCGAGCCTGTCCGGCGTCGACGTCGACGGCCTGCACAACGCCTTCACCACCGGGCTCGATGCGTGAACCGGGACTCGGGGGTGCTCGACGTGCAGGTCTCGGGCGCGCAGACGCCCTACATCCGGCCGGCTCCGCCCGGCGCGCGGGCGGGCCTGACGTGCGGTCTGGCGGATCCGGTGGGCGTGGACGAGCCGTCGCCCCGCCTGTCGTGGGACGCCCGGACGACCGCGGCGGCCACCATGGTGCTGTCCGCGGACGGGCGCGAGGTGTGGCGGTCCTCCGTGCCCGCCGGATCGTCCGGCGTGGACGTGCCGGACGAGCTGCTGATGCCGCTGACGTCGTACGCGTGGGAGGTGGAGGGGCTGGCGGCGGGCGCGTTCACCACGGGCCTGCGGGCGCGCGGCGCATGGGACACGCCCTGGCTGCCGGGCGATCCCGAGGCCGGGGTGAGCCTGCGCGGGACGTTCACCTGGCGTCCCGCCCCGGGACGCGCCTGGCTGGCCGCCACCGCGCTCGGCGTCTACCGGGCGCTGCTCAACGGCGCGCGGCTGGGCGAGGAGGAGCTGGCCCCCGGCTGGACCGACTACGGCCGCCGCACGCGCTACCGGCTGCTGGAGCTCACGGACCTGCTGGCGCCCGGCCAGAACGAGCTGGAGCTGTGGCTGGCTCCCGGCTGGTACGCCGGTCACGTCGCCGGCGGCGGCCCGCGCCGCTACGGTGACCGGCCCGCGGTCAGCGCCCAGGTGCTCGTGCGGGACGACGACGGCCCGCGCCGCGTGTTCGCCACGGACGCCGCCTGGACCCGGCGGGACCTCGGCCGCCCGCGCGCCGACCTGGTGATGGGCGAGACCGTCCAGGCGCCCGCCGAGGGGACCGGCCCGGCCGGGACGACCGCCGCGCCGGAGATCCTGGTGGAGGCCGACCCCGCTCCCCCGGTCCGGGTGACCGGCGCGGTGCCCGCCGTGTCGGTGACCGAGCCCGCGCCGGGCGTGCAGGTGGCCGACTTCGGGCGGAACGTCGTCGGGCGCGTCCGGTTGCGCGTGGACGCGCCGGGGCCCGTGCGGATCGTCGTCCGGCACGGGGAGGAGCTGACCGCGACCGGGCGGCTCTACACCGACAACCTGCGCACCGCGGACCAGCGTGACGAGTTCGTCCTCGACGCCGGATCACACGTCGTGGAGCCCGCCTTCACCCTGCACGGGTTCCGCTACGCGGAGGTCACCGGCTGGCCGGGCGCGCTGAGGCCGGACGACCTGGAGGCGGTGCTGCTGTCGTCCGCGCTCGCCGTCACCGGCTCGCTGACCGTGAGCGATCCCGCCGTGCGGCAGCTCGTCGCCAACATCGGCGCGTCGGCGGACGGCAACCTGGTGAGCGTGCCGACCGACTGCCCCCAGCGCGACGAGCGGACCGGCTGGACGGCCGACATCTCGGTGTTCGGCTCGACGCTCAGCTTCCTGCGGCACACGCAGGCGTTCCTGTCCGGCTGGGTGACGACGCTGATCGACGGGCAGCGGGCCGACGGCGCCGTCCCGCACGTCGCGCCGGTCCTGCCCGAGTACGGCTACGACTCCCCCGTCTGGTCCGACGCGCTGGTCGAGGTGCCGTGGCTGCTGTGGCGGCGCTACGGCGACGACCGCACGTTGCGCCGCGCGTACGACCCGATGCGGCGGTGGGCCGCCTACTGCCTGGCGCAGTCCGACGACGGCCTCAGACCGGGCCGGGCGCTGGGCGACTGGCTGGCCCCGGGCACGGTGGAGACGCCCAGGAGCCTCATCGCCACCGCCGCGCTGGCCCGCAGCCTCCGCCTGATCGCGCACGCGGCCGCCGTGCTCGGCGAGCCGCACGCCCCCGAGTACGACGAGGCCGCCGCCCGCGTGTCGGACGCCTTCCGCCGCGCCTTCCTCGACGGCCCGAGGCTGCGCACGCAGACGCAGACCGGTTACGCCGTCGCCCTGGCCTGGGATCTCGTCCGGCCGGAGGACCGCGCCGCGGCGGCGCGGGCGCTGGCCGACCTGGTCCGCGCCGACGGGCACCGGCTCATGACGGGCTTCGTCGGCACCCCCCTGCTGCTGCCCGTGTTGTCGGAGACCGGCCACCACGACGTGGCGTGCCGGATCTTCAACCAGGAGGGTTACCCGTCGTGGCGCTACCAGCTCCGCGCCGGGGCGACGACCATGTGGGAACGCTGGGACGCCTGGCACCACCGGTACGGTCTGCAGACGCCGTCCATGAACTCCTTCAACCACTACGCCTACGGCTGCGTGGGCGACTGGCTGTTCCGGCACGTGGCCGGCCTGGGCGACGACCCGCGCGGCACGGGCGGCGGGTTCGGCGAGCTGCTGCTGCGTCCGGGCCCCGTCCCGCTGCTGCGGCAGGCGCACGCCCGCTACGCGAGCGCGTCGGGGGCCGTCGAGTCGGGCTGGCGGGCCGGGCCCGACGGGGTGCAGTTCACCTTCGCCGTCCCGGAGGGCGTGACCGCCCGCGCGGTGCTGCCCGTACGCGGCGCCTGGGACGGGATGACCGTCAACGGCACCTTCCTCATGGGCCTGAACGAGCAGCTGCCGACCACCAGGCTGGCCGACGGCGGCTGCGCCCTCGACCTGCCGCCGGGCCGCTGGTCGTTCACGGCCCCCGCCGCCGCCACGTCCCACCTGCTCCAGGAGTGGGACGACCTGGGCCGGTGAACGTCAGCCGGCGAGGTCGCCGAGCCAGCGCAGGGCGGTCAGGCTCGGCATGAAGCCGTACTCGCCGCCGCGGGTGACGACGAACCGGGGCAGGGACTCCAGGCGCCGCCGTACGGGACGCCGGGGGACGGTGAAGTCGCCGGAGCCGTCGGCGGAGCCGGTCAGGGGATCCCTGGCCGGGCCCCCGCCGAAGAAGACGCCGTCGTTCAGCCATTCGGTCTGGACGAACTCGAACTGCCGCCCGAGATGGGCTCCGACGAAGGCGAACATCAGCCCCCGGTCGGCGCCGTCGTCGTCCAGGACGCCGTCGGGCAGCGGCGGCCCGTAGACCGTGCCGCGCCTGATCATGCGGTGCAGCCTCGGGACGCCGGCCACCGCCGCGTCCCGGGGGTTGGCCCGGCGGATGTGGCAGCCGCCGGGCGTGGTGAAGCCGGCGGGGTCGTCCTCCTGGTACAGGAAGGCGTTGCGGCGGGCGGCGTCGGCGCCGAGGGCGGGGTCGTCGTGCAACGGGCTGAGCGCCAGCGGCGCGCCGCTGCGCCAGCGACCCATGATCTTCGCCGCCAGCAGCTCCTCGTCCTGCGGATCGGTGGCGTTGTCCCTGAGGTAACGCCGGAACAGCGCGACCCGCTGGTGCAGCTTGCGGATGGCCACGTAGGTGCCGTTGCGCCCCAGCTCGTCGGGCTGGGGGGCCTGGACGCCGCCCAGCTCGTCGGGCCGGCCGAGCACGAACTCGCCCGCCTTGAGCGGCGTCTCCAGGGGGTTGGACCCGGCGATGCCGCTGCCCTCGACGGCGGGATGGCTGACGCCGTCGCGGTAGCCGAAGGGCTCGGTCTCGGTGGGCAGGGCGTGGCAGTTCTGCCGCCAGATGCCCGTCACGCCCGGAAGTGCGTCGTAGGCGGGGCGGGCGCGTTCGATCGCGGCCTGCAGGCGCGCGGTGTCGGGCGCGAGCGCCGCCAGCACCACGTGCACGTCCGGGGTGCCGAGCGGACGCTCCCAGCGGTCGGGGCCGCTGTCCCCGGTGTCCCCCAGGGCGGCGGCGCGGGCGGCCATGCCCTGCCGGAACTCCCACGCGAAGGTGTCCAGCGATGCCTGCGGCACGCCGAGGGCCTTCAGCCCCTGGTAGGTGAGCGCGACGCTGACCCACGTCTCCCCCAGCGGGCTCACCGGGTCGGCCACGGAGGTCACCACGGCGCTCACTCGCCGCATCAGCTCCCGGCCCTGGGCGCGGTCGTCGATGCGGAACAGCAGGTACGTCGCCGCGTACGGGGTCGGCCGCGCGCTGAGCACCCCGCGTTGGATGTCGTCCAGGTCGAGCATGGCCGGAGTGTGTTCGTTCACCGGAGGTCGCTCACGTGGCTCTGACGAGGTTGTTCCAGAACGCGCGCAGGCTCTCGTCGACGCCGAACAGCGAGCTGAAGATCGTGGAGTCGGCGAGGATCACGTCCCCGGCCCGGTCGCCGCGCGGGGGCAGCCACAGGAACATGTTGAACTCGGTGTTCCCGGCCTCGACGAACGGGTGCGTCGGCCGGGTCAGGTCGATCGGCTGCCGGCCCAGCACCCGGACGGCGTCCGGGTCGTCGGTGGTCACGGCGTAGTGGGGCAGGTGCATGTGGAAGTTGAAGTGGGACACCCCTTCGAGCCACCCCTTGGTGTCCAGGTCCCCGGCGATGGACAGCGGGGCGTTCTGCCCCGTTCCCATCACGGCGGGACGCAGCCCGTACCGGTTCTCCACCGGCACCCCCAGCCCCGCCATCAGCGACCGGGTGTACCCGCCGAACCGCTGCTGGCGGGGCACGAGCGCGTCGCCGTGATGGTGGTACTCGACGTCGCGGACGGCCAGGTCGCCGGTCGCGCCGACGTCATGGTGCGGCCCGAGGGCCAGGCAGGTCCCTTCGCGGGTGAGGAACGCGCGCACCGCCTCGATCTCGGCGGCCGTGGCCTCCTGCCCCGTGATCATGTGGTCCAGCCCCCACACGAACAGGGTGTCGGTGTCGGCCAGCACCCGCTCGTCCAGCGGGGTGTGGAACCCGGCCTGGTCGACGCGCTGGTACACCGGCACCGGGTGTCCGGTGACCTCGTGGACGAACCGCTGGAAGGGCAGCCAGCCCCAGAAGAACAGTTCCAGGCCGCCCGCGATGCCCTGCTGGAAGCGCATGGGGTCGGACCACTGCGGGTCCTCGTAGGCCGGCCACTGCACGCGGCGCACCTCGGTCATCGTGGAGAACCGGTTGTCCAGCCCGGTGACGTCCCGGCCCGCCTCGGCCGGATAGCTCCATGCGACGTAGATGCTCACCCGCCGCCGGCCGGGGGCGTACGGGCGCGGCACGTGGTCCTGGTTGTAGGTGCGCGCCGTCTTCGGCTCACTCATCTGATCTCCTGCGCCGTCCGGGGCCGTCACTGCAACTGGTCGAGCATGTCCGACAGAGCGCTCTTGATCCGCAGAGCCTTCTTGATCTCGTCGGCGGTGACGTACGGGTACTCGCCGTACTCGATGAAGCTGGGGCAGTGATGCTCGCGGACGAACCGGACGAACGCCTCGGGGTTGGTCTTCCAGTCCTCGGGGAAACCTTCGAGGTTCTCGAAGACCGTGTTCACCCCCGCCCTGGTGAACAGCGCGATGGCGTCTTCGGTGTACTTGTCGAAGTCGGTGTCGAAGATCCCCTGGTACATGAAGCGGGTGTCGTCGTCGAACAGCACCCAGCGCAGGTAGTGCAGTTTCAGTGGAGCCAGCAGGCCGGGGTCGTCCCGCAGCGCCTCGGCGAGCGTGTCGCCGTAGCCCCGGATGGCGTCGGCCCGGCCGGGCTTGACCCGGGCGATGACGGTGAATCCGTAACAGGCGGGGCCGCGCGGGAAGACGGGGCCGTACTTGCCCTGCTCCAGATGGCCGGTCTCCTTCGGGATGACGACCGCCTGCGGCGTGATCTCCATGACCGTCCTCTCCGACGTGGTGCTCGTGGGAGGAAGGCTGAAGCGACCTGACTGGCTCCATCGTCCCATACGGGGGTGGCGCGTCGCGGTATCCCGGCCGCCCGTGTCAGCGCGAGGAGCCGGGGACGCGCTCGGCGCGGCGGGCCGTCAGGCGGTCGGGGGCCGGCCAGCGCACGGCGTGGGCCCAGCCCGCCCGCTCGAACCAGCGGATCAGCCGCGCGCTCGGGTCGAGCTGGCCCTTGAGCACGCCGTGCCGGGCGCAGGTGGGGTCGACGTGGTGCCAGTTGTGCCAGCCCTCGCCGAGCGTCAGCATCGCCACCCACCACACGTTGGACGACCGGTCCCTGGTGCGGAACGGGCGGTCGCCGAAGGTGTGGGCGATCGAGTTCACCGACCAGGTGACGTGGTGCACCACGGCGTAGCGGACCAGGCCGCCCCACAGGAGCCCGCTCCACGCGCCCGCCCACGACATCGACCAGAGCCCGCCGGCGGCGGCCGGAAGCGCGAACGACAGCAGCACGACCGCCGGGTAGGCGGCGTCGAGGCGGCGCACGTCCGGGTCGGCCAGCAGGTCGGGCACCCAGTGCCGGCGGCTGGAGCGCCGCCGGGCCGTGTAGAACCAGCCGACGTGGGCGTGCAGCATGCCGCGCAGCAGGGCCGGGCCGCTGTCGCCGTAGCGCCACGGCGAGTGCGGGTCGCCCTCGCGGTCGGCGTACTTGTGGTGGCGGCGGTGCTCGGCGGCCCACAGGGTGAGGGGGCCCTCGACGGCCATGCCGCCGGCCAGCATGAGCGCGATCCGCAGCGCCCGGTTGGCCCTGAAGGCGCGGTGGGTGAACAGGCGGTGGTAGCCGATGGCGATGCCGAAGATGCTCACCAGGTACATCACGACCGCGATCACCAGGTCGCGCGGGCCGATGCCCCACCCCCAGGCCGCCGGCACCGCGAGGGCCAGCAGCAGCACGGGCAGGACGACCAGGACGACCAGATAGGCGGTGCGGCGGCCGGTGGTGACCGTCACCGTCTCCGCCGTGCCCGGCTGCGGCAGGGGTGACGTCACGTTTCCTCCCATGAGCGGTACGGGTCGATCAGGCTCCTTATTCAATGACCAGGCCCATGGACTGCGGCAATGTCCTGACAGTGACGGAGTAATTACCGTGAGGCACCAAAACAATGCACTCGATTGTCATGAAGAAAGGGTGTGACGCCTCCCTAGATTGTGATTGCGCAAAGTGATCATCCTTGTGCGCTCCGATATCAGGCGGAAGGTCCACGGAATGGGTGCTGTCGATCAGGCGACCACGGGCGGCTATCTGGAGAGGTACGACCAGGCGCTGGCCAAAGACCCGATATCGGCGTTCGGCCTGGTCCGGGAGTGGATGCGGACCGACTGGCGGAGCCTGTTCGCCGAGCTGCGCGAGCGGCGTCCGGTCTTCGTCACGCCCGCCTTCACGGTCGTCACCCGCTTCGCCGACGTGACCGAGGTGCTCGCCCACGAGCAGGTCTTCTCCGTACGCGCCTTCGGGCCCCGCCTCGACGCCGCGCTGGGCGCCCCGTTCATGCTGGGCCGGGACGCCACGCCGATGAACTGGCGGGAGAAGGGCCTGATGCAGCTCATGCTCGCCCCGCAGGACGCGGCCGGCGTGCGCGAGCTGACCGGCCGTCTGGCCGACGAGCTGCTCGACGCCGCCGAGCCGGGCGGGCGGCTGGAGGCGGTCGAAGGGCTGTTCCGCCCGGTCGCCCTCGGCGTGTGCGCGCGGTATTTCGGCGTCCCCGGCCCCGGCCCGCGGACCCTGGGCCGCTGGACGCGGGCCATCGTCGCCGACGGCTTCGCCAACTTCCTCGGCGACCCCGAGCTCCAGGCGGCGTCCGTCAAGGCGGGCGCCGAGCTGGTCGGGTATCTGCGTGACCTGCTCGCCGAGCACCGGGCCACGCTGCGCGCCGGCCGGGACCTGCCCGACGACGTCTTCGCCCGCCTGGTCCGGGCGTCCCTGCCCGCCGTCTCCGACGAGCGCATCGTGATCAACATGGCCGGGCTGCCGCTGGGCTTCGTGGAGAGCGCGCCGGGGGCCATGGCCGAGGCGGTCGAGCAGCTCCTGCTGCGCCCGCGGGTGCTGGCCGAGGCGACGGCCGTCGCGGGCGATCCCGAGAGGTTCGACCCGTACGTCTGGGAGGCGCTGCGGTTCAGCCCGTTCTTCAAACTGCTTCCCCGGCTGTGCGAGCGCGACCACGTGCTGGCCGCCGGCACGCCGCGCAGCACGGTGATCCCGGCGGGCACGTTCGTGCTCGCGGCGCCGGCCTCCGCCATGTTCGACGCGGCCGTGGTGCCGGATCCCGGCGAGTTCCGCCTCGACCGTCCCCGTCACCATCAGCTGTTCTTCGGCTCGGGTCATCACGCCTGCCTGGGCGTGCACGTGGCCGAAGTGGTGATCGCCGAGACCGTGCGCCGGCTGCTGCTGCGTCCGGGCGTGCGGCTGCTGCCGCCGCCGGAGGGCCGGGTGGAGCGCTCACTCGGGATCTTCCCCGACGCCTTCGCGCTCGGGCTCGGCGCCGGCGTGCGGGAAGGCTGACGATGGCGGCGAGCCGAGCACGCAGCATCGCCACGGACGGCCTGTCCAACCGGCTCAGGTTCCTGGCCCTGACCCACGGCCGGCCCCTCTGGGACCTGCTGCAGAGCAGCCGCCCGGTGCGGCGCCGGATCAACGCCTCGCTGATCGACCACGCGATCCGCGAGATGCCCCCGCGCCCCGAGCCGCTGAGCACCATGGCCGACTACACCTCGTGGGCCTCCCTGACCGACCGCGCCTACAGCGGCAGGCACCTGCCTCCGGTCGCCGTCGCCGAAGATCGGCTGCCCACGCCGGAGCGGGCGGCCGACCTGTTCGCCCGCGGCGAGTCCATGATCCCGTGCCCGCGTTCCACGGTGCTCTTCGCCTACTTCGCCCAGTGGTTCACCGACGGCTTCCTGCGCGGCGACGTCAACGTCCCGCGCGACCCGCGCAAGAACAGCTCCAACCACCACATCGACCTCAACCAGGTGTACGGCCTCGACGAGGCGGCGACGGCCGCGCTGCGCGCCTTCGACGGCGGGCTGCTCAAGAGCCAGTCGCTCGGCGGCGGCGAGTTCCCGCCCTACCTGTGCGCGAACGGCAAGATCAAGCCGGAGTTCGCCCCGCTGCGCGTCATCCGCTTCGACCAGCTGTCCGACGCCCGGCGCGACACGTTGTTCGCCACCGGCAGCGACCGGGGCAACGGCCAGATCGGTTTCACCATGCTGACGGTGCTGTTCCTGCGCGAGCACAACAGGGTGGCGCGGCTGCTGGCCCGGGAGAATCCGCGCTGGGACGACGAACGGCTGTTCCAGACCGCCCGCAACGTCCTCATCGTGCTGCTGATCAAACTGGTCGTCGAGGAGTACATCAACCACATCACCCCCTACCACTTCCGGTTCGCCCTCGACCCGTGGCTGTCCACGCGGCTCGACCGCGCGGCCTGGCACCGGCAGAACTGGGCCTCCGTGGAGTTCAACCTCGTCTACCGCTGGCACAGCCTGGTCCCGTCCCGTCTGTCGGTGGCCGGGCGGGAGCTGCCGATGGCCGAGACCTTCTTCGCCGGCTCGCTGCTCCCCGGGCCCGGCCTCGGGCGGCTGTTCGAGGACGCCTCCCGCCAGCGCGCCGGCCGCATCGGCCTGTTCAACACCGACCCGGTGCTGCGCGAGATCGACGTGGCCAGCGTCGCCGACTCCCGGGTGCTCGGCCTGGCCCCGTACAACGGCTACCGCGAGCACTGCCGCTTCCCCCGGGTGCGCGCCTTCGAGCAGATCACCGGCGACCGGCGGGTCAGCGGCGCGCTGCGCGACCTCTACCGCGACGTGGACGACGTCGACCTGTACGTCGGGCTGTTCGCCGAGGAGCCCGGCTCCCCCGACGCGATCCTGCCGCCGCTGCTGACCAAGATCATCGCCATCGACGCCTTCTCCCAGGCGCTCACCAACCCGCTGCTGGCGCCGCGGATCTTCAACGCCGCCACGTTCTCCCCCCAGGGCCTGCGGGTCATCGCGGCCACGCGCACGCTGTCGGACGTGCTGCGCCGCAACACGCCCGAGGACCCGGCCCCCCGCTTCGTCAGCATGTCCCGGCGGGCCCGGCCGTGACCGGCGACGACGATCCGGCCGCCGGGACCCTGCGCGCCCTGGCCCGGGAGCTGGTGGACGTCGCGGTCACCATCCACGGCGCGGCGTCGCACGCCACGGCCGCGCTGACCGACGACGCGCTGCTGCGCGCCGTGCCGCGCGCCCCCTCGGCGGCCCGGCCCGCCTACCGCGCGCTGCTGCGGGCCACGACGAACGGCCGCGGCCTCGGGTACTCGTTCGCCGGCGGCCGGCTGGCGACCGCGGCCGCCAAGGCCGGCGCCCTGCTGGGGGCCGAGAGCCTGGCCGTACGGGTGCTGGCCACGTCGTTGCGGTTGCGCGTGGCGGCGGTGGCGGTCGCCCATCCCGAGCTGACCGAGGACCCCATGCTCGCCCGGCTCATCGAGGCGGCCGCCGCCGACCGTGACGTGGAGGCCGTCCGGGCCCTGCGCGCCCTGCTCAAGGACCGTGGCGCGGTGCGCGCGCTGAGCCAGCTCGCGCCGGTCTTCGGCGAGGTCCTGGCGCTGCGCGCGCTGCTGGACGAGAACCCGCTCAACGACGCCGCCGCCTGGCTGATCGCGACGGGGAGGGGCTTCGCCACCGCCGATCCGCTCCTCGGGCTGAGCAACAGGGCGATCGCCGTCCTCGACGTCGGGGAGGGCGCCGCGCGCCGGGTCGAGCTGAGCGCGGCCGAGTCCGCCCGGCTGTGCGCGCGCGGCTCGCTGCTCGGCTTCCTGTCCAACATCAGCACGATCGGCACCACCGGGCGGGCCCTCCTCCAGAGCGTCGAGGGGCCGGACGGCGTGATCCGGCACGTCCTGCACGCGCCGGGCATGCGGCTCGGGCGTCCCGACGGCGAGTCGCCCCAGGACCTGCTCGGCGCGTTCAGCAGCGCCGTGCTGGCCGCCAGCCCCTACAGCCGCGCCCTGGCACAGGCCGTCGCCGACTACGGGCCGCCGCCGGGCGCCGACCTGGCGCTCGTCGGGCACAGCGCGGGCGGGGCGGCGATCATGAACCTGGCCCAGGACCCCGCCTTCTGCGCCCGGCACACGGTCACGCACGCCGTCGCCGTCGGCTCGCCCGTCGACTTCAAACGCCCCGCCGACCCGCGCACCTGGGTGGCCAGCGTCACCAACCAGCACGACATCATCCCCACCCTCGACGGCCAGGGCGCCGGCACCTGCTTCGACCTGCACCCCGACTGGTACGTGGTGGACTACAGCGATTCCACCCACATGTTCCCGCAGTGCCACAGCATCGAGCGCTACCTCGCCAACCTCACCGACGACCTGCCCGAGGCCCGCGACGTCATCGAACAGCGGCTCGCCCCGTACCGGGGGCGGGTCGTGCGCTCCCAGGCGTACCTGCTGTTCGACCGTCCGCCCGCGCCGGAGCGGTCGCCCTTCCGGGCCGTGCCGGTCCACGGGCCCGAGGGGGTCGTCGAGCTGCCGATCATCTGCCGCGACGGCGAGGCGATCACGGCCTGCTTCGCCGTCAGCCCGGCGGCGGTGGCGGGGCTGCTGGAGGGCACGGGGCTCGGTCCCGTCGTACGGGTGGCGGGGCGGGCGCTGGTCGTCGTGCACGCCGCCCGGAACCGGCGCACCGGCGTGGGCGACTACGCGGAGCTGCAGGTCGGCGTCGTCGTGCCGGGGCCGTTCCGGTCGCCGGAGCCCGGCCCGCCGTGGCGGGGCTTCGGTCCTCCCGACCTGCTGCGGGCCGCGGACGTGCGCCGCTCCGGCGCCTTCCTCGTCGGCTCCGCGGTCGACAGCGCGGTCGTCCAGGCCCTGGGCGCGCGGCTGTGGGGCGGCGAGACGTACCTGACGGCTCTGGAGCTGCGGCTCGGCGCGCGGTCCGCGCACCTCGCCGCCGACCGGATCCTCA
Organism: Nonomuraea sp. NPDC048881; assembly: GCF_040649795.1. Lineage (NCBI taxonomy): Bacteria > Bacillati > Actinomycetota > Actinomycetes > Streptosporangiales > Streptosporangiaceae > Nonomuraea > Nonomuraea sp. NPDC048881. The sequence continues at coordinate 55,598 of NZ_JBEZGC010000018.1, forward strand.
CCCTGCGCGGGCGGCTCGGTCCCGGCCTGCCGCTGAACGATCCCGGCCTGGTCGGCTACGCCCGGGAGGCCGGCGCGGTGCTGCGGTCCCACGTACGCGCCCGCGGGCGGGCCCGGCTGCACGCGGCGCCGTCGTTGCGGCTGGCCGTCGAGCCGCGGTCGGCCCACCCGCTGGCCGGACGGCTGCGCGAGCTGGGCCTCGACGGCGCCCGCCCGCTGCTGTGCCTGTCGGCCACCACCCGCCGGACGCTCCGGGACGCCGCCGTCCCGGTGCCGACGGGCTGATGGAGGAGCCATGTCCGCCCGGATCGCCGCGATCGTCGCGCACGCCGAAGTCCTGCGCGCGGACGCCCGCGCCCTCGCCGCCTGCGCCGAGCGGCTGCGCGCCGTCGAGGCGGGGCTGAAGGCGGGCGACGGGACGCCTGCCTGGTTGCGCTCGGCGGTGACCGCCCATCTGGCGGCGTGCGTGACCGCCGCCGCCGACCTGGAGGCGTCCGCCCGTCACCTGCTCCGCTACGCGGCCGAGGCGGGCGGCGAGCACACCGGGCACACGCGGCCCGGCTGCGACGAGCCCGGCCGGTAGCGGCGCGGGGTCAGCCGTCGGCCCGCGGTTCCGGCTGCCGTCCCAGGTCGGGCGCGGCCGCCTCCCGCTCGCGCGCGGCCCGGGCTTCGGCGGCCTTGGCCCGCCCTTCCGCGCGTACCAGGTGGACGACGCCGACGATGAAGGCTCCGCCGACCACGACGGGGGGCGCGAGAGCGGCCACGATCTCGTACACAGGGACACCTCTTTCCGGGCGGGCTGCCCAGGATATGCAGAACGTCCAAGCCTTGGCGGCGCCGAGCTCCTGACCTGCCCGGCGTACGGGACGGCTGACAGGGGGCCGCCGTCAGCACCAGTGCGAGGAGCGCGACGGCGAGCCCCCCGGCCAGGACGACCGCGGCCGCGATCAGGACGAGGGCCGCTAGAGGGCGAAGCAGACCAGCGGCGCGATCAGCACCGCCAGGGGCCCGCTCAGCTGCAGGACGGCCGCCGAGTAGGCCGCCGCCGACACCCAGCGGGGCCGGCCGCGCCCGTCGAGCAGGCGCTCCAGCCGTTCCACCACACCAGCGTCGGCCAGGGCGAACGTGGCCGCCCCCGGCGAAGCGCCACCGGCCGCCATGCGTACCAGGGCCCGCGCCAGAGGCAGCTCTCCGTGCACGCGGCGGGCGTGGTCGTCGGCGACGATCTCCAGCAGCACGGCCACCGCCTCGCGGGCCGTGCGCGCGGCGGGCAGCCACGAGAACGCGTGCGACAACGCCACGAACGGCAGCAGGGCCAGGTGGTGACGGCCGCGCGCGTGCGCCCGCTCGTGCTCCAGGACGGCCCGCAGCTCGGCCGGCGCCAGCGCGTCGAGGGTGCCCTGGCTCAGCACGACGCGCCGGCGTCTGCCCGGCACGCAGTAGGCCACCTGCCCGGCCACCGGCAGCACGTAGGCGTCGTAGGCCGGATGATGGTCGGCCACCACGTCGACCAGCAGGCGTTGCCGCCGCCGCTCGCGAAGGGTCTTGGCCGTGGCCCGCGCCGTGTGCACGGCCAGCCAGCTCAGCAGGCCCGCCGACCAGGCCAGGGCCGGCAGGTGCAGCGGGCCGAGGCCGTCCAGCCCGTGGCCGCTGACGATCTGCCGCAGCAGCGTGTGCATGCCGTGCGGGAACACCGCCGCCGGCGGCGCGACCGCGGCCACCAGCCCGAGGCCGACCGCGCCCAGGCCCGCGCCCAGCCCGATGGCCTGCCAGAGCGCCAGCGCCGCCCGCGGGCAACGATATGACTAGGCCGCTCCGGCCAGCGCGCGGGCGAGGCGGCCGCCCAGCGTCACCGGCAGCAGCGCCACCCCGGCGGCGACGAACCAGGCGATCACCGCGCCGGTCCGTCCTGCTCCTCCAGCGCTTCGCGCAGCGCCGCGGCCACCTCGGGGGTCACCGTGCCGACGAACCGCTGCACGGCCGCCACCACGTCGCCGGCCTCCGCCAGCGCCGCGCGCATGGCTTCGGCGACGAAGGCGTCCTTGCCCGCGGTGGCCTTGTAGAGGTGGGCCCGGCCGACGCGCTCGCGGGCGACCATGCCCTTGTTCGCCAGGCGCATCAGCACGGTCAGCACCGTCGTGACGGCGGGCTGGGAGGGCAGGCCGGCCGCGAGGTCGTGGGCGAACATGCCCTGAGGACGCCGCCACAGGGCTTCCATGATCGACCGTTCGAGATTGCCGAGTTGCATCCGCGACTCCTCCCGGGTTCTACCCGAGGTAGAAGGCTACCGCCCGGACGTGCTCAGGAGTCCGTGCGGGCGGCCTCGGCGGGATGCGGGGCCGCCGATGAGTTTCGCGTCCGCGGCGGGTCTGTCCCTGTGCATCGCAGGCCGCGACCGAACAGTGAGAGACCATGAGCGCGAACGCACTACCGCCCGTCGTCGACGCCGAGACCTGGCGGCTCCGGCTCGACGAGCTGCGGGCCAGGGAGAAGGCCGCCACCCGTGAGCTCGACGCCATCGCCGCCCAGCGCCGTCGCCTGCCGATGGTGCGCATGCCCGACTACGTCCTGGAGGGCGAGGACGGGCCGGTCCGGCTGGCGGACGTCTTCGAAGGCAGGCGGCAGCTGATCGTCTACAACCACATGTGGTTCCCCGGCAAGGAGTGGCAGTGCCCGGGATGCACGGGGTTCACCGCCCAGTTCACCCGCCTGGAGTTCCTGGACGACTACGACGCCCGGTTCGTCGTCGTCACCCAGGGCCCGATCGAGGAGGCCCTGGCCTACCGGCGGCGGGTCGGCAACCGGATGACCTGGTACTCGACGGCCGGCAGCCCGTTCGGGGCCGACGTCGGCGCGCCGCCCGGCGCGGGCTTCGCCGTGAACGTGTTCCTGCGCGACGGCGACGCGGTGTACCGCACCTGGCACACCGACGGCCGGGGCACCGAGCAGCTCACGCACACCTTCGCGCTGATCGACCTGCTGCCGTACGGGCGGCAGGAGGAGTGGCAGGACTCCCCCGACGGCTGGCCGCGCTCGCCGGCCTACAGCCGCTGGCCCTCCTCCCAGGACGTCGCCCGGCGCTACGGCCCGGACCAACAGGTTTAGCGATCTTCGTGCATGTCAGGGGGAAGGGCATGACGGACGACTTACAGCCCATGCCCGATGACTGGACGAGAGCACTGGCCGTCGTGGCCCACCCCGACGACATGGAGTTCGGCAGCGCCGGCGCCGTGGCCGCCTGGACCGGGGCCGGCAAGCAGGTCGGCTACCTCCTGCTCACCCGCGGCGAGGCGGGCATCGACTCGATGCCGCCGGACCAGGCGCGCAAGGTGCGGGAGGAGGAGCAGCGGGCGAGCGCCGCCATCGTCGGCGTCTCGTCGGTCGAGTTCCTCGACCATCCCGACGGCGGGATCGAGCACTCCCCCCGGCTCCGGCACGACCTGGTGGCGGCGCTGCGCCGGCACCGGCCCGAGCTGGTGATCACCTTCAACCACCACGACTTCACCTTCACCGGGAAGTGGAACAGCCCCGACCACCGCGTCACCGGCCGGGCCGTGCTGGACGCGGTCCTCGACGCGGGCAACCGCTGGATCCTGCCCGACGCGGGGGCCGAGCCGTGGGGCGGCGTCAAGTACGTGGCGATCGCCGGTTCCGTGCGGCCGACGCACGCGGTGGACGTGACCGGGCACCTGGACGCGGCGCTGGCCTCGGTCGAGGCGCACGCGGCGTACCTGTCGGCGCTGGGGGTGCCGCCCGGCGGGGCCCGGGTGCCGCTGGAGGGGTTCGTGAACGCCGCGGGTCAGCGGTTCGGCGGCCGTCCGGCGGTGCCGTTCGAGCTGATCTCCTGCTGAACGCCGCCCGGCCCGGCCCGCCGCGCGCGGACCGGGCCGGGGGCGGCTCGCCGGCCGTCAGTCGACCTCGTCGGCCGTCAGTTGACCTCGTCGACGTACTCGGCCAGGCGTTCCTCGTCCACGACCAGGTACGGGTCCGAGGTGGGCAGGACCAGGCCGGCGTCCTTGAATCGTTTGAGGAAGAATCCGACGCGCGACCGGGTGGTGCCGACCATGCCGGAGAGTTCTTCCTGGGTGATGCGTTCCTCGATGGCCCGCACATTCGGGGCACGGCGCTTACCGATCTTTCTGGATAAGCGCAGCAGAACGGAGGCCAGACGCTGCTCGCTGTCCATCGTGACCATTGTCGCGATCACTTCCTGCTGTTCCCGCAGGCGTAGCGCGAGATAGTCGATGAATCCGTCCATGAGTTCGTTCTCGGCCATGGCGGCGCGGAATCGGGCGGCCGGGATGCGGCGCACCCAGGTGGTCCGCATGGCGGTGGCCGTCTCGCTTCGCTCGGCCCCGAGCAGGGAGGACTCACCGAAGATGTCGCCGGCGGTGAAGATCGAGAGCAGGCATTCCTTGCCGCAGCGCGCGTACATCTGGGTCTTGACCTGACCACTCTCGATCACGTAGATGTTGCTGTCGCGCTGACCGCAGTTGTAGATGTTGGTGCGTCTCGGCACCCGGATCGAGCAGGCGCCCGACGTTTCCTGCGAGATGAAGGAGCGGAGCCCGGCTCTCAGTTGCGCAGCGTCCGATGACTTCATTTAGCCCGCCCCTCGGAATTCATTTCATGTCGTCGTTGCCCCTACCCATCAATCGACTGATTAACAAGCTGCCCCATAATTCTCTGATATGTCCGGAGAATTACCTGGAAGCGGATTTCGGCTGTTATCGGGCGGCCGCGGAGTCAATAAAGTCCCGGGCCATATCCATCAACTCCGGGTCACCTTTGAACAGCGAAATGTGGTCGCCGTGCGCCCGGAGATGCAGGACGGCGTCCGGCAGCGCCGCCGCCACCGCCTTCGAGCCCGCCGGGTGGGCGGTCTCGTCGTCGTGACTGGAGACCACCAGGACGGGCCGGTCGATCCCGGCCAGCCAGGGGCTCACGTCCGTCGTCATGATCTCGCCGTTCAGGCGGCAGTAGCGGTGCAGCAGCTCGGGCGTCGCGTACGGGTAGACCACCAGGTGCGCCAGGTCGGGCGGCACCGAGGAGAGCATCGTCTGGCAGAGCACGGGATGGATGGCGGCGGCCCGGTCGGGGCCGGCCGCGGCCATCTCCATGAGCCCCACCAGGTTCTGCTGGTGGTGGGTCCGGTCGGCGCCCTTCACGGCGGCGAAGTCGCCGTGCCACAGGCTGAGCGAACCGACGCGGCCGGGATCGAGGTGCGCGGCGGCCAGGCCGATGACGGCCCCGCCGCACAGGCACATCAGGTGCGCCCGCCGGACGCCGAAATGGTCCATGACCGCGAAGAGGTCACCGGCCTGCGCCGGCACCCCCGCGTCCGGCGGCTCCGCCGAGGGGTCCGGCCCGAACAACGCGCGGGTCTCCCAGGTGAGGACGTGATGGGTGCGGGACAGGAACCGCATCCACTGCTCGCACAGGCGGGCCGGCATGCCGCAGGCGGCCACGATCACGACGGCCGGGGCCCGCGGGTCGCCGGCCGCGTAGGCGGGCAGCGGCGGGCCGCCGTCCGCCCGAGCGACCTCCTCGCGCGTGCACAGCCCCTCGAAGCCGTCCCGCGCCGCGCCGTCCACGACCTCGTCGACGGCGGCCGGCGGCAGGTCCTCGCCCATGCCGTCATGGAGCGCGAGATGGTCGCTGACCAGGCGTTCGAAGGTGTCGAGCGAGTCGTGGTCGGTCAGGGCGAACTCCGGTGCGCCCAGCCGTCGGGTCACACGGCCCAGGAGGGAGGCGAGGCCGGGCGGGCCGGCCAGGCGCACCGGATGCCGCAGGACGTCCACCAGCGGCCGCGCGTCCTGCACGGCCCGGGTCAGACGTCTCAGTTCGGCGGCCACGAGATGATCACCGCATTCCGTGGATCGTCAGAGGGCGCGCGGGTCGCCGCGCGCCGTGGGCGGGCAGAGGTCGGGTGGCGGGAGGGCGCGCGGGTCGCCGCGCGCCGTGGGCTTCGCGAGGTCACGGCGGGCCTCATCGGGTGGTGAAGGGGTGGCCGGTGGTGGTGGCCGTGGCGATCCGGTTGTTGGGGTTGGTGTTCTGCCCGGTGACCAGGACGGCGCCGTACCGGTCGAGGCTGACCCGGCCGCCGTACTCCTCGATCTCGTCGGTGTCCGGGTAGACGTCCACCTTGGTCGGGACGTACCGGGCGGCGAACCCCAGGCGCATCTCGTCGGTCAGGCCCTTGTGCGGCAGCGAGGCGTGCATGAGCGTCGACCAGAACAGGATGGCCTCGCCCGGCCTCATCACCATGGAGACGGCCTGCGACTCGTCGGGCTTCCAGTCGGGGTCGATCTGCAGGTCGCGGTAGTCGTAGCCGAAGAAGCCGCGCCGGACGCCGTCCTTGTCCTCCTGGTTGATCTTGTTGGGGTCGTAGTGCATGCGCTTGGTCTCGTCGTAGAACATCGTCTCGTGGGTGCCGGGGATGAACTGCAGGCACCCGGTGTCCTCGTTCGCCTCGGTGAAGGCGGTCCAGACGGTGATCGTGCCGCCGAACTCCTCCGCCTGCGGCCAGACGATCTGCGGCTTGCCGGAGGCGTTGGCGAAGGTGTCGGCCTGGTGCCAGTCGGTGCCCTCGTCCCCGGGGTACTTGGGGAAGAACTCGGTGCGCCAGCAGAGCACGTCCGGGCCGAGCACGCTGACCACGCGGTCCACGATCTGCGGCCGGCTGATGTGGTCGGCCAGGAAGGGCGAGTCCAGGTGCCGGTCGTAGTTGGAGATGTTGGTGTTGCCCGAGGCGGCGTCGTCGCGGTAGACGGCGTTGCTGCGGTCCATGAGACGCATGCGCTCGCGCCGCCAGTTCTGGCGCATCTCGTCGATCTCGTAGACCTTGAACGGGCCGAAGTAGCCCTGGGTGTGGAAGCTCTTCAGCTCCTCGGGGGTCATCGAGTGCTCGCCCCGGACGGTGGTCTCGTGCATGGTCTATCCCCTCACGGTCAGTCGTTCCTCGACGCAGGAGGCCAGGGCGGCGACCGACGCCTCCTCCTCCAGTTCGCGTCCCGTCAGCTCCAGCCCGAAGCGCTCGTTGACCTGGGCGATGATGCGGGTCATCGCCAGCGAGGTCGCGCCCAGGTCGAACAGGTCCACCCGGGGTGGCACCTCGTCGCGTTCGAGCACGTCCTCGGCGATGCGCTGCACGACCTTGGCGGCCGACGATGCCTGCGCGGACCTGGCCAGAGCGGCGCGGTCCGCCTTTCCCTGCGGCGTCATGGGGATCTCCGACACGATGTGGTAGGTGGACGGGCGGGCGTGCGCCGGCAACCGGCTCGCGGCCCGCTCGGTGAGCCGGTCGATCAGGTCCGGCCCCGGATCGCCGTCCGGCACGACGAAGGCCAGCAGCCGGACGTCGCCCTCGCCGTAGTCGCGGTGGGCCACCACCGCGTGGGCGACCCCCGGATGGCCGAGGAGGCACAGCTCGATCTCCCTGGGCTCCAGGCGGAACCCGCGGACCTTGATCTGGTCGTCGGACCGCCCGAGGTAGGCGTACTCGCCGCCGGGCAGGCGGGTGACGACGTCGCCGGAGTCGTAGCGGCGGCCGCCGTCCGGCGCGACCCTGAACCGCTCGGCGGTCAGCTCGGGCCGGTCCAGGTAGCCGCGGGCGAGCCCGGGGCCCGAGACGTGCAGGTTCCCTGTGGTCGCCGGGCGTCCGTGCTCGTCGAGCACGTCGAGGCGCAGGTCCGGGATGGGCACGCCGATCGGGCTCAGCTCCGGGTGGCCGAGGTCGGCCGCGCGGACGCGGCGGTAGGTCACGTGGACGGTGGTCTCGGTGATGCCGTACATGTTGACGAGCTGCGGGTGCTCGTCGCCGTAGCGATCGATCCACGGGGCCAGCAGCTCGACGTCCAGCCGCTCGCCGCCGAAGACGATCCGGCGCAGCCGGTACGGCGACGGCTCCTCCTGCCGGGCGTCGGCCGCCACCAGGTGCCGGAACGCGGAGGGCGTCTGGTTCAGCACGGTGACGCCCTCCGCCACCAGCAGCCGGCGCAGCGACTCGGGCGACCTGGCCACGTCCGCCGGGACGATCACCAGCCGGCCGCCGTACAGCAGCGCGCCCCAGAGCTCCCACACCGAGAAATCGAAGCTGACGGAGTGGAAGAGCGTCCAGACGTCGTCGTCGCCGAAGCCGAACCACTGCTCGGTCCGCTCCAGCAGGCGCACGACGTTGCGGTGCTCGACCAGGACCCCCTTGGGCGCGCCGGTCGAGCCCGAGGTGTAGATGACGTAGGCCAGGTCCTCGTCGCGGGCCGTGGCCGCGGGGTGTCCCTCGGGCGGCTCGGCGTCGGCGAGCACGACCTCGCCGGGCAGGACGCCGCCGAGCCGGCCGGCCACCCCGGACGTCGTGACGACCGTGCGGACCCCGCTGTCCTCCAGCAGGTACGCGATCCGCCCCGCCGGGTAGCCGGGGTCGATCGGCACGTACGCGCCGCCCGCCTTGAGTATCGCGAGCAGCCCGGCCACCAGGTCGATGCCGCGGTCCGCGCACAGCCCCACCAGCACGCCGGGGCCGGTCCCCGCGGCCTGCAGCAGGCAGGCCAGCCGGTCGGCGCGAGCGTCCAGGTCTCCGTAGGTGATCTCCTCGGCGCCGCAGGTCACGGCGATCCGGTCGGGGGCCTTCGCGGCGCGCTCGGCGAAGATCTCGTGCAGGCAGCGGCCGGTCATGTCGCGTACATCCCCCAGTGGTGCGGGGTGAGGCCGGTGTCGTGCATGCTGCCGGGCACGAACATCCTGGCCCAGGTGCCGCCGCCGCGCTCGGGCGCGATGCGCTGCTGGAAGTACAGGTCCCGCACCTTCTCGTCCTTCACGTGCAGCGCCAGGACCTTGTAGTAGGTGCTCAGCGACTTCATGTGGATCAGCCAGTGGATGCGGTCGGCCGCGCCGAAGGCCTCCTCGTAGACGAAGACGGTGGCCTCGCCGGGCAGGTTCTCGTTGATGGACTCGGCGGCCTCGCGGGCGAACGTGCGTCCCTCGGACCGGAAGTCGTAGTCGAGCTGGGCGGTCCGGTGCAGCAGCAGGCCGCAGTTGCCCGAGTGGACGAGCTGCTCGTAGGGCTGCGGCACCTGCTCGCGGGCGCCGGGCAGCCCGGTGATCTCGCCCTGTTGCAGGTAGACCGCGGACTGCTTCTCGCGCTCGCCGTCGACCGCGGTCCCGTACATGCCCCAGAACTGGGGCAGCAGCACGGTCTCGGTCATGCTGCCGTCGACGAAGATCTCGTCCCAGCCGCTTTCGGCGGTGTTGTCGCGGTACTCGCCGTCGGAGGTGCCCATGTGCACCATCTGCTCGTAGGCGTGCAGCGAGCTGAGGTGGATCAGCCAGTGCAGCCGGTCCTTGGTCCCGAACGTCTCCTCGTACAGGAAGACGCTGGCGACGCCCACCTGCTTGGCGGTCACCATCTCGGCCATCATGCGGGCGAACTTGCGCCCCTTGGCGTGGGAGCCGTTCCTGACCTGCGCGGTCCGCTCGACGATCACGCCGGCCGTGGCCGAGTTGATCAGATCCGCCGCGGGCACCGAGGTCTGCTGCTCGGCCGGCGGGATGACGGGATTCGGGTTGGTCATCGTTCCACTCCGTCTGTCGGCTTGTTCGTCACGCTAATGAGGGCCCGCCGTGCTGCCTGCTCAATAGTGAGCAGGGGCTTCACAGCGGGATGTTGGTGTGGTCGCCGCGCAGCGGCACGGCCTTGAGCAGGGCCTCGGCGAGCCGCCGCCGGGTGCCGGCGGGCTCGATCACCTCGTCCACGACGCCGATCTCCACGGCCTTGCCGACGCCGCCAGCCTCACGTTCGTGCTCGGCGACGAGGCGGCGGCGCAGCTCCTCGCGCCCGTCCCGCGGGCCGTCGCGCAGCTTCCTGCGGTGCAGGATGTCCACGGCGGCCTCGGCGCCCATGACGGCCACCTCGGCGGTGGGCCAGGCGTAGACCGCGGAGGCGCCCAGGGCGCGGGAGTTCATGGCGACGTACGCGCCGCCGTAGGACTTGCGCAGCACCAGCGTCACCCGGGGCACGACGGCCTCGGCGAAGGCGTGCAGCAGCTTGGCGCCGCGCCGGACCACGCCGTCCCACTCCTGCCGGACGCCGGGCAGATAGCCGGGCACGTCCACGAGCACGACGAGCGGCACGCCGAGCGAGTCGCACATGCGGACGAACCGCGCGGCCTTCTCGGCCGCCGCCGCGTCGAGGCAGCCCCCCTTGCGCAGGGGGTTGTTGGCGATGACGCCGACGGTCCTGCCGGTCAGCCGGCCGAGCGTGGTGACGAGGTTGGGCGCCCACTTCGGATGCAGCTCCTCGCCGGGGCCGTCGAGCAGCCGGGCGACGATCGGGTGCACGTCGTAGGCGCGCCTGGCGCGTTCGGGGAGCAGGCCGCCGAGCTCGGGGTCGTCGCGGGCCTCCCAGGGGCGCAGCTCGCCCTGGCCGCCGAGCAGGGTGGTGATCCGGCGGGCGGCGTCGATGGCGCCCTCGTCGTCCGGGGTGGTGAGGTGGGCCAGGCCGCTGCGCCTGCTGTGCGGGTCGGGGCCGCCGAGCCGTTCCATGTCGACGTCCTCGCCGGTGACCTTGCGGACGACGTCCGGGCCGGTGACGAAGACGCGCCCGCTCTCGCTCATGATCACCACGTCGGTGAGCGCCGGGCCGTAGGCCGCGCCGCCGGCGGCCGGGCCGAGCACGACGGAGATCTGCGGGACGGCGCCGGAGGCCCGGACCATCGCGGCGAACACCTGGCCGACGCCGTCGAGCGCGGTGACGCCCTCGCCCAGCCGGGCGCCGCCGGAGTGCCAGAGGCCGACGACGGGCGCCCGCTCCCGGACGCCGAGGTCGATGGCCCGGACGATGCGGGCGCAGCCCTCGGCGCCCATCGCGCCGCCCATCCGGCCGGGATCGGTGGCGTAGGCGACGGCCGGTCCGCCGCCGATGCCGCCGCGGGCGGCGAGCACGCCGCAGCCGTCGTCGCCGTCGTCGTCACCGGGCAGCGGCCGGACGGTCCCGGGGTCGAAGAGCGCGCGGACCCGGTCCCGCGGGTCGCGGTTCATCCCCAGGTCACCGGGAGGGCGTGCACGCCGTACACGAACATGTCGGAGCGGAAGGGCACCTCCTCCAGCGGCACCGCGAGGCGCAGCCCCGGGAGCCGGGCGAACAGCGTGGACCAGGCGATCTCCAGCTGGGCACGGGCCAGGAGCTGGCCCATGCACTGGTGGATGCCGAAGCCGAAGGACAGGTGCTCCTGCCGGTCGGCGAGGTCGCCGAAGCGGCCGAAGTCCAGCCGGTCCGGGTCGGCCCACACCTCCTCGTCGCGGTTGGCCGCGGCCAGCACGACGACCACGCCCTCGCCCTTCCTGATCAGCTTGCCGCCGACCTCGACGTCGGCGGTGGCCGCGCGGCGGGCGCCGTAGTCGATGACGGTCTGGTGGCGGATGATCTCCTCGATGGCGGCGGGCAGCGCCTCGGGACGTTCGCGCAGCTCGGCCAGGCGTTCGGGGTTCTCCAGCAGCGCCACGGTACCCACGCCGATCTGGTTGGCGATGGTCTCGTAGCCGGCCACCATCAGCAGCGTGGCGATGCCGACGACCTCCTCCCGGCTGACCTTGGCCGCCTCGCGGTGGGCGCCCAGGCGGCTGAGCAGGTCGTCGGCGGGCCGCTGCTCGCGCTCGGCGACCAGCCGCTCCAGGTAGTGGCGCAGGTCCTCGCGGACCTTCATGCGCTGCTCGGGCTCCACGTTGCGGTCGCCGATGACCTTGGTGGTCTCGTGGAAGTAGTCGCGGTCCTCGTACGGCACCCCGAGCAGCTCGGTGATGACCTGGGAGGGCAGCGGCAGGGCCAGCGTCTGGACCAGGTCGGCCGGCGGGCCCTGGGCGGCCATCTCGTCGACGAGCGCCTCGGTGATGCGCCGGATGGCCGGGCGCAGCGCCTCGACCCGCCTGCGGTTGAACTCCGGCAGCAGCAGGCGGCGCAGCCGCGAGTGGTCGGGCGGGTCCATCCTGATGAAGGTGCCCGGCCCCGGGGGCTGCGAGGTCAGCCGGGCCGGGAAGCCGGGGGTGGCGAAGTCGGAGCTGAACCGGGCGTCGCCGAGCACGGCGCGGGCGTCCTCGTACCGCGTCACCAGCCAGACCTCGCTCCCGTCGAAGTCCAGCCGGACGCGCGTGATGGGCCGCCCCGCCTGCAGGTCCCGGTATTCGGACGGCGGATCCAGCGGGCACGTCCTGGGGATGGGGTAGGAGTCCATGCCAGCAGCCTCGCCCGCGCGCCCGGCCGCGTCTGCTCAACTGTGAGCAGGCCCGTGCGCGCAGGCGGACATGGCGATGGCGGGGCCGCGCACGGCCCCGCCACCCGGTGCTCCGGGGTCACGCCCTGGCGGCACGCCCCTGGTTGGGTGCGGCCTTCTGGTCGGCCTTGCCCGCCTTCGACCTGCCCATCGACATGTCGCGCAGCGGCACCTCCTTCAGGAAGAGGCTGGCCACCAGGCCGATGCCGACCGCGATCGCGCAGGCCAGGAACAGGTCGCCCAGCGCGTCGGCGAGCACCGCCGGCGCGACGCCCTCGCCGCCCTGACCGGCGACGCCGAGCCGGGACGACATGATCGAGCCGAGGATCGCCAGCGAGACCGGCCCGGCGATCATCCGCCAGAACTGGATCTGGCTGGTGCCGACGCCCACCTGCTCCATCGGGATCGCGCTCTGCGTGACGGCCGTGGCCATCGGGAACGCGATGCCGATGCCGACGCCGATGAGCACCATGGCGACGATCGGCAGGCCCTGCCCGCTGTCCGGCCCGACGGCCGACAGGATCAGCAGCCCGGCGACGATGGCAGCCATGGCGAACACGCCGAGCAGCCGGTAGCGCGGCATGGCCGTCATCGCCTTGCCGGCGATCGGGGCCATGAGCATCAGGCCGAGCATCATCGGGATCAGCAGCGTGCCGGAGTGGGTCGCGCTCACGCCGAGCACGCCCTGGTAGAGCAGCGGCACGTAGAAGGCCGTGCCCATCATGGCGAACGCGGAGAAGAAGGCCACCACGGCCATGACGGACACCTGGTTGCTCCGGAACAGCGCGAACGGCACCAGCGGGTTCTTGGCCACCCGCGTCTCGACGAAGTAGAACGCCACCAGCAGCACGGCGCCGCCGATCAGCAGGGCCAGCACCTCGGGCGAGGTCCAGGCGTGCCGGTCGCCGGTGAGCGTGAGCCCGATCAGGATCGGGACGAGCCCGGCCACGAGCGTGACGACGCCGGCGAAGTCGATGTCGCGCCAGCTCGCGCCGCTGCGCACGAACGGGACGCCGATCAGCACGGCGGCGATCGCGAGCAGCCCGATGGGCACGTTGACGTAGAAGACCCAGCGCCAGCTCCAGTTGTCGGTGATGAACCCGCCGAGCGGCGGCCCGATCACCATGCTGAGGCCGGAGAAGCCGAAGAAGACGCCCTGCATCTGGGTGCGGCGCTCCGGCGTGTAGACGTCGGCGAGCAGCGTGAAGACGTTGGCCATCAGCACGCCGCCGAACAGCCCCGCCAGCCCTCGCGCGCCGACGAGCTGGGGCATCGTCTGGGCCGCGCCGCACAGCCACGACGCCACCAGGAAGCCCGCCAGGCCGACGAGCAGCACCGGTTTGCGGCCGAACATGTCGCCGAGCTTCCCGGCGATCGGCACGACGACGGCGGCCGCGACGGCGTAGGAGACCCCCACCCACGCGTACAGCGACAGGCCGTGCAGGTCGGCGGCGATCCGGGGCATCGCCGCCCCCACCACCGAGACGTCGATCGACGCCAGCGCCAGGGCCAGGAGTGCGCCGATGGTGGCGAACAGCTGGCCGCGCGTACTCGAACCGGTTTGGTTCATGTCATCGCCTCCCTTGTTCTTGGCAGCCGTCCCACTTCTTCGCGGACCCATGCCGACTCCAGCCCACACGAAAGCGCCCCACGGGTCTGCTCAACACTGAGCATCCGGGGAGCGCCCGGCTTCCTACCATCGGCCGCATGACGACGAACCCGGCAGAACTGGTCAGCGCCCGTCGGGGCGATCATGTGGCACTCGTCGTGGACGGCGAGCGCGAGCTGCGGGTGGCCGACTGGACCGCCCGGTCGGAGGAGCTGGCCGCCCGGCTGGCCCCGGTCAGGACGGCGCTGCGGCACGACGACTGGATCGGGCACGCGGTCGCCGCCGTGGCCGTGCACCTGGCCGGCGGCACCGTGCTCGGGCTGCCGCCCGCGCTGCCGGAGGAGGAGGTCCGCGCCCGGCTGGCCGAGTGCGGGGTGGGCCAGGTGCTGCCCGGCCCGTTGGGTGACGCGGCGGGCGCCCGGGACGACGACGTCGCCGAGATCCTCTACACCTCGGGCACGACCGGCCGTCCCAAGGCCGTGGCGGTCCCCGTCGCGAACCTCACCTACGGCCACGAGGGCCGCGGGAAGCTGTTCACCGGCGTGGACGGGGTGCTGGCCGCCGTCCCGCTGGGCACGAACGCCGGGCACAGCGCGCTGATGACGGCGATGACCGCCCCGGCGACCACGCACGTGCTGACCGACCTCGGGCCGGAGAACGTGGCCCGCATGCTGGAGAAGCTGCGGGTGCCGATGGCGATCGTCCCGCCGTCCACCGCGACCCGGATGGTGGCGCACGGCTGGCACGAGCGGTACGACCTGTCCGGCCTGCGGGCGCTCATGCTGGGCTCGGCGCCGGTGCCGATGGCCACGGTGGCCCGGCTCATGCGGGCGCTGCCGGGCGTGCGGATCGTCATCGGCTACGGCTCGACGGAGTCGGCCCCCGCCTTCGTGCACCGCCCGGTGGAGACGCCCCCCACGCCGGACGACGAGGGGCTGCTGGGCCGCCCGAGCGCGGGCACCGAGGTGCGGGTCACCGACGCGGGCGAGATCTGCCTGCGCTCGGCCGCCCCCCGCCGTTACTACCTGAACGACGCCGCCGCCGACGAGCGCACCTTCCGCGACGGCTGGACCCACATGGGCGACCTGGGCGAACTGGACGGGGAGGGCAGGCTGCGCTTCTTCGACCGGGCCGCCGACGTCATCACCGCCGGCGGGCGCCGGATCTCCTCGCTGCGGGTCGAGCACGCCCTGCACTGGCATCCCGAGGTGGTCGAGGCCGCGGCGTTCCAGGGGCCGCAGGGCGTCACGGCGGCCGTCGTGCTGCGCTCGCCCGTGCCCGAGGAGGAGCTGCGCGCCTTCGCCGCCGACCGGCTGGACCCGGCCGAGCGGCCGGCGCGGTACGTGGTCGCGAAGTCGCTGCCGCGCGGGCCGATCGGCAAGACGCTCAAGCGGGTGCTGGCGGGCTAACCGGCGGTGGCCAGCTCGTGCAGCTTGGAGACGGTCTTCCAGTTGCGGGCGGTGGCGGTGACGCCGAGCTTCTTCTCCCAGAAGGAGTAGGACAGCTTGGTGTTGCGCACCCCGTCGGGGCACCAGACGTAGATCTCCTTGCCGACGTGCTTGAAGACGTCGGGCTTGAAGGCGTCGGGGTCGAGCGCCTTGATCGGCCCGGCGTCGGGCTTGTCCGACAGGAACGTGACGAGGTGCAGGGCGTCGTCGGCGGCGACGTCCCCGAGCGGGTTGGCCTTGAGGATCTCGCCCAGCTCGGCGCCCGTCCTGGCCAGGACGGGCACCGAGACGCCGAGGTCGCGGGCGAGCGCGGCCTGGATCTCGGCCGCCGCCTTGTCGGGGCTCTTCCCGCTGGTGTAGACGACGTTGCCGCTCTGCAGGTGCGTCTTGACGTCCTCGAAGCCGAGGCCCTCCAGCAGCTTGCGGAGCTCGGCCATGCTCACCATGTTCCGGCCGCCGACGTTCACTCCGCGCAGCAGCGCCACCTGCCTGGACATGTCGCTCAACCCCTTCTGCCCGCCACCGCCTGGGGACGGAACTGCCTGATGCGCTCGACCAGATAAGCCGCGTCGTCCTTTACCCACCAGATGAGCGCCGAACCGTAGGAGTGCTGGCACTGCATGCCGAGGACGTAGAGGCCGGGGGACGCGGTCACACCGCGGTCCTGCGTGATGCCGCCGCCCTCGTCCTGGACGGGCGCGTGCACCCAGGAGTAGTCGTAGCGGAAGCCGGTCGCCCAGACGACGGCGTCGACGTCGGCCGAGCGGCCGTCCTCGAAGCGCATCGTGCGGCCCTCGGCGTCGACCGTGCGGCCCACGAGCTCGAAGCGGTGCCGCTTGGCCAGCTTCTTCAGGCTCGGCCCGACCAGGATCGTCTTCTTGTGCAGCCGGTCGCGCTCGCCCATCAGCGGCTTGGCGATCAGCCCGAACTTGTCGCCCCACCAGTGCAGGCCCTTGCCCAGGAACCGGCGGCCGAAGTGCGGCAGCGGCGAGCCCTGCGACAGCAGCACGCGGCGGCCGGCGGCCAGCTCGGGCGCGATCTGGGCGCCGGAGTTCGCGGCGCCGACCACGACGACGGTCCCGCCCGGCACCTGGGACGGGTTGCGGTAGCGGCCGGTGTGCACCTGGTAGACCTCGGGGTCCAGCCTGCCCGCGAGCTCGGGCACCTTCGGCACCCGGTAGGCGCCGGTCGCGATGATCACCTGCGGCGCCTCGTACGTGCCCTTCGTGGTCTCCAGCCGGTAGCCGCCCTCGATCGGCTCCAGGGAGGTGACGCGGGTGCCGAGCCTGACCGGCAGGTCGAACTCCTTGCCGTACGCCTCGACGTAGTCGGCCATCTCCTCCTTGGTGGGGAAGCGGTTCTTCCGGCCGGGGAAGCGCAGGCCGGGCAGGGCACAGTACTCGGCGATCGTGAACAGCTCCAGGGAGTCCCAGCGCTGCCGCCACGCCTCGCCGAGCCGCGGTTCCTCGTCGAGGATGACGAAGGGGATGCCGGCCTGTTTCAGGTAGTAGCCCGCGACGAGCCCGCTCTGGCCGCCACCGACGACGATCACTTCAGTGTCCATGCGGCCATCGTCGCGCGCGGGCGCGAGGCGGTCTGCTCAACACTGAGCAGTTCCTGACATGCGAGTACGCGGAGCCCTCGGCCCCGCGTACTCGACTGCGTGCAGCGCCTACTTGAGGTTGAAGTTGAGGGTGACCTCCGCCGAGCCGTCGGTCTTGGAGACGTACCCTCCCTTGCCGCTCAGCCCCTTCAGCTCCTCCGTGCCGGAGTTCGGCACGACGGACCAGTCGGCCTTGGCCACGCCGCCGTCGAAGGTGCCCGTCGCCTGCAGCACGAAGGAGCCCTTCTTGCCGCGGACGCTCCCGACGACCTTCTGCAGGCCGACGAAGCTGGCCTCGGTGTCGCTGGCGTAGGCCATCAGGTACTCGGCCTGCCCCTCGCCTTCGATGTCGCCGGTCCAGGCGTTGGTGACGTGGGCCTGAGTGAGCTTGGGCTGGCCCTTCTTCTCCTCGTAGGGCTTCTCGTCCCAACCGGTGATCTGGTACGAGCCCTTACCTTGGGTGGTCATGTCAGCTCCCTTTTTTGCTCTCTTTTTCGCTACCCCTGACCCTCGGCGCTATGCGTCGGCCGTCGGTCAACGCTCGCGTCCGAGGACGATGCAGGTGTTGAAGCCGCCGAACCCGAAGCTGTTGGACAGCGCGTAACGGATGTCGGCGGCCCGCAGCCTGCCGGGTGCGAGCCGGCAGTCGCGGTTGATCGGATGGCGCAGGTTCAGGTTGGGATGGACGAAGCCGCGGCGCATCTGCACCACGGTCGCGATCGCCTCCACCACGCCGGCCGCGCACATGCAGTGGCCGACCAGCCCCTTGGTGGAGTTGACCCACGGCCGGCCGAAGCTGTCGCCCAGCGCCCTGCGCAGCGCGGCCAGCTCGGCCACGTCGCCGCTGGGCGTCGCCGTGGCGTGGGCGTTGACGTAGTCGATGTCGCGCGGCCCGACGCCCGCGTTGGCCATGGCGTTGACCATCACCTTGGCCTCGCCCTCCTCGCGTGGGTCGGGCAGGCTGTTGGCGTCCAGCTTCAGGTCGTAGCCGCACAGCTCGGCCAGCGCCGGCGCGCCGCGGGCGGCGGCCGAACGGGCGCTCTCCAGCACGACGCAGCCGGCGCCCTGACCGGGCACGAACCCCTCGTGCTCCTCGTCGAACGGCCGGCACCTGGCCTGCTGCGGCTCCTCGACGCCGGCGACCGCCCCGAGCGTGGCCAGGCCGCGCTTCTCCATCGGCGACAGGTCGGTCATGGCGCCCACCACCAGGCAGACGTCCACCGCCCCCGACTCCACCAGCCGGCTGCCGTTGATGATGCCGACGTTTCCGCTGGCCGAGGCGCCGCCCACGGTGTAGCCCTCGCCCCTGATGCCGAACACCTGGCTGAGCGTGCCCACCCGGTCGGTGTCCATGAAGTGCAGCGCGAACCTGGCCGGCAGGTGGGCGGGGTTGTCCTCGTACTTGGGGTGCAGGTCGTGGGCGTAGCCGGAGCTGAGGTTGTGCCCGGCCACGACCAGGCCCATCCGCTCGGGGTCGGCGCGCGCCTCGTGCAGCCCGGCCTGCTCGTACGCCTGCATGGCGGCGACCAGGTCCATCTGCAGCGGCTGCGGCGAGCGGTTGGCCGCCCGCAGCGCGTTGCGCACGATCTCCTCGGGCAGGCGGCGGCGGGCCGCCACCGCCTCCCGGAAGCGGAAGCCCTTGACCAGGGCGGCCAGGCGCGGCCCGCCGTCGCCGGGGTCGGGCACCGGCCCGATCCCGCACCGTCCGGCCCGCAACGCCCTGGTGAACGACGGGACGGTGGAGGCGATCGAGCAGACGATGCCCATGCCGGTGACGACGACCTTCATGAATGCCTCGCCAGCAGGTCCACCAGGGACCGGATGTCGTGCACCTCCTGGAACTCCGACACCGGCACGGTCAGCCCGAGGTCCTCCATGCTCATGGTGACCACGTCGGCCCGGTCGACGCTGTTCGCGCCCAGGTCGGTCAGGGTGCCCTCGGTCGTCACGTCGCCGGGCCGCAGGTCCGGCAGCACCCTCAGGACGTTCTGCTTGACGGTCTCGAAAATCTCCGCATTTGTCATGGTGCCAGCCATTCGTAGGTTCGGTGGTAGTCCTTCGTCCCGGTGTTCACCAGGAGGTCGCGGTCGAAGCGGGCGCGGGCGAGCAGGTGCTCGTACGCGCCCACGTCGACCTGTCTGTCCCGCTCCGGCACGAGGCAGGTCAGGGTCTCGGGCAGCAGCGCCGCGTACTCGTCGAAGCCGAGCTCGCAGCGGCCGTCCAGGTGCTCGCCGATCCGCATCGCGGCCAGCGTGCTCGCCGACTCCTCGTCGACCAGGCCGCTGAAGAACTCCGATGAGCAGCCCGAGCCGTAGGAGTAGAGGCCGACCCGGGCCGGGCCGTCCAGGGTGGCGTGGTCGATCAGGCTGGCCAGGGCCAGGTAGACCGAGCCGGAGCAGAGGTTGCCCACCCGTCTGGGGTAGGCGAGCGAGGGCAGCACCCGCCGCTCGAAGTCCTCCTCGACCGACGCCGTGCCGCCGCCCGACTCGCGCATCAGCTTGCGGTGCGCGGCCTTGACCATCCCGGCGAACGGGGTGTGCATGGCCAGATGGTCGAAGGTGGTGGCGAAGTCGGCGTCCTCGACCCTGGACCGGTAGCCGGCCAGGCAGCTCGTCAGGCAGTCGAGGTAGGCGAACAGCGAGCGGTCGGAGTCGGCGATGTCGAACGTCGGCCCCGGCCGGGCCGAGTCCATCGTCTCGTAGCTGTGGTTGCCGAACGCCCCCAGATCCAGGTCCAGGACGCGCGGCCGGTCGCTGATCAGCACGGCCGCCGCCCCTGCGCCCATGGCGGGCTCGGCGTAGGCGGCGCGCTCGTCCACCAGCGCCACGTCCGTCGCGATCACCAGCGCCTTCGCGCCGGGCGACACGCCCGAGGCGACGTACGCGGCGGCGAGCTGGACGGCCGCCGTGGCCGCGTAGCACGCCTGCTTGACCTCCACGACCCGGCAGCTCCTCGGCAGCCCCAGGTATTCGTGCACGTAGGAGGCCACCGACTTGCTGTAGTCGAGGCCGGACTCGGTGGAGGTGATCAGGATCTCGATCCGGTCGTCGCCGGCGATCGGCCGGGCGGCGTTGACGGCGTTGGTCACCGGGTCCTCGAAGGGCAGGCCGACCGAGCGGTTGCGCATCATCAGGTTGCCCAGGCGCTCGGCGTCGAGCCCGCGCCCCTCGAACAGCTCCGGCACCGGGATCTGGGCCAGGCCGCAGTAGACGTTGAGTGCCTCGATTCCGACGTTCACCTCACACGCTCCCACAGGAAGTCGACCAGGGCGTCGATGCTGGGCACGCCGCCGAAGGAGGACAGCGGCTCGCGCACGCCGAGCCGGTCGAGCACGGCCAGGATGATCTCGACCCGGTCCACGGAGTCCGCGCCCAGGTCCTTCAGGTGCGCCCGGCCGTCGATCTCGACGCCGGGCAGGATCTCGTCGATCGTCTTGTGCACGACGCCCTCGACGTGTTCACGCGTCGTCATCGGTGTCTCCCCTCCTGAGAACGCGCAGGGTGCTGACCGCGATCGTGCGGCCACGGTCCTCCATGACGAGGTTGACGATCTCCTCGTTCTCGTCCTGCGGCGCCGGCCAGCACTCCAGGCTCACCCGCAGCACCGAGTCGGCGTTCGCGTTGCCCAGGTAGCACAGCCGCTGGTCGAGCACGACCCGCCGGAGGAAGTCGGCGACGCCGATCCCCCGGCTGCGCCAGAAGCGCAGCAGCACCCAGTCGACGATCGCGAAGTAGGAGGCGAAGTAGAGCAGGCCCACGCCGTTGAGGTCCCTGGACGGCTCCACCGGGTAGTCGGCGGTGAACGTGACCGGGTCGTCCGGTTTGCGGGCCAGGAACGTGCCGGTGCTCCGCGCGTGGCCGTAGATCTTCCGCGGCGAGTACGCGCCGGGCAGCGTCGGCAGGTGCTCGTGCCTGAAGTCCACCGGCGACGACTTGACCAGCCGCTCGTTGCTGCCGGGCGCGCTGCGCGAGATCCAGCGGTTGAAGGTCTCGACGTAGATGCAGCCGGGGTCGTCGAAGGCGTAGAAGCGGTCGGGGTCGAGCTCGCCCGTCCGGCCGCCGCCGCGGCCGATCCGGTGCAGGGCCAGCACCGACTCGCTGCCGAAGCCGAACAGCCGGGAGGTGACCTCCAGCTCGTCGCCGAACGTCAGCGCGTTGACGTGCAGGTCGCGGCTGCCCCTGACGTGGAAGTAGTAGAACGACAGGTACGTCGGGTCGCCGGCGGCGTTGCGCGCGTCGAAGGCGTTCGTGCCGCACAGCGCGCTGACCGTGTCCCAGGTCCAGTCGCCGACCTCGCCCATGAACAGCGAGCTGGGCCCGCACATCCCTGGCTTGACCAGCTCGGTCCTGGTCACGGTGCTGTCGTCAATTCTGTTCATCATGGAACTCGCAGATCAGCCGGTTGACGTGGTCGGGGCTGGTGAGCTGCGGGAAGTGACCCGCGTCCGGGATCTCCTCGTACCGGGAGTCGGGGATCAGGGCGTGCAGCAGGTGCGCGGTCTTGGCCGGGATGACGGTGTCGTACCGGCCCTGGACGATCAGCGTGCGCGCCCGGATCTCCGGCAGCCGGTCGCCCAGGTCCGGGCGTTCGGCGAACACGTCCAGGTAGCGCAGGCCGACCTGCGGGGCCATGCTCTCGGCGCGCAGCAGCAGCCGCATCAGGGCGTCCCGCCGTTTGCGCAGCCGCTTGGACCCGCTGCCCTCGATGACCCGGTCGAAGTCCTGGGTGGCCACCACCTCCAGCTTGTCGATGTCGCCGACCCGGTTGCCGATGCGGCAGGAGCTGCCGATCAGGATCAGCGACTCGGTGTCGTCGGGATGGTCGAGCGCGTACGCCAGGGCGACCAGCCCGCCGAACGACGCCCCGGCCACGTGCGCCGGGCCGCCCGCCACGTCGTGGCAGAGCCGGGCCAGGCCGCTGAGCGACAGGTCGGCGGCGGCCGTGGTCGCGCCGACGCCCGGATGGTGCACGCTCGTCACCCGGTAGCGGTGGGCCAGGCCCTCGAACTGGCGGGCGTAGACGCCGGCGCCGATGTTGAAGGGGTGCATGAGCAGCAGGGCCGGTCCTGAGCCGGCGCTGAACAGCTCGACGTCGCCGTCCGCGGTGGTGACGATCTCGTGCTCGACGTCGGGGTGGTGTTCGCGGAGGATCGCCAGGTTGGGGTTGTCGGGGTTGCTCCGGGTCTCGTTCTTCCGGCCTTCGGGACGGGCGGATTGCGGGGCGTCGGCCTTGCGGCGGGCGGATCGCGAGGCGTCGGCGCCGAGGAGGGCGCCTAGGCGGGCGGCGGCGTCCTTGGCCTCCTCGACGCTCAGGCCGACCGGCACCGCCAGGCGCACCACGCCCTCGCGGCCGAAGTGCGGCGCGCCCCTGATGCCCGTCTCGCGGAAGATGCGCACGTGGTCGGCGTCCTTCAGCAGCACGCAGTGACCGCCGGGCGGGCCCTCCAGCGCGACGCCCGCCTCCGACAGGCCCTGCCGGAGCGCCGCCACCGCGTCCGCTCGGGCGCGGACCTGATCGGCCACCGTCTCGCGGTCCTCCAGGGCGGCCGCCATGATCCGGCGGTTGGCCAGGCCGACGTCGCTGCCCCACGTCTCCAGCCGCTCGGCGACCCGCTCGCGCAGGGCGTCGTCGCGGGTGGCGAGCAGGCCGCCGAACGGCACCCCGAAGTCCTTGGACAGGCTGATCGTGGCGCTGTCGGCCAGTTCGAGCAGCTCGCCGACGACCTCCCACACGTCCCGGCCGTCCGCGACCGCCACCGCGTTGTCCACCACGCGGGCGCCGTCGATCACCAGCGGAACGCCGTGCCGGGCCGCGGCCTCCTTGACCGCGCGCAGGCTCGCCAGCGGGGTCGGCGCGCCGCCGGCCGCGTTGTTGGCCACCTCCACGCAGACGAACGACACCGGCTCGTCCCCGGCCAGCTCCGCCTCCAGCGCCTCGACGTCGATCTCCGGGCCGCCGGGCAGCTCGACCGGCTTGAAGCCGTTGTCGGCCAGGCTCAGGAACCACGTGGGGAACAGGCCGTTGTGCAGCACCCGACCGCGCCGGCCCGGCCACGACCGGCACAACAGCGCCTCGGCCGCCCGGCCGGAGCCCGTCGGGACGACGAAGGGGAACGGCAGGCCGTCGATCTCGGTGTCCGGGCGGGCGGCCGACTGTTCCGTCAGGCGCCGCAGCCGCTCGGCGATCCAGGGGGCGTCCAGCTCGGCCCAGGAGTCGGTGATCAGGTCGGTGGTGACGTGGTGGGCGGGGACGCGGGCCGGCTCGCCGCCGTACCGGTTCAGCAGTCCGGCCATGTCCGGCATGTCCGCTGTCGGCTTGGCTTCGGGCTTGGCTTCGGGCTTGGCTTCGGGCTTGGCTTCGGGCTTGGCTTCGGGCTTGGCTTCCGCCGGCTCCTCGGTGGTGGCGGGGCGCAGGTCCGGGTCGGCGATCATGAGGATGATCTCCGAGACCGGCGTGCGGTCCTCCCCCTCCGGCTGGCACAGGTAGATGGGCACGTTCACCGGCCGGAACTTGTTCTTGAACTGGAAGTTCCCCTCGCCGAAGATGCCCGCGGAACGCAGCTCGTCCAGCGCCTGGCGCACGTCCGGGGCGGCGTTGGCCGACTCCTCCGTCTCCACGCCGAAGCTGGCGCCGAAGCTGAACATCGTGCAGCCCTCCTCCACGAGCCGCTCGATGATCTGCACGATCGCGAACTCCAGCCCGCCGAGTGGCATGTCCTTGGGGTAGAACTCGACGTCCAGCAGGTAGCCGTTCTCCGACGGGATCTTCGTGATGACGACGGCGTTGGCCACCTCGTCGTCCAGGTAGGTGACGAAGACGCGGTGCCTGCCGTCCAGGCGGCCCTCCTCGATCTCCCGCCGGACGACCGACACGTACGGGTTGACCATCTGCTTGCGGCCGGCCCAGTCGTCCACCAGCCCGGCCAGCCTGCGGTCCATCTCGGGGTCCTCGCCCGAGCGGTACTCGGCCGTCCGGCACTCGCCCGCCTTGCAGAAGCGCCGCACCATGTAGCGCAGGCGTTCCATCCGGCCGCCCTTCAGCGTGAAGGAGCCCAGGTCGTCGAGCCGCTGCACGGCCCCGAACGGCGTCGCGCTGTACGGCTCCCCGGCCACCTCGCGCACCGGGAGGAGAGACAGGAAGTTGGGCCGCAGGCCGCGCGCCCGCGCGTAGGCGGTGTACTCCTCGACCAGCTCCTGGAAGTACTCCTCGGAGCCGGCGTAGCTCCAGGCCAGCAGGTTGCCGCCGTTCTCGGAGACGTGCAGGTAGCCCTTGCGCGCCGAGCCGATGAAGGCCAGCGGCGCGATGTCGCGTCCGGCCAGGCCGCCCTCCTTGGCGTGGCGGCGGTCGATGCCTGCGACCAGGTCCCGCAGGTCCGGGTGCCGGTGCAGGTCCCGCTTCAGCAGCACGGCCGGCTCGCCGTCGCGCGTCCTCGTCTCGAACGGGGCCGGCCCGTCCGGCTGCTCCGGGGGCTGTACGGACTCTGTGCCGCGCTCGTCGCGCAGGTGGGCGGCCAGGTCGGCGGGCGTGGGGTGGTCGAACAGGAGGGTCTTGCGCAGCGCGCCGACCTGCTTCTCCAGGACGCTCACCACGCGCAGCATCTCGAAGGAGGTCAGGCCGTTGTCGGCGAAGCTGCGGGCGGGGTCGAGCGGACGCTCGATGATCGCGCCGACCAGGTCCGCGAGCTGGTCCTCCAGGGTGCCTGCCTTCCCTCGCGCCTGCTGCGGGGCCTTGGCTCGCGCTGGGCCGGGCTCCTGCGCCTGCTCGGGCGTACGGGTGCGCTTCGGGGCCGGTTCCGCGGCCTTTTGCGCTGGTTTCGGGGCGGGTTTCGGTTGCGGTTTTTGGGTGGGGGCGGAGTCGGTGATGGCTGATTCGACGGCGCGGGCGAGCCGGTCCACCGTGTCGTACTCGTACAGCTCGGCTGCCTGGAGGTCGAGGGAGAAGGCGGTGTTGATCGCCTTGACCAGTTCCATCCGGAAGATGGAGTCGAGTCCCAGCTCCTCGAAGGGGGTGTCCACGTCCACGCCGGCGGGGTCGGCGTCCAGGATCGTGGAGAGCCGTTCGCGCAGCATCTCCTCCACCCCGGCGGGCCCGCCGGCGCTTCCGGCGGGCGCGACCGGCGTCTCGTCCAGTCGCGCGGCCTCCGCCCGCTCGGCGGCGGGGGCCGGAGCGGGGGCGTCCGGCGTCCGGCCACCCTTGGCGGCGCGCAGGCGGACCTTCCCGTCGCTGGTCCGCCGCACGACCGCGCCGTCCGAAGACGCGGCGGACGGCACGGCGGCCGGGGCGGCGGCGCGGGACGGCTCGGGTGCGGTGAACCAGTGCTCGACGCGGGCGAAAGGCGGGCCGGGCAGCGAGACCCGCACCGGGCGCGGCCCCTGCCACAACCCCTGCCAGTCCACCTCGCTGCCGGAGACCCACGCCTCGGCGAGGTCCTCCGGCCCGGTGCCCCACGGCGCCGGGGCGTCCCTGCGGGCGGTGCCCCTGTGCACGCCCGCCGGTTCGCCGCTCAGCGCCCGTACCGCCTGCTCGCGATCGCTGACCACCACGGCGAGCCGTTCGGACAGGTGGCGGCGTCCGTTCTGGAGGGTCCAGGCGATGCGGTCGAGCCCGATCTCCGGATGTTCCCGGATGTACCGGGCGACGTTCCGCGCGTACTCCTCCAGGGCCTCCCGGCGGGCCGCCGACAGCACCAGCACCCGCGGCTCCCCCGTCTTCTCCGGCGGGACCTGCTGCCGGTACGCCTCCAGCACCACGTGCGCGTTCGTCCCGCCGAAGCCGAACGAGCTGACCCCCGCCACCCGGTCCGGCCCGTCCCACGGCGTGAGCCGCGTGTTGATGGTGAACGGGCTGCCCTCCAGCCGCACGTACGGGTTGGGGCGCTCGTAGTGGATCGTCGGCGGCAGCGCCCCGTGACGCATGCAGAGCAGCACCTTGAGCAGCCCGGCGATGCCGGCCGCCGCCTCCAGGTGGCCGATGTTGGTCTTCACGGTGGCGAGCGCGACGTGCGGGACGTCCGGCGCGGGCCGCCCCCGGTCGGCGTACAGCCGGGCGAACGCCTTCTTCATGCCCTCGATCTCGATCGGGTCGCCGAGCCTGGTGCCGGTGCCGTGCGCCTCGATGTAGGTGACGCGGGCGGGATCGACGTCCGCCTTGCGGTAGGCGTCGACCAGCACGCGCGCCTGCGCCTCGGGGTTGGGCGCGGTGAGCGAGCTGGCCCGGCCGCCGTGGTTGACCGCGCTGCCCCTGATCACGGCGAGGATCTGGTCGCCGTCCGCCAGCGCCGTCCGCAGCGGCTTGAGCAGGACGGCTCCGCAGCCCTCGCCCCGGCCGTAGCCGTCGGCGCGCTCGTCGAACGTCTTGCAGACGCCGTCCTCGCTGATCATCCCGGACTTGGCGAAGGCGATGTAGAGCCCCGGGCTGAGCGTCAGGTTGACGCCGCCGGCGATGGCCGCGTCGCACTCGCCGTCCTCGATGGCGCGTACCGCGTGGTGCAGGGCGACGAGGGAGCTGGAGCAGGCGGTGTCGACCGCCTCGCTCGGGCCGCGCAGGTCCAGCAGGTGGGAGACGCGGTTGGCCAGGATGCAGTCGGCCACGCCGCTGGCCGTGTGGGCCTCGACCGGCACGCCGTGCTCGCGCAGCAGGTCGTCGTAGTCGCACGCGGACACGCCCGCGAACAGGCCCGTCCTGGTGCCGGCCAGGTCGGCGGGGCGGTAACCGGCGTCCTCGACGGCCCGCCAGACGGTCTGCAGGAACAGCCGCTGCTGCGGGTCCATCATCGCCGCCTCCTTGGGCGAGATGCCGAACAGCGCGGCGTCGAAGGAGCGCACGTCGTCGAGGAAGCCGGCGCGGACGTTCGCCGTCTCGGGGTTCTCACGCAGCTCGCGCCGGTCCTCGGGGACCGGGCGGGTCAGGTCGCGGCCCTCGGTCAGGTGGCGCCAGAAGTCGTCCAGGTCGGCGGAGCCGGGCAGCATGCCCGCCATGCCGACGATCGCGATGCCACCCGTCGCGGGCTTTTCCGTCGCGCTCCCAGCCGTCGTGCCGGTCGCTGTACCGGTTTCTGTACCGGTTTCTGTGCCGGTTTCTGTGCCGGTCCCTGTGGTCGGTGGGTTGTCAGGGGTGGTCGGGGAGGTCCCGGCGCCGGGCCGTGGGGGCGAGGTCACGGTCTCCGGCGCCGGGCCTGGCTCGGCGTCCTCCTGCCCCCCGGCGGGGGCGGCGAGAGGTTCTGCGACGGGGGCGGATGGGGTGGCGGGGGCCGGTGGGGTGGTGGCGGGGGCGGGTGGGGTGTGGGCGGCGGCGATCTCGGCCGGGTGCTCGGCGAGCAGATGGTCGCAGAAGGTGGTCAGGTCGGTGGCCTCGAAGAGCACGGTCGGCAGCAGGTCCAGCTTGTACCGCTCGTTGACCTGGTCCACCAGCTCGGCCATGGAGATCGAGTCGAACCCCATGTCCATCAGCTCGGCGTCGAGGTCCACGTGCTCCTCGCCCACCAGCAGGAATCCGGCCGCCGCGCGACGCAGCTCCGCCCGGACCGCCTCGATCAGATGGTCGTCGGACCCGGTCGTCTCCGTCGCGGACATGGGCTCACTCATCTCCATAACCTCGGATTCGGGGTTCGCGGGCGGCTGGGGCCGTTCGGGGACGGGCTCGGCGGGGCCTTCGACCACGGCGAAGCTCGTCTCGGCTCCGGCCAGCCCCCGGGCGAAGGCGGCCAGCCCGGCGGCGGTGGTCATCGGGACGCTGCCCCAGCGGCGTTCGAACAGCCGGCGGGTGGCGTCGTCCACCTTCATGCCGCCCTCCTCCCACAGCGGCCAGCCGACGGCGAGCGTCCTGCCGTGCCCGAGCCGCGCGCGCCGCTCGGCGAAGTGGTTGAGGAAGGCGTTGGCGTAGGCGTAGTCGATCTGCCCGATGTTGCCGGTCTCGGCGGCCACCGACGAGAACAGCGCCAGGAAGTCCAGCGGCTGGCCGCGCAGGGCCTCGTCCAGCAGGACGGTGCCCAGGATCTTGGGCTCCAGCACGGCCCGCGTGTCCTCGGGACGTTTGCGCACGGCCCGCGCGTCCCGGTGGATCCCGGCGGCGTGGATGACGCCGTGGAAGGGGCCGTACCGGTCGCGCAGGTCGCGCAGGTCGGCGGCCGAGCACACGTCGGCGCGCACGTAGACGGCGGGCAGCCCGGCGATCCGGCGCTCGATGTCGTCGCCGGGCTCGGAGCGTCCGGTCAGGACCAGCTTCGCCGCCCCGCGCCCGGCGAGGAAGCGGGCGAACGCCAGCCCGATGGCCCCGGCGCCGCCGGTGATCAGGTACGTGCCGTCCGGCCGGACGTCCAGCCCGGGCGGCGGCGGCTCATACGGCTCCATGCCCTTCACCAGGCGGACGCCGTCGCGGTAGGCGACCTCGGAGACCCGCTGCTCGGGAGCGGTTCCGGCGGCGGGCGCCCGCAGCTCGGCCGCGACCTGCGCCGGGGTGGCGCCGGTGACGCACACGCCGCTGAACGCCGTGTGCTCCAGGGCCAGCGTCCTCAGTGCGGCGGCCAGGGCGGTGTGGTGCGGCTCGCCGGTCGCGGCGGACACCACCACCCTGAGCGGGCCCCCGTCGCGCAGGACGGCGGTGGCCGTGCGCAGCAGGGCGTCGAAGGCGGCGGTCCCGGGGAACGGGTCCGAGGGGGCGATCACGATGGCGTCGGGCGTCCGGTCCAGGTCGCCGAGCTGCCGGGCGGCCTGTTCGGAGGGATCGTCCGGTGGGAAGGCGTCGCCGGGGCGGAGTTGGGCGCCGCCGAGCGCTTCGGCCAGCCGGTCGTCGTCGGTGATCACCAGGAGGGCTTCCGGTTCCCCGGGTCCTTCGGGGAGTGCGGCGGGTGTCCAGCGGGGCCGCAGGTAGGTGCAACGCCCGTCGGCGGCCTCCCCCGATTTCTGATCGGACGCCGGCCCGGCGGCGAGCTCGGAGCCCGTCCGAGCGGCGGCCGCGTCGGCGGGCGTCGGCTGAGGGGCCGGAGGTCGGGGCATGGGGCTGGGTCGGTCGGCGGGCTTGCCGGCGGGGTCACCGGCGATCTGGTCGGTGGAGTGGGTGGTGGGGGCGGTGGGGAGCCAGTAGGGGCGGCGGTCGAAGGGGTAGGGCGGGAGGGTCACGCGGCGCGGGTGGGGGGTGGGCCAGTTGGCGGCCCAGTCCACCCGGGCCCCCGCGACCCATCCGGCCCCGAGCCCCTCCGCGCCATCCTCCGGCGGAGCCTGGCCGGCGCCTGGCTCCGCCGTCCCCACGAGGACGCCTTCGGCCTCGCCGTCGCCCGCGAACGAGCGCAGCCGGGCGGCCAGCTCGTCCAGGCCGGCTGCCCGGACGGCGAGCCGTTCGGGCAGCTCGGCGCGGCCCACCTGGGTGGTGTAGGCGAGCTCCGCCAGCCCCGCCCGCCCGCTCGCCGCGACGTCGGCGACCTGGCCCGCCATGGCGCGGAGCTGGTCGCGGGTACGCGCCGAGAGCAGGATCACCTGCTCCCCCGCGTCGGCGGGCTCCGGCGGCGTCCCGGCGGTGGGCACGTACTCCTCCAGGACGACGTGCACGTTGGCCCCGCCGGCGCCGAACGAGCTGACCCCGGCCCGGCGCGGGAACGTCTCGCCGTCCAGGAAGGGCCGCTGCCAGTCGGTCAGCCGGTCCGGCGGCCGGAAGGGGGACGCGGTGAAGTCGATCTTGGAGTTGGGCGTCTCCAGGTTCGCGCAGGGAGCCACCTGGCCGTGCTGGAACTGCAGCAGCACCTTGGTCAGCCCGGCGATGCCCGCCGCCCCCTCCAGGTGCCCGATGTTGGCCTTGACGGAGCCGACCATCCGGTCCACGCGGTCCCCGTCCGCGAAGCCCTGGGAGGCGAAGGCCCGGGTCAGGCTGGCGATCTCGATGGGGTCGCCGAGCGCGGTGCCGGTGCCGTGGGCCTCGACGTAGGAGATGGTCCGCGGGTCCAGCCCGGCCCGCCGGACCGCCTCGGAGACCAGGTCGGCCTGGGCGCTCGGATTGGGCACGGTGTACCCGGCGGTCTTCCCGCCGGCGTTGGCGAAGGCGCCCTTGATGACGCCGTAGATCCGGTCGCCGTCCCGCTCGGCGTCGGCCAGGGGCTTGAGCAGCACCGCCCCGACGCCCTCCCCCGGGACGAACCCGTCCGCCGCCTCGTCGAACACCTTGCAGGCGCCGTCGGCGGCGAGCATGTTCAGCGAGCAGAGCGCCACGAAGTGGGCGGGGTGCAGGATCAGGTTCACGCCGCCCGCGATGGCCTGCGCGCACTCGCCGCGCCGCAGGCTCTCGCAGGCGAGCTGGACCGCGGTCAGCGACGACGAGCAGGCCGAGTCGACGGCGAGGCTCGGCCCGCGCAGGTCGAAGAAGTACGACACCCGGTTGGCGATCGACCAGTACGCCGAGTGCGCCCCCGCGAACCTGCCCTCCGGCCAGCCCTCGGCCGCAGCCATGCGCCCGTAGGAGCCGTACATGGTGCCGACGAAGACGCCGGTGCTCGGCTGCCTGGTGTGCTCGCTCAGGTAGCCGGCGTCTTCGAGCAGGGTCCAGGCGGTCTCCAGGAACAGGCGTTCCTGCGGGTCGGTGATCTCGGCGTCGCGCGGCAGGATGCCGAAGAACGGCGCGTCGAACTGCTCCACGCCCTCGATGAAGCCGCCCCACTTGCTGTAGGTGCGCTGCTTGCGTCCGCGTTTGGGGTCGTAGAGGGCGTCCAGGTCGAAGCGGTCCGCCTCGGTGATGCAGTTCGCGCCCTTCGCCAGGTTGCTCCAGAAGGCGTCCAGGTCGGGGGAGGCCGGGTAGCGGCCGGTCACCGCGACCACGGCGATGTCGAGGGCCTGCGCGGCGGGCTCGCGGCGCGGCGCGGGCCGCGCCGGCTCCTCCGGCGCGGGTTCCTGGCCGAGGGCCGCGCGCAGGCGCTCGCCGTGCTCGTTCTCCAGGTACGCGGCCAGCTCCTCGATCGTCAGGTTCTCGAACAGCAGGGTGGACGGCAGCGGCCCCAGGTCCTGCTCGAACCGGTGGATGACGTTCTGGCTCACCAGCGAGTCGATGCCGAACGTCTCGAAGGTGGCGCGCTCGTCCAGATCGGTGCTCCCGTACTTGAGCACCTCGGCGAACACCCGCTTGACGTAGCCACGGGCGCCGGTGCCGGGAGCTGTGGCGGCCGCCGTCTCGCCCACCAGGACGCACTGGTCGAGCTCCGCGACGGGCGTGCCGGGGATGCCCAGGGTGCGGGCGGGGGTGAGACCGGCGTCCCGGAACGCCCGCTGCCATTGCGGCGCGCCGAGCAGCGGGCTGTGCGGCAGGCGCAGCTCCTCGTCGGTGAAGCGCCACCAGCCCGGGGTCAGCCCGAACGTGAGGGTCAGGAAGTCGGCCGCCCTGGTCACCTCGTTGACCAGCAGCCGTCCGCCGGGACGCAGCAGCGCGGCGGCGTTGCGCAGCGTCCGGCTGACGTCGGCGGTGGCGTGCAGGACGTTCGTGGCCAGCACGACGTCGTAGGTCCCGGGTTCGAAGCCCTGCTCGGCCGGGTCGCGTTCCACGTCGAAGAGGGCGAGCACGAGGTCCGGGCGGCGCGCGCCGAACTCCCGCTCGCCGTGGCGCAGGAACCCGGGCGAGACGTCGGTGTAGGTGTACTCGACGTCCTGGCCTTCGAGGGCGTCCAGCACGAAGCCGGTGCTCGCGCCCGTGCCGGCGCCGATCTCCAGGACGCGGCGGGGGCCGCCGCGGGCGACCTCCCCGGCCAGCAGCCGGTTGAAGTGGTCCGAGACCGCCTGCCCCTTGTAGACCTGCTCGACCAGGCTCATCGAGCCGCCGGGGAACAGCACCTCCATGGGGTCGCGCTCGCCCGCCAGCACGCCGGGCAGCGCCTCGACGCAGGCGGTCAGCAGCTTGACGTGCGGCTCCAGGTCGGGGAAGCGGGCCAGCACGTCCGCCGGCGACGTCTGCGGCGCGGGCCCGTCCAGCAGGTCGAGCACGGCGGCGCGCAGCCGTCCGCGGTCCGCGCGCACGTTCTCGACGGCCCTCACCCGGTCGGCCGACCGGTGCAGCAGCCCGCGGGCCAGGTCGTCCAGAGCGGCGAACGCCGTCCGCGCCCGTTCCAGCTCACCGGGCTCGCCGGTCCGGCCGGGCTCGGCGGCGGCGTCCGGGGTGCGGACGCCGATGTGGGCCAGTCCCTTCGGCTCCGCCTTGACGACGAGCGCCTGCCGCGCGCCCGAGCCCAGGACGGATGCCAGCGCCGCCATGCCCTCCTCCGGCTCGATCGAGCCGATGCCCAGCTCGGCGAACCGGCCGTCGTAGCCGCCGCCGGAGACCGCGCCGACGCTGCCCCAGTAACCCCAGTTGATCACGCTGACCGGCCGGTCGGGCAGGCTCAGCGCGTAGGCGTCCTCGAACGTGCTGGCGGCCGCGTAGTTCGCCTGGCCGCCCACCTCGACGAACGAGGCCGCCGAGGAGAAGTAGGCCAGGAAGTCGAGCGACAGGCCGGCCAGCGCCTCGGCGAAGACGGCGGCGCCGGCCACCTTGGGCGCGAGCACCTGGGCGAACGCGTCGTCGTCCATGTTGGCGAGCGTCATGTCGCGCAGCACCAGAGCGGCGTGGAAGGCGCCGTGGAGCTCGCCGAACCGCTGCCGCGCCGCCTCGACGGCCCTGCCGAACGCGGCCCGGTCGGCCACGTCGGCCCGCAGGTACACGGCCTGGCCGCCGAGCGACTCGATCTCGGCCAGCTGCTCGCGGATCTCGTGGCTGATCTCGCGCCGCCCGACCAGGGCCAGCCGCGCCCCTGCGGTGGCGGCCAGGTGCCTGCTCAGGGTGCGTCCGAGGCCGCCGGTCCCGCCCACGATCAGGTAGGCCCCGCCGTCCCGGTACGGGCTGCGTCCGGCGGTCAGGGGCAGGGGTTCCAGGGTGCGGAGGTGGCGGTGGCCGTCGCGGAGGGCGACCAGCTCGTCGGCGCAGCTCTCGGCGCGTACCAGGCGGGCGAGGTCGGCGGGTGGCTGCGGCGCGGCGCCGACGTCGATGACGGCGACGGTCCAGTGCGGGTGCTCGGCGGCCACCGCCCTGGTAAGTCCGATCACACCGGCCGCGTGCGGGACGATCTCCTCGTCCCCGACCCGCACGGCTCCGGCGACGACCACCTTCACCGTGGGCCGCCGGCCGCCGCGCCCCTGCTCGGAAAGCCGCTTGACCAGGCGGAACACGTCATGCGTGGTGGGGTCGCCGGCGGGCGGGCCGTTCCGGTCGGGCAGGGCGAGGACGTACACGGTGTCGTACCGTTCCTCCGGCGTTGCGGGCGAGGCGAGCGGGGCCAGGCGGCCGTCCTCGTGGGTGTCCAGGAGGGCGCGGGCCAGCGGCTCGGCGGCGGGGGTGTGCAGCACGAGCGCCCTGCCGCCGCCCGCACCGGACCCAGTGGCGGGCTCGGTCCGGCGCCAGACGGGGGCGAAGATCATGCCGTCCGCCGGGCGGGCCGGCCGGGTCCGCAGGACGACCCCCCGGAACTCGGCCCTGACCCGCCCTGCGGAGTCGGCGAGGCGGACCGTGTACCCGTCCCGGCCCTCGTCGGTCACGTGGGCGTGGGCGGGGCCGGTGATCGGGCCGTCCAGCTCGGCCGACTCCACGCTGAACGGCATCGCCGGCTCACCGTCTTCGGGACGCAGCGCCGCGACGGTCTGGAGCGCGCCGTCCAGCAGCGCCTCCCAGCGCGCGCCGTCGCGCAGGACGCCGAGCGCCTCGCCGTCGCCGACGCGGACCTCGCGCAGCACCCGGAACCCGGGCCCGTAGTGCAGCCCGGCGCGGTCGAAGGCGCGGTAGAGCTCATCGGCCGGACGGCTGTCCGCGCACCGGGCCTCAACCTGGGCGACGTCCAGCCGCCCGAGTGCGCCGTCGCCGGTCCGCAGGGTGCCGCGGGCGTGCCCGTCCAGCTCGAAGCCGCCGTCGTCGCGCACGACCACGTCCAGGGCGCGGGCCTCGCGCACCTCGAACGGGCGCAGCCACCGTACCCGCTCGAAGCGCACCGGACCGGACAGCCCGCCGCGCTCGGCGGCGATCGTCAGGAAGGCCACGCCGGGCAGCACGGGGGTGCCGCCGATCCGGTGGTCGGCGACCAGCCGGTCGTCGGGGCGGATCCACGTCCCGGGGCCGGGCCCGGCGGGGTGGTCGTCGCCGCCGATCCAGTGGCGCCGGTCGTCCGCGAACGGGTATCCCGGCAGCGGCACCCGCCGCCCGCCCGCCGTCAGGTCGTCCCAGGGGAGGTCGTCGCCGCCGGTGTACCGCTCGGCGAGGCGTCCCGCCTCACCGCGTGCCGGGCGGGCGCCGTCGCGCAGCTGGCCGCGCAGGTCGGCGAGGTCCCCGGCCACGTACGCGCACCGGGCCCCGGCCAGGTGCGACCTGCCCACGGCGAGCGTGCGGGCGACGTCGCGCACGTCGAGCTCCGGGTGGGCGTCGAGGTGGCCGGCCAGGCCGGTGCGCAGCCGGGCCAGGGCCTGCTCGTCCGAGGCCGACAGGGGGACGACGACGTCCTCGCGGCCGCCGGCCCGCGGTTCGCGGGAGGGCGGCTCGGCGACCACGACGTGGCAGTTCGTCCCGCTGAAGCCGAAGCTGCTCACCGCCGCGACCCGCTCGCCGGAGCGGCCGGGCGTCCAGGGCGACAGCTCCGTGACCACTTCGAGCGCGCCGTCCGCGAAGTCGATCTTCGGGTTGGCCCGGACGAACCCCGGCGACGGCGGCAACTGCCGATGCCGCAACGCCAGCAGGGTCTTGAGCAGCCCGCCGATCCCCGCCGCCATGGTGGTGTGGCCGACGTTCGCCTTGAGCGAGCCGATGCGGCACGGGCGCTCGCGGTCCGCGCCGAACACCTTCGCCAGCGCCTTGACCTCGATCGGGTCGCCCAGCTCGGTCCCGGTGCCGTGCGTCTCGACGTAGTCCACCGCGCCGGGACGGATCCCGGCCCGCCGGTGCACCTCGGTCAGCAGTTCCGCCTGGGAGGAGGCGCTGGGCGCGGTGATGCCGTTGCTCGCGCCGTCGCCGTTGACGCCGCTGGCCCGGATCACACCGTGGACGTGGTCGCCGTCCGCCAGCGCCCGGTCCAGCCGCTTCAGCACGACCACGCCGACGCCCTCGCCCAGCACGATGCCGTCGGCCGACTCGTCGAAGGGCGCGCAGGTGCCGGTGGGCGAGAGCATCCCGGCCTTGCTGCACCAGATGTGCATCCTCGGGGTGTTCATCACCGCCACCCCACCCGCGACCGCCGCCTCGCACTCGCCGCGCCGGATGCTCTCGCAGGCCAGGTGCACGGCCACCAGCGAGGACGAGCACGCGGTGTCCACGGCCATGGTCGGCCCGCCGAAGTCCAGCAGGTACGCGATCCGCGCGGGCAGCACCGAGGAGGCGTTGCCGAGGAAGGCGTGCCCGGTGTCGTCGTGTCCGGCCGCCGCCAGCAGTCCGGCGTAGTCGCCCGCGCCGCAGCCGACGAAGCACCCCCACGGCCGGCGACCGGACCTGGCGGCGTAGCCGGCGTCCTCCAGGGCGTGCCACGCCTCCTGGAGGAACAGCCGCTGCTGCGGGTCCATCGTCTCGGCCTCCAGGGGCGAGATGTTGAAGAAGGCCGCGTCGAAGGCGTCGACATCGGTGAGCATGGCGGCCCACTTGCTGTACGTCCGGCCCGGCGCCATGCGGTCGGCGTCGTACACCCGCGAGACGTCGAACCGCTCGGGGGGCACCTCGCGGATGCTGCACCGGCCGTCCGCCAGGTTCCGCCAGAACGTCCGGAGGTCGGGCGCGTCCGGGAACCGCCCGGCCATGCCGATGACCGCGATGTCCCCCTCCCGGACAGGCGTCTTCTCTCGTGCGGGGGTGGGCTCCTCACGGGCGGGGGGCTCTTCGGTGGGCCTCACCGCCTCCAGGGTGACCGTGCCGGTGTTAGCGGGAGGCTCGGCGGTCGTGGTGTCCGGTTCGGCGCGGTCGCCGTCGAGCGAGGGCAGCCGGACCTGGCCCGCCCGCTCCTCCGGATCGCCCGGTTCGGGCTTCTCGTCCCGCTCGGCGGGGGTGGGTTGTTCGGGCACGAAGGGCCGCTCCTCCGGGACCGGCTGCTCGGGGGCGGGACGCGGCGGAGGCACGGTCAGCCCGTCGGCGGCCACGGCCTCCCGTACGGCGTCCACCAGAGCGGGGACGGTCGGGTGGTCGTAGACGGCGACGGAGTCCAGGTCGAGCCCGAAGCTCCGGTTCAGGTCCCGGACGATCTCCACGGCCCCGATCGAGTCCAGCCCCATCTCGCTGAAGCTCAGTGAGTCGTCCACCTCGTGGGCCTGGAGGTAGAGGTGGCTCATGAGCGTGCCCTCGATGACCCGCCGCACCTCCCCCGGCTCAGGCCCGCCCCCCGCAGAACCCCCGGCCTTCGGTGACGCGCTTCTGCCCGTGTCCGCCTTCGGGGCGTCGCCTCTGAAGGTGTCCACCTTGGCGAAGTAGTCGTCGACGCGGGCCAGCGACTCCTCCCCCAGCACGCGCTCGTGCATCCCCGACTCCCCCGCGATGACGCCGGCCAGCCGGTCGAGCACCCGTCCGGCCAGCTCGGACTTGAGCGCCCGCAGGGCGGGCAGCGGCAGCGCGGCGATCGAGCGGGCGTGCCTGAGCGCCGCCTTCAGCACGGCGCCCTGCGGCAGGACGGTCACCCCGGCCCCCCGCCGGGCCAGCTCCTCACCCGTCACGGACCGGCCGGTGTAGAGCATCTCGTGCGCCGCCGACCGGCCGAGCCGCTCCTCCAGGATGTACGTCGCGCCCATCCCGGGCGTGAAGCCGAACTTCATGAAGTTGGCGCTGTAGACCCCCTCGGCCGCCATGATGACGAGGTCGGCGAAGAGCCCGAAGGCCAGCCCGCCGCCCGACGCGTGCCCCTGGACGGCGGCGACGACCGGCCGGTCGCACCGCAGCAGCCCCTCGTACAGGAAGGGCACGTCCGTGAAACGTCCCTCGCCGCCCGCGAGGGTGCGCAGGGCCTCCGGGGTGGCGCCCATGCTGAAGACGTTGCCGCTGCCGGTGAGCACGACCGCCTTGACGTCCTCGCGCCCGGCGATCTCGGCGAACGCGGCCTGGAGGTCGTCGATCAGCTCCCTGGTGAACATGGACGCCCCGGACCCCATCACCACCAGCGCCACCCCGTCGGGCAGCACCTCGAACCGCAGCCCTTCCCCGTCCGGCACGAGCTCCACGGCCTGCTCCTCCGCCGTCTCCACGGCCGGCGGCTCGATGGGTGACTCGGCAGGCTGCTCGGAGGTCGCGGTGGCGCGCTGCCAGCGGCCGAGCCAGCAGCTCTCCTCCTGGAACGGGTAGACCGGCAGCGACACCAGCCGTCCGCCGTCGTGGCACTCGCGCCACGGCACCTCGGCTCCTCCGACCCAGGCGGCCGCCACCTCTTCCAGCCGTCCGGCCCGGAACAGCCGGACGCAGTCCGCCGCCGACGGCGTCCCGTCCTCGCCGCCGGAGCCGGTGAAGACGCCGGGGCCGGGGTTCGCGCCCGCCGCGTACGCCTCCAGCCCGTCCCGCAGCTCGGCCACGTCGCGCACGACGAGCGCCAGCCGCTCCGCCATGCCGGTCCGTCCGACCTGCGAGGTGTAGGCGAGGTCGGCCAGAGCCGTGCCGGGCCCGGCCAGGTCGGCGACGGTGTCGTCCAGCGAGAGGCCCTGTCCGAGCTGGATCAGCGCGGCCGGGTCGAGGCCGAGGTCGCCCAGCGAGTCGGCCGGGTCGAGCTGGTCGGCGGGGATGCCGAGCAGCGCGGCCACCCGTTCGACGGCGCCCCGGGAGCTTGAGAGGGAGCCGTCCGCCGTGGCCGTCTCCGCCAGGAAGCGGGTCCAGGCGCGGGCGTAGTCGCGCAGCGCCTCGGGCGTACGGGCGGAGAGCACGACCAGGCAGGGACCGTCCGCGCCCGGCCCGGGAGCGGGCTCCGGCGCCTCCTCGACCAGGACGTGCGCGTTCGTGCCGCCCGCGCCGAACGCGCTGACCCCGGCCCGCCGGGGTGTGCCGTCCGCGCGGGGCCAGGGTTCGAGCGCGCGCTGCACGTGGAAGGGCGTGGCGGCGAAGTCGATCTTCGGGTTGAGCTCGTCGGCGTGCAGGGACGGCGCCAGTTGCCCGTGCTGGAGCTGGAGCAGCACCTTGGTCAGCCCGGCGATCCCGGCCGCGCCCTCCAGGTGGCCGATGTTGGACTTGACCGAGCCGATCGCGCAGTCCGCGCCCTCCGGCAGGGCCTGGCGCATGCCCTCGACCTCGATCGGGTCGCCGAGCGAGGTGCCGGTGCCGTGCGCCTCGATGTAGCCGATGCTCGCCGGGTCCCAGCCGGACCTGCGGATCGCCGTGCCGATGAGCTGGGCCTGCGAGCGCGGGCTCGGGACCGTGGCGCCGCTGGTCCGGCCGGTGTGGTTGACGGCGGTGGCGGCGATGACGCCGTAGACGTGGTCGCCGTCCGCCAGGGCCCGCGAGAGCGGCCTGAGCAGGACGGCCCCGACGCCCTCGCCGGGCACGTACCCGCTGCCGCCGGCGCCGAAGGCGCGGCACCGGCCGTCCTCCGACAACCAGTGTCCCTGGGCGAGTTGCAGGTACTTCTGCGGGTGGACGGTCGCGTTCACGCCGCCGGCCAGGGCGAGGTCGCACTCGCCGCGCCGCAGGCTCTCGACGGCCAGGTGCACGGCGGTCAGCGAGGAGGAGCAGGCGGTGTCCAGCGCGATGCTCGGGCCGTGCAGGTCGAGGGTGTAGGAGACGCGGTTGGCGATGGAGGCGTGCATGGCCGTGGGGGCGACGCCGCCCTCCCCGCCCTCGACGAGCTGGTAGTGGTTCCACATCACGCCCGCGAACACGCCGACGTTGTGCGCCGACAGCGACTCCGGCGGGTGGCCGGCGTCCTCCAGCGCGTGCCAGCAGGTCTGGAGGAACAGCCGTTCCTGCGGGTCCATGCGTTCGGCGTCGCGGCGGGAGATGCCGAAGAAGGCGGGGTCGAAGCGGTCGACGCCGTCGAGGAAGCCGCCCCACTTGCCGTACGTCCTGCCACGGGCGCCCTTCTCGGGGTCGTAGATCTCGTCGTGGTTCCAGCGGTCGTCCGGGATCTCCTCGACGCAGTCGCGTCCCTCGGCCAGGTTGCGCCAGAAGGCGCGCAGGTCGGGGGCCTGCGGGTACCGTCCGGCCAGCCCGACGACCGCGATGGGCTCCTCGCCGCGCAGCTCGCCGGGCTCGCCGCCGCCCGCCGCCCGCGCCTCCGCGCGGGGCGTGGCGGCCGCGGGCCGGGAGGCCGGGCGGGGCGAGGGTTGCGGCGGGGCGGGCGGCAGCAGCGTGGGGACGCGGTCCGCGTCGCCGTGGAGCACCGTCACGACGTCCTCGCTGCCGCTCAGGGCGCGGTCGAACACGTCGAGGGCGGCCTCGGTGGGCAGCGGGACCATCCCGGTGGCCGTGCGGGCGCGCTCGACCGTCTCCGGCCCGACCCGCATCCCGCCCTCGGCCCAGTACGGCCACGCGATCGCCAGGGTCCGGCCCGGCCGGTCCCGCCGCGCCGCCCGCCGCCGGGCGAACTCCTCCAGGTACGCGTTCGCGAAGGCGTAGTCGGCCTGCCCCGGGTTGGCCAGCGACGCCGACACCGACGAGAACACCACGAAGCAGTCCAGATCGTCGTCCCTGGTCGCGGCGTCCAGGTGGCGCACGCTCAGGGCCTTGGCCGCCACCACGGCCTCGATGTCGGCGGCCCGTTTGCCCGGGTAGAGCCCGTCGCGGTTGACGCCCGCGCAGTGGACGACGCCGTCGATGCGGCCGTGGCGCGCCCGGACCGTGGCGAGGGCGCGCTCGACCTGGTCCGGGTCGGTCAGGTCGGCGGAGATCTCCGCGTTCCTGCTGACGGGCACGGCGGTGGCCTGGTGGCGGCGTTCCAGGTGCTCGGCGAGGAGGCGGCCGATGCCGCCCGTCCCGCCGGCGATCACGTACACGCCGCCCTTCCTGATCGGGACGCGCCCGCCGGGCTCGGGCTGCTCGGGCTGCTCGGGCTGCTCGGGCTGCTCCATCGGGAGCCAGCGGCGCACCAGGCGTTCGCCGCGCTCGTAGCGGATCTCGGGCTCGGCGGAGGCGTCCCGCAGCACGTCGGCGGAGGAGGCAGGGGCGTCGGCGGGGGCGGGGGCGTCGGAGGAGGCGGGGGCGGGGGCAGGGTCCAGGCGGATGCTGCGGCAGCGGATCAGCGGGGTCTCGGCGGTGATCGTCCTGGCCAGCGCGCCGACGGCCTCGTGGGCGGGGTCGTCGCCGGTGTGGGCGTAGGTCAGGGTGACCGGCCGCTCCGGCTTCGCGGCGAGGACGGCCTTCGCGGTCTCCCAGACGGCCAGGCACGGGTCGGCGGGCTCCCCCGGCGTGGCCCGGATCACCAGGTGCCGGGAACCGTCGTACCGGGCGCCGGGGGTGATCTCGCGGTACTCGCCGGGGTCGTCGCCGTCCTCGGGTTGCGGCACCCACACGTCGCGGAAGCAGCGCGTCTCGCCCGGCTCGGGCTCCGGCTCCCCCGGGGTGAGGTCGTAGGCGGAGGAGAGGTGGGCGGCGAGACTGTCGATGTCGCCGTACTCGAACAGCAGGGTCGGGTAGAGCCGCCGCCCGACGATCTTCTCCAGCCGTTCGCTGATGTCCACGAGCGTGACCGAGTCCAGGCCGAGGTCGTAGAAGCCGGTCCCGGTGGGCACCTCGCCGGGCGGGCGGCCGAGCGGCCCGGCGACGAGCTCGCGCAGGCGGCCGACCAGGTCGCCGGAGCCGTTGTGGCCGGTGGCGGACGGCTGCTCCGGGCGGGCCGGGTCGTCGAGCAGCCGCTCGATCAGCCGCGGCGACCTGATGCGCTTGCACGACAGCCCGCCGAACCCCGCGACGAAGCGCCCCCGCTCGTCGTAGAGGCCGAAGTCGTTGGTGATCACGTCGCCGGACGGCGCGATGCTCTCCGGGCGCGGCGCGTACACGTGGAAGGCTGCGCCAAGCCGCCGGGGCGCGCGGAACTCGGCGATGTAGACCGGGATGAACGGCTCCCGCCCCGACGCCTGGGTCTGGCCCAGCCCGGCCAGGGTGGCCGCGTCCAGCCGGGCGGGGTGCAGGTGGAAGCCCTCGTGGCCGGGGGTGGGCGCGTCCTGCCGCAGCTCCGCGAGCAGGTAGCCGTCGCCGTGGTGCAGCCGTCCCGCGCATTTCATCGGGGCGCCGTGGCTGATGTCCTCGGCCCTGGCGCGGGCGTACAGGTCCTCCATGTCGCCGTGCCGCCGGGCGCCGCGACGGAGGGCGTCCAGGTCGATCGGGCCGGGCTCGGGGCCGGTCGGCGTGCCCACCTTGCCGGTGAAGTTCCGCCGCCAGCCGGACAGCGGCGTCCCGTCCCTGCTCCAGCGGCTCTCCGCCCGCACGTCGGCGCCGTCGACGGTGACGCGGATCTCCCGGTCGGCCTCCGGCTTGGTGACGATCGCCTCGGTGAACAGCACCTCGCGCAGGACGATCTCCCCGGCGTCGCGCCCGGTCGCCATCAGCGTGCGGAACACCAGATCGAGGAACGTCACCCCGGGCATGACGGACACGTCGTGCACCCGGTGGTTCCGCATGATGAAGTCGGTGTGCTTCAGCGTGGTGTGACACTCGATCGCGGGCATGGAGTCAGCGCCTCCCCGTGGTGATGTTCAGGTCGAGCAGCGAGCTGGCGTCGTCCGGCGGGCCTGGATCGGGACCGGGACCGGAGCCGGACGCGCCGGCCGGAACCGGGTCGCGGGCCGGGTCACGGGCCGGGGCCGGGTCGCGTTCCAGCCACAGGCGCCTGCGCCGGAAGACCGGCGCGGGGGCGGGCTCGCGTTCCGGCCGCACGCCAGGCCGCGGGTCCGGCTCGCTCAGCACGAGGTGCGCGTTGGTGCCGCCGAGCCCGAACGAGCTCACGCCCGCGACCCTGGGCGAGGGCCAGTCCCGTGGCTCGGTGGCGGGCTCGAAGGGCGAGGCGGCGAAGTCGAAGCGCGGGTTGGGCCGCTCGCAGGACAACGTCGGCGGGATCCGCCCGTGCTCGACGGCCAGCGCCGCCTTGATCAACCCGGCGATCCCGGCCGCGCTGAGCGTGTGCCCGATGTTGGTCTTCACGCTGCCGATCGCGCACGTTCCCGGGTCGCCGCCGCCTTCCGCGAACACCCGCGTCAGGGCGCGCAGCTCGATGGGGTCGCCGATGAGCGTGCCGGTGCCGTGCGCCTCGATCAGGCCGATCTCGCCCGGCGTGCGGCCGGCCGCCGCCAGGGCCCGGCGGACCACGTCGGCCTGGGCCTCGGGGTTGGGCGTGGTGACGCCCATGGTGCGTCCGTCGTTGTTCACCGCCACCGCCTCGATGACCGCGTGCACCCGGTCGCCGTCGGCCAGCGCCGCGCGCAGCGGCTTGAGCAGGACGACCCCGCACCCCTCCCCCGGCACGAACCCGTCGGCGCGCTCGTCGAACGTGTGACACCGTCCGGTGGGCGACAGCGCCTTGGCCGCGCTGAGCTGGAGGTAGTCGTTCTCGTCCAGGAGC
Organism: Nonomuraea sp. NPDC048881; assembly: GCF_040649795.1. Taxonomy (NCBI): domain Bacteria; kingdom Bacillati; phylum Actinomycetota; class Actinomycetes; order Streptosporangiales; family Streptosporangiaceae; genus Nonomuraea; species Nonomuraea sp. NPDC048881. Next base: position 98,003 of record NZ_JBEZGC010000018.1, read on the forward strand.
ACCTCCACCCCGCCCGCCAGGGCGACCTCGGCCTCCCCGGCGAGCAGGCTCTGCGCGGCGAGCTGCACGCCGACCAGCGAGGAGGAGCAGGCGCTGTCCACCACGAGGTTGGGGCCGCGCAGGTCGAAGTGGTGCGCGACCCTGGCCGCGATGAAGTTCTGGTCGGAGGCCAGCCCGCCCGGCCGGACGCCGACCCGGCGCCCGTAGTCGGACATGCGGGCTCCGGCGAACACGCCGGCCCGGCGTCCGCGCAGTTCGGCGGGGTCGTAACCGGCGTCGGCCAGGCAGGCCGCGCAGCACTCCAGGAACATGCGGATGGCCGGGTCGAGGGCGCGGGCCTCGTCCTCGCCCAGGCCGAAGTAGTCGTTGTCGAAGTCCTCGATGCCGTCGACGAAGCCGCCCCACTTGCTGATGCTGCGGCCGAGGGCCGGTTCGGGCGAGTACAACTCGCGGTGGTCCCAGCGGGAGGCGGGCACCTCGCGCACGTCGCACCGGCCCTCGGTGAGGTTCCGCCAGAACGCGGCCACGTCCGGGGCGCCGGGGAACCGGCAGGCCATGCCGATGATCGCGATCCTGCGATCATCGGCGCCCGGAAGGGCGGGCCCGGAGGCGCCGCCCGGCGCACTCTCCCGGCCCTCCTCCCGCGCGCCCGTCTCGGGGACGCCCGTCTCGGGGGCGTCCGGGAGAACGGCGGTCGGCTCGGGGACGTCCGGACGGTCGGCGGTCGGCTCGGGGGCGTTCACGCGGTCGGTGTCCGGCTCCGGAACGCCCAGGCGGTCGCGGAGCTGCTCCAGCGTCGGATAGTCCAGCAGCAGCGACGGCTCCAGGCTCTCTCCGAGCCGTTCCTCGATGCGCTGCACCAGCTCGGCCAGCATCACCGACTCGACGCCGAGGTCCCCGAACTCCGCCGTCGGGTCCAGGGCGTCCACGGGGATGCCGATCGTCTCGGAGAACAGCACGGCCAGCCAGTCGGGTCCACCGGTCCGCGCCGGCTCGGAAGCCGGGCGAGCGGGGGCCGGACGGCGGTCCGCCCGCTCGGGGAGCCGGATCAGCGCCGGGACGTCCACGGACGCGCCGGACGGCGGGCACGGCAGCACGGTCGCGCCGCGCGGCAACCCGATCACCCGGTCCAGCACCCGCAGCCCCTCCCGGTCGCCGAGCGACGCGAGCCCGACGGCCTCGCCGACGTTCGGCTTGCCGCGCGCCCCGCCGGACTCCCGCCACTGCGGCCAGTCGACCGACCGGAACTCGGTCCGCCCGGACCGCCGCCTGACCCCGGTGCAGTAGTCGAGGAAGGCGTTGGCGGCCGCGTAGTCGGCCACCCCGGCGGCCAGCGCGGGCACGGCGGCGCACACGGAGGAGAAGGTGACGAAGAAGGCCGGACGGTCGCCGGCGCACGCCTCGTCCAGCGCCTCCAGGAGGTCGGCCTTGGGCGTGAGCACGGCCTGCAGGTCGTCCTCGGACTTGTGGGCCAGCGACGGACGGCCCTGGCTGGAGCGTCCCGCGCAGTGGACGACGCCGCCGATCGGGCCCAGCTCGCGCCGCACGCCGTCCAGGAAGGCGGCCACCCCGGACGGCGGCCCGGTGTGCACGACCACCCGGGCGCCCGCGCGTTCCAGGTCGAGGACGGTGGCGACGGCCTCCTCGCCGGAGCCGTCCCACTGCTCGCGCGGCGGCAGCGGACGCGCGCCGAGCAGGGCGAGCCGGCGCGCGCCGCGATCGGCCAGGTGGCGGGCCACCAACGCGCCCAGCCCCCTGGTGCCGCCGCTCACGACGTAGACGGCCGCGGGGTCGAGCCGCGGCTCGGCATACGGCGCGGACAACTCCCGCAGATCGGGACGGAACCGCTCACCGTCGCGGTAACAGACCTCCCCGTACGGCTCGGCGGCCGCCCATTCGGCGCGGATCTGCGCCGCCGTGGGCCGGTCGCTGTCCAGCACGGTGGCCGTGACCGCCGGGTACTCGGCGGCGAGCATCCGCACGAACCCCGCCATCCGCGCCCCCGCCAGGCTCGGCGACGCGCCGCCGAGGTCCAGCAGGCCACTGGTGACGTGCAGGATCCGGAGCGGGCGGCGACGGGCCAGGGCGTCCCGCAGCACGGCGAGCCGGTCCAGCTCGCCCGCCGGGTCGGCCTCGCCCAGGTCGCGCAGGTCGATCCAGCCGGTGAACTCCTCCGGGACGGGGTCGCCCGCGCCCACGGGCACGACCTGGTCGCCGAGCGAGCGCGCCAGCTCCTCGGAGGCGTCGCCGAACAGGCACACCACGGTCCCGCCGCCGAGCGTCCCGGGGTCGTGGGCGGGCTCCCCGGACGGCGCCCAGGTCCGTTCGAAGAGCGGCGTCTCGGCGACGGCCGGTCCCCGATCACCTACGGCGGGCTCCCGGTCGGCGGCGGCCGGTTCCCGGTCGCCGGAGGCGGGTTCGAACGGCCAGCACCGCATCCGGTCGAACGGGTACGACGGCAGGCCCACCAGCCGCGCGCCCGGCGGCGGCGTCCAGTCCACGTGGCCGCCGTCCACCCAGTGCCGCCCCAGCTCCAGCAGGTCGCCAGGCCGTCCGGAGAGCTGGTCGCCGGACCACCCGGACGGCGGGACGCCGGGACGGGTCCGGCCGCGCAGCACGTCGGCGGGCTCCGACCGGGCGAAGCGCTCCAGCCGTTCGCACAGCTCCGCCACGTCCGCGACGACCAGCGCGAGCCGTTCGCGCAGCGGTTCCCGTCCGGTGCGGAGGGTGTGGGCGACGTCGGCGAGACTCTCGGGCGTCGCGCGCAGGTGGCCCGCCAGCCGGCCCGCCATGGCCCGCAGCCGCCGCTCGTCGTGGGCCGACAGCACGATGAGCTGCGGTCCGTCGTCGGGCGTGCCGGTCGCGGCGAGCGTGGCAGTCGCGGTGGGCGTGCCGGTCGCGGTAGGCGTGCCGGTCGCGGTGGGCGGGGCCTCTTCGATCACCGCGTGGGCGATCGTCCCGCCGGCGCCGAACGAGCTGAGGCCCGCCCGCCGGGGCGCGCCGCCGGGCCCCTCGGGCCAGTCGGCCGCCTCGCGCTGCACGCGGAAGGGGATCTCGTCCCAGGCGATGTCCGGGTTGAGCTCGTCGGCGTGCAGGGAGGGCACCAGCCGCCGGTGCCGGAGCTGGAGCACGATCTTGGTGAGCCCGGCGATGCCGGCGCCCGACTCGACGTGCCCGAGGTTGGACTTGACCGACCCGATCGGGATGCTGCCCGGCGCGGCCCCCACCTGCCCGAACACCCGCATGAGGGCGTTGATCTCGATGGGGTCGCCGAGCGCGGTGCCCGCGCCGTGGCATTCCAGATAGCCGATCCCGGCGGGGTCCACGCCCGCGTCGGCGAGCGCGCGGGCGACGAGCTCGCCCTCCTCGACGGGGCTCGGCACCACCCAGCCGTTCGTCCGGCCCGAGTGCACGACGGCGGTGCCCCTGATCACGGCGTGGATGCGGTCGCCGTCCGCCTTGGCCCTGGACAGCGGCTTGAGCAGGACGACCCCGGCGCCCTCGGCGGGCACGAAGCCGTCGCCGCCCGCCCCGAAGCTGTGGCAGCGCCGGTCACCGGCGGTCAGCCGCATGCGGGCGTGCTGGACGAACTTGTTCGGATGCAGGTTGAGGTTGACGCCGCCGGCGATCGCCAGCTCGCACTCCCCCTGGCGCAGCGACCGGACCGCGAGGTGCAGCGCGGCCAGCGACGACGAGCACATCGTGTCGACCGACATGCTGGGCCCCTTGAGGTCCAGGTGGTAGGAGACGCGGTTGGCCACGCCGCCGAGCGTCGCGCCGGTGTCCTGGGGCGTGCCGCGCAGGCTCTGCTCGACGCCGAAGAAGGGGTACTCGTTGTACATCACGCCCGCGTAGACGGCGACGTTCGAACCGTGCCGGTCGCGCAGGCGGGTGCGCGGGTAGCCGGCGTCCTCCAGGGCCTCCCAGGTGACCTCCAGGAAGACGCGCTCCTGCGGGTCCATGAGGGCCGCGTCGCGCGGGGTGATGCCGAACAGCAGCGGGTCGAAGTCGGTGACGCCGTCGAGGAAGCCGCCCCACATGAGGTCCACGGGCCAGCCGTCGCGGGTCCTGCCGGCGGGGACGCGGGAGAGCGAGTGCCGCCCGGCGGCCAGGTTCTCCCAGAACGTGCCCAGGTCGGGGGCGTCGGGGTAGCGCCCGGCGATCCCGATGACGGCGATCGCGCCGTCGTCTGCGCTGTCCGTCCCGGCGGAGCGCGGTTCGGTCCGATCGGTCCGGTCCGTCGGGGGCGGGGCGGGGGTTCTGGCGGACAGCGCGGCGGCGACCCCCGCCAGGTCCTTGTGCTCGAAGAAGAGCGTGCGCGACCGCTCGCCCAGGTCCCGCTCCAGCCGCGCGTTGAGCTCCACGATCTGGGACGACGTCAGCCCGTACTGCTCCAGCGGCACCCGCGTCCCCAGCCGGTCGGCGTCGATGCCCGAGACCTCGGCGTAGACGCCCTTGAGGTAGTCCTCCATGTCCCCGGCGGCGGCCTCCGACGCGACCGGCTCCGCCCGTTCGATCCAGTACGGCTCGGCCTCGAACGGGTAGGCGGGCAGCGCGACCCGTGCGGGCGGCTCCGGCCAGAACCGGGCCCAGTCGACGTCCTGACCGGCCACCCAGGCGGCCGCCGCCTCGGCCTCCGCGCCGGTCGGACGCCCGCCGGAGCCTCCGGCGAGCACGGACGGATGCGTCCTGCCCGCCGCGAACGCCTCCAGCCCCTCCCGCAGCCCGGCCGCGTCACGGCAGACGACGGCGAGCCGGTGCGCGAGGGCGGCGCGCCCGGTCTGGGTGGTGCAGGCGATCCGGCGTACGTCCCGCTCCCCGGTCTCGGCCAGGCGGCGGGCGGCGGTGACCAGCTGTTCCGGGGTCGCGGCGGACACCAGGACGGCGTGCTCCCGTCCGTCCTCGGCCGCGCTGCCCGGGGTCTCCTCGGGAAGGGGCGCGCGGACGACGGCGTGGGCGTGCGTGCCGGTCGCCCCGAAGGCGTTGATCAGCGCCCGCCGCTCGCCGGTCCACGGCTGCGGCTGCTCCGGCACGGTGACCGCGTCGGTGGGCGGCTCGGCGAGCAGAGTGGGCGCCAGCCGTCCGTGCCGGAGCTGCAGCAGCACCTTGGCGAGCTGGGAGGCGCCGGACGCGGCTTCGAGATGGCCGATGTTCGGCTTGAGCGTGCCCGCCGCGACGGGCTCGGCCCGCTCGCCGAAGACGTCGGCAAGCGCCTCGGCCTCGGCCGCGTCGGCCAGGGCGGCTCCGGCCGCCGCGCACTCGACGTAGGAGACGTCGCGGGGCTCGGCCCCGGCCCGCTCCAGGGCCCGGCGCATGGACGCCGCCATGGCGTCGGCGCTCGGCGCGGTGAACCGCCCGGTACGCCCGGTGTGCGCGACCCAGGTGGCCTCGACCACGCCGTGGACGGCGTCCCCCGCCCGGACGGCGTCCGCGACGGGCCGCAGCAGGAAGGAGCCGACGCCCTCGCCGACCGTCCAGCCGGGCCGGTCGGGGTCGAAGGCGGCGGCGCCGGCCTCCTCGGCCAGCAGGCCGAGCCCGGCCAGCAGCCCGGCGTGGTAGGGGTCGGCGAGCAGGTTGACGCCCGCGACCACGGCCGCGTCGCAGTCGCCCGTACGGATGGCCTGGGCGGCCAGGTGCAGGGCGGTCAGCGTGGACGAGCACGACGTGTCCACGGCGATGCTCGGCCCGGTGAAGCCGAAGAAGTACGAGACGCGGTTGACCATGTCGGACGCGGTCGCCGAGACCACGGCCGGGCCGCCCGCGCGCCAGGCGGCGGCGCCCGCGTGCTGGTAGTCGTGCCACATCGAGCCGACGAAGACGCCCACCCTGGGCGCGGTCGCGTGCAGCGAGGCGGGGGTGTGACCGGCGTGCTCCAGGCACTCCCAGACGCTGTGCAGCAGGAGCCGGAGCTGCGGGTCGAGCGTCGCGGCCTCCTTCGGCGAGACGTGGAAGAGCAGGCTGTCGAAGCGGTCGATGTGCTCCAGGTAGCCGCCGGGACGCTCGCCCCTGGGGCTCGGGCCCAGGCTGCGGGTGCCGGTGCTGAGGTTGTGCCAGAAGCCGTCCAGGTCGTCGGCGCCGGGGTAGCGTCCGGCCATGCCGATCACGGCGAGCCCGGCCGGCCGCTCCCCGTGCGCCGGCTCCTCGGGCGCCGGCTCCTCGTGCCGGGCGGGCTCGGCGCGGAGGGCCGGTTCCGTCTCCGGGGTGGAGGGCACGGGGGTGGAGAGAACGGGAGTGGCGAACACGGGGGTGGCGTCGCCGGTCGCGTACTCGGCGGGGCCGCCCAGGAACGCCTGAAGGAAGCGGTGGCCGTCGTCCAGGTCGAACTGGTCGCGCACCTGGTCGAAGGCGACCTCGCCGATGGGGCAGAGCCCGATGCCGCAGGCCGCCTGGCCGGTCATCAGGAGCTGGCCGAGGTAGCCCGCCTCCAGGGTCAGGTAGCGCAGGCTCTGCTCGCCGTACAGGGGCTCGATGCCCTTGGTCTGGCCGATGAGGTAGAGGCTGAAGCCGGCGCGGTCGTACAGGTCGCGGTTGTAGACGAAGTGGGCCGTACGGTCGAGCTCCGGGCGGCCGTTCACGAGCTGGAGCGCGTGCTCGACCGGGTTGTAGTAGTAGATCCCCTCGGCGACGCCGCTGATCGCGCCCTTGGCGACGTGCAGGTACGCCTGCACGGCGTAGGTGTCCCCGGCCGACGGGTACAGGTGGCGCGCGCGGTCGCCGAGCCGCCGTTCGCGCAGCAGCCCGAGCAGCCGGCACAACGACCGGTACGGCAGCGAGCCGGGCGCGAAGTCGCGCACGCTGGCCCGCCAGGCGTAGTGCTCCTCGGGCACGTCCAGGCGGTCGAGGCGGATGAGGCTGGCGTCGGGCTCCAGCGGGCGCAGGTTCCAGCGGCCCGCCTTGAACGCCTCCCGGTCCTCGGGCGAGAAGAAGTCCACCTCCCCCGGCCCGTCCGCCTCGACGTCGGCCCGCACAGGCTGCTCGACGGGCTTCTCGGCGGGGGGCTTCTCCGTGGCGGGCTTCTCGGCGGCGGGCTTCTTCGGCGCGGGCTCGTCGGTGGGGGCGCCGACGACGGTGGCGATGCCGGTGACGGTCGGGTTCTCCAGCAGCAGCGCCACCGGCACCCGCCTGCCGTACCGCTTCCGCAGCGCCTTGGAGACCTGGACCATGGTGAAGGAGGTGACGCCCTGGTCCCACAGGTCCTGGCCGGGATCGACCTCCTCGACCCCGATCAGTTCGGCGAACAGCTCGGCGATCTCCGTCACCGTCCGCCCCGCCACCGCGGGCTCGGGCTCGGGCTCCGGCTCGGGCTCGGGCTCGGGGGCGCGGTCGGTGAGCGGCCACGGGAGCGCGTCCCGGTCCAGCTTGCCGTTGGCGGTGGCCGGGAACGTGCTCACGAACGCCACGTGGTTGGGCACCATGTACGCCGGCAGCGTCCCGGCCGCGTGCGCCCGCAGCTCCCCGACGTCCGGTTCCGCGCCCTCGGCCATCACGTACGCGACCAGCTTCCGCTCCCCCGACCGGTCGTCGCGGGCCAGGACGACGACGTCCCGCACGCCCGGATGCTGCCGCAGCCGGTGCTCGATCTCGCCCAGCTCCACCCGGAACCCGCGGATCTTCACCTGGTTGTCGGCCCGCCCGAGGAACGTGATGTTCCCGTCGGGCAGCAGCGCGGCCCGGTCGCCGGTCAGGTACATGCGCCCGCCCGCGAACGGGTCCGGCACGAACCGCTCGGCGGTCAGCTCGGGCTGGTTGCGGTAGCCGAGGCTCAGGCACCTGCCGCCGATGAACAGGTCGCCCTCCTCGCCTTCGGGGCAGGGCCGCCGGTCCTCGTCGAGGATGTAGTAGAGGGCGTCGTCGATCGGCCGCCCGTACGGGATGCTCCGCCAGGACGGGTCGACCTCGCCCACCTCGAACCAGTTCGACCAGACGGTGGCCTCGGTGGCGCCGCCCAGGCTGACCACCCGCGCCCGCGGGAAGGTCGCGCGCACGGCGTCCGGCAGCGGCAGCGGCGTGTAGTCGCCGCTGAGGAAGACCAGCCGCAGGTCGCCGGTGCCCTCCCCGCCCTGCCGCTCCGCCAGCAGCGGGGCGAGCTGGTTGAGCGTGGTGGGCGCGGAGTTCCAGAACGTGATCGGCTCGTCGATGAGCACGTCCAGCAGCAGTTCTGGGTCGCGCTGCTGGCCCTCGTCGGCGATGTAGAGCGAGGCGCCCCGGCCGAGCAGGCCGAAGATGTCGAACACCGACAGGTCGAAGCCGAGCGAGGTGACGCAGAGCCCGACGTCGGAGGCGTCGAAGTCGAAGGTGCGGTAGCACCAGTCGAGCAGGTTGAGCAGCGGCCGGTGGCTGACCTCGACGCCCTTGGGCTTGCCGGTGCTGCCCGAGGTGAAGATCACGTACGCGAGGTCGTCCACGGTGCCGGCGAGGGGCGGGTCGCCGCGGTCGTCGCCGCCGGCGTCCAGCTCGACGGCGCGCACGCCCTCGGGCACGGCCCAGCCGGGCGTCTGCGCGCAGGTGAGGACGATCCCGGCGGCGGCGTCGTCCAGCATGACGGCGGCCCGCTCGTCGGGCAGGGACGGCTCCACCGGCAGGTAGGCGCCGCCCGCCTTGTGTATCCCGAGGACGGCGGCCACCATGTCGGGCCCGCGGCACAGGCGCACGGCGACCACCGTCCCCGGCCCCACGTCCAGCTCCTTGAGCCGCCAGGCGACGGCGTTGGCACGCCGGTTCAGCTCCCCGTACGTCATGGTGCCGCCGGCGTGCCGCAGCGCGACCGCCTCGGGACGGGCGGCGGCCTGCCGCTCGAACAGCCGGTGCGCGGGGCGCAGCCGGTCCTCGAAGGCCGCGAACAGCTCGGCGAGGTCGGGGAACTCCGGCTCCAGCGCGTCCCAGTGGTAGTGCAGCCGGTCGCCCTCCCTGATGACGATGCAGTCGAGCGCGACGTCCGGGGTGTAGGTCATCCAGGGCCCGGCCTCGACGCCGTCCGGCAGGGGATGGTCGGTCAGGTCGAGGGTGCTGGTGTAGACGACGGGGAAGGCGTAGGCGCGGCGGCGGCGCTCCTTCATGACGTGGCCGCGCAGCGTGGCCAGGCCGGTCAGGGCGCCGTTCGCGGCGTCGGCGGCGATCCGGTCGGGGTAGGACTCCGCGTCGGTGACCCAGCTCAGGGCGGTGTGCTCGCCGGGTCGCCGCGGCTCGGACTCGGCGGTCCAGCGCACCACGGACACGCTGAACGGATCGGCGAAGCGCCCGCGCAGCGCGCCGGCCAGGGCGGCGAAGACGGTCTCGTCGGACACCGCGGCGACGCTGCCGCTCAGCCGGACGCGGCGCGCGGGCGTGGTGGCCAGCTCGGGCCCCGGCGGCAGGTCGCGGAACCGCTCGTCCCAGTAGCCCCCTTCGCGCGGACGCTCCGGGGCGGCCGGGGCCTCGGCGGGCGGCCGCGGCTCGGCGGACGGGTCGGCGTACAGCCTGAACAGCTCGCGCAGCACGATGTGGATGCTCCGGCCGTCCAGCACGGCGAGGTCGACGGCCGCGTGCACCGTCTCGCCGCTGACCCGCAGCTCCCAGTGCGGCCAGCGGCCCAGCGGGAACGCCCGCCCGGCCATCTCCGCGGCCGTCTCCCCCGCCGTCTCCCCCGTCTCGGCACCGGGGATCTCGGGGATGTCCCAGTTCTCCGGCGCGTGCGGCCTGACCCGCAGCGTCCCGTCGTGGGTGACCTCCGAGCGCAGCGCGTCGTGCGCGGCCACCAGGCGCAGCCAGGCCCGTGCGAGCCGGTCCCGGTCCAGGTCGCGGACGTGGAAGCTGTGGTGGACCTGGCAGCCGTCGTACGGGTGCGAGCCGCCCGCGCGGGCCACGTAGTACGCCTTCTGCAGTTCGTTGAGCGGCCGGATCTCCTCCTCGCCGGTGTCGGCGGCCAGGGCGCGCAGCGCGTTGGTGAAGCGGGCGAACAGGGTCTCCGGCTCGCCGGGCGCGAAGCAGCCGGGCACCAGGTCCCAGCGCACCCGCAGCTCGCCGTCGTGCTCCCACATCTGGTGGTCGAGCGCGACGCCGGAGGTCTGGCTCAGCGCGTACGTCACCGGCGGCACGGCCTCGTCGGGCCGGGCGTCCAGCAGGCTGGTGAAGACGACGGGCAGCGCCGTGCGCTCGCGCAGCTCCCGCATGACGGTCACGCCGGGGACGCCCGCGTGGCCGAGGTCGCGCCACAGCCGCCGGTGCACCTCCTGGACCGCCTCCGGGAGCGGCTCGCCGAGCGTGCTCTCGGCGGCGAACACGGCGGTGCCGGTGAACGGCCCGACCACCTCGTCCACCTCGCGCGGCAGCCAGGCCCGGCCGGTCGTGGTCACGGCCAGGGAGCAGTCCTCGCCCCTGCCGACCGTCTCGGCGAACAGGGTCAGCACCAGGGCGGTCGGCGAGACGTCCAGCTCGGCGGCCCTGGCGCGCAGGGCGCCCCACTGGGCGGCGGTCAGCGAGCCGGTCAGCGCGGAGCGCGGCGACCCGTCGGGCACGCCGGCGGCGGGGCCGGGCGGCAGGTCGGCCAGGCGCTCCCGCCAGTAGTCCAGGTCCTCCTGGTGGCGGGGGCCGCGCCGCTGGGCGTCCAGCGCGAGCAGGCAGTCGCGGACGGACAGCCCGCTCTCCTCCAGCGTGTGGCCGGGGTCGCGGTAGCAGCGCCACCAGTCGCGCAGCAGCACGTCGAGCCCGCGGCCGTCGGTCACGCTCGCGTCGATGCCGAAGTGCACGGTCCCGGGCGTGGTGACCTCGACGGCGAACGGCGGCCAGACGCCGGGCTCGTAACGCCGGTGCGCGAGGCGTTCGCGGGCGCCGGGCTCGTCCACCGGCAGGTCCCAGGAGGGGGCCCGCTCCAGGATCCGCTGGGTGCCGTCCTCGCCCAGCTCCAGGCGCAGGGCGTCGTGGTGGTCGACGACGCGCTGCCAGGCCGCGCGCAGGCGGTCGGGGTCCACGCCGGGCACCTCGAACTCGCGGTAGACCTGGCAGCCGACCGGGTCAGGGGTGGCGTCCTCGTCCGCGCCCATGACGTACGCCTGTTGCAGGGGCGTCAGGGGGAACGGCTCGTGCCGGTCGCCGGGGGCCGGGCTGATCTCCGCCACGGTCACGGGGGTGTCGTGCTCCGCCGTCCCGGCCAGCTCGGCGATCCGCGCGGCCAGTTCGGCCGGCGTCGCGCAGCCGCCCAGCCGCTCGACGGGGAGGTCCAGCGAGAACTCCCGCTGGATCTCGAACCACACCCGTACCGCGGAGATCGAGTCGAGTCCGCTGTCCTTGAGTGAAGCGTCGGGGGTCAGCTCCGCGCCGCCGGGCAGCACCTCGGCCAGCAGGCGGATGACCGTCTCCGTCACGCGCTCGTCGTGCTCCATGGGCCTCCTCCCTCACTGCGACGCTAGTGAGGACGGCGGGCGCTGCCTGCTCAAGACTGAGCAGGCGGCGCAAGGCGATCGGCCGTAGCTTTCTGACCATGCCTGGTTCCTGGATAGCGGGCGGCGAGCCCAGAGCCGACGCCCGCATCAGACTGTTCTGCTTCGCGCACGCGGGAGGCGGCTCGGCGCTGTTCCGCAAATGGGACGACCACCTGTCGCCGGACGTCGACGTCTGCCCGGTGGTGCTGCCGGGGCGCGAGTCACGCCTGCGCGAGCGGCCCTACAACCGCATGGAGCAGCTCGTGGGGCCGCTGTCGGAGGCCATCGAGCCGTACACCGACCGGCCGTTCGCGCTGTTCGGGCACAGCATGGGGGCCGTGGTGGCCTGGGAGACGGCCCGCCGTTTCCCGCCCGCGGTGCTGTTCGTGTCCGGACGCCGCGCGCCGCACCTGCCGACCCGCCGCCGCCGCTTCACCGACCTGTCGGAGGACGAGCTGCTGAGCGAGCTGGGCAAGCTGAACGGCACGCCGTCGGAGGTGATGGACCAGCGCAGCCTGCTGGAGGTGTTCCTGCCGGGCCTGCGCGCCGACTTCGAGCTGAACGAGTCGTACACGCCGCTGCCCGGCCCGCGTCCGGACTGCCCGATCTCGGCGCTGACCGGCGACGCCGACCCGGAGGTCGACCCGGACGAGATCAGCGCCTGGGCCGACGCCACCGGCGGCGGTTTCACGTTGCGCGTGTTCGGCGGCGACCACTTCTACCTCAAGGGCCCGCGGCCCGAGGTGCTGACGGCGGTCCAGGAGGACCTGAACCGCCATCTGCTCAACGTCTAGCCGTCCTCAGCGTCTAACCGTCCTTGGACAGGTCGCGCAGCCGGGCTTCGAGCAGCCCGGCTGCGGCCTCCATCAGCCGGTCGGCGATGACGTCCACGTGCCTGGCCCGCCAGTCGGCCAGCTCCGTGCCCGCCACCCACCGGTTGAACGCGCCCATCGCCGGCCCGCAGTGGACCTGGTAGTCCACCTGCCGCCCGGCCTCGCCGCGCAGCGCCAGCCTGATCGTGTGCACGAAGTACCAGCGGAAGACGAGCGCCATCCGGTGCTTGGGGTCGCGCTCGGCGCGGGCCAGTTCGGCCGGCCGGCGCGCGGCCAGGAACGCCCGGGTCTCCTCCCACACCTCCTCGAAGGAGCGGCGGAAGAACTTGTCCTGGATCGTCCGCCTGGTCCGCTCGTCGATCTCCTCCAGCGAGCCGTACTGGCGGTAGAGCTGGTAGAGCTTGTTGGCGCGGGCCGGGAACAGCGTGCCCTTCCTGGCGACCTGCACCTGCGCGCCCATCTCGAACATGTCTCCGGCCGGGGCGTAGGCGGTGTCCTGCACGTCGAGCCCGGCCAGCAGGTCCTTGACGGCGTCGGACGTCCCGGCCTGCGGGGTGCACTGGTTGACGCTGCCGGTGACGATGAAGTCCGCGCCGAGCACGAACGCCGCGGCGGCCGCCTCCGGTGCGCCGATGCCGCCGGACGCGCCGACCCTGATGCGCCGGGCGTAGCCGTGGGCGGCCATCTCCTCGTCGCGCAGCCGCAGGATCGCCGGCATCAGCGCGTACGGAGAGCGCCCGTCGGTGTGCCCGGCCGAGTCGGCCTCGACGCAGACGTCCGCGCTGACCGGCAGCTCGGCGGCGACCTCCGCCTCGGCCGCGCTCAGCGCGCCCTCCCGGACGAGCCGGTCCAGGACGGCCTGCGGGGCGGGCCGCATGAAGGCGGCGGCGACCTCCGGCCTGGAGACCTTGGCCACCACGTGCCGGACGGCGACCGGCCGCCCGGCCGGGTCGCGGTGCGCGCCGCTGTAGCGGTAGCGGACGAGGGGCGCGGTGATGTGCGGGTAGGCGGCGGCCTCGACGTACCGCACGTCGCGGCGGAGCAGCAGGTCCACCGTCTCGCGCTCCAGGCCGTCCTCGTCGAAGCCGTAGAGCAGGTTCACGCCGTAGGAGCCGTCCGGGCCGAGGGCGGACTGGACGGTGTCGAGCGCGTCGGAGATCTGGTCCAGGGTGAGGCCGCCCGCGCCGAGGAAGCCCATCAGCCCGGCCCGGCCCATCCTGATCACGAGCTCGGCCGAGGCGATGCCCTTGAACATCGACCCGGCCAGGTAGGCGTGGCGGACGCGGTAGTCGGCGCGGAACTCGGCCGAGCCGAGCACGATCCCGGCCTCCCGGACGGCGGGCGCCTCGACCGGCTCCCGGACGGGGGGCTTCTCGACCGGCTCCTGCTCGGCAGAGGGCTCGGGCGGGTGGCGGCGGGTGACCGTCCACAGCTTGGTGAGCACGTCACCTGGGCCGATCTCCTCCAGCTCGGAGACGCCCTGGTCCATCAGGTAGCGCAGCCCGTCCACCCACCGCACCGGGTTGCAGATCTGGCGGCGCAGCAGCTCGGCCGCCTCGCCGGCCCGGTACGGGCGTCCGGTCACGTTGGAGACGACGGGCACCCGCGGCTCCTCGATGCGGACGCCCTCCAGCGCCTCGGCGAAGGCGTCGGCGGCCGGTTCCATGTAGCGCGAGTGCGAGGGCACGCTCACGCTCAGCGGCACCCACTTGCCGGGGCCGCCGCGGCTGAGCGCGTCCAGCTCGTCCTTGGGCCCGGCCAGGACGACCTGTTCCGGGGAGTTGTAGTTGGCGATGTCGACGCCGGTGCCCGCCACCAGCTCCTCCAGCCGTTCCCGGTCGGCGCCGAGCACCGCCGCCATGGCGCCGCCGCCGGCCGCGGACATCAGCTCGCCGCGCCGCTTGACCAGGCCGAGCGCGGTCTCGAAGTCGAAGCAGCCGGCCGCGAACAGCGCCGCGTACTCGCCCAGGCTGTGCCCGGCCAGGTAGTCGGGCCGGCCGCCCTCGTCCTGCCGGGCGAGGAAGCTCAGCGCGTTGACCGTGAACAGGGCGGGCTGCACGTAGCGGGTCTCCCGCAGCCGCTTGGGGTCGTCGCACAGCTCGGCGACGGAGTAGCCGAGGATCTCGTCGGCGCGGGCGCACAGGTCGGGGTACCGCTCCAGGACGCCCGCGCCCATGCCCTTGCGCTGCGACCCCTGCCCGGGGAAAACCCACACGACGGACATCAGGCGCGTTCCTCTCTAGCGTTCCCAGGGGAATCTCTTCTCGGTCGCGTAGTCGACGAGCCTGCGGCGCACCTCGGGGCTGGACATGAGCCGGCCGAACTCCTTGACCGCCACCTGCTCGGTCTCGTCCGACAGGATCCACAGCTCGCGGAAGTAGCGCTTCATGTCCGTGACGATCGACCGGTCCAGCTTGGTCAGCCGGTAGGCCAGCCGCCGCACGAGCGCCTCCGGGTCGTCCGACACCTCGTCCACCAGGTGGAAGGCGGCGGCCTCTGCGGCGCTCACCGGCTGGGTGCTCAGCGTCATCGCGTACGCCTTCTGAAAGCCCGTGCGCCGGATCAGGAACGGCAGCACGCAGCACGGCAGCAGCCCCCACAGCGCCTCGGGGAGGCTGAAGGTGCTGCGCTCGCTGGCGAAGACGAAGTCGCTGGCCGCGGCCAGGCCGACGCCGCCGCCGGCCACCCGGCCGTCCACCCGGGCCACCACCGTCACGGGCGTCTCGGTGAAGCGGCGCAGCAGGCCGTAGAACGCCCGGCCGCCGTCGGCGACGTCGCTGCCGGCCGCCTCCTCCAGGTCCATGCCGGTGCAGAAGACGCCGTCGCCGCCCTCCAGCAGCAGGATGCGGCAGCCGGGCGCGCGCTCGGCCTCGTCCAGGGCGGCGCCCAGTTCGTCGATGGCGCGGTCGTCGATCGTGCGGCTGCGCAGCCGGTGCCGCAGGGTCGCCGAGGTCAGCTCCATCTGTACTCCCGGTGGAAGTCCGCGATGCGGTCCAGCACCAGCAGGCCGCGACCGTCGAAGGCGTCCTCGTACAGGTCGCCGTACGGTTTGGGGTCGAGCACGGCGTCCCGCACCCCGAAGGCGCGGTCGGCGCTCAGCTCGGTCAGCGCGTCCAGCTCCGCGACGCCGATCTCGCGCCGCTCGTCCAGCGCCCGGCCGATGCCGCTGCGCCCCTGGGCCGGGATCACGCCGCTGTAGAACTCCGACGCGCAGCCCGACCCGTACGAGAACAGCCCCGCCCGTTTCGGCGCGTCGAACGCGCCGTGGTCGATGAGCGAGCACAGCGCCAGGTAGAGCGCGGCCGAGTAGGTGTTGCCCACCCGCACGCCGTAGGCCAGGGACGGCGCGACCCGCGCCGCGAAGTCGGCCTCGATCTCCCGCGCCCCCATGCCCTTGAGCTTGCGCAGCAACATCCGGTGCGCGCCCTTCACCATCCCGGCGAACGGCGTGTGCAGCGCCAGGTAGTCGAAGGTGTCCACGATGTCGGCCCCGGCCACCCGCCGCCCGTAGGCCGCGAAGCACTCCTCGGCGCAGCGCATGTACGCCAGCAGCGACAGGTCCGGATCGACGGCGTCGGTGTCGTGGCGCGGCCGGGCCGTGTCCATCACCTCGAAGGTGTGGTAGCCGCTGGCGCCGGGGTCGAGCCGCAGCACCCGCGCGTCCGCGCCGACCAGCATCGCCACCGCGCCGGCGCCCTCGGAGGGCTCCCAGTAGGTGGACTTGGCGGTGCCGCTGGCCGCGTCCGTGGCGATGGCCAGCGCCTTCACGCCGGGGATCGGGCTCGCGCCGACGACGGCGGCGGCGCACTGCAGCGCGGCCGTCCCGCCGTAGCAGGCGTGCTTGACCTCGAACGAGCGGCACGCCGGGTTCAGCCCGAGATGGTGGTGGATGTAGGTGCTGATCGGCTTGCCGAAGTCGAGCCCCGACTCGGTGCCGACGACCAGCAGCTCGATCCGGTCCTTCTCCTCCGGAGCGAGCGCGTCCAGCAGCGGGCGGGCGGCGTTGACCGCGTTGGTGACCGGGTCCTCGCAGGGCAGGTTGACCGAGCGCTGCTCCATCATCAGGTTGCCGAAGCGGTTCACGTCCAGGCCGCGCGCGTCGAACAGCGCGCGGACGTCCGTGTACGCCCTGCCGACGTACGCGTTGATCGCCTCGATCCCGAGAGCCATGGCCTAGGGCACCATCAGGACGTCGTGGATGCTGGTCGGCACGAACAGCCGGTCCCACTGCCCGCCGCCGTGCCGTTCCGGGACCCGTTCCACGTCGTAGACCTCCTTGCGCATGCCCTCGCCGCGGTCCAGCTCCCGCACGGCCTGGTAGTCGTCCAGCTCGCGCAGGTGGATGAGGGCGTGCAGGCGGTCCTGCCGGCCCCACGTCTGCTCGTAGATGAAGGCGGTGGCGCGGCCTTCGAGGTTGGCGTTGAGGTAGCGGGACCAGTCGTAGAGGAACTGCCGCCCCTCCTCGCGCAGCTCGTAGCGCGCGTCGGCGGTGCGCAGCACGATCGCGCCGGCGGTCGCCGAGTTGAGCTGCTCCTGCTGCGTGGTCTGGTAGGTCGCGGGCGGCACGAACGTGCCGGGCACGTCGTGCACGTCGTCGGTGAACCCGTGCTGCGGGCACATGACGGTCTCCTGGAGACTGCCGTGCACGAACATCTTCTCCCAGTTGCCGCCGCCCTTCTTGGGCAGCCGGTCCTTGAGCGAGATCTGCTGGAACGCCTCGTCGTGGTCCACCATCTCGATGAGCTTGCTGTACTTCTCGGGGGACTTCATGTGCACGAACCAGTGCAGCCGCTCGCGTACGCCGAAGACCTCCTCGTAGCAGAAGGTCGTGGCGACGCCGGCCTGGGCGCGGTTCATGTAGTCGAGCAGGTCCACGCTGAAGTCGCGGCCCTCGCGGGCCATGCCGTACTCCAGCATCCCCACGCGGTGGATGATCAGGCCCGCGTTGCCCGAGTGCAGCAACTGGTCGGGGGGCAGGGTGGTCTGATACTGCGCCGGCTTCGTCATGCCCCGAATGTCGCCCACGGGGGCGGGAAGCTCCGCTCAATATTGAGCAGGCCCCCGGCGCGCCCGTCGCGGGCGGGCTCAATATTGAGCAGCAGGACGGCGGCCCGATCGGCCTAGCCTCTCCTGTGCCTGACATGCCTCTGGGAGCCCACGAACTGCTGGTCTTCATGCTGCAGCTGGGCCTGCTCCTCGGTCTCGCCGTCCTGCTCGGCCGGCTGGCCGTGCGCCTGCGCATGCCCGCCATCGTCGGCGAGCTGACCGTGGGCGTGCTGCTCGGCCCGTCGCTGCTGAACCATCTGGCCCCCGCCCTGAAGTTCACCCAGCTCCACCTGCTGGACGCGGTGGGCCAGGTCGGCGTCCTGCTGCTGGTCGCCATCACCGGCGTCCAGCTCGACTTCGGCCTGGTCCGGCGGCGCGGCGCGACGGCCGTCAAGGTGAGCGTCGCCGGTCTGGTCGTGCCGCTGGGGCTCGGCGTGGCCGCCGGTTTCCTGCTGCCCGCCTCCCTGCTCGTCGAGGGCACCAGCGTGACCGTCTTCGCGCTGTTCCTGGGCGTGGCCACGTGCGTCAGCGCCATCCCCGTGATCGCCAAGACGCTGACGGACATGAAGCTGCTGCACCGCGACGTCGGCCAGCTCTGCCTGACCGCGGGGATGGTGGACGACGCGTTCGGCTGGTTCATGCTCTCGGTCGTCTCGGCCATGGCGACCACCGGCGTGCGCACCGGGCAGATCGTGTTGTCGCTGGTCTACCTGGTCGCGCTGGTGCCGTTCGCGCTGTGGGTGGGCCGGCCGCTGGTCCGCTGGACGATGCGGGCGGCCACCCGCTCGGACGAGCCGGGCCCGGCCGTGGCCACCGCCGTGGTGCTGGTGCTGCTGGCCGCCGCCGGCACGCACGCGCTCGGCCTGGAGGCCATTTTGGGGGCGTTCGTCTGCGGCGCGCTGATCGGACGGTCCGGCCACGCCGACGCCGCGTGGCTGGCCCCGCTGCGCACGATCGTCCTGAGCGTGCTCGCGCCCCTGTTCTTCGCGACGGCCGGCCTGCGCATGGACCTCACGCTGCTGTCCAGGCCGGACGTGCTGGCGGCGGCCGGGGTCGTGCTGGGGGTGGCGATCGTCGGCAAGTTCCTGGGCGCGTACCTCGGGGCGCTGCTGAGCCGGTTGAGCGCGTGGGAGGCGTTCGCGCTGGGGGCGGGCATGAACGCGCGCGGCGTCATCGAGGTGATCGTGGCGATGGTCGGGCTGCGCATCGGCATCATCGACACGGCGATGTACACGATCGTGATCGTCGTCGCGATCGTCACCTCGCTCATGGCGCCGCCGATCCTGCGCGTCGCGATGAGACGCGTCGAGCTCACCGCCGAGGAACGCCTGCGCCGGGCCGAGCACGAGCAGCTGGTCGAGCCCGGCCGCCGCGGCTGACCTATCGGGGGACGACGATCGCCGTGGCCAGCAGCCCGGGGGCGGCCGTCCAGCGGCCCGCGAACTCCGCCAGCGGCGCGTCCGGCGGCAGCAGCCTGGCGCGGAAGCGGCCGTCGAGGGAGAAGGCGAGTGAGCCGTCGTGGAACCCCAGCCACTCGCCGGTCAGCGGGAACCACGCCTTGTAGACCGACTCCTTGGCGCTGAACAGCAGCCGGTCCCAGCAGGTGCCGGGCCGCAGGTCGCGCAGCTCGCGGACCATCGCGGCCTCCTCGGGCCTGGCCACCATGCGGAAGACGCCTTCGGGGAGCGGCTCGTGCGGTTCGGCGTCGATGCCGATGCTGCGCACGTCGCCGGCGTCGGCCACGGCCGCCGCGCGGAACCCGGCGCAGTGCGTCATGCTGCCCACCGCGCCCGCCGGCCAGCGCGGCGCGCCGCGCCGGCCGGGGACGATGGGCGCGGGCGGGATGCCGAGGGCCGCCAGCGCCTCGCGGGCGCAGTGGCGGACGGTGGCGAACTCGCGCCGGCGTTTGGCGACCGCCTTCCTGACGGCGTGCCGCTCCTCGGGGAAGAGCCGCACGCCGGGCGGGTCGCCGTAGGCGGTGGAGACGGCGACGTTGTCCGGGACGAGCGTCTCGATCATCGAGTGTCCCTCCTCCTGGGCCGGCGGGTGCCCCTCCGTCTACCCACAGGCCGCCGTCGTCACCGCTCTCCGGCGAGCGGTTCGAGGACGAGGACCGGGATCAGGCGCTCGGTCTTCGTCTGGTAGTCGGCGTAGTCGGGGTAGGCCGCCACCGCCCGCCGCCACCAGGCGTCCTTCTCCTCCCCCGACACCTCGCGCGCCCGGTAGACGCCGGTCGCCGTGCCGTCCTGGAGCTCGACGACGGGCTCGGCGAGCACGCTGGCGTACCACTGCGGGTTGACCGGGGCGCCGCCCAGGGACGCGACGGCCGCGTAGCGCCCCTCGTGCTCGACCCGCATGACCGGCGTCCTGCGCAGTTTGCCGGTCTTCGCGCCCCGGTAGGTCATCAGCACGACGGGCCGGTCCTTGATCGTGACGCCGTCGGTCGTGCCGGTGCGCAGGATCTGCTCGACGTGCTCGCGGACCCAGTCCGACGTGCTGGGCTCGTACTCGCCGATCGGCCCCTGCCCGGCCCGCCGCGCCGCCTCCGCCGGGCCGTGCCGCCGGCCGGGGCGCTTGTCCACGTTGTCGGTGAGGGTGTTGATCAGGGCGGGCAGCCCGGCCACCGTCTCGGCCGGCAGCCCGGCCACGGTCTCCTCGGCCAGGTCGACCCAGAGCCGCTTGACCTGCTCGGCCAGCGCCCGGCCGCTGTCGGTGAGCTCGACCACGCTGGCCCGCTTGTCGGACGGCGCAGGCGTGCGGCGGATGTGACCGGAGGCCTCCAGCTTGCGGCTCATGAGCGTCACGCTGGGCGGCTCGCATCCCAGCGCCTCGCTGAGCTGCGCCTGGATCCTCGGCCCGGTGCGGGCGAGTTCGAGCAGCAGCGCCTCCTGCCCCGGATGCAGGCCGAGCGGGGCCAGCAGGGCGGCTGCCCTGGCCCGGTGGCGCAGGCTCAGCAGGCGGATCGCCTGGTTGACGGCGTCGGCTTGTGCGAAGTCCATGATCGCTCCTTGACGGAAATTAGTTATGTGCATAATAGTTATCCGCGTAACCAATCCTACACGGCCGGGCACCGCCCACAGGAGCCGGGATTGCGAAGAGCCCCGACGCGGCGCGTCCCCAGGGCGAGCAGACAAGAACGGAACATCCCATGACGAGCATCGGCGCCGCCGCCCGGCGGGCCACCCCACGAACCATCCCGTCCTGGCTGATCCTGGCGCTGGCCTGCGCCGGCCAGTTCATGGTCATCCTGGACGCCTCCATCGTGAACGTCGCCCTCCCCGCCATCCGCGCGGAGCTCGGCTTCACCCCCACCGGGCTCGCCTGGGTGGTGAACGGCTACCTGCTGGCCTTCGCCGGCTTCATGCTGCTGGGCGGCCGGGCCGCCGACCTGTTCGGCCCGCGCCGGACGCTGGTCGCCGGGCTGCTGCTGTTCTCCGCCGCCAGCCTGGCCGCCGGCCTGGCGACCGCGGCGGAGGTCCTGGTCGCGGCCCGCGTGGTACAGGGCGCCGGGGCCGCCATGATGGCCCCCGCCACGCTGGCCGTGATCAACACGTACTTCACCGAGCCGGGCGCGCGTGCCAGGGCGTTCGGCGCCTGGTCGTCCGCGGGCGGCGTCGGCGGGATGATCGGCGCGGTGGCCGGCGGCGCCATCACCACCGGCCTGTCGTGGCGCTGGGTCTTCCTGATCAACGTGCCGGTCGGCGCGCTGCTGATCGCCGTGGCCCTCGCGGCGCTGGTCACCGTACGAAACGCGCGGCGCGAGCCGCTCGACCTGGCCGGCGCGGTCACCGCGACCGCCGGCCTGGCGGCGCTGGTCTACGGGGTCATGCAGAGCGCCGAGCACGCCTGGTCGTCCGGACGGGTGCTCGTGCCCGTGCTCGCCGGCCTGCTGCTGCTCGCCGTCTTCGTCGTGGTCGAGGCGCGCTTCGCCGGAAGGCCCATGCTGCCCCTGCGGCTGCTCCGGATCCGGGGGGTGGCCGTCGGGAACGGCATGCTGCTGCTGTTCGGCGGGATCACCATCGCGATGTGGTACTTCACGTCGCTGTTCCTGCAGAACGTCCTGGGCTTCAGCGCGCTGCTCGCGGGGCTCGGGCAGACGCCCGCGGCGGTGACGTTCATGCTGGTCGCCCGGGCGTCCGCCGCCCTGCTGCCGCGGGCCGGGGCGCGTGCGCTGACGCTCGCCGGCGGCGCGCTGTTCGTGGCCGGGTTCGGCTGGCTGTCCCTGGCGCAGGCCGGCAGCGGCTACCTCACCGGCGTCCTCGGGCCCACGCTGCTCGTCGCGGCCGGCATCGGGCTGACCTTCCCCACCCTCATGGCCGCGGCGACCGCCGAGGCGCCCGAAGGAGCGGCGGGCGTCGTCGGGGGCCTGGCCAACACCACCAGCCAGGTGGGCTCGTCGATCGGCCTGGCGGTCCTCGCGACGGCCGCGGGCGCCGCCGGCTCCCCCGAAGCCCTCGCCGACGGCTACGGCCTGGTCTTCCTCATCGCGGCCGGGCTCGGCCTGGCCCTGGCGGCGGGCGGCTTCCTGCTGCCGCGCCGCGCCTGACCCACCCCCACCCCTTCCACCAAGGAGATTTCCATGTCCATCGCCTTCGATCCGATCGCCGTGGGCGGCACGAAGCTGGCCAACCGGGTCGTCATGGCCCCGATGACCCGCAGCCGCGCCCGCGACGGGCTGGTGACGAGCCTGACGGCGCGGTACTACGCCCAGCGCGCCTCCGCCGGGCTGATCGTCACGGAGGGCATCCAGCCGTCGGTGATCGGCCAGGGCTATCCCTTCACGCCCGGCCTGCACAGCGCGGCGCAGGTCGCCGCCTGGCGGGAGGTCACCGGCGCGGTGCACGCGGCGGGCGGCAAGATCTTCGCCCAGCTCCTGCACACCGGCCGGATCGGCCATCCGGTGCTGCTGCCCGAGGGGGCGGTCCCCGTCGCGCCGTCGCCGGTGGCCGCGCGCGGGCAGCTCTTCACCCCCGACGGCGTCAAGGAGTTCGTCACCCCGCGCGAGCTGACGGAGCCCGAGATCGAGCGGACCGTCGCCGACTTCGCGGACGCCGCCCGCAACGCCGTCGAGGCCGGCTTCGACGGCGTGGAGCTGCACGGCGCCAACGGCTACCTGATCCACCAGTTCCTCGCCCCCGGCAGCAACCGGCGCACCGACGGCTGGGGCGGCTCGGCGGCCGGGCACGCCAGGTTCGCCGTGGCGGTCGTCTCGGCCGTGGCCGAGGCGATCGGCGGCGACCGCACCGCGTTGCGGATCTCCCCCGGGATGCCGAACAACGACATGCACGAGCCCGACCCGCGGCCGGTCTACGAGGAGCTGCTGGGCCGGACGTCCGGGCTGGGGCTGGCGTACCTGCACGTCATGGAGGCCGCCGACCGGGAGCTGACGCGCGCCCTGCGACGGCTCTTCCCCGGCCCGCTCGTCCTGAACCCGCACACCGGCGACCGCCCGACCGGCCCGGAGGACCTCGCGCTGATCGAGGACGGCACCGCGGACCTGATCGCCTTCGGCCGGCTCTTCCTCGCCAACCCCGACCTGCCCCGCCGGCTGGCGACCGGCGCGCCGCTCAACGCCCCGGACCCGGCCACCTTCTACGGCGGCGACGCCGCGGGCTACACCGACTACCCGGCCCTGCCCGCCTGACCGGCCGGTCGCGGGGCGCGGACCGGTTCAGGGGACGCCATCCTTTTTGATCTTCAAGGATGGCGTCGGCCGGAATTTCGGTCGGCCGATAAAGCGGCTCCCTTGCGGAGCAGGCGGTCGGAGGCGGTGTCAAGGAAGGTCCGCGCCCCACGCCCCGGCGGCGATTGGCCCGGACCCGCGCGAACAGGACGCCACCAGCCTCGATGCGCGCCTCCGGCCGCCGGAGTCACCGAAATGTGATCGGCGCTCTTTTCCCATGCATTCTTCGCCTCGCGCATGATTCAGTGGAAAACAATTCATCGGCGAATTCAGGGCGGGTGGATCGCCGAAAATTCACCGCCGCCCGACCGCTGTTCAAATGATTCGGGAAAAGCGCATTGTCCGATCAATTGCGTCCCGGAATTCAGCGAACAAGGCTGCGGAACCGTCCTGGAACGATCCATATGCGAGAGGCCGCCGGAGATGCCAGCATCGTCGGATGACCCGAGAGGTGGAATCCGTGAGCGAGCCCGCGATCCGTCCCAACGAGACGACGGTTCCGGTGCTGCCCTGCCCTTCCCCCGAGCAGACCCTGGAGTTCTTCGAGGCGCTCGGGTTCACCGTCACCCACCGGCAGACCCGGCCCTACGTCTATCTGGCGATGCGCTGGAGCGGGTTCGACCTGCATTTCGGCCCCGCGCCGAAGGACTTCGACCCCGCCCGGGACGCGACCGGGGCGTGCCTGGTCCTGGTCGACGCCGTGGCGCCGTACCACGCCGCGCTCGTCGCGGCCATGCGCCGGGCCTACGGCAAGGTGCTGAGCTCGGGCCTGCCGCGGATCACCCGCTACCGGCCCGGCGCGTCCAGGTTCACGCTGATGGACCCGTCCGGGAACTCGATCATGTTCATCCAGCGGGACGAGCCGGCCGAGCTGGAGTACGGCGGCTCCACGAAGCTGACGGGCCTGGCCAAGGCGCTGGACAACGCCCGGATCCTGCGCGAGTTCAAGAACGACGACCTGCAGGCCTACCGGGCGCTCAAGTCGGCCGTGCGCCGGCACGGCCCGCAGGCTCCGGCGGCCGAGCGGGCCATCGCCCTGTGCCACCTCGCCGACCTCGCCACGGCGCTCGGCGAGCCCGCCGAGCCGTGGCTGGCCGACCTGCGCGGCACCGAGCTCACCCCCGACGACAGGCGGCGCGTCGAGTCCGAGCTCGGCCACCTCGCCGACCTGAGCGAATGGCTCGGGCCGAGCTGACGGCGGGCAGAGCGGCGGCGAACGGCCGGGCCGCGGCGGGCGTCAGGAGGCGGGGGTGTTGTGCATGATCTTGACCATCCGCACCTTGCCGTTGGGCTCCGGGGTGATGCTGTCCACCGTGCGCGCGGTCACCTCGAAGTCCTTGGCGACGGCGGCCACGGCGTCGCGGACCCGCCCGGCCAGGTCGGCGGGGGCCGACGGCGAGGGCACCAGCAGGATCTCCACCGCGCCCGGCCGGTACTGGAGCACCTGCACGCCGCGCACGCCGGCCGTCGGCATCACGGCCGGGTTGGTGAGGAAGTTGGCGTGCACCGTGCGCCCGTCGGCGGCCACGACGCGGTCCTCGGTCCGTCCCTGGATCCGGCGGATGATCGGGGTGTGGAAGGCGCGGCACGGGCAGTCGTCCGGCTCGATGAGCACGCGGTCGCCGAGCCGGTAGCGGATCAGCGGCATCGCCTCGGCGTGCAGCCGGGTCACCAGGACCTCGCCCTCGCCGTCGGCCAGCGACACGCCGCCGTCGTCGTGCAGCACCTCCACCACCACGTCGGCCGAGCGCAGGTGCATCGCGCCCTCGGGGCAGGTGCGGCCGATCGTGTACGCCTCCACCGAGGCGTACACCTCGTGGCCGCGCGCCCCGAAGTAGTTCAGCACGTGCTCGCGGGCCTCGGGGGTGAGCGTCTCGCCGGCGAAGATGACGGTGTGCACGCGACGGTAGGCGATCTTCCTGCGGCGCAGCTCGTCCACGAGGGTGACGATGCAGCCGGGGAAGCCCCACAGGAACGTCGGCCGTCCGCGCAGGAACGCCTCGACCTGCTCGTCCAGGCTGCGGCTGGTGTTGACGTGGACCGTACGGGCCAGGCCGAGCCGCTGGAGCCGGTGCGGCCGGAACTCGCCCACCCGGAAGTAGCCGATCCGGTCCCAGGGACGCAGGCCCGAGGCCAGCAGGTCCTGGAGGTAGGTGGCGCGCAGGTAGCCGAGGTCGCCCTCGGAGTAGAAGGGCCGGATGGGCACGCCGGAGGAGCCGCTGGTGGGCGCCTCGCGGGTGTTGTCGGGGGTGAACCCGGTGGCCATCAGCTCGGCGGGCGGCAGGTCCCGCAGCGTCGTCCGGTTCAGCATCGGCAGGGCGGCCAGGTCGGCGGCGGTGGACAGCGCCGCCACGGCGTCGGCCGGGAACACGCGGCGGTAGTACGGCACGTTGGCGTGCGCGTGACGGACGAGCCCCGTCAGCAGCCGGTCCTGCACGACCTGGAGCCGGGCCGGGTCCATCCGGTCCCGTGAGCGCGCCAGGTACAGGTTCCGCACCACCGGCACCACCGGGATCGTGCTGGGCAAGCCCTTCATGAGGTCTCCTTCTTCAGCGTGGCCAGCATGACGCCGCCCTTGACCACCTCGCCCGCGCAGTACGCCAGCAGCGCGCCGAACGCCGTCGCGGCGGGCACCAGGAACCAACCGGCGGCGGCCACCACCGCGAACTGCAGGCACGCGGCCACCGCGGCCAGCCGCCGTCCCCGGTCGTCGGTGTTCTCCACCAGCAGGAACGCGGGCAGCACGGCCACCGTCAGGGCCGCCTCGGCCAGCAGCGCCGCGCCGGTCGCCACCATGCCCCGCTGGCCGCCCGCCAGCACCACCCCGAGCACGACCACCGCCAGGGCGCCGGCCGGCACGGCGGGCGCGAGGATGCGCCGCGCCATCCGGCGGGCGCCGGCCTCGCCCGTGCCCTCGATCCAGACCGCCACCCGCGGCTGGAGGATGCGCAGCAGGTACGACACGCCCATCACGACCACCGACAGCGCCACCGACCACACGTAGAAGACGCTGGTCTGCTGCGCGTCGTCCAGGTGGGCGAAGTACGCGAACGTCACCGAGGTGGCCGCGACCGCGGTCACCTCGCCGACGCTGAGCAGCGCCGCCGCGCGCACGGCCGGCCGGTAGGCGCCCTTGTCCGCCTTGCCGGAGCGCCCGCGGATCAGCCCGGCCGCCAGCACGGCGTTCAGCACCGCCAGCACGCCGACGTGCAGGGCCAGCAGCGCGTTGGCCCGCATCCCGGTCAGGGCCACCAGCCCCACGCCGGACGCCTGCGCGACGGCGAGCGTCAGGTAGGCGAACACGTCGGCCCGCGCCCGCCCGCGCAGCCGGTTCAGCGCCGCCATGACCGCGCAGCAGCCCAGCCCGCAGGCGTAGGCGGCGGCCGCCGCGTACCGGGCGGGCGCGCCGCCGGGGTCGGCCGCCGCCAGGGCCAGCCAGACGGGCACGGCCAGCGTGAACGGCGTGGCCGCCAGCAGCATGAACAGCGGCCGCAACGTCTGCCCGCCGCGCCGCGGCACCAGCGCCAGCGCCGCCTTCTCGATGCCGCTGGACGTCAGCGCCAGCAGCCAGCCGGACACGCCGTTGGCGGTGGCGTACAGGGCGAACTCGTCGGCGCCCCAGAGGCCGAGCAGCACCAGGTTGGCGGTCCACAGGGCGGCGCGGAACGCGCCGCGCCCGGCGAACAGGGCCGCCGTCACCGCCACGAGGCGTGGCGGCGGCCTGCGGCGCAGGCTCACGGTCACGGGCCGGCCTGTGCCGACTCGACGAACCTGCCCTTGCCGCCGGGGGTGAGCGTGACCCGTTCGGCCTGCTCGAAGCGCACCTCGACCGGGCCGCCCACCTGCTTGGCCAGCCCGTCCCGGTAGGCCGCGGCCACCTCGTCGAAGTCCCGGCCCGCCTCGGGAACCAGGTGGACGGTGACGTTGCCGTCGGCGTCCTGGCGGACCATGCTCTCGGCCACGCCCGGCGTCCACATGGCCAGCGACAGGAACGTGGCGGTGTAGACGCGGTGGCCGCCGGGGAAGGTGATGTAGTCGTCGGACCGGCCGCCGGTCACCCGCATGCGCGTGAACCGGTTGCCGCAGCCGCACTCCCCCGGCACGATCATGCCGCGGTCGCCCAGGCGGTAGCGGATCAGCGGCATCGCCCGTTCCCTGAAGTGGGTCACCACGACCGCGCCGTCCTGGCCGTCGGGCACCGGCATGCCGTCGTCGTCCACGATCTCCAGGCGGACGCGGTCCTCGTCCACGTGCATCGCGCCCCGGTCGCACTGGGTGGAGACGGTCAGCACCTCGTAGGCCGAGTACTCGTCGTACACCGGCACGCCGAAGCCGTTCTGCAGCAGCTCGCGCACCTCGTCGGTGAGCAGTTCGGAGTCGGTCATGACCATGCGCAGCGTGCGCCGCAGCTCGGCCACCTGGGCCGGGGTGGCGGCGCGCAGCAGCCCGCGCAGCACCACCGGGTAGCCCATGATCAGGTGCGGGCGCACCTTCAGCACGTCGGCCAGGATCTTCGCGTCGCCCTGCCCGGCGCCGATGACCGTGCGCGGGAACAGGCCGAGCCGCTGGAACCAGCGCAGCGGGCGGGGGAACGGCTTGATGTGCGCGATCCGCCACCACGGCCGGTAGCCCGACAGCAGGAAGCGGCGGAAGATGGTCGCGCCGTGGTAGCCGTAGGCGGCCACGTCGTGCCGCACCTCCAGGACGCGGCCCGTGGTCCCGCTCGTACGGTCCAGCCGGTAGTCCTTGGTGCTCAGGCCGGGCGTGTGGAAGCGGGACAGGTCGCCGTCCAGCACGGTGGCCTTGTCCAGGATCGGCAGCTTCGCCAGGTCGGCCAGGCTGTGCAGGGGCACGTCGTAGCGCGGGTCGGCGTAGTGCGGCACGTGCGCGCGGGCGAAGGCCAGCAGGTCGCGCAGGCCGTCGAGGGTGAGCCGGTCGGTCTCGGCGCGCGGGCGGCGGATGGCGCGGAAGGCGTCCACGACGTGCCGCACCTCCCGCACGGCTACGCCCAGTCCATGGCTCACAGGCCGTCCCCGATCTCGAAGCGGAGCAGCCCGGTGGCCTCGGCCAGCACGCCGGCCAGGGCGTCCCGGCCGGAGGCGGCGGCGGTCAGGTAGCCGAGCTTGGCGCCCGCCCGCGTGTAGCGCTCCACGTGGTCGCCGGGGGCGGCGGCCAGCACCAGGTCGACGACGCCGGGCAGCGCCCTGACCTGCTCCTCGCCGTCCACCCTGACCAGCTTGCCGTCGCGTTCCGCGTTGAGCACGCGGACCGCGCCGTACCGGGTCGCCGCCGGGGTCAGGGACGGCGTCTCGCCCATGGCCGACAACACGTACTGCTCGACCACGTCCACGCCGTGCACCAGGCCCAGCAGCTCGGCCAGGCCGTTGCCGCCCAAGCGGGCGCCCATCTCGACGAGCACGACCTCGCCCGCCCCGGTGACCAGCACGTCGGCGCTGAGCGGCCCTTCGCGCAGCCCGGTCTCGGCGCAGATCGCGTCGAGCATCGGGCGCACGGCGTCGGTGACGTGGTCCGGGCCCGGCATGGTGTGCTGGACGGTGATGAACAGCGGCGGCGGGGTCAGCTCCCGTTCGGCCAGGCCGATCAGCGCCACCTTGCCGCCGATCACGAACGCCTCGGCCGTGTAGTGGGCGCCCTCCAGGAACTCCTCGGCCACGACGCGGCCGGACAGCGACCACTCCCTGGCCAGCCCCACGGCCTCGGGCAGCTCGTCCGGCGCGCGGCACAGCGACACGCCGCGGCTGCCGGAGGAGTCCACCGGCTTGACCATGAGCGGGAAGCCCAGCTCAGGGGCGTCGCGCAGCACTTCCTCCGCAGCGCCGCTCACGTGGCGGGGACCGGGCAGGCCGAGCCGGGCGCACATCGCGCGGAACCAGCCCTTGTCGACCGAGCCGCGCACCGCGCCCTCCGACAGCCCGCACGGCAGGCCGAGCCGGGCGGCCAGGGCGAGCTGCGAGGGCAGGTTGACGTCGCTGGCCGGGGAGACCACGCCGGCCAGGTCGTCGCGCTCGGCCAGGGCCCGCGCGACCCGCGGCACGTCGCGGGTGCTGAGGTCGAGGAACTCGTCGGCGTGCGCGACGCCGGGGGCGTCGGCCCGCATGTCCACGCAGATCGTGCGCACGCCGAGGCGGGCCGCGGCGCGGATGGTGCTGATGGCGCCGTCCGCGCCGCCGAGGACCGCGATGGTGCGGCCGGCGCCGGTCACGTGAGCCTCCCGGCGAGCAGGTCAGCGGAATCGACCGGCACGTTGGCCTCCCGTACGAGGAACAGCGGCGGACGGGCCTGACCGCGAGAGATGTGCAGAAGCGTGCGGGCCATCATGCTCAGCCCGAACAGGGCGGCGGCCAGCGCCAGCCCGAACAGCAGCGCGCTGCCGGTGATCCCGGCCAGCAGCGCCACGGGCAGGCCGATCAGCCCCGCCCACACCGCGGCCGAGATGGGCCGCGACGAGAAGCCGAAGAACAGGTCCAGCGAGTGCCTGGCCAGCCCGCGCACGGTCACCTTGGACGAGCCGTGCACCCGCGGCCGGTGCGCGGTCGGCACGGTCGTCCAGGCGCGCGTCAGGCGCGGCAGCGTGGCCAGGAAGTACGGCGTGCCGAGCCGCAGGTCCACGATCCGTCGCGCGATCTCCGTGCGGACCAGGCGGAACGTCGTGGCGCGCGGCGGGATCTCGATGCCCAGCAGCCGCCGCGCCAGCCAGTCGTGCACGATCGACGCGGTCCGCCGCGGCCAGGGGTCCTTGCGGTCCACCCGGATGCCGAACACCGCGTCGTACCCGTCGGCCGCCCGCTCGATCAGCCGCTTGGCCTCGGTGGGCGGGAACTGCAGGTCGGCGTCGAGGTGCAGCACCCAGGGGTTCCGGGCGTACCGATAACCGGCCGAGAAGGCGGCCTCCACGCCGAAATTCTTGGACAACGATATGAACGACACACGATTGTCACTCTCGGCGATCGCGCGAATGCGCGCGAGCGTGTCGTCCGTACTGCCGTCGTCGACGAAGAGAATTTCGAGTTCTCCCTGGTCACCCAGCGCGTCTGCGATTTCGCGATAGGTGTCAGGGATGTTGTCGGCCTCGTTCAGGCACGGAACGACCACGGTGAGTGCCAGGCCGTCCGGCGGAACCGGAAGCGGATGCTCATTCATGGAACGGTCTTCACCACGTGTATCAACCCCGGTTCACCCTGTGACAGGGCCCGGGCATTCCCACCCGGCTACGACCCCGGTTGCGGAATATATCCATACGTGTCAGACAAAAGCTAGGTATTGATTTCTTTACGGCCGGTTTGTTAGGAAGATCTCCGACGCGGGGCCGCTGGGTCATGCGCATTGTCAGGGGGCATTCATGTTTGTGCTCGGCATCAGCCAGGTCCACGACTCGGCGGCGGCCCTGGTGGCCGACGGGAAGATCGTGGCCTTCGCCGAGGAGGAGCGGTTCACCAGGGTCAAGCACGACGGCCGGTTTCCCGCGCAGGCCGTGCGCTACTGCCTGGAGGAGGCCGGCATCACGCTGGCCGACGTCGACCACGTCGCCTACTACTGGCAGGCGCCCCGCGAGACGTTGCACGCGCTCGGCCACTTCGCCCGGCACCTGCCCCACACGCTGGCCGTCTTCCGCAACGACGCCGGCGACTACGGCGACAAGGCCAGCGGCCTGCTGGAGACGCTGTCCGACCAGAAGGGCCAGGCCCACCCGGACGACTACAACGTGGGCGGCGCGCTGCTGCTGCACCTGCGGCGCGGGTTCACGCTGGAGAAGATCCTGCGCGAGTCGCAGAACTTCCGGGGCCGGACGAAGTTCAAGGTCCACCTGATGGACCACCACCGCGCCCACGCCGCCAGCGCGTTCTTCATCTCGCCGTACCAGGAGTCGGCGATCATCACGTGGGACGGCATCGGCAGCGACGGCACCTCCACCTACCTCGGGCTGGGCAAGGGCGGCCGGATCCACGACATCCGCCGGGTCAAGTTCCCGCACTCGCTGGGCGCCATGTACGCCGGCGTCACCGGCTACCTCGGCTTCAACCCGACCCGGGACGAGGGCAAGGTCATGGGCCTGGCCGCGTACGGCACCGACCGCTACGTGGACGACTTCGCCGACCTGGTCCGCCTGGGCCCCGACGGCCACTTCGAGCTGGACCTGAGCTGGTTCCGGCACCACGCCACCGGCAAGCACCAGATGTCGGCCAAGTTCCTGGCGCGCTTCGGCCCGGCCAGGCCGCGCGAGCGCGCCATCCCCAACCAGCACTACGCCGACGTCGCGTACGCGCTGCAGGCCACGCTGGAGCGCACCGGCCTGCACGTGGCGCGCTGGCTGCAGGCCAAGACCGGGCAGACCCGCCTGGTCACCGCCGGCGGCGTCGCGCTGAACAGCGTCATGAACGGCCGCATCCTGCTGGAGACGCCGTTCGAGGACTTCTTCGCCCAGCCCGCAGCCGCCGACGACGGCTCGGCGCTGGGTGCGGCGCTGCTGCTGGGCGTGGAGAAGTACGGCATGCGGCGCCCGCGCGACGAGGAGTACATCTTCCTCGGCCCGCAGTTCGGCGAGGAGGAGATGGAGCGGGCGCTCCAGGACGCCGGCCTCGACTACCGGCGCACCGACGACATCAACGACACGACGGCGCAGGCGCTGGCCGACGGCAAGATCGTCGGCTGGTTCCAGGGCCGCATGGAGTGCGGGCCGCGCGCGCTCGGCAACCGCTCGATCCTGGCCGACCCGCGCCGCGCCGACGCCAAGGACCGGCTCAACGAGAAGGTCAAGCACCGCGAGCCGTTCCGCCCCTTCGCGCCCTCCTGCCTGGCCGAGCACGCCGGCGAGTACTTCGCCAGCGGCTACCCCTCGCCCGTCATGCTGCTCGTGTTCGACGTGCTGGAGCACCAGCGGGACAAGGTGCCGGCGATCACGCACGAGGACGGCACCGCCCGCGTCCAGACGGTCTCGGCGGCCGACAACCCGCGTTACCACGCGATGATCTCCCGCTTCGCGGAGCTGACCGGCGTGCCCATGGTGGTCAACACCTCGTTCAACGACAACGAGGAGCCCATCGTGTGCACCCCCGAGGACGCCGTGCGCTGCTACCTCAAGACCGACATGGACGCCCTGGCCCTGGGACCGTTCTTCACCGAGAAGGACGTTCGTTGAGGCGTTGGCTGTGGCTGGCGCCCGCCGTTCTGGGCGCCGGGGCGGCCACCCTGATCATGGTGATCCTGCCGCCCGACCGTACTCTGGACAACCCGCTCGAAGCGCTGTGGAAGGTCAGCCCGCTGGTGTTCGCGGTGCTGGCCGTGGCCGGGTTCCCCCGGCGTCCGGGGCTGGGCATGGCACTGATGTGCGCGCTGGTCGTGGGGTACATGGGCGTGCTCGACACGGTCAACGTGCTGCACATCTTCTCCTACGCCGAGTCCGCCGACCAGAAGGCCGCCTTCCCCGAGCTCTACCAGTTCATGCTCTTCATGAACTCCTTCACCGTGCTGGCCGTGCTGTTCGCCTACCGGCTGGGCGGGGCGCGTTCCGACCGCGTGCTGAAGGTCGGGCTCGCCAGTGTCCTGGTGGTGATCTCCGGGCTGAACGACCTGTCGATGTGGCTGCTCGGCGACTGGCCGCAGGGCCGGCCCGGCACGCTGACGTGGGCCTCGCACATCGCGGTGTTCGTCGGCGGGCCGCCGAGCGTCGCCGTGGCAGTGATCTTCTTCCTCGTCCACCTCGCCCTGGCCGGGGTCGTGCTGGCGCTGCCCGTTCGGCGCTGGCTTGACCGGCTCGTCCCCGCGGCCGCATGAACGCCGACTTAGTCGTCGTCGGCTCCGGTCTGTTCGGGCTGACCGTGGCCGAGCGGTGCGCGTCCGAGCTGGGGATGCGCGTGCTGGTGCTGGAGCGCAGGGACCACGTCGGCGGCAACTCCTACAGTGAGCGCGAGCCGCAGACCGGCATCGAGGTCCACCGGTACGGGTCGCACCTGTTCCACACGTCCAACGCGCGCGTGTGGGAGTACGCCCAGAGGTTCACGTCGTTCACGCCGTACGAACACCGGGTCTATTCAGTGCACAAGGGGCAGGTCTACCCGATGCCCATCAACCTGGGCACGATCTGCGCCTTCTTCGGCCGCCACCTCAGCCCCGACGAGGCCCGCGACCTGGTCGCCCGGCAGGCCGCCGAGGTGACCAGCGCCGGCAACCTGGAGGAGAAGGCGATCTCGCTGATCGGCCGGCCGCTGTACGAGGCGTTCATCCGAGGCTACACCGCCAAGCAGTGGCAGACGGCCCCGGCCGAGCTGCCCGCCGAGATCATCGGCCGGCTGCCGGTGCGCTACACCTTCGACGGGCGCTACTTCGACGACCTCTACCAGGGCCTGCCCACCGACGGGTACGCCGCCTGGCTGGAACGCATGGCCGACCATCCCAACATCGAGATCCGGCTCGGCGCCGACTTCTTCGACCTGCGGGAGAGCCTGGCCGGCGCGGTGCCCGTCGTCTACACCGGGCCGCTGGACCGCTACTTCGGCTACGCCGAGGGCGAGCTGGGCTGGCGGACGCTCGACTTCGAGACCTCCGTGCTGCCGACCGGCGACTTCCAGGGCACGTCGGTGATCAACTACGCCGACGAGGACCTGCCGTGGACGCGCGTCCACGAGTTCCGCCACCTGCATCCCGAACGCACCTGGTACCCGTCCGACGCCACCGTGATCATGCGGGAGTACTCGCGCTTCGCCGGCCGGACCGACGAGCCGTACTACCCGATCAACACGCCGCAGGACCGCGCCCGGCTGCGCCGGTACCGCGACCTGACCAAGGGCGAGCGGGACGTCTGGTTCGGCGGACGCCTGGGCACCTACCAGTACCTCGACATGCACATGGCCATCGCCGCCGCCCTCACCCTGTACGAAAACCGCCTCCGCCCCCGCTTCACCCCCCACACCTCCGAATAGGACGGCCCCTCCCACACCCGGGCTTGGGGCCGCTTCCGCCCACGCCTCCTGGGAGGGCGGCCAGCTTTCGGGGCCGGGGCCGTCGTCGCGCGCGGCTGCCTTCTCGCCCCCACCGCACCCTTTCGCCTGCCCCGGGGAGCGGGCCGCCCGTGGTGCGGGCGGCCCGGTCGCCGGGTTTCAGGGGGTGGCCTGCCAGGAGGTGCGGACGAGGGCGCGTTCGGTGGCGGCCAGATGGGTCGCCGCCGCGAGCCAGGCCCGCGCGTACCCGTCCGGTTCGGCCTCGGCCAGCCTGCCGAACACGTCACGTTCACGCCGGTCGGCCTCGTCGGCGAGCGCGACGGCCAGGTCGGCGGCCGTGCGGAACCCGGCCCGGCGCAGGGACGCGGCCTGCCCGCGGGCGTCGCCGCCGCGCGCGGACTCGGCGACCGCCCTGCGTCCGCCGGAGACCGCCAGCTCGACCAGCCGGCGCACCCGCCACAGCGGCGCGCCGTCCAGCGGGTCCACCTCGGCGTACGCGTCCCGGCCGGGCGAGGGGCTGGCGTCGGCGGGCGGGGGGCAGGCGTCGGCGGGTGGCAGGTGCGAGCCCTGGAGGCGGTCGTAGCCGAGGTCGGCCCGGCCCTGCCACTCGGGGGGCAGTCTGAGCGTCGCCTCCTCCCCCGCGACCGGCCCCACGGCGAGCGGGACGAGCGTCGCCGCCCGGCCGGGCTCGACCCTGGCCACCACGCGCACCCGCAGGCCGGGGCGCGAGGCGAGCCGCCGCAGGTTCTCGACGTACGCGAGATCGGGATGACGGTTCGCCGGAACCAGCCGGACCACCGGCCCCTCACCGCCGACCGCCGCTCCCGCCGCTTCCTCCGCCTGCGTGGCTTCGGCCGCTCTCCCGACTTCCGCCACTCCCGCGGCTTCCACCGCTCCCCGGGATTCGGCCGGTTCCGCCACTCCCCCGGCTTCCGCCGTTCCCTCGGCTTCGGCCGGTTGTGGCGGGGCGGTGGGTGGGAGGTGGCGGGCCAGGACGTGGTCGCCCGCCGCGCCGACGATCACCAGGTCGCAGCCGACCGGCTCCCGTACCTGCTCGGCGGACTCCTCCTCGCTCCACGCCCCCGCCGACAGCCGGGCCCCCACCGCTTCGGACAGCGGCCGGGCGAACAGCGCGCCGAGCGGCCCGTCCGTCCAGGCCAGGCCGGCGACCGGGGTGGCCCGTACGCCCTTGCCCGCGCCGAGGCGGCCGTCCGGGGAGACGGTGGCCCCGGCGATCAGCAGTCCGCCGCGGGCCAGTTGCGCGTGGCTCATCATGGCCGCCCCGATGGCGACGGTTGCGGTCGCCGCGCCACGGGCACGGGCCGGGCCGCCGGGCTTGACGTCGGCCACCGAGAACCAGCGTCCGTCCTCGGTGAGGAGGTGGGTGACCACCCCGCCGTAGCCGGTGCTGCTGATCACGGGCTCGCGGAAGACGCCGTACACCTTCAGGCCGCCGTTCGGACGGTAGCCGCGCCGTACGGTGCCGACCAGCGCCGGGTCGGGATCGGACGCGGCCAGCCGGCCCACGGTGAGCAGCAGCTCCCGCAGGGCGGAGACCAGGTCGGCGAGGCGGTGGCTG
Organism: Nonomuraea sp. NPDC048881; assembly: GCF_040649795.1. NCBI lineage: Bacteria > Bacillati > Actinomycetota > Actinomycetes > Streptosporangiales > Streptosporangiaceae > Nonomuraea > Nonomuraea sp. NPDC048881. The sequence continues at coordinate 133,495 of NZ_JBEZGC010000018.1, forward strand.
TCGTAGCGGGCACGGGCGGCGCGCAGCCCGCGCACCACCCGCAGCGTGGCGGCCTCGGCCCTGGGCAGCCCGGCCAGGCGGGCGGTGTGGGCGGCTCTGAGCAGCTCAGCCTGCGGCACCGCGCCCGCGCCCGGCACACCCGCCGACAGCACGGCGGCCGCCGCCCGCCACAACCCCGCGGCCGCCGCCACCTGCGCCGCCCCGGGCGCAGCCGGAACGACCGCCTCCCCTGAGCCCGACCCGGACGCGGCACCCGCCTGCCCGGACCGTGGACCCGACCCGGAGTCGCCACCCGCCTGGCCGGCTCCTGGGCCGGGCGCCGGCTCGGCACCCGCCTGGTCGGTGTCCGGTCGCCGGCCGGGTTCGGTGGCCGGCTGGGCGGGACGTCCGTCGGTGGAGGGCGTGTCCGGTTGCCCGGAAGGGGACGGGGATGTGTCCGTCTCCACGTCCAGGGGCAGGGTGTCGGCCGGGTCGGCCAGGGGGCAGGCGGTGAGGAGGGCGGCGCGGTGGAGGCAGCGGGGGGCGAGGAGGCAGGAGCAGCGGGCCTGCCCCTCCTCCGCGATCACCCCCGACGGCCCCGGCGACAGCGTGACCACCGCGTCCTCGCCGCACGTGACCACCACGTCGGTGCCGTCGGCCACCCGGTCGAGGGCGGCGTACTGGTCGACGGCCGCGTCCAGCTTCTTGCGCAACCTGCTGGTCAGGCCGTCGACGGCGGCGGCCACCACGTGCGGCGCGGCAGGCGGGAGCGTTGCAGAGGTGTTCACCGGACTCCTCCCCGGAGGCGGTCCCCCACCCAGCGGGCGAGGGCGAGCGGGCTGAGCGCGGCGACCGGCATGCCGGCCGCGACGAGCTGCTGGGCGATGGGCAGCGAGTAACGGGGCACGCCCTGGTCGTCGAGCGCCGCGCAGCCCATCAGGTGGACGCCGGACCCGGCCAGTGAGCGCACCTCCGCGAGCAGGCCGCCCACCGGGTAGCCCTCCTCGAAGTCGCTGACGACGACCACGAGCGTACGGCTCGGCACGGTGACCAGCGTCCGGGCGTGCGCGAGCCCGGCGGCGATGTGCGTGCCGCCGCCGACCCGCACTTCGAGCAGCAGGGACAGCGGGTCCTCCACCCGGTCGGTCAGGTCGATCACCTGGGTGGAGAACGTCAGGAAGTGCGTCGAGAGCGTCGGCACGCCCGCGAGGACGGCCGCCGTCAGCGCGGACCACACGACCGACGCCTCCATCGACCCCGACACGTCGACCACGAGGATCAGCCGCCAGTCGGCCTCCTTCCTGGCCCGCGTGCTGAACACCGGCCTTTCCGGCACCACCACGAGCCGCCCGTCGTCGAGGCGGCGGGTGTGGGCCAGGTTGGCGCGCAGCGTGCGCGGCAGGTCGAGCCGGCCGCCGGGCCTTCTGGTCGGACGCGGGTTGGCCAGGCCGGTCAGCGCGGGTCTCAGCCGGGTCGCCAGCTCGCGGGTCAGCTCGGCGACCAGGCGGCGGACGAGCGGCCTGAGCTTGGCGACCTGCTGCTCGGGCAGCCCGCCGGCCAGCGACAGCACGGACGTCAGCAGCTCGACGGACGGCCGCACGGCGGCGGGGTCCAGCTCGGCGAGCACGTCGTGCCGTCCGGCGTCGGCGGCCCTGGCCAGCACTTCCTCGCGTACGTCGCCGCCGAACAGGGACTCCAGCTCGTCGGCCCATTCGCGGGCCGTGGGGAACGGGTCGCCCTGGCCTCCGGTGTCGCCCTGCTGCCCGAAGTCGTCGGCGCCCTCGCCGCGGCCGGCGCCGTAGAGCTCGTCCAGGGCGCGGGCGTACGGGCGGGCGCCGGCGGGCAGCCGTTCGCGCTCCCGCCCGAGCAGCAACCGCCACCGGTCGGCGGGGCCGATCCGCGTCCCGCCCTCCACCCGCCGCCCGGACACCGGCTCCCCGCCCTCCGCCTGGCGCGTGGACACCAGAGGCACCGGTTCCCCGCCCTCCACCAGCGGGACCGGACCGCCCTGCGAGGCCGGGACGCCCTGCGAGGCCGGGACGTCGTGCGGGGTGAGGAGGCCGAGGGTGTGCAGGGCCGTCAGGCCGGCCAGGTCGGCGGCGGTCCAGGTGGCCAGCAGGTCGGGCGGCGCGTCCAGCGTCAGGTCCGGACGGTCCCCGAGCCGCTCGGACACCGCCGCCAGCAGCCGGCCGCGGGCCGCCGGGGCGAGCGTGTCGAACCCACCTCGCAGGGCGGGCAGCCGGTCGAGGAACTCCTTGTCCGCCAGCTCGTCCACCCGGTCCATCAGCGGGCCGAGCGCGGCGGGCGCCGCCTGGAGCAGCGGTCCGGCGGCCGTGAGCACGCCGGTCAGCAGCAGGCTCAGCCGGCGGCGGCCGTCCGGGGTGGTGGCGGTGTCGATCCAGCCGGCGGCCCGCGCGCCCAGGAGCTCGGGGCCGTCCAGGTCGAGCAGCACGCGGGCGGCCAGCGCGGCCCCCTGGACGAGCGGCGCCCCGGTGCTCGCGAGCGCGCCCAGCGCGTCGTCCAGCCGCAGGCCCAGCCGGTCCTCCCCGGCCCGCGTGGCGAGCGCGACCAGCGCGACCGCGTCCTCGGGCCGGTCGCTGCCGGCGAGTCCGGGCAGCGACCGGACCGCGGCCTCCAGCAGCGTGACGGCCAGCTCGCCCGCCTGCTCGCGTCCTTCCGGCGTGGTGCCGGGAAGGTGCTCGCGGCGCAGCGCCTCCAGCAGGTCGAGGGCGTCGAGCAGCTCGGGGAGGGTGGCCGTGGCGGGCAGCGTGCCGGCGGCGTCGGCCAGCCGCTGCCCGACCAGCTCCGGCAGGTCGCAGCGGGCGGCGGCGCGCAGCCCGTCGAGGATGGTGCGGCAGGTGGGGCCGCCGTCCGCGGACTCGCGCCGGTAGGTCTCCCGCAAGGTGCCCGCCGCGGCCTGCGCCGGGGTCACGCCCCGGACGCCGGCCAGGTCGAGCAGCGCGGGGACGGCGGGCGTCCAGGACAGGCGCCATTTGGTGGTGAGCGCGCCGGCGTCGCCGGTGCCCGCGACCTGGATCGGCTCGCCGTAGCCGATGCCGCACACGTGCAGCCGGCGCAGCAGCACCTCCCGGCGTGCGTCCAGGTCGGAGCGGAGCGGGTCGAGGCGCACCTCGCGCGGGTCGGGGTCGTCCGGGCAGGGCAGCCTGAGCGCGGCCAGCTCCTCCTCGACGGCGGGCCCGAGCCCTGAGCGGGGGGTGCCGGGGGCGGTGCGGCCCCTGGCCGTCCCGACGAGCACCGTGTCGAGCGCCTTGGCCAGCGCGCGTCCGCGGCCCAGGGGTTCGCCCTGGCCGAGGACGGTCGTCACCGCCTCCAGCAGCTCGCCGCGGCCGGGGGCGGGCAGGCCGCGCAGGCGGGCGAGGTCGCACGCCAGGCGCAGCGTCTCGACGGCCTCGCCGGTGCCCGCCGCGTGTCCGGCGGCCCGCAGCTCCCTGCACAGGTCGGTGATCGCGCGGGCGGCGCCGTCCCTGACCCGGTCCGGTACGCCGTCCGCCTCGAACACCGCCTGCTGCCAGCGCGGGTCGCGGATCCCGGCAGGGTAGCCCGACCGGGAGTCGAGCAGATCGAAGGCGTACGGAACCAGCGAGGTGACGGCCCGCGCCCCATCGGGCGCGGACCCGACGGGCGCGGACCCGGCGGGCACGGACCCGGCGGGCACGGACCCGGCGGAGGCGGTGGGAGCGGAGTCGGGGGCGGGGGTCTCGTCGGTGGTGAGCAGGGCGGGGGCGTGGAAGGCGCCCACGACCGCGGCGACCCGGCGTCCACCGGCCGCGGCGGCGGACACCACGCGGCGCATGTACGCCTCCCGCGCCAGGTCCCTGGCCTGGACGCCGCCGCCCGCAGCCGCGTCGCGCCGCAGCGCCCAGCCCACGCCGAGCGCGGCCCGGCGGACGGCCTCCGGCTCGCAGCCCGGCGCCAGGACCTCGACGGCCCGGTCCCACATGTCGTCGCCCACCCGCCCGGTGCCCGCGGCGGTCAGCGCGTCGGCGAAGCGCGGCCCGCCGGCGGCTTCAGCCTCAGGCCCGGCGGCCTGCCGGCCCGGGTCCGAGAGCGGGAGGTCGCAGCACAGCACCTCCACGCCGCGCTTGACCGCCCACCGGATCGCCACCAGCTCAGGGGAGAAGTCGGCGAACGGGTAGAAGCCGAGCCCGTCCGCGCCGTTCCCGGCCAGGGCGACCGGGGCGATGGTGGCCGGGTCGGCGAGGTGGGGCAGCCACTGCTGGAAGTCGGCGGGCAGCTCGACGCACACCGTCTCCGGGTCGGCCGCCTCCAGCAGCTCGGGCAGCACGACGGCCAAGGCCGGACTGTGGTGCCGCACCCCCACCAGGTACGGCCGGGTCGCAGCGGCCAACCCGGCCACCACCACCCGCGGATCCGCCGGGTCGAGGGACGCGGCCAGGTCGAGCGGCGCGGCCGGGGCGGCCGGGGTGGCCGGGGCCGGCGAGTCGGGCGGGCCCGCCGGGTCGGCCCGGTCGGCCGGGGTGTGGGGCGTCAACGGAGGTTCTCCCGCAGGTCCCAGAGGCGGCGCCACATGGCCGAGCCGTCCTCGGCGCGCCGCCGCACCGGCCCGTCCCAGTAGCCGAGCAGCCGTCCGTGGTCGGCGGGGTCGTCCTTGCGCACGACGCCCAGCAGGTGGCCGGGCACCAGGTCGAGGACGTCGCCGCCCGGCAGGTACGCGGCCGCGACGCCGAGCGAGGCCGCCACCTGCACCGCCTCGGCGGTCGACATCACGGTGCCCGGCCGCTCGACGTCCCAGCCCTCGCCGGACCGTCCGGTGCGCAGGTCGCGGAAGACCGTGACCAGCGCCTCCAACACCGCGTCGTCCACGGCGAACCCGGCGCCGGCGCGCTGGACGACCGCCGTGGCCTGCCGCCGCACCAGGGACGTCTCGGCCGCGGCGTCGGAGATGGGATCGACGGTCTCGAAGTTGAAGCGCCGCTTGAGCGCGGCCGACATCTCCGACACGCCGCGGTCGCGGAGGTTGGCCGTGGCGATCACCGTGAACCCGGGGACGGCGGCCACCTGCGCGTCGTCGGTCCCGGCCAGCTCGGGGACGCTGACCCGCCGGTCGGACAGGATGGACACCAGCGCGTCCTGCACCTCGGGCAGGCAGCGGGTGATCTCCTCGACCCTGGCCACCCGCCCCGATCGCATGGCGGTCAGCACCGGGGAGTCCACCAGCGCGCCCCGGCTCGGCCCCTGGGCCAGCAGCAGCGCGTAGTTCCAGCCGTAGCGGAAGGCGTCCTCGGTGGTGCCGGCGGTGCCCTGGACGGTGAGCGCGCTGGTGCCGCAGACCGCCGCGGCCAGCAGCTCCGACAACATCGACTTGGCCGTGCCGGGCTCGCCGACCAGCAGCAGGCCGCGCTCGCCGGCCAGCGTCACGACGCAGCGCTCGACCAGCGCGCGTTCGCCGACGAACTTGGGCGCCACCTTGAGCTTGGACGGCAGGCCGTCCCGGGCGGGCAGGGAGAGGGTCTCCTCGCCGCTGCCGCAGATGAAGGTCACGACGGCGCGCGGCGTCAGCAGCCAGCCGGGCGGGCGGGGGCCGTCGTCGTGGGCGGCGAGGAAGGCCAGTTCGGTGGCGTACCGCTGCTCGGCGGAGACCACCTGCGTGGCGGGGGTCGCCTCGTCGGTGAGGGTCATGGGGTTTCGTGTCCTTCGTGTGGTGATGACAGGGTCAGCGGCGGCGGCCGCGTTTGACGTCGAGCTGCTCGAACCGGGGCACGTCGCCGTCCTGGACGCGCCGCCAGGCCCTGGCGTACAGGTCGGCCACGGGTTCGCCGGGCACGAGGAGGCCGCCGAGGCCCGCGTTCGGGCTGAACATCGGGAGCTTCCACTGCTCCAGCGGGAGCCGCGGCGTGCGCTCCTCCGACCAGCCGCCGGTCAGGAACAACGAGCGTCCGGCGCGGGCGCGCACGGCCTGGACGACCAGGTCGGTGCGGGCCAGCTCGGCCCGCGCGGCCTTGAGCCGGGCCGGCTTCCAGCCGGTCCACCGGGCGGTGTTGCGGTCGGTGGGGTCGGGCATGGCCAGCAGCATCAGGTAGACGGCGGCGGCGTCCTCGCCGAGGCCGTGCGCCTTGGCGACGTCCACCACCAGGTCGGGCACCGAGCGGGTGGGGTCCTGCGGCCACCAGATCCCGTCGGCGTCCCGGTCGCCCTGGGCGGGGTCGCCGGGGTCGGCCAGCAGCGCCGCGAAGCGCGGGTCGAGGGCGGTGCGCAGCGCGGACACGGCGGGGAACGAGCCGTTGAGCCCGATCAGGGCCCGCAGGTAGGGGTCCTCGCCGGCCGCGTCGAGCAGGTGCGGGCGGAGCGCGGGCGAGGGCTGGCTGTCGTAGGTGGCCATGACGACCGCGCCGTACCGCTCGTAGCCGTCGCCGACCTCGGTCGGCGTGCCCGCGACCTTCTTGAACGCGGGCAGGCCGACGTACTCGTCGAGGTCGATCAGCAGCCCGGGGTGGGCGAGCCGGTCGCGGACCGCCGACAGGGCGGCGGGCAGCCCGGCGCGCAGCGGATCCCCGGCCGGCAGCCGGTGGGCCAGCCAGGCGGCCGTGGCGACGGCCGTGACCAGCGACCGCCCGCCGAACCCGGTGCCCTGGCCGACGGGGTGGACGCGGTCGCCGCGCACCTCCCACTCCAGGTCCACGCTCAGCTCGGGAGCGGCGGCGGGGTCGAGCACCGCGCGCAGGGCGGGCGCCGGGTCGCCCTCGACGGTGCGCAGCGCGCGGGCGGCCTCGCCGAGCAGCCATTCGGGCAGGGCGAGCCGCTGCCCGACGCGCTCGTTCCACACCCGCGCGGCGGCGGCCGCGTCGGGGCCGTCGGTCCACAGGCGGGCCGGGTCGGCGGGCAGCAGCGCCGCTGTGACGGCCCGCCGCACGCCGGCGCCGAGGGCGCGCAGCTCGTCCTTGGCGACGGCGGCCTCGGCCACCTTCACGCCGATCGTCGCGCGGGCCTCCTTGTCGAGGTAGGTCCGCTCGTAGGTGTCCACCTGCGGGAACCCGGCCACGACCAGCCGCGCGGCGGTCCGGGAGACCCCGGTGAGCCGGGCGAACTCCTCGGCGGCGGCGTCGTGCCAGGGCGCCGGGCCGCGCGCGGCCAGCTCGGTGAGGAACGCCGCGAGCCAACTCGCCTCCCGGTCCCCGCCGACGGGCGAGGTGTCGCGGACCGTGTAGGGCGCGGGCACCTCGAACACCCCGGCGGGGTCGTGGCACAGCGCCGTCCATTCGAGCCCGTCGACGTCCGTCTCGCGCAGGTCGAGGAAGACGACGAACGCGCCGCCGCCCAGCGGCAGCACGCCCGAGAGCGAGCCGTCCGCCGGGGTGCCGTCCGCGGCCACCATGTGCTCGCGCCTGAGCGTCACCGTCATGCGGCGCCAGCGGGAGGAGCCGGCCGCGACCGGCAGGCCGCCGTCGCGCAGCTCGCCGAGCAGCACGCCCAGCGCGTCCCGGTGCTCGGCCGGGGTGGTCGGCGCCGCGCACCGGTACGCCACGGCGGCGCAGTGGTCGAGCAGGCGCTCCCACCGCAGGCCGGAGGCCGGCAGTCCGGGCAGGCGGAGGTGGTTGGCCACCTGCGGGCGGTCCTGCCCGGCGGTCACGGCCCCGCCCACCGCGCGGATCTGCTGGAAGGCGGCGTCGGCGTTGTGGCGGTGGTAGCCGCGGCCGTCGCCGAGGCCGTTGAGCGCCTCGTCCAGCAGGTGGTCGGCGGGCCCGGACGGGCCCCGTTCGGCGGCCGGGTCGCCGGCCAGCGCGCGGTTGAGGTTGGCCACGACGGTGCGCACCGCGTCCTGCTGGGTGGCGGCGAAGCCGACGATCCCGGCCACGCCCTTGACCAGCGCCTCGTGGGTGATGCCCGGCAGCAGCGCGCGGACGGCCGCCGCCAGGTCGGCGCCCTGGGGCGTGGCCGCTTCGAGCAGGGCCTCGGCGGTCTCGCGGTCCGCGCGGCGCAGCGCCGCCGAGCCTTCGAGGTCGCGGGGGCGCAGGCAGTACCAGTAGCGCTCGGGCGGCAGGATGGGCGTGCCCGCGCCGAACGCGCCCGGCTTGGCGTCGGTCCGGTACTCGGCCAGGACGACGCCGTCGGCGTCCACGAGGCTGATCCGGTAGCTGCCGCGGACGACGGCGCAGGCCCGCTCCGCGCCCGGGAACGTCAGCACGCGCACCGGCACGCCGGCGTCCGGCGGCAGCGTCACCGAGATCCCGGACAGGTCCTCGGCGCGGTGGGAGCCGTCGGGCAGCCTGACCACGCGCAGGCCGTACAGGCCGTCCACGGGGGCGCCGACCGGGGTGGGCTCGTCGGAGGGGGCGGGCAGCAGCCAGCCCTCGGCGGGCCGGACGTACGGGGTGCCGGCGAGGAAGCCGGGCAGCGACTTCCTGCCGACGCCGCCGCCGGCGGGGTCGAACTCGTACCAGCCGGTGTCGTGCTCCGACCAGGTCCACGTCCAGAAGGACGTGCCGTCGGTGAGCAGGTGCCGCTCGTCGGGGACGGCCGTGTCACCGGCGTGCAGCACGCCGTACCCGGTGGTCCGGCCGCCGCCGGGCACGGCCAGGCTGACCGGGTCGTCGCCCTGGTAGTAGTCCAGCCGCGTGCCCCGGCTCCGGTCCTTCCCGTCCAGGTCGCGCACCCGGTCGGCGGAGGTGTGCCAGTAGCCGCGCAGGCCGTTGGCGCGGTCGCGGGAGTCCCAGTAGACGAGCAGCTCGCCGTCCACGTAGTGGAAGCCGGGATCGCTCCAGGTGTCGTCCCTGGGGACGCGCAGGTCGTGGGTGAGCAGGACGCCGTCGGCCGAGAGCACCCGGGCCTGCGCGGTGCCCGCGACGACCAGGTTGGGCCAGGCGTCGCAGACGACGAGGTCGTCGATGTCCTTCTCCGGCACGAGCTGGGTGGCGGCCTGCTCGAAGGCGGGCCAGCCCAGCTCGTCGATCACGCCGGACCGCAGGGCGCGGGCCAGCACCCCGGCCACGTCGGCGTCGGTCACCGCCTGGCGCACCGCGTCCTCGGCCAGGGCCAGGGCCTCGCCGGGCAGCCAGGACAGGCGGCGCAGGGCGTCGGGCAGGTTGGGCAGGCCGGCGGCGGCCGAACGGCGGGCGACCAGGCGTACCCACTCGGCCAGCAGCGGACGCCCGCCCGGCGAGGCGGCCAGGGCGCGGACGGTGGCCCTGCCCACGTCGTCGGCGTCGAGGTGGTCGGCGCCGTGCCGGAAGGCGGTGTGGAAGCGGCCGTCGGCGGCCAGGGCGAGCAGGTCGCGCCGGTCGTCGTGCTCCGCCCAGTGCGTCAGCCGGAGCCGGGCGCCGTCGCCGGGGTCGGCCAGCGGGATGCCGAGGGCCAGCAGCAGGTCGATCAGGTCGGCTTCGTCGTCGACCGCGATCGTCGTGCCGGTCGCGGTCAGCTCGGCGCGCAGCCGGTCGGCCATGCGCTCGATCAGGGCGTGGAGGGCGGGCAGGTGCGGCGCGACGCCCCAGGCCCGCTGCCGCGCGGCGAGGAACCTGCGCAGCCAGCCGGCGGCGCCGTCGGCCGGGCGTTCGGCCTCGGGCACGTCGGTGTGCAGGCCGGCGGTCGCGCCCGCGCTCTCCAGGATGTCGAGCCAGATGCCCGGCAGCTCCCGGTCGTGGCTGTCGGGGATGACGTTCAGCAGCGTGCCGCGCAGCTCCGGCCGCTGCCTGGCCAGCGCCGCGACGGCCGGGGCGTGGGACTTCCACCAGCCGGTCGGGGCCTGCATGGCGGCCGGCAGGGCCAGCACCTCGGCCAGGTAGTCCTGCTCGGCCGCCTCGGCGTCCACGCCGGCGGCTCTGGCGAGCCTGCGGATGTCGGCGGCCATCTGCGCCGAGGGGGCGAGGCCGCCGGCGGTCCTGCGCACGCACAGCCGCGCGTACCTGTTCAGTGCCTCCGCGGCGGGCAGGCGGGCGGTCAGCTCCTTGGCGTACCCGGACAGCGCCTTGACCGGCAGCGCCCCGGCCAGCGCGAACTCCAGGAACACCGCGTCGAGGCGGTCGTCGTCCACGGGGAGGCCGTGCTGGGCCTCGGCCCGGCGGGCGGCGGAGAAGAGCTGCCCGGCGTACTGGGCGTTGTCGGCCGCGGCGAACACGCGGGCGGCCTGCTCGTAGAAGGTCGGCAGGAAGTGCGGGACGGCCGCGGCGAGCTGCCCGGCCAGGCGCTGGTAGGCGTCGAGCGCCGTCTTGGGCTTGGTCCTGGCCTGCCGGGCGACGCGCTCCAGCTCCGGCACGACGGCCAGGGCGTGGTGCCCGTCCTGCGGGTGGTGGACCAGCACCCATTCGGGGAAGCCGAGCGAGCGCCGCAGGCCCAGGCCGACCACCGCGGCCTCGCCCTCGGGCACCAGGCCGAGGAAGCCGCCCACCGCGTCCTCGGCGCCGCTCAGCTCCTCGGTGACCAGGCGCACGATCACCCGGTCGTCGAGGCCGGGGTGCCGGTAGGCGCGGGCGACCAGCGGCACGGCCCGCTCCCCCGCGCCCTCGGTGCCGGCCGGCAGCACCGCGCCGGCGTCGAGCAGCTCCCGCGCCTCGGCGTTCTGCGAGATGTCCCCGGTCATGCGCCCTTCCCCTCTTCGACCTGCCGGCCGGCGTGCAGCGCGGCGGCCATCCTCATGCCTTCCGACCAGGCGACCGGGCCGACCTCGCGCAGCGTGAGCGTCCTGCCGTCCTGGTCGCGCCAGGTGAGATCGCCCGTGGACGTCTCGCTGTCCCAGTAGGGCTCGCCGATCCAGACGGCGGCCTCGGTGAGCCGGCCGGCGTCGCGCACCTGGCAGGTGGCGTAGCCGCCGGAGACGCGGTACCCGAGCTGGGTGGCGCGGGCCGCCACGCCGAACCGGGAGGCGTACGTGCCGCCCGCGAAGTCCTTCACCTGGCGCACCCCTTCGCCCTGGTCGGCGGGCTTGCGCCAGATGGCCCGGTGGATCTGCTCGACCTTCTGCGTGATGCCCAGCTCGGCGGCGAACTCGCGCAGGTCGTCGAGGTCGGGCAGGAGCACCGGGTGCGGCAGCGTCACCGTGCGCGGGGCCAGCCTGACGGTCTCGCCGTCGAGGTTGACCATGCGCAGCTCGCCGGAGGAGGTCGCGTCGCGCAGGAAGCCCACCTCGTCGGGGTCGTCGCCGACGACCGCCACGTCACGCAGCGCCGTCTGCCACGCCTCGTCCGGCCACACCCGGGCGATCAGCTCGGTCGGCACGGGCAGCGAGGACACCATCCAGGCGTCCACGTGCGCCACGCAGGACGCGGCGTGCCGGTCGAGCCATTCGGCGAAGCGGCGCAGCCGGTCCGCCTCGGGGTGCTCGCGCACCGCCTTCGGCAGCGTCTTCAGCTGCCGTCCGGCCGAGCGGCCGGACGTGGCCCTGGCCGTGACCCGGCCCTCTATCAGGGCGACCTCGTACGCGTCGCCCGCCGCCAGCCAACCCAATTGCCGCCGCCTCTCCTCGCGCAGCCATGGCATGCAGCCATGCCGTCAAGCCATGGGAATGTGTCGCGGCGCGGATCTCCCGCCGCCACGTTGCGCGGAACGTTATCGGCGATCACTGACAAATGCCTACCGACTGCCCGACGGCCCGGTTACGGCGCCGGGTCCCCTCGGCGAGCGGGGTCCGTCCGGGACGGCGTGAATCGCGTGCGTACCGCCTGAAGACCGTCCGTACCGCCCAAGGACCGTCCGTACCGCCCAAGGACCGTCCGTACCGCCTAAAGAGCAGGGCAGGATCGGCGCGCGCAGGCTACGGGCGCGGGCGGCGGGGGTAGGCCAGTCCGAGCCGGGCGCGCCGACCGGGGAACGGGCGCGCGGCTCGCTCGACAGGGGGATGGCCGGTGAAAGTCGTCGTCGATCTGACGCGGTGCCAGGGGTACGGGCAGTGTGCCTTCCTCGCGCCCGACGTCTTCACCATGCGCGAGGAGTCCCTCCTGTACGACCTCGACCCCGGCGACGAGCGGCGCGAGCACGTGCTGCGCGCGGCGGCGGCCTGCCCCGTCCAGGCCATCCACCTCGACTGGACGGCCACCCGGCTCACGCCCGAGCCGCCCGGCCCGCCGGCGCGCGGGATGACCGACGGGCGCATCGTCATCGTCGGCGCGTCCCTGGCCGGGGCGCGGGCCGCCGGCGTCCTCAGACGGGAGGGCTTCACCGGATCGCTGACCGTGATCGGCGACGAGCCCGCCGAGCCGTACGACCGGCCGCCGCTGTCCAAGCAGGTGCTCATGGGGCAGGTCGCGCCCGACCACGTCATGCTGCCCCACCTGCGCGAGGTCGAGGCCGAATGGTTGTGGGGCACCCGGGCGACGGGCCTGGACGTGGCCGGCAAGCGCGTCCTGCTGGCCGACGGCCGCGAGGTCGGCTTCGACCGGGTGCTGCTGGCCACCGGCACCCGCGCCCGGCCCTGGCCGCACGAGGAGCAGGCCCGGCTGACGGGCGTCCACACGCTGCGCTCGATGCGGGACGCCGCCGGCCTGCGGGAGGCGCTGGCCGCCCGCCCCAACCGGGTGCTCATCCTGGGCGCCGGGTTCACCGGCAGCGAGATCGCCTCGGTCTGCCGCGAACTGGACCTGCCCGTGACGGTCGTCGAACGCGGCCCGGCCCCGCTCGTCAACGCCCTCGGCGGCGTGATCGGCGACGTCGCCGCCCAGCTCCACCGCGAGCACGGCGTGGACCTGCGGTGCGGCACCACGGTCACCGCGCTGGAGGGCGACGGGCAGGGGCGGCTGCGCGGCGCCCATCTGTCGGACGGCAGCACGGTCGAGGCCGAGGTCGCCGTCGTCGCGCTCGGCTCGGTGCGCAACGTCGAGTGGCTGCTGGACTCGGGGCTGGCCGCCGGTGTGTGGGGCGTGGCCTGCGACGCCGGCTGCCGCGCCGTGGACACCAACGGCCTGGTGACCGACGACGTCTTCGTCGCCGGCGACATCGCCCGCTTCCCGCACCCGCTGTACCAGTACCAGTTCATGACGCTGGAGCACTGGGGGAACGCCGTCACCCAGGCCGAGATCGCGGCCCACAACATGGTCAGCGACCAGACCCACCGCTGGCCGCACCTGTCGGTGCCGGTGTTCTGGTCCAGCCAGTTCGGTGTCAACATCAAGTCGGTGGGCGTGCCCACCTTCGCCGACGAGCTCGTCGTCACCCAGGGCTCGACGGACGAGCGCCGCTTCGTCGCCGTCTACGGCTACAAGGGCCGGATCACCGCCGCGGTCACCTTCGACCAGGGCATGTGGCTGGAGTTCTACCAGCGGCTGATCGAGCGGGCCACGCCCTTCCCGCCCGCCTTCCGGCACATGGACATGCGGGGGGAGGCGCGGCCCGTACCGGCCCGGGTGCCCGAGCGGCTGGTCGCGGCCGAGGGGGCGACGGTCGTGGTGACCGGCCACGACCCGGCCGAGCGGCGCGCCTCGCTGCGGCACGAGCCGCAGAGCTGACCCGGCAGGAACTCAGGACAGGAGTGCAGGACATGACCTCGGACGCCGCCATGCAGCGCATCCTCGACCCGGCCGGCCGCGCCGACCCCTACCCGTTCCTCGGGGAGCTGCGCCGCAACCCGGTGACGCGGCTGGCGGACGGCTCGTACGTCGTCAGCACGTACCGGGAGATCGTCGAGCTGCTGCACGACCCGCGGGTCAGCTCCGACCGGCGCAACCTGGCGAACGCGCCGGAGGAGCCGGAGCACGCGCCCGCCTTCATCAGGCTCGACCCGCCCGAGCACGACCGGCTGCGCCGCCTGACCATGCGCCACTTCGGCCCGCCGCACTCGCCGGGCGTCGTGGACGGGCTGCGCCCGATGATGCTGGCCACCACCACCGAGCTGATCGACGCCCTGGCCGGCAAGAACCGGGCCGACGTCGTGGACGAGGTCGCCTACCCGCTGCCGATCGCCGTCATCTGCCGGCTGCTCGGCGTGCCGGCCGAGGACGAGCAGCAGTTCCACGCCTGGGCCGACCAGATCGTCGAGACGCTCGGTCCGGGCGAGGAGGACCGCGCCGAGCGGGCCCGCGAGCGCCAGGCGGTGTCGCAGAACCTGGAACGCTACCTCGCCGGGCTGGCCGAGGCGCGGCGGCGGGAGCCGGGCGACGACATGTTGTCCGGGTTCGTCACCTACGAGGGCCCGGACGGCCGCATGACGCCCGAGGAGGTCGTCGCCACCTCCCTGCTGCTGCTCATCGCCGGGCACGAGACCACGATCAACCTCATCGCCAACGGCATGCTCACCGTGCTGCGCGACCCCATGCTGCTGGAACGCCTGCGCGCCGACCCCGACCTGGTCATCACCACGGTCGAGGAGCTGCTGCGCTTCGAGCCGCCCGTGCAGCTCGTCTCCTCCCGGGTCACCCTCGACGACGTGGTGGTCGGCGGCGTGACCATCCCGGCCGGCTCGCCCGTCGTGCTGGCGCTGGCGGCGGGCAGCCGCGACCCGGCCCACGTGCGCGAGCCCGACCGGTTCGACCCGTGCCGCCGGCCGAACGAGCACCTGGGATTCGGGGGCGGCGTCCACTACTGCTTCGGCGCGCCGCTGGCCCGGCTGGAGGCGCAGATCGTGCTGGGTGAGCTGGTGCGCAGGGTGCGCAATCCGCGGCTGGTCGCCGACCCGCCGCCGTACCGCCCCAGCCCGGTGCTGCGCGGCCCCCGCCACCTCCTGATCGACTACGACGGCATCGCCCCGGCCTGACCCGCCCACGGCGCCCCCGCTGGAGCCGGAAGCCGGGGGCTGCCGTCGCTTCCTCCCGGTTCGGGCGTTTCGCGGGGTTGTGACGTTGATCTGTGACTTCGGGTGCAGTTGAATGAGCGGGTGCGTGCTGGGCGGGTGGTGTCTCCTGTTCTGGTTGGGCGGGAGAAGGAGCTCGCCCGGCTCGTCGCGCTGGTCGCCGGGGCGCCCGCCGTGGCCGTCGTCGAGGGCGAGGCCGGCATCGGCAAGTCCAGGCTGACGGCCGAGCTGCTCGGCGGTCCCGCGGTGGCGGGCCTGCGGGTGCTGAGCGGGGCCTGCGTACAGATCAGGGAGCCGTTCCCGCTGGGCCCCGTCGTCGAGGCGTTACGCGGACGGGCGTCCGAGCTGGCCGGCGCGGCGCTGTCACCGGTCGCCGGCGCGCTGCGCGAGCTGCTGCCCGAGCTGGCCGGGGTGCTGCCGGAGACGCCGCCGCCGCTGGACGACCGGGCGGCCGAGCGGCACCGGGTCTTCCGCGGGCTCGCCGAGGTGCTGACCGCGCTCGGCCCCGCCGTCCTGGCGGTGGAGGACCTGCACTGGGCCGACGGGCAGACGGTCGAGTTCCTGACGTACCTGATGTCCGTGCTGCCCGGCACGTTGCGGGTGGTGCTGACGTACCGGAGCGAGGAGGCGTCCGGGGCGGTGCGGGCCATCACGGCCCGCGCCCCCGACACGATCACGGCCGAGCACCTGGTGCTGCCGCCGCTCGACGCCGCCCAAACCCGGGTGATGGCCTCGGCGATCCTCGGGGCCGAGGAGGTGACGGCCGAGTTCGCCGAGCACCTGTGCGGGCGGGCCTCCGGCCTGCCGCTGGCCGTGCAGGAGCTGCTGGCGCTGCTGCGCGACCGCGGCACGCTGATCCGGTGGGAGGGCGGCTGGGCGCGGCGGGCCTTGGAGGAGCTCGACGTGCCGAGCGGCGTGCGCGCCTCGGTGCAGGAACGGGTGGCCCGGCTCTCCCCGGGCGCCAAGGAGGTGGCCGAGCGCGCCGCCGTGCTGCAGCTCCCGGTGCCCGTCGCGCTGCTGTCGGGGCCCGACGTCGGGGCGATCGACGAGGTGCTGGGCTCAGGGCTGTTCGCCGACACCGGCGGCCTGGTCGGGTTCCGTCACGTGCTGGCGGCGCAGGCGGTATACGAGGCGATCCCGCTCGGCCGCCGGCAGGCCCTGCACGCAGCCGCCGCCGACACCGTACGCGAGCTGCGCCCGGTGCCGCTGGGCCGGCTG
This sequence comes from Nonomuraea sp. NPDC048881, assembly GCF_040649795.1. NCBI lineage: Bacteria > Bacillati > Actinomycetota > Actinomycetes > Streptosporangiales > Streptosporangiaceae > Nonomuraea > Nonomuraea sp. NPDC048881. Next base: position 149,381 of record NZ_JBEZGC010000018.1, read on the forward strand.
GCCCACCACCTGCGCCAGGCCGGCCGGGCCGGGCAGTGGGTGGCGGCCGCGATCGAGGCGGCCGAGCAGGCGTCCCGGCTCGGTGACGACGCCGAGGCCGCCCGCCTGCTGGAGGACGTCCTGCGCGGCGCCGACCTGCCCGCCGCCCGGCGGGCCGAGCTGACGGTGAAGCTGGGCTGGGCCGCGCTGGAGCTGCTGCGCCCGCCGCCGGTCGCCGACCTGGTCACCGGCGCGCTGGAGCAGGACGTGCCGCCCCCGGTGCGCGGCCACCTGCGCCTGCTGCTCGCGCTGCACCTGGAGCGCACCCGCACCGACGGCGCCCGCATCGGCGAGGCCTTCGCGCGGGCCGCCGACGACCTGGCCGGCGAGCCGGGGCTGGCGGCGTGGGCCATGGCCGGGGTCGGCCGCCCGCCCAGCGGCCTGCCGCCGGAGGAGAGCAGGTCGTGGCTGGAGCGGGCGCTGGCGACCCTGCCCGCGGTCGCCGACCCGGCCATGCGGATGCTGGTGCTCGGCAAGATCGCGATGATCTTCGTGGTGATGGGCGACCCGCGCTGGGCCGTGCTCGCCGACGACCTGCTGCGGGAGACCGGCGGACGGCGGCTGCTGCGCCGCGAGGTCAACGCCTACCGTTCCATCGGGGGCGCGGCCCTGTTCAGCGGGCACCACCGGCGGGGCCGCCGCCTGCTGACCGCGGCGGTCGAGGAGGGCGCCGAGCCCGACCTGCGCGAGCGGCTGGAACTGCGCTGCCTGGTGAACCTGGCCGCGGCCGACTACTTCGAGGGCTCCTGGCAGGGCCTGCCGGCCAGGCTCCAGGAGCTGCGCGACCAGTTCGGCGACGAGCCGCACGAGCGCATCCTCCTCGACATCGTGACCGCCTGCCTGGCCGTGGTGCAGGGCCGTCAGGAGGCCGCGCTGCCGTCGTTGCTCGACGCCGCCGCCGAGGCCCGCACCCGGGGGCAGTACGACGACCTGGTGCTGCCGCTGGCGATGTCGCTCCGGCTGAGCGCCGCGCGGGGCGAGCCGGAGGCGGCCATCGAGGCGGCCGTCGAGGCGGGCCGCCACTGGGAGGCGAGCGAGCTGTGGCCGGTGGCGGTCCGCGCGCTGCCCGCGCTGACCGAGGCGCTGCTCGTGGCGGGCCGTCCGCAGGAGGCCGCCGACGTCGTCGCGCGGCACGCCGACCGGCTGGCCGGGCGCGACGCGCCGCTGGCCGGGCCCGCGCTCGCGCAGGCCCGCGGCCTGCTGGCGGCCGCCGGGGAGCAGTGGGCGCGGGCCGCGACCGAGTTCACCGCCGCCGCCGACGCCTTCGAGACGGTCCCGGCGCGGTACGAGGCGGCGCAGGCGAGCGAGCAGGCCGCCGCCTGCCTGTTCGCCCTCGACGACCCCGAGGCCGCCGTCCGGCTCGGCCGGGCCGTCGCGGTGTACGCCGAGCTCGGGGCGCGCTGGGATCTCGACCGCGCGACCGGGCTGGGCCGCAGGTGGGGCGTCCGCCCGGCGGCGCAGAGCGCGCCCGCGCAGGCGGGGAACGACCACGCCCTGTCGGCCCGGCAGGAGCAGGTGGCCCGGCTGGCGGCCGAGGGGCTGACCAACCAGGAGATCGCCAGGGAGCTGTTCCTGTCGCCGAAGACGGTGGACAAGCACGTCAGCGCGGCCATGCGCAAGGTGGGGGCGCGGTCGCGGACGGAGCTGGCCCGCCACCTCCTCCCCAGCGACTAACCCCAAAATGGGGATTTTTCCCCATAGGGCACCCCATACCCCACCCCATACGTCTGCCGCGACACTTTCGGCATGTCCGACACCATCCAAGACCCCGACCGGCCGGACCCGGACGACCCGGCCCCCGACGTCCCCTCCCCGCACGAGGAGACCCCGGAGCCCCCCCGCCCACCGGACGGCTTCGAACCCGTCTGACCCTTCCGGACGGTCACGGAACCCCGCCCTTCCCGGACGGTCATGCCCCCGTCCACACCCTCACGGACGGTTCCTCCTTCCGGGCCATGAGCCCGCCGCCGCCGTCCGAACCCCTCCCCCGCCAGAAAGGCCACCATGGCACTGCCCCGCCCCCCGCTGGCGCGCCGGACAGGCGTCCTGCTGACCGCGGTCACCGCGCTCGCCGGCGTGCTGACCGCCGGACCGGCGACCGCCGCGACACCGGACACCCCCGCACCCGGCGCCCCCGCCGCTCCCGCAGCGCCCACAGCGCCCACAGCGCCCGCGCAGCCCGCCAAGGACGTCGCCCTGTCCGGGGTGCGCGCCCAGAAGGTCGTCGTCACGCTGATCACGGGTGACAAGGTCCAGCTCACCCGGTCCGCCACCGGCCGGTACCGCGTCGAGCCGGCCCCCGGCACCCGCCAGGACGGCCGCCGCATCAACCTGTTCACCCAGTTCACCCCGGACGGCGTCTTCGTGCTGCCGGACGACGCGGTCTCGGCCGTCCAGGCGGGCCTGGTGGACAGGCGGCTGTTCGACGTCAAGTACCTGGCCGAGAACGGCTACTCCGACGAGGTGGCCAAGCGGCTGCCGGTCATCGTGCAGTACCCGGGCGACCAGCCGGAGGCCGCGGTCAAGCGCTCGGCCGCCGCCGTCCCCGCCAGCGAGCCCACCCGGACGCTGGAGAGCATCCACGCCTCCGCCCTCGACGTCACCAAGGCCGAGGCGGGCGCGTTCTGGGAGGCCGTGCGCGGCGGCCGGCCCGCCGGCGAGGGCCTGGCCAAGTCGCCCGGCACGCTGCGCGGCGGCATCGCCAAGCTGTGGCTGGACGCCAAGGTCAAGGCCGACCTGGACGTGAGCGTCCCGCAGATCGGCGCCCCCAAGGCATGGGAACGCGGCCAGGACGGGACCGGCGTGAAGATCGCCGTCCTGGACACCGGCGCCGACACCGGCCACCCCGACCTGGCCGGCAGGATCGCCGACAGCAAGTCGTTCGTCCCCGACCAGCCCGTCCAGGACGGGCACGGGCACGGCACCCACGTCGCCTCGACCATCGCCGGCACCGGCGCGGCCTCGGGCGGCAAGTTCAAGGGCGTCGCCCCGGGCGCGCAGCTCGTCGTCGGCAAGGTGCTCGACAACACCGGCTCCGGCCAGGAGTCGTGGATCATCGAGGGCATGGAGTGGGCCGCGCGCAGCGGCGCCAAGGCCGTCAGCATGAGCCTCGGCGGCCCGCCCAGCGACGGCACCGACCCGCTCAGCCAGGCCGTGAACGACCTGACCGCCGAGACCGGCACGCTGTTCGTGGTCGCCGCGGGCAACCTGTACGAGGCCGAGACGATCAGCATGCCCGGCGCGGCCGACGCCGCGCTGACCGTGGCCGCGGTGGACAAGAGCGACAAGCTCGCCGCGTTCTCCAGCCGCGGGCCGCGCCCTGGCGGCGGGCTCAAGCCCGACATCGCCGCGCCCGGCGTGGACATCGTGGCCGCGCGGGCGGCCGGCACCGCCATGGGCTCCCCGGTGGACGACCACTACACCGGCGCCTCCGGCACCTCCATGGCCACGCCGCACGTGGCCGGCGCGGTCGCGATCATGGCGCAGCGGCACCCGGACTGGACGGCCCAGCAGCTCAAGTCCGCCCTGATGTCCACCTCCACGGACGACGGCTTCACCGTCTACGAGCAGGGCGCCGGCCGGGTGGACCTGGACCGCGCGACCCGGCAGCAGGTGTTCGCGACGAGCGGCGGCGTGGACTTCGGCCTGCTGGAGACCGGCAGCGCGGCGAAGACCGGCGAGATCTCCTACCGCAACCTGGGCGACCAGCCCGTCACGCTCACGCTGAAGGCGGCGATGGGCGCCGCCAGGCCGGTCCTCGCCGACGCGACGCTGACCGTCCCCGCCGGCGGCACCGCCGCCACCACCGTCACCCTCGACCCGGCCGAGCTGCCCGTCGGCCTCTACAGCGGGGCCGTGACGGCCGAGGCGGACGGCGTCCGGCTCAGCACGCCGCTCGGCGCGGTGCGGGACGTCCCCAAGTACGACCTGACCATCCGCACCATCGACCGGGACGGCAGGCCGCGCACCCCGTCGGCCATGAGCGTCCTGGACGTCGACGGCAACAAGGGCGAGCTCGGCCCCAACCGCATCGACGACGTGGGCCTGGTGGTGAGCCGCGTCCCGGCCGGCACCGTCAGCCTGCTGCAGGTGCTCGACTGGGTGGACGCCGACGACCGCGCCAACCGGGCCTGGCTGTTCGAGCCCGAGCTGACCGTCACCGGCGACATGGAGATCACCCTCGACGCCCGCAAGGCCACCGAGGTCAGCTTCCGCGCGCCGAAGACCGCGCAGCCGCTGAACAACACCTACGACGTCTTCTTCCAGCGCTCCCTGCCCAACGGCAAGGTCTTCGGCGGCACGCTGCTGTCCGGTCGCCCGCTCGGCGGCTGGGAGAAGGTGTGGGCGCTGCCGACGAAGAAGGTCACCAAGGGCGGCTTCCGCTTCGCCGGCCAGTGGGAGCTGGGCGTGCCCGAGGTCACCATGACCATGCGCACGCCGAGGCGCACGACCCTGCACCCGGTCTCCCGGGTCCACACGATCGACTCCGGCGAGATCCACCCGGGCTACGTCCCGTTCGAGGGCACCAAGGACCTGCGGGTGGTCGACGCCGGCAAGGGCCGTCCCGAGGACCTCGCGGGCAAGGACCTGCGCGGCGCGCTCGTGCTGATCGACGCCGAGCCCGCCGAGGGCATCTTCGGGGTGGCGTGCGGCCTGCAGATCGAGCGGGTGGGCCCGATCAGGGACGCGGGCGCCGCCGGCGTCCTGGCCTTCAACGAGAAGGCGGCCACCTGCCCGATCCCGCTGCCCATCTCGCAGAAGCCGTTCAGCGGCCCGTTCCAGCCGGTCAACATCCCCGTCGCCTACGTCTCCAACGCCGAGGGCCTGAAGATCCGCGAGGAGGCCGGCCGGGGCGGGGTGACCGTCCGGGTCGAGGGCACGCCGAACACGCCGTACTCGTACGTGTTCCGCCCGTCCGTGGACGGGCGCGTCCCCGACTCGATGCGGTACGAGGTGACCGAGCGCCAGCTCCACCGGGTCGACCTCGACGTGCACGCCGGGCCGTACACGAAGTACATGAACTGGCGGGCCTCGTGGCGGACCGACGACATCTCGTACACCACGACCAACACCAACATCCTGCAGTGGTCGGCCCCGCTGCCCGAGCGCAGGACGCAGTGGATCTGGCCGCTCGACCCCAAGGTCGTGAGCGAGGCGGGCCTGTCCGCGCTGGTCACGTCCGCGCCGGGCGAGGAGGTCCAGGAGACCCGCTACCGGCACGAGGTGTTCGACCGGCCGGGCACCACCGTCCAGAAGTGGTTCGCCACCCCGAGCACGCCGGGCGCCTCGACGGCCTCCGACAAGCTGTACGCGCTCGGCGGCCCCGCGGACGCGCCCCCGCTCAGGCAGCTCGTGATCGGCGTGCCGTGCGCGATCTGCGTGCACGACGGCAACCTGTGGGTGACGCCGTCGATGGTCAACGGGGTCGGGGACCGGCGTGACGACGGCGTCGCGTTCGGCGACCTGGTGCCCCAGTACGAGCTGCACCTGTACCGCGACGGCAAGGAGCTGCCGAACGCCCCCCTGCCGGGCTTCGACACGCTGCCGCGCTACCCGCTGCCCAAGGAGCCGGGCACCTACCGGCTGACGGCCAGGAACGCCCTGTCGGACATCGAGTGGACGTTCACCGCGCCGCCGGCCAAGGAGCAGCTCAGGCCGGGCGCCAACTGCTACGCCTGGTTCGTCGACGGGCTGGTCGAGCAGTGCCGCACCACCCCCGCGGTCTACGTCAGCTACGACCTCGGTGACACCCTGTCCGCCGGCAACACGGTGGCGGCCGGGCGCAGGCACACGTTCGAGCTGGAGGCCTACCACGGGCCGTCGGCGGCGAAGATGCCGGCGATCGCGGGCGTGCGGCTGTGGACCAGCACCGACGACGGCGCCACCTGGCAGCCCGCCGACCTCAGGCGGGGCCGGGACGGTGTCTACACCGCCGGCGCGAAGTACCCGGCCCACCGCGCCACCAAGGGCGCGGTGAGCCTGAAGGTGGAGGCGTGGGACGCGGCGGGCAACCGCCTCAGGCAGACCACCCTGCGCGCCTTCGACCTCCGCTGACCCCGCCGACCGCGGCCGCCCACCCGGCGGCCGCGGTCACCCGCCGGGCGGGATCCGCTGACCTTCCCGGCGCGGTCACCAGTCCAGCGTGACGGGCGAGTCTGGGCGTACGCCTTCGAGCAGCCCCTCGACCAGCCCGGCCAGCCCCGGCGGGAAGACCCGCTCGGTGGCCCGGCTGAGCTCGCCCGCGCTCCACCAGCGATGCCCGAGCCCGTCGTCGGCGGGCTCGGGCAGCTCCATGCCGGGGACCCGGGCGAAGAAGTACGTGTGCACGGTGTGGAACCGGTGTCCCCGCACCGACCACTCCCCCGCGTTGACGGCCACCGGCCCGCCCAGGTCCGCGGCGGCGAGCACGAACCCGGTCTCCTCCCGCACCTCCCGGCAGGCCGCCTCCGCCACCGTCTCCCCCGGCTCGACCGCGCCGCCGGGCAGGTGCCAGGCGGGCTCGGCGGGCCACGGGTCGGGCGGGACGAAACCGAACATCAGGACGCGGCCGGCGGGCTCGGCGAGGACGACGCGGGCCGTGGGACGATACGTGATCACCTGCCGGAGGGTACCGGCAGGCCGTACGGCGGCGCGCGGGCCGCCGCCCTGCCGATCCGCTCATGGCGGTACGGTGAGCACCCGGCGGCGTACGGCCACCGGGACGGAGAGCGAAGGGACCCGCGCACCATGAACGCCACCGGACCGGACAAGGGCCCGGCGGCGGCCTGGCGGCGGGCCCGCGACCGGCACGGCTGGCTCGACCACCTGTCCCGCGCCGTGCTGCGCTACGACAAGGCCGACGGCGGCCGGCTGTCGGCGGCCCTCACCTACTACTCCTTCTTCGCCACCTTCGCCCTGGCCCTGCTGGCGTTCGGCATCCTCGGCCACGTCATGGACGACCCGACGGTCCTCGCCACGGTCCAGCACTACCTGAGCGAGAACTTCCCGCGCCTCGACGTCCAGGCATTACGGGAGGCCGGGGGCACGGCCGGCGCGGTGGCCTTCGTCGCGCTGCCGATGACCGGGCTGTTCTGGATGGACACCCTGCGCTCGGCCACCCGGGCGATCTGGGGGCTGGAGGAGTATCCGGGGCGTTTCCTCCTGCGCCAGCTCATCGACCTGGGCGTGATGGCCGGGCTCGGGATGCTGCTCGCCCTGTCGCTCGCCGTCGCCTTCGCCGCCGAACGGCTGCTGACCTGGCTGGCCGTGCTCACCGTGGGCGTCGAGGCCCTTCCGGCCCAGTGGGTGCTCACCGCGGCCGGGATCGTGCTCGGCCTCGGCGTGAACACGCTGCTGGCCATGGCGCTGCTGACCGCGCCGCCGCGGCTGCGGGTGCCGCTGCGCCGCGTGATCGGCCCGGCGCTGGTGATCACCGCCGGGCTGGAGATCCTCAAGACGATCGGCCAGGTCTACGTCAACCTCACCGCGGCCAATCCCGCTTACCGGGTGGTCGCGGGCGCGGCGGGCATGCTGCTGTTCCTGAAGGTGCTCAACCAGCTCATCCTGTTCGCCACCGCCCTGACGGCGACCGCCACGTCGGGCCACGTCAAGGATCTGGCCGTGCGGCGGGCCCGTTGACAGGGTAACCAACCAAGCGCATGCTCGTTTCGGCGAGGGGGCCGACCGGCTCTCCCCTGTCGAAGGGATCATCGATGCGACCAGCCTCACCGGCCTCCGACGACCTCACCCCCCGCGGGCGCAGCCGCCGTACCCTGCTCGTCGCGGGCGGGATCCTGGTCACCGGCGCGGCGCTCGGCCAGGACCCGGCCTACGCCGAGGCCGACTACGACGTGGTGGTGGTCGGCTCCGGGGCCGCCGGGATGACCGCCGCCCTCACCGCCGCCAAGCGCGGCCTGAGCACCGTCGTGCTGGAGAAGGCGCCGACGTTCGGCGGGTCGGCGGCGCGGTCGGGCGCGGGCATCTGGATCCCGTGCAACGAGGTGATCCTGGCCGCCGGGGTGCCCGACACGCCCGCCAAGGCCGCCGCGTACCTGGCCCGCGTGGTGGGCGACACCGTCCCGGCCGCGCGGCAGCAGGCGTTCCTGAACGCGGGGCCGCAGATGATCTCGTTCGTGACGCGCAACAGCCCACTGCGCTTCCGGTTCATGGAGGGGTACTCCGACTACTACCCGGAGTTCCCCGGCGGGATGCCGGGCGGGCGTTCCATCGAGCCCGACCAGTTCGACGGCAACCTCCTCGGCCCGGAGCTGGCCCGGCTCAACCCGCCGTACATGGCGACCCCGGCGGGCATGGTCGTCTTCAGCGCCGACTACAAGTGGCTGACGCTCGCCCTGGTCAACCCCAAGGGCGCGGAGGTGTCGGCGGCGTGCCTGCTGCGGGGCACGCAGGCGGCGTTACGCGGCGAGAAGCCGCTGACGATGGGCCAGGCGCTGGCCGCCGGGCTGCGCGCCGGGCTGCTGGCCGCCGGGGTGCCGGTGTGGCTGAACACCCCGCTGCTCGGCCTGCACGTCGAGGGCGGCCGGGCCGCGGGCGTGGTCACCCCGGCCGGGGTGGTCAGGGGCAGGCGCGGGGTGATCGTCGCATCGGGCGGGTTCGAGCACAGCGCGGCGATGCGGGCCGAGTTCCAGCGCCAGCCCATCGGGACGAGCTGGACCGTCGGCGCCAAGGAGAACACCGGCGACGGCATCGAGGCCGGCGAGCAGGCCGGCGGCGCGCTGGACCTGATGGACGACGCCTGGTGGGGGCCGGTGATCCCGCTGCCCGGCGAGCCGTACTTCTGCCTGGCCGAGCGGACCCTGCCGGGCTGCGTCATCGTCAACGGCGCCGGCCGGCGCTTCGTCAACGAGGCCGCGCCCTACAGCGACGTCGTGCACGTCATGTACGACCGCAACACCCCGTCCGACCCGCACATCCCCGCCTGGCTGATCATCGACCAGCAGTACCGCAACAAGTACCTGTTCAAGGACATCGCGCCGCTGCTGCCCTTCCCCGACTCCTGGTACGACAGCGGCGCCCTGTTCAGAGCCCCGACGATCGAGCAGCTCGCCCGCAAGATCGGAGTGCCGGAGGCCGCCCTGCGCGCCACGGTCACCCGCTTCAACGGGTTCGCCCTGGCCGGGCGGGACGCCGACTTCCACCGCGGCGACAGCGCCTACGACCACTACTACGCCGACCCGTACGTCCGGCCGAACCCGTGCCTGGCGCCGCTCTGGCTGCCGCCGTTCTACGCTTTCAAGATCGTCCCTGGTGACCTGGGCACCAAGGGCGGGCTGCGCACCGACGCCCGCGCCCGCGTCCTGCGCGCCGACGGCTCGGTGATCCCCGGCCTGTACGCCGCCGGGAACGCCAGCGGCGCCGTCATGGGCCACAGCTACGCCGGCTCGGGCTCGACCATCGGACCGGCCATGACCTTCGGCTACGTGGCCGCGAACGACCTGGCCGGCGGCTGACCGTCAGTCGGCCGTGTACGTGATCGACCGGACGTCGTAGCCCCTCGCCGTGGAGCCGCGGACGTGCATGAACATCGCGCCGCCCTCGTAGGACCAGGCGCACGCGTAGCCCTTCGGCTCCTTGGCGCAGCCCTGGAAGTGGTGGGTGACGCCGCGCGGGTCGTACCTGACCCGGAACAGCGTCCGCACCGCGTCCTCGGCGCCGACCTCCAGGGCGGCGTACCGGTCGCCGCGCTTCCAGGCGGCGAACAGGTGCCCGGCCGCGGCGGACGGTCGCACGACGTGCCGGGACAGGTAGACCTTGGTGACCTTGGAGCCGGTCACGGCCATCGCGATGCCGTTGAGGCCGCCGGGCACGCGCACGCTGGTGTGCACGTACCGGCACACGCCGCGCGAGCAGCCGTCGAAGCGGTCGGGCGCGCGGTAGGCGTAACCGAAGATCGTGCGCACCGCGGCGGGGGTGGCGACCCCGGCCGCGGCGGCGCGGTCACCGGCCAGCCACGCGCGGAACAACTCGCCCGCCACCTTGCCGGGGGCGGGCGCGGCGGCGAGCGTAGGGGCGGTGGCGAGCGCGGGCGCGGTGGCGAGCGCGGGGGCGGCGGGAAGGCCGAGCGTCAGCGTGGCGGTCGCCGCGAGGACGGCGCCGCCGAGAACCAGTCGTCTGCACACGCCCCGACGTTAGGACCCGCCCCTTGCGCAGGGATTGCTCCCGACTTGCAACCCTTACCCCCGCACCCGGTTCCCCCGTGCCGGGGCGGATGCTCAGCGTGACGGCCTGTTCACGGATGACAAGCCGGGATCGTACAGTGTCAGGATGACGGTCGAGATCACGTGGTCGCGGCGGCGCGCGGCGACCGGCCGGGCCTCGCCGTCGCCCGCGCACCTGACGTAGCCGTCATCCTCACGGACGAGAAGGACCACCCCCATGGCTCAGATCAGTCCCCCCAGCCCGCCCGAGGCCGGCAGCGGCCAGCCCAGCCTGAAGCGGGTGATGGGCCCCGGCCTGTTGCTGCTGTTCATCGTCGGCGACATCCTCGGCACCGGCATCTACGCCCTGACCGGCCAGGTCGCCGGCGAGGTGGGCGGCGCGGCCTGGCTGCCCTTCACGATCGCCTTCGTCGTCGCGCTGATCACCGCCTGCTCCTACCTGGAGCTGGTGACCAAGTATCCGGAGGCCGCGGGCGCCGCCCTCTACGTGCACAAGGCGTTCGGCAAGCACGCGCTGACGTTCCTGGTGTGCTTCGCGGTGATGTGCTCGGGCATCACGTCGGCGTCGGCGGCCTCGCGGGCCTTCGCCGCCAACCTCGCCACCGGGTTCGGCCTCGACGCGGGCAACGGCGTCATCCTGCTGATCGCCGTGGGGTTCATGCTGCTGATCCTGGCCGTCAACCTGCGCGGCGTCGGCGAGAGCGTCAAGCTCAACGTCGTGCTCACCGCGGTCGAGCTGTCGGGGCTGCTGATGGTCATCGTGCTCAGCGGGTACTTCATCTCCGGCGGCCACGCCGACTTCTCCCGCGTCGTCGCCTTCGAGACGCCCTCCGACAAGGGCGTGTTCCTGGCGGTCAGCGCCGCGACGTCGCTGGCCTTCTTCGCCATGGTCGGGTTCGAGGACTCCGTCAACATGGCCGAGGAGACCAAGAACCCGACCCGGATCTTCCCGCGCATGATGTTCGCCGGCATCGGCATCACCGGGGTGATCTACGTGCTCGTGTCGATCTGCGCGGTCGCCGTCGTCCCGGTCGGGCAGCTGGCCGCCAGCGAGACGCCGCTGGTCACGGTGGTGCAGACGGCGGCTCCCGGCGTGCCGATCGCCTCGCTGCTGCCGTTCATCTCGATGTTCGCCGTCGCGAACTCGGCGCTGATCAACATGCTGATGGCCAGCCGGCTGCTGTACGGCATGAGCAAGCAGGGGGTGCTGCCGCCGTTCCTGTCGGCGGTCCACGCCACCCGGCGCACGCCGCACGCGGCGATCCTGTTCACCACGGTGATCGCCATCGGCCTCATCACGTTCGTCTCGCTGGTCCCCGACAGCCCCGTCGTGGCGCTGCTGGGCGGCACGACCTCGCTGCTGCTGCTGGCCGTCTTCGCGGCGGTCAACGTGGCGGTCCTCGTCCTGCGCCGGGACGTCACCGGCGCCGAGCACTTCAACGCGGGCCGGGTGCTCCCCGTGGTGGGCACGGTCACCTGCCTCTACCTGGTGCTGCCGTGGTCCTCCGGGCGTCCGGCGGGCCAGTACGAGATCGCCGGGATCCTGCTGGTGATCGGCGTGATCCTGTGGGCGGCGTCCTGGTCGTCGGCCAGGCGCCGGGCCGCCCGGCGACCATAAGACCGGCGGCCACAAGACCGGCGACCTTAAGCCCGGCGGAAGCAGACCGTAAGCAGGCTCCGGCAAGCTGGGAACCACACAGAGCGAAACCGGAAGGGACATATCAGATGCGCAAGGTCAAGCTGCAGCTCCAGATCACCACGGACGGCTTCGTGGGCGGCCCCGCCGGCGAGATGGACTGGGTCACGTTCCCCTGGACCGACGACATCAACGCCCACGTCGCGGCGCTCTGGGAGCCGGTCGACACCATCGTGCTGGGCCGCAAGCTGGCCGAGGGCTTCATCCCGGCCTGGGAGTCGCGGCCGGCGGGCGAGACCGAGGAGGGCATCGACAAGATGATCAACACTCCGAAGGTCGTCATCTCCCGCAGCCTCACCGAGTCGCCCTGGAAGAACGCCGTCGTGGCGGGCGGCGACCCGGCCGAGACCGTCGAGGAGCTGAAGGCGAAGCCCGGCGGCGACGTGATGGTGGCCGGCGGCGCCTCGATCGGCCGGCAGCTGATCTCGCGGGGGCTGATCGACGAGCTGCACCTGTTCGTCAACCCGGTCGCGATCGGGGCCGGGCTGCCGCTGTTCCCGGCGGGCGAGGGTTACCACCGGCTGCGCCTGGCCGGCGCGCGCGCTTTCGACTGCGGCGTGGTGGGCCTGCACTACGAGCCGGAACGGTCCTGAGAGGTCCGCCCTCCACCGTGGCGGGCCGTGCACCGCGGAAGGCGAAAGAGAGCACGTGCCCGGGAATGGCCTCCCGGGCACTTCGCTTTTTGGTCAGAACGCCGCTGACCAGGAGATAGTCCGACCGTCAATGACGTAAAAGCGAAGGCCCGGGAGAATGGCGGTCAGTCCACCTCGACGGCGGCCTGGGCGAACTGGGCGGAGTAGAGGCGGGCGTAGGCGCCGTCCGCCGCCAGGAGGGCCTCGTGGGTGCCCTGCTCGACGATTCGGCCCTCCTCCATGACCAGAATGAGGCTGGCGTCGCGGATCGTGGACAGACGGTGGGCGATCACGAAGCTGGTCCGGCCCTCGCGCAGCGAGCTCATCGCCCGCTGGATGAGCACCTCGGTACGGGTGTCGACCGAGCTGGTGGCCTCGTCCAGGATGAGGATCGCCGGCTCGGACAGGAACGCGCGGGCGATCGTGATGAGCTGCTTCTCACCCGCGCTGACCGTGGCGCCCTCCTCGTCGATCACCGTGTCGTAGCCGTCGGGCAGCGTGTGGGCGATGCGGTCGACGTGGGCGGCGCGGGCGGCGGCCTCGATGCGCTCACGGGTGGCGCCCTCGGCCCCGTAGCCGATGTTCTCGGCGATCGTGCCGCCGAACAGCCAGGTGTCCTGGAGCACCATGCCGATGTCGGCGCGCAGCTCCTCCCTGGACATCTCGGCCGTGTCGACGCCGTCGAGGGTGATGCGGCCGCCGGTCACCTCGTAGAACCGCATGATGAGGTTGACCAGGGTCGTCTTGCCCGCTCCCGTGGGGCCGACGATGGCCACGGTCTGGCCGGGCTCCACGGTCAGCGACAGGTTCTCGATCAGCGGCCGGTCGGGGGCGTAGCGGAAGGAGACGTTCTCGAACGCCACGCGCCCCCGCAGCTCGGCGGGACGGGCGGGCTCGGCCGGCTCGGCCGACTGCTCGGGGGCCTCCAGCAGCTCGAAGACCCGCTCGGCCGAGGCGACGCCCGACTGGACGAGGTTCGCCATGCCGGCCACCTGGGTCAGCGGCTGGCTGAACTGCCGGGAGTACTGGATGAACGCCTGCACGTCGCCCAGCGAGATCGCGCCCGAGGCCACCTTGAACCCGCCCACGACGGCGACCAGCACGTAGTTGACGTTGCCGATGAACATCATCGCCGGCTGGATGAGCCCGGAGATGAACTGGGCGCGGAAGCTGGAGGCGTACAGGGCCTGGTTGTGCTCCTCGAAGGTGGCGACGGCCTCCTGCTGGCGGCCGAAGATCTTGACCAGGGTGTGGCCGCCGTACATCTCCTCGATGTGGCCGTTGAGCTTGCCGGTGGACGACCACTGCTTGACGAACTGCGGCTGCGACCGCTTGCCGACGACGGTGGTGACGTAGACCGACACGGGCACCGTGACCAGGGCGATGAGCGCCAGGATCGGCGAGATCCAGAACATCACCACCAGCACGCCCACGACGGTCAGCACCGAGGAGATGAGCTGGCTCATGGTCTGCTGGAGGGTCTGGGCGATGTTGTCGGTGTCGTTGGTGGCGCGGCTCAGGATCTCGCCGCGCGGCTGGCCGTCGAAGTAGCTGAGCGGCAGCCGGCCCAGCTTGGCCTCGATCCGCTCGCGCAGCCGGGACGCCGCCCGCTGGACGATGGTCGTCGTGAGCCGGAACTGCGCGATGCCGAGCAGCGCCGCCACCACGTAGATCGCCAGCACCCAGCCCAGGACGTGGGCCAGGGCGGTGAAGTCGATGCCCTGGCCGGGCACGACGTTCATCGAGGCGACCATGTCGGCGAAGTTGTCCTCGCCCTTGGCGCGCAGGCCCGCCACGGCCTGCTCCTTGGTGAGCCCGGGGGGCAGCCGGGCGCCGATGATGCCGGAGAAGATCAGGTCGGTGGCGTGGCCGAGGATCTTGGGCCCGGTGACGGTGAGCGCGACGCTGGCCGTGCCGAGCGCCAGCACGACGCCGAGCATCGCGCGTTCGGGCCGCAGCAGGCGCAGCAGCCTGCGCAGCGTGCCGCCGAAGTCGAGCGCCTTCTCGGCCGGGCCGGCCATCATCCTGCCCGGCCCGAAGGCGGGCTGCGGGCGGCGCGCGGGAGCCTGGGCGGTCATGCCGCGGCCTCCTGTTCGGTGAGCTGGGACAGCACGATCTCGCGGTAGGTCGGGCAGGTCTCCATGAGCTCGGCGTGGTCGCCGCTGCCCACCACCCGCCCCTCGTCGAGCACGAGGATGAGGTCGGCGTCGCGGATCGTGTTCACCCGCTGGGCGACGATGACGATCGTGGCGTCGGCGATCTCCTCGGCCAGGGCGGCCCGCAGGCGGGCGTCGGTGGCGTAGTCGAGGGCGGAGAAGGAGTCGTCGAACAGGTAGATCCCGGGCCGGTGGACGAGGGTCCTGGCGATGGCCAGGCGCTGGCGCTGGCCGCCGGAGACGTTCGTGCCGCCCTGGGAGATCGGCTCGTCCAGGCCGCCGGGCATCGCCTCGACGAACTCGCGGGCCTGGGCGATCTCCAGGGCCCGCCACAGCTCCTCGTCGGTGGCGCCGGGCCGGCCGTAGCGCAGGTTGGAGGCCACGGTGCCGGAGAACAGGTAGGGCGACTGCGGGACCAGGCCGACCGCGCGGGACAGCGCCGCCGGGTCGAGGTCGCGGACGTTGACGCCGTCCACCAGCACGTCGCCGGCGGTCGCGTCGAACAGCCGCGGGACGAGGTTGAGCAGCGTGGTCTTGCCGCTGCCGGTGCTGCCGATGATCGCGGTGGTCCGGCCCGGCCGCGCGGCGAAGCTCACCCCGCACAACACCGGGTCCTCGGCGCCCGGGTAGCGGAAGTCGACCGACCGCAGCTCCAGCTCGCCGCGGTGGCCGTCGGGGATGACGGGGTCCGCGGGCGGGTGGACGGTCGGGTCGGTGCCGAGCACGTCCTCGATGCGCTCGGCGCAGACCTCGGCGCGCGGGATCATCATGAACATGAACATGGCCATCATCACCGACATCAGGATCTGCATCAGATAGGAGATGACCGCGGTCAGCGCGCCGACCTGCATGGTGCCGTCGGCGATGCGGTGGCCGCCGAACCAGATGACGGCGACGCTGGAGACGTTCACGACCAGCATGACCGAGGGGAACATCAGCGCCATCAGCCGGCCGACCCGCAGCGAGACGTCGGTGAGCCGGTCGTTGGCCACGCCGAAGCGCTCGCGCTCGTGCCGGTCGCGGACGAACGCCCGGATGACCCGGATGCCGGTGATCTGCTCGCGCAGCACCTGGTTGATCCGGTCGATGCGCTCCTGCATGGTGCGGAACAGCGGCCGCATCCGCCAGACGACCAGGCCGACGATGACGATCATCACCGGCAGCACGACGAGCAGCAGCGACGACAGCGCGGTGTCCTGGCGCAGCGCCAGCACGATGCCGCCGACGCACATGATCGGCGCGGCCACCATCATCGTGAACGTCATCAGCACGAGCAGCTGCACCTGCTGCACGTCGTTGGTGGTCCGGGTGATCAGCGACGGCGCCCCGAACCTGTTCACCTCCTGCGCCGAGAAGCCCTGCACGCGGTGGAAGATCGCGGCGCGCAGGTCGCGGCCCAGGGCCATCGACGTCCTGGCGCCGTAGTAGACGGCCACGATCGAGCAGACGATCTGGACGAACGTCACGCCGAGCATCACCAGCCCGACGCGCATGATGTAACCGGTGTCGCCGGTGATGACGCCGTGGTCGATGATGTCGGCGTTGAGTGTGGGGAGATAGAGCGTGGCCAGTGTCTGCACGAACTGGAAGAGGACCACGAGGGTGATCTCCTTCCCGTACGGCCTGAGCTGGACCCGCAGCAGGCGCAGCAGCATCAACGGACGCTTTCTGTGATGGGGGTGCGGTAGGAGGGCAGCAGCAGCCCGTCGAGCAGGACGGAGACGAGCTCCTCGTCGTCCATGTCGCCGAAGTCGTCGGACAGGCCGAAACCGCGGTGGACGCTCACCGAGACGAGCATGAGCAGCAGTTGCGCCGTGGCCATGGGCGAGCGGCGCAGATGGTCGCGGTCGGGCTCGACGAGGGCGGCGATCGCGGCGGTGATGCGGGCCCGGCTGTCCAGCATGTGCTCGCGGAACTCGGCGTCCTCGGCCATGAGCTCGCGGGGCACGGTGAAGAGGTTGACGTTGGCCTTCATGCCGGCCCGCAGCAGCGCCGCCACCTCACGCAGCCGGGCGCGCAGCCCGGCGGTGGCGCCGATGGCGGCGAGCGCTTCCTCGGCCGGACGGGGGTCGAAGGCGCTCATCAAGGCCGCGCGCAGCAGCGTGGCCTTGTCGGGGAAGACGCCGAAGATCGTGCCCTCGGCCACGCCCGCGGCCTCGGCGATCTGGCGGGTGCTGACGGCGGTGCCGTGCGCGCGCAGCAGGGGGACGGTGGCCTCGATGAGGGCGGCACGGCGGTCTTCGGGCGCCATCGCGGGCACCCGTCGCCTCTTGGTCATGCGGACGAGCGTAATGAGTGAGTACTCGCTCGTTCAAATCATTATTTGCCGGACATGTGGATCGGCAGGTCAGCCCGTCGGCTTGTCGTCGGCCAGGTTCTTGAGCCACACGCCGGCGCCCCGCATGAGCACGTCCAGCTCACGGCGCAGTTCGGCGTTCTCGCGGCGCAGCCAGAGCAGCTCGTCCCGCTCCTCCAGGGAGAGCACGCCCGTTTCCTCCGGCTGGACCGGCCGCGGGTGGTGGCGGCCCTCGGGGGCCGGGTCGTGCGTGCGGAACGCGTCCTCCCAGGGACCGAGGACGTCGGCGGCGGCCGGGGCGGGCCCGGCCACCGGCGCCGGGGCAGGGGTCGTGGCGGGGGTCGTGGCGGGGGCCGCGGCGGCGACAGGGGCCGGGGCGTCGGCGGTCTTGGTCGTCGGCAGCGTGAGGGTGACCAGCGCGGCGACCACCGCGACGCCGCAGCCGATCAGGAGGGCGGTGCGGAAGCCGGTCTCCGAGGGCAGCGTGTGGCCGCCGACCGTCACGGTGAGCTGGGCCAGGACGACGCCGATCACGGCGGCGCAGACCGAGGTGCCGATGGAGCGCATCAGGGTGTTGAAGCTGTTGGCGGAGGCGGTCTCGCTCCTCGGGACCGCGCCCATGATGAGGGCGGGCATCGCGCCGTACGCCAGGCCGACCCCGGCGCTGCCGACGCAACCGGCGATCATCAGGCCCCAGCTCCAGCCCATCAGGCCGAGCGCGGTGCCGTAGCCGGCCGCGATGACCAGCGCGCCGACGAACAGGCTGGTCTTGGGCCCGCGGGCGGCCGACAGCCGGGCGCCGAGCGAGGAGACCGCCATCATCATCAGCCCGGACGGCGCCATCCAGAGCCCGGCGGCCAGCATCGACTGGCCCAGGCCGTAGCCGAGCGCCGCGGGCAGCTGCAGGATCTGCATGAGGACCAGCGACTGGGCGTACATGGCGAAGCCGACGAGGATCGAGGCCACGTTGGTGAGCAGCACCTGGGGGCGGGCGGTGGTGCGCAGGTCCACGAGGGGGTCGCGGACGCGCAGCTCCCACAGCCCCCACAGCAGGGCGAGCAGCACCGCGCCGCCGAGCAGCCCGAGGGTGGTGCCGCTCGACCAGCCCCAGTCGCCGCCCTTCGACACGCCGAGCAGCAGGCAGACCAGCGCCGCGCCCAGGCCGAACGCGCCGACCAGGTCGAGCCGACCCCGGACGGCGGCGGTGGGTGTGGCCGGGACCAGCAGCCAGATCAGCACCCCGACCAGCACGCTCAGCGCGGCCGAGCCCCAGAACAGCACCCGCCAGTCGGCGTACTCGGCGACCGCGGCCGAGATCGGCAGCCCGAGCGCGCCGCCGATGCCCATGGACGAGCTCATCAGCGCGATGGCCGGACCGACCCGCTGGGGCGGCAGCAGGTCGCGCAGCGCGCTGACGCCGAGCGGGATCATGCCGACGCCCAGCCCCTGGAGACCGCGTCCGGCGATCATGGGGATCAGGGAGCCGGACAGCGCGCACACCACCGACCCGGCGACGAGCGGCACCGAGCAGACGAGCATCATGGTGCGCTTGCCGTAGAGGTCGCCGAGCTTGCCGATGACGGGGGTGGCGACCGCGCCGACCAGCAGCGTCACGGTGATCACCCATGACGTGTCGGCGGCGCTCGCGTGCAGCAGCCGCGGCAGCTGGCCGATGAGCGGCACCACCAGCGTCTGCATGAGCGAGCCGACGATGCCGGCGACCGCGAGCACGCTGACGATCCCGCCGCCGGAGCGCGGGCCGGGCGCGGAATGCACCATTAATCCCCCTATTGTCCGAATGGACCCTACACAGGATGTGCCCCCTGCACAACCTGTGCGCCCTGCACATCGGCCTGGCCACAGAAGGGGTCCTACGCGACGCGAGCCGCTGAGAGGCCAGGTCAGCCGCGGTCGCGGGCGCCGCCGTCGAGGACCTGGTCGATGTGGGCGGCGAGCTCGACGTCGCGCTCGGTGACCCCGCCGGCCTCGCCCGTCGAGAGCCGGAAGCGGATGCCCTCCGCCGTGCGCTCGATCTCGGCCTGGTGCCCCAGCGTTGCGCCCTCGTTGTGCACCGCCTCGCTCAGCCAGCCGTAGCTGTCGGGCGTGATCGGCACGTCCTTGACCAGGGCGTCGCCGTCCCGCCGCCAGCCCTCCAGCGCCGCCAGGGCGGTGTCGATGTCCTCGTCGGTCAGGCGCTCGGCCATGTTGCCCCCCAAGTCGTCGGCTTCCCGACGCTCGGCTACCACCGATGGGCCGCTTCACACCCGCCATTTCCCTCTATAGCGTGTAGTACTACGATTCGTAGAGGCGACGTGGCACGCGGGCGCTGGTGGCGGGGGCGGGGATCAGCGGGCCGGCGGACGGGCCGCGCCTCGGCGGTCGCCGCGAACCTGCTCGCGATGTCGGGCCCGCGGACGCTCATGCGGAGCGAGCCCCTGATGGCGATCGGATCTGACACTCGGAGCACACGCCTGCGCCGTTTCTGACATAGGGGTTGACGCCGCCGGAACGCCCGGCCACCGCCGCCGAGGCCCTGACAGGCCGGTAATCACAAGATCGTTTATATAAATGCTTGAATTACAGCATTTACGACCTGACTTACTACGCATTTCGGGCAAGTCATTTCTGTCAGGACGTACAAACTGTTTGCCGAAACACGGTGAAATGTGATCAGTTTACGGACGTGAGAGATTTTCTCATTGTCGGGGGCGGCGTCGCGGGCGCCTGTGCGGGGTTCTTCCTCGCCAGGTCAGGCACCGTGACCCTGCTCGAAGCCGAGCAGGTCACCGGCCACCACTCGACCGGACGGTCGGCGGCGCTCTTCTCGGAGTACTTCGGCAACCGGGCCGTCCGGGCTCTCACGGCGGCGAGCAGGGACTTCCTCGCCGCGCCTCCACCGGGTTTCGCCGACGTCCCGCTGCTGAGCCCGCGCGGCGTGCTCGCGCTGTGCCCGCACGGCGGCGAGAGGCTGTTCGACGAGGTGCTGGCCGAAGGGCGGCGGGCCCCGACTCCGGCAGTGGAGATCGACCCCGCCGAGGCTTCGAAGCACTGCCCGATCCTGCGTCCTGGCCGGTTCAGCAGGGCGATGCTCAAGCCCGGCGCGATGGACATCGACGTGGACGCCCTCCACCAGGGCTTCCTGCGCGGCATCAAGGCGCGCGGCGGCCAGGTGGTCACCTCCGCCCGGGTCCGGGCGCTGTCGCGCACGGGCGGCGTCTGGCGGGCGGTCACCGACGCGGGCGAGCACGCCGCGCCGATCCTGGTCAACGCGGCCGGGGCGTGGGCCGACGAGGTCGCCGGGCTGGCCGGGGTGCGGCCGGTGGGCCTGCGCCCGCTGCGCAGGACCGCGTTCCTGGTGGACCTGCCCGAGGGGACGGACGCCCGGTCCTGGCCGATGGTCACCGACGTGGCGGACACGTTCTACGTCAAGCCCGAGTCCGGGCGGCTGCTGGTCTCCCCCGCCGACGCCACGCCCGTCCCGCCCTGTGACGCCCGCCCCGACGACCTGGACGTCGCCGTCGGCGTGCGGCGCGTCCAGGAGGCCACGACGCTGGAGATCCGCAGCGTCCGGCACGCCTGGGCGGGGCTGCGCAGCGAGGTGGCCGACGGGACGCCGGTGATCGGGCCGGAGCCCGGCGCGCCGGGGTTCGTCTGGCTGGCCGCCCTGGGCGGCTACGGGGTGCAGACGTCGCCCGAGGCGGGCCGGATCGCCGCCGCCGCGGCGACGGACGGGGCCGCCGAACCGGCGTACGCGCCGGGCCGGCTCCGGAACGACTTGGAACGCCTATGAGGAAGGCGACGGGGGCGTGTGAGGCAAAGGGGCCGGTCGCCGTTCGTACATTCCTGACAGAGAGGTGGAGATGACCGGCAACACCCGCGGCTTCACCGGCCGGGCGGTCGACTTCGGCCCGTTCCGTCCCGTCCCGGCGTTGATCGAGGAGCAGACCGACCGGTGCCCGGAGCGGCCGGCGGTCACCTACGACGGCAGGACCCTCACCTACAGGCAACTGGACGACCTGGTCAACGGCCTGGCTGCGACGCTGGCCGGGCACGGCGTGGGCAAGGGCGACGTGGTCGCCGCCCTGCTGGTCAACTCGCTGGAACTGCCGGTCGCGTACCTGGCGCTGATGAAGCTGGGCGCGGCGTTCGTGCCGCTCGACCCGTCGTGGCCGGTCGAGCGCGTGCGCGACACGCTGGACGTGCTGCCGGACGGGCCGATCCTGTGCGCGGGCGGCGAACCGCTGCCGCCGGGCGCGGCCGATCGGGCGGTGATCGTCGGGATCGACACGATCGTCCCGGCCGCCGAGCGCCCGGCGGTCGAGCTGGGCCCGGACGACCTGGCGTACGGCTACTTCACCTCCGGCACCACCGGCACCCCCAAGTGCGCGATGAACCGGCACGGCGGCCTGGCCAACCGGCTGCGCTTCATGACCCGCTACTTCGCCGCGACCGGCGACGACGTCGTGCTGCAGAACAGCAGGCACACCTCCGACTCCGCGCTGTGGCAGCTGTTCTGGCCGCTGACCACGGGCGGGCGCACGGTGCTGCCCGTGCAGGGCGACTTCCTCAACCTCCGGCACACCATCGACCTGATCGCCCGGTACGGCATCACCACCGCCGACTTCGTCTCCAGCGTCTTCAACGCCCTGGTCGCCATCGTGGACGGCGACGCCGCCGCCCTGCGCGCGCTGTCGTCCCTGCGCCGGCTCGTCGTCGGCAGCGAGGCGGTCAGCCCGCGCGCGGTGCACCGCCTGATGGCCCTGCTGCCCGGCCTCGACCTGACCAACGGCTACGGCCCCACCGAGGCGTCGATCGGGATGGTCTTCCACAGGGTGTCGGCGGCCGACGGCGACGCGGTCCCGCTGGGCCGCCCGATCGACAACTGCTACGCCGTCGTGGTGGACGACGACCTGCGCCCGGTCCCGCCCGGCACGACCGGCGAGATCGCGATCGGCGGCGTCTGCCTGGGCGCGGGCTACCTGGGCGACCCGGCCGCGACGGCCAGGGCGTTCGTCGGCAACCCGTTCCCCGGCGAGATCCCGGGCGAGCGCCTCTACCTCACGGGCGACCTCGGCCACCTGGACGACGACGGCCGCCTGTTCTTCGCCGGCCGCAAGGACTTCCAGGTCAAGATCCACGGCGTGCGCATCGAGCTGGGCGAGATCGCCGCGGCGGCCCAGCGCTGCCCCGGCGTGCTGCAGGCCGAGGTGCTGGTGGCCGAGCAGGCAGGCGTCAAGGCGCTGGCGCTGTTCGCCTCCGGCAGGGGCCTGACCGAGGCCGCGCTGGCCGCCGAGCTGCGCCGCACGCTGCCGCGGACCAGCGTCCCCCGCTACTTCTTCCCGCTGGCCGAGATGCCGCTGCACGACAACGGCAAGGTGGACCGCGGCCGGCTCCAGGAGATCCTCGACGGCCGGCTGGCCGAGGACACCGCGCTGCTGGCCGAGAGCGCGCCGACCGCGTGCCTGGGCGACCAGGTGCTGCGGGCGATGCGCTCGGCGCTGGGCTGGCCGGGCCTGACCGCCGAGACGCACTTCGCCGAGTCGGGCGGCGACTCCATCCAGGCCCTGTCCGTGGTCCACATGATCACCGCCGAGACCGGCGTGCGCGTGGACGTCAAGGACCTGTACGACCACCCGACGGCCGGCGCGCTGGCCCGGCTGATCGAGCGGCGGCGGCAGGACCACGAGGCCATCGAGGAGGAGTCGGTGCTGATGGCGCGCGACTCCGTGGTGCCCGACGGGGAGCCCATCCGGCGGGCGTCCAGGCCGGAGCGGCTGCGCACGGTGCTGGTCACCGGGGGCACCGGGTTCGTCGGCAGCCGCCTGGTGCACGAGCTGCTGAGCCGCGGCGGGCTGCGGGTGTGCTGCCTGGCGCGGGCGGCCGACGACGAGGCGGCCACGGCCCGGGTCGTCGCGGCGCTCGCCGAGCGGGGGTTGTGGGAGCCGCGCTTCGCCGACCGGCTGGAGGGCTACGCGGGCGACCTGTCCTTACCCGGCCTCGGGCTGGACGGCTCCACCTGGGAGCATCTGGCCCGAGCCTGCGACCTGGTGCTGCACAACGGCGCGATGGTGAACTTCCTGTTCGACTACCGCGCCCACCGTCAGGCCAACGTGCGCGGCACGATCGAGCTGGTGCGGCTGGCGATGGCCCACCACCCGGTGCCGCTGCACTACGTCTCGACGCTGGGCGCCCTGCAGACGGAGGCGCTCCACAGGGGCGAGCGCGTCCCGGAGGACTGCGACCCGGCGCTGGCCAGGCCGCCGGGCGGCGGCTACAGCCGGTCGAAGTGGATCGCCGAGCGCTACCTGGCCGAGGCCCGGCGCCGGGGCGCGCTGGTGACCGTGCTGCGGCTGGGCGAGATCATGCCGAGCGCCGACAACGGCTATCCGAACCCGGTCGCCTTCACCCACCTGCTGCTGTCGGCGTTCGTGCGGCTCGGCGTGCGTCCGGACGTCGCCACGCGCACCGACTACACCCCGGTCGACTACGTCGCCGCGCGGGTCGGGGCGGCCGTGGCCGATCCCGAGGTCTGGGGCCGTACGCTGCACGTCTTCCGCGCCGAGAGCGTCCGCATCGACGACGTGCCGGCGCGGGCGGGCGTGCCGGTCACGCCGATCCCGTGCGGCGACTTCGCGCGGCTCGTGCGCGAGACCGGCCGGGCGAGCGGGGACCGCGAGCTGATCACGCTCGCCTCCCTGCTGCCCGCCGCGGCGGACGAGGAGGAGCTGCGCCGGGCGTTCGGCGGGCTGCTCACCGACAACCCCGCGCTGTTCCGCAAGGACGAGTGCCACAGGCTCGAACAGCGATGGCGGCTCGGCGAGGGCACCCTCGACGGCCCGATCGCCGCCTACCACGCCCGCCTGGCGGGCACGGCCGGGCAGCGGGTGCCCACCGGTTGATCAGGAAAGGTCAGGAATGCGCTACCGCAAGATGGGAAACCTCGGCTGGGAGGTCAGCGAGGTCGGCTACGGCATGTGGGGCATCGGCGGCGGCCCCGGCGGCTTCACCGGCTGGGACTACGACGTCGCCCCCCGCTGCCTCGACGAGGCCGTCGAACTGGGCTGCACCTTCTTCGACACCGCCTGGGTCTACGGCCGCGGCGTCAGCGAGCAGCTGCTCGGCGCGCTGCTGCGCCGCCACTCCGGCCACCGGCTGTACGTGGCCACGAAGATCCCGCCGAAGAACCGCGAATGGCCCCCACGACCGGACGACACCCTCGACGACGCCTACCCCGCCGAGCACATCCGCGAGTACACCCACCGCAGCCTGGACAACCTGGGCGTCTCGCGCATCGACCTCATGCAGTTCCACACCTGGGAGGACCGCTGGGCCCGCGACGAGCGGTGGCAGGAGGCGATCAGGGACCTCAAGAGCGAGGGCCTGATCGACGCGGTCGGCATCAGCGTCAACCGGTGGGAGCCGGCCAACTGCTTCGCCGCGCTCGACACCGGCCTGATCGACGTCATCCAGGTGATCTACAACATCTTCGACCAGGCGCCCGAGGACGAGCTGTTCGACCGGGCGCTGCGCGAGGGCGTGGGCATCATCGCCCGGGTGCCGTTCGACGAGGGCACCCTCACGGGCACCCTGACCGCGGACAGCACGTGGCCGGAGGAGGACTGGCGCAGCACGTACTTCGGGCCGGAGAACCTGGGGCCGAGCGTCGAGCGGGCCGAACGGCTCAAGGCGGCGCTCCCTGAGGGGCTGTCGCTGCCGGAGGTCGCGCTGCGGTTCGTGCTGCACCATCCGGCGGTCAGCACGGTGATCCCGGGGATGCGCAGGCCGGCGCACGTGCGGGCCAATCTCGGCGTCTCCGACGGGCGTCCGCTCGACCCTGACCTGCTGAGCGAGCTGCGGCGGCACCGCTGGGACCGGGTGCCGGCCTGGTGGTCGGGGTGAGCGGGCCGCTGGTCGCCATGTGGGCGCACTCGCGCTCGGCCTCGACGGCGTTCCTGCGCATGATGATCGAGCGGGGCGACGTGGCCGTCCTGCACGAGCCGTTCCTGGCGCTGACCGA
Organism: Nonomuraea sp. NPDC048881; assembly: GCF_040649795.1. Lineage (NCBI taxonomy): Bacteria > Bacillati > Actinomycetota > Actinomycetes > Streptosporangiales > Streptosporangiaceae > Nonomuraea > Nonomuraea sp. NPDC048881. Next base: position 174,374 of record NZ_JBEZGC010000018.1, read on the forward strand.
GGAGGGCTCGCTGACGCTGCCCGCGCCGGACGGCGGCGAGGTGACGGCCCGGTCGGAGAAGGACCTGCTGGTCCGGCTGGCCGAGCTGGCGCGGGCGCGGCCGGTGTTCGTCAAGGAGGTGCTCGACTACGAGTACCCGCACCTGTTCAAGCATCCGGAAGACCTGGCGGGGATCGTCCACACGTTCATCGTGCGCGACCCGCGGCCGACCATCGCCTCGCACTACGCGATCAAACCGGCGGTGACCTGCGACGAGATCGGCTACGAGCGGCTGTTCCTGCTGCACGAGCTGGTCCGGGAGGCGACCGGCCGGCGGCCGCTGGTGATCCGCACCGAACGGCTGATCCGCGAGCCGGCGGCGGTCGTCGAGGAGTTCTGCGCCTACACCGGCCTGCCCTTCCTGCCCGGCTCGCTCAGCTGGGCCGCCGGCGACCGCCCGGAGTGGGGGCGGACCCGCCGCTGGCACCTGGACGCGAGCGGCAGCGCCGGGTTCGAGGACCGCGGCAACGTCTACGCCGCGACCGTGGACAACCATCCGGCCCTGCGGGCCTTCTACGACCACCACCTCCCCTTCTACCAGCGCCTCGTCCAGGACGAATAGGGAGCATCCATGTCAGAGTCACCGGGCCGGCTGTTCGCGCGGGCCTACGCCGAGGACCCCGGCCACGCGGAAGTGACCTTCGACTACACCATCACCGAGGCGCACGAGCCGACCAAGGACCGGCCCCGCCTGACCGTGCGCAACCTGCTCAAGGTCGTCCCCGTCGAGGGCGACACGGCCCGGTTCTGGACGGAGTCGCCGCCCGGCGAGGAGGAGCGGCGGTCGGTGCGCGACTCGGACGTGCGCCGCGAGGCGGCCTTCAGGTTCGGCATGTCGGAGGCCAAGGTGCATCCGATCCGGGCGTGGGTGCAGATCCCCGACGGCCTGGCCGCCGACCCGGACGCCCTGGCCACCTTCCTCGACTACCGCCTGCTGGTCCGGCTGGCCACGGCCGAGAACCTGGCCCTGACCACCGCCCTGCTCGGCCATCCGGAGATCGCCCGCCTGCCGTACGACGACTACGTCCACGGCGTGCTGTCGGCCTGCGACGAGGTCGAGCAGTCGGGCGCGACCCCGCACGCGATGATCGTCAACCCGCGCGACTACTACCACCGGCTGATCGGCCGGGGCGGGCTGCTGGCCGAGCTGGCCGAGGGCAACGGCATGAAGGTCAGCCGCAACCGGTGGGTCGCCCCCGGGGACGCCCTGGTCGGCGACATCTCCGTGGCGGCCAGGCTGCTGGACGCGGGCCGCTCGGTGATCCGGGTGGCCGAGCCGCCGCCCGGCACGTTCGCCCGGCCGGGCGTGGCCGTCTGCGCGGAGGTGTACGAGGGCGTCGCGGTGCATCTGCCGGGGTTGTTCTACCTGGTCACCCCTGCCGGGGAAAACACCGTATTTCCCACTTCATAGCAATCGAGTAGAACGAGAACGACGAAAGGCGGTGACCGTGTCGGACACGAGCCAGGAATACCGGCGCAATGGTTGGTGGCGCGACGAGACCTTTCTGGACGACTTACGCCGCAACACAGGTACGTCTCCCGACAAGGCGGCACTGATCAGCCGGCGGGTCGCCGACGGTGTCACCGACGTCGTCACGTACGCCGAGCTGGGCGCGATGACCGACCGCATCGCGCACGGCCTGGTCCGGCTGGGCGTGCGGCCGGGCGACTTCGTCGCCATCCAGCTGCCCAACCGCAGGGAGACGCTGCCCCTCGCGCTGGCGTGCATGAAGGTCGGCGCGCGCATCGCCCCGCAGATGCCCATCTACCGGCACCGCGAGCTGGACTTCATGATCCGGCTGACCGAGGCGAAGCTGTTCGTCACCACGAGCCGGATCGGCCACCTGGACACGGCCGAGACGGGGATGACCCTGGCCCGGGAGATCCCGAGCCTGGAGCACGTGATCGTCGTCGGCGGCGACGGCCCGCCCGGCTCGCTCGACTTCGACGAGCTCCTGCTCACCCCGGAACCGGGCGACCCGGCCGACATCGAGGGCCGCGAGCTGGGCCCCGACGACCCGTTCCTCATCCTGTTCACCTCGGGCACGACCGGCGAGCCCAAGGGCGCCCTGCACAGCCAGAACACCCTGTACGCCGACATCAAGGGCTACGCGGAGGCGTTCGGGCTGGACCCGAGCCTGGTCATCATGACGGCCCAGACGTCGATGCACTACGTCGGCCTGGTGATGGCGTACCTGACGGCGCTGACGCTGGGCGGCACCGCGGTCACGGCCGACGCCTGGGATCCAGGCGTCTACCTCGACCTGATGGCCGACCACGACGTCACCATGTACTACGGCTCGCCGCCGTTCGCCCGGGAGATCAGCGAGGAGCAGGCGGCCCGCCCGCGCGAGCTGCCCAGCCTGAGCGTCTTCGTCTCCGGCTCGGCCCCCGTCCCGCCGCACCTGGTGGAACGGGTCACCGAGACGCTGGGCGTGCGCGTGTACGCGCTGTGGGGCATGACCGAGAACGGCGGCGTCACCATGACCAGGCCCGAGGACCCGCCCGAGCGGGCCGGCGAGAGCGACGGCACGGTCATCTCCGGCATGGAGGTGCGCATCGTCGACGAGGAGAACAAGCCGGTCGAGAAGGGCGAGATCGGCGCGCTTCAGGTCCGCGGCGCGGCCCAGTGCCTCGGCTACTACCTGCGCGACGAGATCTACGCCAAGTCGATCACTCCGGACGGCTGGTTCGACACCGGCGACCTGGCCCGCGACGACGGCTACGGCGGCGTGCGCATCTCCGGCAGGACCAAGGACGTCATCATCGCCAACATGTGCCTCAAGCTGCCGGTCAGCGACATCGAGGCGCTGCTCGGGCGGCATCCGGCGATCCGCGACATCGCCCTCATCGGCATCCCGGACCCGGCGCTGGTCGAGCAGGTGTGCGCCGTCGTCACGCCGTCGGGCGAGCCGCCCACGCTGGAGGAGTTGCGCGCCTACCTCAAGGAGGCCGGCGTGAACGACTGGTTCTGGCCCGAGCGCCTGGAGATCGTCGAGGAGATGCCGCGGACCGTCACCGGCAAGATCCGCAAGGTCGAGCTGCGGGAGCGGTTCGGCGCGGCGTCGGACTGAGGTGGCCGGCTCACGGGCGCTCCCGCTCGCCGTCCTGTGCGGGAGCGCCTTCCTCGGCGCGATCGACGTGCAGCTCGCGAACATCGCCTTCCCCGACATCCTGCGCAGCTTCCCGCGCAGCAGCCTGCCGGAGCTGTCGTGGGTGTTCAACGGCTACGCGATCGTGTTCACCGCGGCGCTGCTGCCGGCCGGCGGCCTGGCCGACCGGTTCGGCGCGCGGCGGGTGTTCCTGACCGGCCTCGCGGTGTTCGTGGTCGGCGCCGCCCTGTGCGCGGTCGCGCCGTCGGCCGGCGCGCTGATCGCCGCCCGGGTCGTGCAGGGCGTGGGCGGCGGGGTGATCACGCCGCTGACGCTCGCGCTGATCCTGCCGTACTACCCGCCGGAACGCCGGGGCACGGCGATCGGGCTGTGGAGCGCGGCGCAGTCGGTGGCGACGGCGTCGGGGCCGTCGCTGGGCGGCATGCTGGTCGGCGTCTGGGACTGGCGGACGGTGTTCTTCCTGCACCTGCCGGTCGGGGCGGCCGTGCTGGCGGGCGCCTGGCGGATCGTGCCCAAGGGGGCGGGTGAGGCGGCCACGTCCCGGCTGCCGGACATCGCCGGGCTGCTGCTGCTGGTGGGGGCCATCGGGCTGCCCTCGCTGGCGATCGTGCAGAGCGACGCGTGGGGGCCGGGCAGCCCCGGCACGATCGCGGCGCTGGTCGCGGGCGTCGTCGTGGCCGTGCTGTTCGTCCGGCGGGCGCGCACGCACCCCGCGCCGATCGTGGACCTCGGCGCGCTGCGGGCGCGCGGCACGCAGCGGGCCAACCTCGCGATGTTCCTGGTCGGGCTGGTGATGTTCGCGCTGCCGCTGGCCAACATCCTGTTCCTGACCGGGATCTGGGGGTACTCCGTGGCCGCCGCGGGGCTCGCCGTCACGCCGGGGGCGCTCGCCCAGGTGCTGACCGCGCCGCTGGCCGGGCGGCTGGCCGCCAGGACCGGCCATCGCCTGCTCGCCCTGTGCGGGGTGGCGCTGCTGGCCCTGTCCACGGCGTACCTGGCGTTCGCGACGGGGGACGCCCCGGCGTACCTGACGGTGGTGCTGCCCGCGGTGGTGCTGTCGGGCGTCGCGGTGGCGGTGCTGATCACGTCGCTGAGCGGCGCGGCGGTGGCCGAGATCCCGCCCGCGCGACTGGCCACCGGCACCGCCCTGTCGGTGACCTCGCGGGCCGTCGGGGCCGTCATCGGCGTCTCGGCGCTGGTGCTGGTGCTGTCGGGCGACCGGCTCGGGGCGATCGGGGCGTACCAGGGGGTGTGGCTGACGATGCTCGGCCTGTGCGCGCTGGTCGCCGTCGCCGCCGCCGGCCTGCGCGCCCCGCGGTCCGAGCCCGCCGCGCAACGCGCCTGACCGGCGCACGGCCTCAAGGGACGGGCCCGTCGAGTCAGTCGGGGGCGTAGGCCAGGACGTGGTCGTGCAGCAGGCGGCCGGCCCGCGGGTCGTCCCGCTCGAACGCCTCCACCAGGGGTTCGTGGTCGGCCGCGTTCTCGTGCGGCCGCATCCGGAACAGCCGGATCGACACGTGCGTCCAGACCTCGACGCCGAGCGACTCCCACACCGACACCAGCAGCGCGTTGCCGGAGGCCGCGACGATCTCCCGGTGGAAGGCGACGCCGTGGCGGACCTGGTCGTCGAGGGAGCCGGCGGCCGCGGCGGCGTGCAGGCGGGCCACGTGGGCGCGCAGCGCGGCCACCGGCGGCCGGCCGAGGCGGGTGGCGGTCTCCTCCAGCCCGGCCCGGACCTGGTAGACCTCGCGCAGGTCGTCGAGGGTGAAGCCGCGCACCCGGGCGCCGCGGTTGGGCGCCGACTCGACCAGCCGGAGCGCCTCCAGCTCGCGCAGCGCCTCGCGTACGGGGGCCTGGCTGACCTGGAGTTCGGCGGCCAGGCGGCGCTCGACGATGCGCTCGCCGGGCTCCCAGCGGCCGCTGATCAGGCCGTCGAGCAGCACTTTCCTGATCTCCTCGCGCAACGGCGGCCGCACCACGGGCTCCACAGATAATCCTTTCATCGGATGATCGATCATATGGTGTTTAATGGAAGCATGGAGAAAGACCTGGATCCACAGGAGACCGCCGAATGGCTCGAATCGCTTGAGGCGGTCCGGCGGGCGGCCGGTCCCGATCGGGCCGATTACCTGCTGCGCAGGCTCGCCACGAGCACGCGCTATCTCAACACGGTGCCCACCGCCGAGGAGCCCGCCTACCCCGGCGACCTGGCGCTCGAAGAACGCGTCGCGGCCTACGACCGGTGGAACGCCGCCGTCATGGTCAGCCGGGGCAGCAAGCTCGGCCTGGGCGGCCACCTGGCCACCTACGCCTCGGCCGCCTGGCTGTACGAGGTCGGCTTCAACCACTTCTTCCACGGCACGGACGACCAGGTCTTCTTCCAGGGGCACGCCTCCCCCGGCGTCTACGCGCGGGCCTTCCTCGAAGGGCGCCTGAGCGAGGAGCAGCTCGACCTGTTCCGGCGCGAGACGCAGGGCGGGCTGCCGTCGTACCCGCACCCGAGGGCGATGTCGGGCTTCTGGCAGTTCCCGACCGTGTCGATGGGCATCGGCCCGCTCAACGCGGTCTACCAGGCACGCTTCAACCGCTACCTGCACAACCGCGGCATCAAGGACACCTCGCACAGCCATGTCTGGGCCTTCCTGGGTGACGGCGAGATGGACGAGCCGGAGTCCACCGCGGCGCTGACGCTGGCCGCCAGGGAGGGGCTGGACAACCTCACCTTCGTGATCAACTGTAACCTCCAGCGGCTCGACGGCCCGGTACGCGGCAACACCCGGATCGTGCAGGAGCTGGAGAGCGTCTTCCGGGGCGCGGGCTGGCACGTCGTCAAGGCACTGTGGGGCGCCGAGTGGGACGGCCTGCTCGGCTCCGACGAGCTCGTGGCCAGGCTCGGCGAGGTGCCGGACGGCCAGTTCCAGACGTTCGCCGCCGCCGACGGCGCCTACATCAGGCAGCACCTGTTCCAGGGGCTCGACGTGCCGTACTCCGACGACGACCTGCGGCGCATCGTCGGCGGCTCGCGGGCCGGGCACGAGCCGCGCAAGGTGTACGCCGCCTACCACCGGGCGCTGCAGAACCGGGGCGCGCCCACGGTGGTCCTGGTCCAGACGGTCAAGGGCTGGACGCTGGGCGCGGGCGTCGAGGCGCGCAACGCCAACCACCAGATGAAGAAGCTCACCCTCGACGAGTTCCGCGTCATGCGCGACCGGCTCGGCCTGCCGGTCCCCGACTCGGCGCTGGCCGGGGAGCTGCCGCCGTACCTGCACCCGGGGCCCGGCTCGGCCGAGGCCGAGTACGTCGCCGAGCGCCGCCGGGAGCTGGGCGGCCCGATCCCCCGCCGCACGGTCGCCGGCCGGCCGCTGCCGCAGCCGGGCGAGCGGCCGTTCGCGGCCCTGGCCAAGGGCTCGACGCAGCCGATCGCCACCACGATGGCGTTCGTCCGGCTGGTCAAGGACCTGATGAAGGAGCCGGAGACCGGGCGGCGCTGGGTGCCGATCGTGCCCGACGAGGCCAGGACGTTCGGCATGGAGTCGCTGTTCCCCACGGCCAAGATCTACTCGCCGCTCGGCCAGCGCTACGAGTCCGTCGACCGGGAGCTGCTGCTGGCGTACAAGGAGGCGGTGGACGGGCAGATCCTCATCGAGGGCATCACCGAGGCCGGCTCGATGGCCTCCTTCACCGCGGCGGCCACCAGCTACGCCACCCACGGCGAGCCGATGGTGCCGTTCTACATCTTCTACTCGATGTTCGGCTGGCAGCGGACCGGCGACCAGATGTGGGCCCTGGCCGACCAGCTCGGCCGCGGCTTCCTGCTCGGCGCGACCGCCGGCCGCACCACCATGACGGGCGAGGGCCTGCAGCACGCCGACGGCCACTCCCAACTCCTGGCCTCCGCCAACCCCGCCTGCCTGGCCTACGACCCGGCCTTCGCCTACGAGGTCGGCGTCATCGTCCGCGACGGGCTCAGGCGCATGTACGGCGAGGCCGCCGAGGACGTGTTCTACTACCTGACCCTCTACAACGAGCCGCTGCCCCAGCCCGCGATGCCCGAGGGCGTCGAGGAGGGCATCGTCAAGGGCATCTACCGCTACTCCGCCGGCGGCGGCGCCGCGCACCTGCTGGCCAGCGGCACCGCGATCCACTGGGCGCTGGAGGCCCAGCGGCTGCTGGCCGAGGAGTACGGGGTGGGCGTGGACGTCTGGTCGGTCACCTCGTGGAGCGAGCTGCGGCGCGAGGCCATGTCGGCGACCGGGGTGCCGTACCTGCGGCAGGCGCTGGCCGGGACCGAGGGGCCGGTGATCGCGGTCAGCGACTGGATGCGGGCCGTGCCCGACCAGATCAGGCCGTGGATCGACCGGCCGTGGACCTCGCTCGGCACCGACGGGTTCGGGCTCTCCGACACCAGGGAGGCCGTGCGCAGGCACTTCGGGGTCGATCCGCGGTCGATCGCGGACGCCGTGCTGAAGGCGGTGGAGGAGTAGCAGCGGGGGCGACTCGTCCCGGCGTAACCGTATTTATCGAGGAATCTCCCTAAGTTAGGGCCTGGTGCACCAACCGTGTTCTGCTGATCCCGGGGGGAGACGGGTGAGAACACGGTTGCGCCGGTCGCTGCGTACGCGGCTGGCACTGCTCGCCGGCATCGCCATGCTGCTGCTGAACGTCGTCGTCAGCGGCTTCGTCATGTTCGGCATCCACGACGACGTCGCCGACGTGCGCGCCAGCGACGTGTCCGGGCGGGCCCTGCGCGTGCTCCTCATGGTCAAGCGCAACCAGCTGCCCCAGGTGCTGGAACCCCTCGGCCTCGACGGCATCCAGGTCGTCGACCCGGCCGGACGGGCCGTCGCCTGGACGCCCAACCTGGCCGGCGCCCCCCGCCAGACCGCCCACGTCCCCCGCGACCAGGCGAACTACGTCAGCAGGAGCTGCGACCTGCCGGCCTTCCCCGGCCGGTGCGAGCTCGTGGTCGCTTTGCGCGCCTTCCAGCCCGAGGGCACCTGGATCATCTACGCCTTCGACCCCGCGGTCCCCTGGTTCGTCAGCCCGCAGGTCGTGCTGTTCCAGATCGTGGTGTCGGCGCTGCTGGTCGGGCTGACCTTCTTCGGGGTGTCGCGGGTCGTGGCCAGGACGCTCGCCCCCGTCAGCAGCATCACCAAGCGGCTCGCCGAGATCACCGCGGACGGCGGCGGCCTGCGGGTGCCCGTCCCGGACACCGACGACGAGATCAGAGCCCTGGCCGAGACCGCCAACCAGACGCTGGAACGGCTGGAGACGGCGCGGGCCCGCCTGGAGGCCGCGATGGAGCAGCAGCGCAGGTTCGCCGGGGACGCCTCGCACGACCTGCGCAGCCCGATCACCGCCATGCGCGCGCAGGTCGAGGAGGCCATGCTGCATCCGGAGGAGACCGACTGGCGGGAGACCAGCACCCAGGTGCTGGCCAGCCTCGACCGGCTGCAGGCCATCGTCACCGACCTGCTCACGCTGACCAAGCTGGACGCCGGAGCGCCGAGCGAGCGTGAGCCGGTGGACCTGGGCGAGCTGGTGGCCGCCGAGACCGCCAGGCCGCGGGCCAAGCGCGTGGTCACCAGCCCGGACGAGGGCGTGGTGGTCATGGGCGACCGGCTGCAGCTCACCCGTCTGCTGACGAACCTGCTGGACAACGCCGAGCGGCACGCCGAGACGCAGGTCGCCGTGACGGTCCGGCAGGAGGGCGGCCGGGCCGTGCTGGAGGTCCTGGACGACGGCGCAGGCATCGAACCGGCCCAGCGCGAGCTCGTCTTCCAGCGCTTCATCCGCCTGGACGACTCCCGCAACCGCGACGCCGGCGGCACCGGCCTCGGGCTGCCGATCGCCCGCGAGATCGCGACCGCGCACCACGGCACGCTGACCATCGAGGACTCCCCCAAGGGCGCCCGCTTCGTCCTCCGCCTCCCCCTCGCCTGACGGGTGCGGAGCCGCGGTGTTCCGGTGCTTGGCGTGGCCGCGGGGTTCTAGTGCTTGCCGTGGCCGCGGGCCAGGCCCTTGCCGTGCTTGGCCTTGGCGGCCTGATGGCCGACCTTCCGCCCCTTGCCGGAGCCGGCGGCGGACGTGGCGCCGGACCTGGCGCCGGTCACGGCGGGCCGCTGGGCCGGCGGCTGGGCGACGGGCTGGGCGGGCGGACGGCGGCGGGAGCCGCTCTGCTCGGCCGCGCGGTCGGAGGCGCCCTCCGAAGAGCGGTCGCGCGCGATGGCCACGGCGTGCATGATGCCCTCGTGCTCGGTGGCCTGGTTCGGCGCCGGGTCGGCGTAGGAGGGCGTGCGGGTGGCGGCGGGCGGGCCGCCGTCGCCGTTCCAGGACGTCGTGAGGAGCACGCTGGCGACGAGCGCGGCCAGGGCGGTGAGCTGCCGCCAGCGCTGCGGCCTGCCCGGCTGCGGGATCGACACCGAGAACGGCAGCAGCTCGCGGTGCGCGCGAAGCCCGCGCGCGGCGTCGGGCATGGTCCGGCGCACGGCGTGGTTCCGCTCGCCGGTCCTGCGTACCGCGCGGTCCCAGCCCGGGATCCGCCGCCTGGCGTCCGGCCGCGCTCCGGCGACGGCCCCCACGTCCCGGACGCCCACCGGGACGGGATCGGCCTCCGGGACGGGAACGGCCTCCGGGACGGGAACGGGAACGGCTTCCGGGGCGGGGAGGGAGACCTCCGGGGCGGGGGCCGCGGGGAAGAGGGTGGGAGGAAGGAGGTCGCCGGTGTTGGGCAGGGGGTCGGCCAGGGGGATGGCGGCGGTGTCGTGGGGTTCCTCGTCGCGCAGCGCGGCCACCCGGGTCAGGCGCCGCCGGGCCTCCTCGCCGTCGATCCGGCGGGCGGGGTCCTTGGTCAGGAGACCGGCGATGACCGGCGCGAGCGGCCCGGCCAGGTGGAACGGCGCGGGCTCGGAGGTGAGCACCGCGGTCAGTGCGGCCAGGTGGCCGCTGTGCGGGAAGGGCGACTGGCCCTCGACGGCCGCGTACAGGGTGGCGCCGAGGGACCACAGGTCGGCCTGCGGGGTCGCGTGGCCGCCGCGCAGGCGTTCCGGGGCGATGTACGCGGGCGTGCCCACCACCATGCCCGACTGGGTGATGTCGGCCTGGTCGTCGAGGGTGGTGGCCAGGCCGAAGTCGGTGAGCAGGGCGTGCCGGTCGCCGTTCAGCAGGATGTTGCCGGGCTTGACGTCGCGGTGCACGATGCCGTCGGCGTGCGCCGCGCTCAGCGCCTCCAGCACCTGCAGCCCGAGGCGCGCGGCGTCGGGCGGGGACAGCGGCCCGCGTTCGGCGATCACGTCGGCGAGGCTGCGCGAGGGCACGAGCTGGAGCACGATCCACGGCCGTTCGTCGGCCACCACCACGTCGTAGACGGCGGCGATGTGCGGATGGCTCAGCCGGGCGGCCAGCCGCGCCTCCCGCATCGTCCGGCCGAGCAGCCGCTCCCGCTCGGTCCCCAGCGCGTGCCCGAGGGTGACCTCCTTGACCGCGACCTGCCGGTCGAGCAGCTCGTCGTGGGCCCGCCAGACCCGGCCCATGCCACCGCGGCCCAGTTCGGACAGCAGCCGGTAGCGTCCGGCCAGCAACCAGCCCGCACAGTGCGAAAGTGACATGCCGCCCTGCCTACCCGATCATCCCGCCCTCATGCAACGGCCGCACAGGCTTCGAGTCGATCCTGTGAGGAGGGCGGGCGCGGGGTCACCCGTTCGTGGGGAAGCCGAGGTTCACCCCGCCGTGGGACGGGTCCAGCCAACGCGAGGTCACCACCTTGCCCCGCGTGTAGAACTGCACCCCCTCGGTGCCGTGCACATGCGTGTCACCGAACAACGACGACTTCCACCCGCCGAAACTGTAGAACGCCATCGGCACCGGGATCGGCACGTTGATCCCGACCA
>NZ_JBEZGC010000019.1:0-180954 GCF_040649795.1 Nonomuraea sp. NPDC048881
GCTCCACCAACGCCATCGAGAGCGTCAACGCCCGCATCCGCAAGGCCGTCCGGGCCCGCGGCCACTTCCCGAACGAGACCGCCGCCCTGAAGTGTACCCCTGCCAACCTCTGAACAATTCAACAACCAAGATCAGCCGTTTAGTTGACACTCCCATCACGAACGATGCGGCTCTGCTGAAGTGAGCGGTTCCACGAGTGTGGGCCTCGTGGGTGTGCCGAAGTTCATGCGCCAGCGAGGAACTTCGGGGATGTTTGGACCGCATCTCTTAATGTGAGCGATGAGGTGCAGAACGATCGGTTCCGGCATCTGCCGGAGCGGCCCGACCCGGCCACGTGGCGGTCCGGCGTAGACGAGGAACCGCTGCCGCAGGTCATCCTCGAGCCGGCGGAGGCGGAAGACATCGGCCTGCGCTGGGTGGCGCCCGAACTGGAAGCGGCACGGCAGATCAGCGACGCGATCGTACGGCGCCGCAATTCCCATGTCTGAACCGGACAAGATGTAGCTCGTTTCAACGACTGAAGCGATCAAGCCCCTGCTCGGTGATGGTCTCCTCCAGCCGGTTATGGGGCAGCGTCCCGGTCTGCGCATCGGTGAGGTGTCCGATGAGCCAGTTGAGTGCGTTCTTCGCCTTTGCAAAGACGTCAGCCTTCGCCTTTGCAAAGACGTCAGCGGATACCTCGGGTCCTCCTCCATACGACCGGCGACGCACGATCGCCCAATACGCACGGATCGGCTTCCCCAAGCCTCGACCCCGGCCTTACGAAATCCGCCTCTTGTGAAGATCCTTTACGCCCAGAGAAGCATTGAGCACTGGGCGATCCAGGCCCGCTTGAATCACCGCCTTGCAGAAACCAACCCGCTCTCGTACGCCGCGATGACCAACTGCGCTCTGTCACGAGCATCCAACTTCGCGAGCAAGCGGCCGATATGTGTCTTGACGGTGGCCAAGCTCAACTGCAAGTGATCAGCGATCTCCCCGTTGGACAGCCCACGAGCGATCAACAGCAGCACTTCCCTCTCGCGCTCCGTCACCCTGTCCAACCCCTGTGGCCGCTGCGCCACAGGGGTCTTCGTGAACTCCTCGATCAAGCGTCGCGTCACCGTTGGCGCCAGCAAAGCCTCACCGCTGGCAACCACACGAACAGCAGCGAGCAGGTCAGCAGGCGGCGTGTCCTTAAGGAGAAATCCGCTCGCACCCGCCCGAAGCGCGTCGTAGACATACGCATCCAGGTCGAACATCGTCACCACAAGAACCCGAGAGACATCCCCGATACGCCGAGTCGCCTCGATGCCATCCATGTGCGGCATGCGAACATCCATCAACACCACATCGGGTCGATGCTCTAAGACGACCGCCACTGCATCAGCACCGGTTGACGCCTCGCCCACCACTGTCATGTCAGGCTCGGAGTCGACCAGCATCGTGAAGCTCCCCCTGAGCAGAGCTTGATCGTCAGCAACGACCACCTTGATCACGACACCTCCTGATACGGCAGACGCGCGAAGACACGAAACCCTCGTCGAGGCAGACTCGCCGCCTCAAAAACTCCGCCGTACATCATGACCCGCTCCCGCATCCCGATCAGTCCGTGGCCGGAGCCGTCCCCGGGCGACACCCGTCTTGCTGGGCCCTCGTCAACCACCTCGATCCGCACCTCGCCTCCGTCCGTCACGACAGAGACCTGACAGCGAGTCGGTGAGGCATGCTTGACCACGTTCGTGAGCGCCTCCTGCACGATGCGATACACGGACAGCTCGACGCCATCGGGCAACCGTCTTGCCTGCGCCGGACCCCCTCCTCGTCGTCCCCCCACTTCATTCGCGGCGACGGCTCCTCCGAACAAGCCTTTATCCGGCACACGGTCACCGGTCCACGGCATGGCCTGTTCCCCATCAAGAGGCCCACCTACTTCGCCAGGCCCCGTTCTTGGCCGTCCCCGTGGCGTGCTTTCAGCCTGACCCCGCAGACCTGGACTTGCCTGGCCGGCCCCATCTCCACCGATCCGGAGATCAAGGTCGATCTCGACCCCAGCTTGCCTGGCCTGCTCCACCAAACCCTCCAGGCCCGCGATACCCGGAACGGGAACAAGATCTGGCAGTTGGGTCGAACGGAGCATGCCTAGAAGATGGCGCATCTCCACCAGAGCACTCCGGCTGGCGGTCTCGATCACACGCAAGGCGTCGTGTGCTTCTTCAGGCCTGTTCGCCAGCACATGATTGGCTACGCCTGCCTTGACCGCGATCAATCCCACGCTGTGAGTCACGACGTCGTGCAGTTCCCGCGCGATGCGTAACCGTTCCTGCGTCACTGCATGCTCAGCCATTCGCTCGGCCTCACGAGCGGCGTACAACCTGCGTTCCCGGACGGCCCGACCGATGGTCCAGGCTCCGCCGAGCGCCGCGATGCCGACCAGCGGTTGATCGATGTGCACCAGCCAAGCTGGCGTGCCCCCGCGCGGCGCGCCGCCTGCGACCACCAGCCCGAAGACACTAATCATGCTGACCACACCGATGGCCGAGGACGGCAGCACGGCCCCGAACCTGTCGGACATCGCCACGATATAGATCGCATAAGCCGGTGCGATGCAGGCGTACCCCACCACGTCAACTGCAAGTGCGAAGACAGCGAGCGTCAGGGTGAAACAGAAGACGGGCACAGGCCACAGCCTTCGCACCGCCAAAGGCAGGCCCAGCCCGCACGGGAGGGCTATCTTCAACCACGGCGGCATCCCAGGCGCGGTGACCGCTGCTGTGACGAACACGAACGCAAACCCCAGCCCCGCTGCCAGATCGAGCACGATCAGCTGACCGCGGCTCCAACGCCTGGCGAAGAAGGGATGGTTCTCGTTCACGCGTTGAACGGTAGCCTCTCGCCGAGCCGAGCACGTCAGCCCAGGGTCTGACCTTCAAGTTCGAACCGTGGTCTGATGCGCCGCCGGCCCGGCATGCCGCATCTTCTTCAGCGTGATCGAACTTCAGCACCTCACCAAGCGCTACGACGCCACGGTCGCCGTGGATGATCTGTCTTTCAAGGTCGAGCCGGGCCATGTGACGGGCTTCCTCGGCCCCAACGGCGCCGGCAAGTCCACCACGCTGCGCCTGATTCTCGGCCTGGACGCGCCGACCTCCGGCCAGGCCCTGGTCGACGGCCGACGATACGCCTCCTTGCGCAAGCCCATGTTCGAGGTGGGGGCACTGCTCGACGCGAGTGCGGTTCATGGCGGGCGCAGCGCCTTCAACCATCTGCTCTGCCTGGCCGCCACCAACGGCATCGGCGCCACACGCGTGGCTGAGGTGCTTGAGCTGGTCGGATTGGCGAGTGTGGCACGAAAGCGCGTGGCCGGCTTCTCCCTCGGCATGAAGCAGCGACTCGGCATCGCTGCTGCGCTGCTCGGCGATCCTGGTGTGCTGCTGTTCGACGAGCCCGTCAACGGCCTCGATCCCGACGGGGTGCGCTGGATCCGCGACCTGATGCGGTCACTGGCTGCCGAGGGCAGGACCGTTCTGCTCTCCAGTCACCTGATGAGCGAGATGGCCTTGACCGCTGAACGCATCGTGATCCTGGGCCGGGGGCGGTTGGTCGCGCACTCCACGGTCAACGAACTGACCGCACGCTATCCCTCGTTGGAGGACGCCTACATGGCTCTGACGGCGAGCAGCGTCCAGTTCGGAGCAGCGAGATGAGGGCGGCCATGCTGGCCGAATGGCTGAAGCTCCGGTCAGTGACGTCCACCTGGCACGCGATGAGCGCGGCGGCTCTCATGGCGGTGCTCGGCGTGGTCTGGACGCTCTACGTCAGCGACCTCGCCGAAGATCGAGGGACGCTGCAGGCAGCCGCGCCGGAACAAGGATTCCTGCCCCTCCTTCAGATGAGCCTCACCGTGCTCGGCGTGCTGGCGGTCACATCCGAATATGCGACAGGGATGATTCGCGCCAGTCTTACCGTCGTCCCGCGGCGCAGCACCTTATTTCTGGCCAAGGCCGTCGTCGTCGGCCTGGCCACGTTGACAGCGGCTCACGTCATCCTTCTGGTCACCTATTCGGCGAGCCGTCTGATCGCCCACGACCACCGGCTGGGCTTCAACGAGACTTCGCTGGCCGACGACGTGCCGATGCTGCTGGCTGCGGCGATCTCGGTGACTGCGCTGGCTCTGGTGGGGCTCGGCCTGGGCATGGCCACGCGGTCGACGGCTGGCGCGCTCATCTCGGTCGTGGCCTTGCTGTTCGTCCTGCCCGGTGTCGTCGTTTACCTACCTGCGCCGTGGAACACGCGTGCCGCATCACTGCTGCTGCCGAACCTGGTTCCCCAACTGGTCGGCGATCGCCTGTCGTCCCGACTTGGAGACGGCCTTCTTCCGCCTTGGGCCGCGCTGCTGGTCCTCCTGGCTTACCCGGTAATCACGCTCGTTGCCGGTTTCATCTCACTCAAGCGGAGGGACGTATGAGTGTTCTGGCCTCGGAGTGGCTGAAGGTCCGTTCGGTCCGCTCTTCCTATCTCATCGTCGGCGTCAGTCTCGGCACGATCCTTCTGGGCCTTGCCTTGGCCTCCATGGCAGCCGGCATGTACGACGACGCCCCCGTGGAGCAGCGTCCGACTGCCCGGATAGCGGATCTGGAGGAGGTTCTGGTGATCGTCCCGCAGCTTTGCGTGGGCATCCTGGGCACATTGGCCGTCACATCTGAATACGCCACCGGCTTGATCAGGACGAGTCTGACGGTCGTCCCTCGTAGATGGCCGCTTCTCGCTGCGAAGGCCGCCGTGGTCGGCGTATTGAGCCTGCTCATTGGCCCGATGGCGGTGTTCGGGACGTATTTCGTCTCACGTTGGGTGCTTGGCGACCGATTCTCCGGCGCATATCTGACCTCGTTCGCGGACAAGCTTCCGTTCCTGCTCGTCACCAGTTCCACGGTGGTCGTATTCGCGCTGCTCGGCTTGGGATTGGGCGCGCTTCTGCGTTCCGCCACCGGTGCGATCGCCTTGTTGGTGGGTCTGGTCTACGTCATTCCGATGATCGTGGGCAACATCCCAGAACCCTGGAGTGAGCGGCTGGGCTCGATCATGATCGGTGCACTTCCCCGCGAGATCACCGGCGACATCATCACCACGTCGGTGTACGGGGCACTTCTGTCTCCGCCTGCGGCCGCCACCGTGCTGGTGTTGTACGCGGTTCTTCCCCTGCTGGCCGCCATCTGGCTCATACGCAGGAGGGACGCTTGAAATGCCCACCCCATGGACCTTGTTGCGATGCACCATCTGCCGTCTCGTTCCACAACTGCGGGTACGGCAGGCTCAGGTGCCTGCCGTACCGCTCAGTGGCTCAGACTTCGAGCACGACGGGAATGATCATGGGTCGACGGCGGTAAGTGTCGCTGACCCAACGGCCGACCGTGCGGCGCACGACCCGGCGGATCTCCTGCATGTCGACCACGCCGTCCGCGGCCTTGTCCTGAAGAGCTCTTTCGATCTGCGGAATGAACTCCTCGAACTGCGCCGGATCAATGCCGGAGCCTCGTGCGTGGATCTCGGGGCCGGCGGTGAGCTTGCCGGTGGCGGAGTCGACCACGACCACGACCGAGATGAACCCCTCGTCGCCGAGAATCCTGCGGTCCTTCAGCGAGGTGTCGGTGATCTCGCCTACCGAGGTGCCGTCGACATAGACGTACCCGGCGTGAACCGCTCCCACGATCTTCGCTCTGCCGTCGACCAGGTCCACCACGACGCCGTCCTCGGCGATCACGATGTGGTCATCGGGAACACCGGTGAGCGCGGCGAGCTTGGCATGCGCCCTCAGGTGCCGCCATTCGCCGTGAACCGGCATGAAGTTCGAGGGGCGAGTCAGGTTGAGGACATAGAGCAGCTCGCCTGCGGCCGCGTGGCCGGAGACGTGCACCTTCGCGTTGCCCTTGTGCACGACACGAGCGCCCCACCTGGTGAGCCCATTGATCACCTTGTTGACCGCGGTCTCGTTCCCCGGCACCAGCGACGACGCCAGCAACACGGTGTCACCCTCGGCGATGCGGATCGGATGATCGCGATTGGCCATCCGCGACAGCGCCGCCATGGGCTCGCCCTGCGATCCGGTGCAGACGAGCACCACATCCTCCGGCGGCCACTGCTCGATGTCGCGCGAGTCGACGATCAACTCCGGCGGCACCTTGAGGTAGCCCAGATCACGAGCCACCCCCATGTTCCGCACCATCGACCGGCCCACCAGGGCCACCTTGCGGCCGTGCCTGGCCGCGGCATCCATCACCTGCTGGATGCGGTGCACGTGCGAGGCGAAGCTCGCCACGATCACGCGCTGCTCGGAGGTGCGAATCACCTCGTCGATGACCGGCCCGATCTCCCGCTCGCTGGTGACGAAGCCCGGCACCTCGGCGTTGGTGGAGTCCGACATCAGCAGGTCGACGCCCTCGGTGCCGAGCCTGGCGAAGCCGCCGAGGTCGGTGAGCCGGCCGTCGCTCGGCAACTGGTCCATGCGGAAGTCGCCGGTGTGCAGGACGATGCCGGCGGGCGTCCTGATCGCCACGGCCAGCGCGTCGGGGATCGAGTGGTTCACCGCGAGGAACTCGCAGTCGAAGGGCCCGAAGATGTGCCGTTCGCCCTCGACGACCTCGACCTTGGCCGGCTGGATCCGGTGTTCCGTCAGCTTGGCCTCGATCAGGGCCAAGGTGAGTCTGGATCCGATGAGCGGAATGTTGCGCCGCTCGCGCAGAAGGTAAGGCACCGCCCCGATGTGGTCCTCGTGGGCGTGGGTCAGCACGACGGCTTCGATGTCGTCGAGCCTGTCCCTGATGTATTCGAAGTCGGGCAGGATCAGATCGACGCCCGGCTGATCGGGCTCGGGGAACAGCACCCCGCAGTCGACGATCAGCAGCCGGCCGTCGTATTCGAAGACGGCCATGTTCCGGCCGATCTCCCCCAACCCGCCGAGCGCGACGATGCGCAGGCCACCGTAAGGCAGCTCCGGCGGGGGGCCAAGCTCAGGATGCGGATGGCTCATGCCCGGCCCCCATGGTCAAATCGTGTTCTCAAAACTCCCGGTTCCTCCCCGTTCCTATACGTCTGTCAACTTCACCCCGCCGGCCACCAGGCAAGCACGCAGCTCGGCGATTTGCTTCTCTGTCGCGGCCACGAGCGGCAGACGTACCGGTCCCACCGGCACACCCACCAAGCTCAGCGCCGCCTTGGCCATGATCGCGCCACCGGCCTTCAGCATGATCCCGTCTACTACAGGGGCCACCTGGCCGTGTACCTCCAGCGCTTGCTTCACGTCACCGCTCCTGTGCAACTCGATCATGCGAGCCAGTTCGGAGCCCACGACATGTCCGACGACGCTGACGAACCCCACGGCACCGAGGGACAGCCAGGCGAGGTTGAGCAGGTCGTCGCCGGAGTAGAAGACGAGATCGGTCGCCGTCATGACCTGGCTCGCGGCAAACAAGTCGCCCTTTGCGTCTTTCACTGCCACGATGCGGTCGTGCTGCGCCAGGCGGATCAAGGTCTCGGTCTTGATCGGCACGCCGCTGCGCCCAGGAATGTCATAGAGCATCACTGGGAGCTCGGTGGCGTCGGCCACGAGGGTGAAGTGCTGATAGAGCCCCTCCTGCGGGGGCTTGCTGTAGTAGGGCGTCACCACCAGCAGCCCGTGGGCACCCACCTCCGCCGCCTGCTTCGCGAGCTTGACGGTGTGGCGTGTGTCATTCGTCCCCACCCCCGCCACTACGGCGGCGCGGTCGCCAACGGCCTCCAGGACGGCGCTGACGATCCGTCGCTTCTCATCGTCCGAGGTGGTGGGCGACTCGCCTGTCGTCCCATTGACGATCAGGCCGTCGTTGCGCTGCTCGTCCACCAGGTAGGTGGCCAGGCGTCGTACGCCTTCGTAGTCGACGTCGCCGTCAGAGGTGAACGGCGTGACCATCGCGGTCAGCATGCGACCGAAGGGCGCTTCGGCGGTTCCAGTTGGCGATGCCATAGTGCGAACGCTACCTGGATTCGGAAAAACGTTGGACGTCGCCACCCCGCTTTGCCTGCCCGACGGAGCCATTTGCCCTCATTCGCAGGCATTTGGAGGAGCAAGGTGACAGGGATGACCGCATGGGGTAACCCGATCTACTTCGCTCGCGATCACCTCGCCAGCAGCCGAGACTCCATCATATCCGCCCACGCCCACCTTTCCCTGGGCGGGGCCGAAGAGGGAAGATCAGCCACCACCCGGCGCCCCCTACTGGGACAGTTCGATCTGGTACCTGATGAAACCTCTGTTCTCGGCCACCTTGTCATACAGGCGGCGCGCGGTGCTGTTGGATTCGTGGGTGTTCCAGTAGACACGGGAGCAGCCGCCATCCCGAGCCCAGTCCGCAACAGCCTCGATCAGTTTGCGTCCCACTCCCTTGCCTCGGACATCGGGAGCGGTGAACAGATCCTGGAGGTAGCAGACGTCGGCGTCAGGGGCCGAGGTGCTGGCATGGACCAGGAAGTGGGTGATGCCGACGAGCCGCCCGTCCAGTCTCGCACCGAAGGCGTGCATCCGAGTGTCTGCCTGGAACTCCTGCCAGGCCCGTCCATACATCTCGTCGGGTTCGACTCTCTGGTAAAAGTCGATGTACGCCCGGAACAAGCTCTCCCACGCATCCCGGTCGGACGGCATGAGCTTGCCAATGCTGATCACGTGGTCTCCTTACAGGCACGGCCTCAGACAGCCGAGCCCAGGGGATGGACCGGGCCGACAACTAAGACGAAGGCGGAGCTCACAACCTAGGGAGAAGGTGGCTCTCTACGACACGGCCACTTCTTCGGGATACCAGAAGACCACTCTTCCTGAGCCGACCACAGCCGAGGGGTATGCGGCACGAAATCCCGCCGCTCTCACCAGCCATCAATCCAGAGAGGCACTCCGACGCTGCACCGCCGCACAACCCCTCGGCGAGAGCACTGAGCTGTGGGAGATCCCGCAGACTGACAACTCCTGCCGGCGCTAAGGCTCTACAGGCGCTTATGGCACTGGAGTGCTCCTGATGACGTTGCGCGTGTTGATGACCTTCTGGGCGTTGGTGGCCCTGCGGGTGCCAGGGGCCTTGCGGGTGCCAGGGGCCTTGCGGGTGCCAGGGGCCTTGCGGGTGCCAGGGGCCTTGCGGGTGCCAGGGGCCTTGCGGGTGCCGGCGGCCTTGCGGGTGCCGGCGGCCGGTGCTGACGGCCGTGCGGGTACCGATGACCCTACGGGGGTGAGCGCTGTCCTCGGCTGCTCTCGGCCACTGAGCACCACAGCTGGGACTCCTGCCGGGGCCGATCACGTGCGCCCGTTCAGCCCGTCACTCTCCGCGATTGCGGGCACGCGCGGCTGCGGCGGTCTCGTGGTCGCGGGCAGGGACAGGGCAACTGGGTGCTGTTTCCGTTCCCATCCGACAGGTTCTTCTCTCAGCGCTCGGCTGTTGCGCGTCCCCGCCGTCCATCCGGCAAGTTGGGTGGGGCATGCCATGAAAAGACAGGAAGCGGAGCTCGACGTACTGAATGAGCTGCGCAAGCGTGCCTCGACGGCTGCATCTGAGTGCGCGCACTGGAAGAGGCCGCCGATATGTGCTCGGGGGTACACACATCGACGACCTCTACCGGAAAATCGGTGTCCCTTACATCAGCGTTACAGGGTTTCTCCGATAATTTTGCGCCATCGCAAAGTTGGGGCTCCAGCAGTCATCGATGACGGTCGGTTACCTGTCGAATACGGCAACATGGGGCAACGCCTCACACGAACCCCCAGGGATGGACTAGTGGCCACCTCAGATCCGGTCTACCTGCGTGTCGTCGAAGACATCCGGCGGCAGATCCTCGACGGCACCCTCCCCCCAGGCGCGCCCATTCCCTCACGGGCGCAACTGACCCGTAAGTATCAGGTCGGTGAGACCGCTGCCCGTCACGCTCTACGCGTCCTTGCGGGCGAGGGTCTCATCATCGGCCGTGTTGGTTCAGGCCATTACGTCAGGGACCGTCCAAATTTGACCCCCTTGCATCGGTGGCGCTTCCTGGACCACCCCGCGCCGTTCGCGTCCGACCTGCAGTCCCAAGGCAGACGCGTGACGTGGGATTGGCACAGCGAACCGGCTGACGCCAGCCCCGACATCGCCAGACGTCTACGCATCGACGAACATTCCACGCTGACCAGAACGCACTACGTCTTTCGCGGCGACGGCAAGCCGATCCAACTTGTCACCGCCTACGAGCCGATGGCGTTCGTCGCCCACACTGAGGAGGAACGCCGTAGCTTGGTCGCGAGAATGTACGCGCATGGCATAAAGATCACCGAGGTCGTCGAGAGCATCCACACCCGGGTGCCCCAACCGGCCGAGAGCGATGCGCTCGATCTGGCGGCAGGGGTTCACGTTCTGCATGTCGAACGTACGCACTGGGCCGGCGAACGTCCTGTCGAAACGAGCGACATCGTCATCCCGGGCGATCGCTTCAGAGTGATGTACAGCATGCCCGTCTGACCGGTTCAGGGCTCCGGGTGGCGCCGCGCCTCGCCGCCTGGAGCCTCATGTACCCACACAAAGGCCCCCTGGGAAGCGACACCTTAAGGAACCGAAGGACCGCAGGCCGGATCGCTATCCGCCTAATAGCTGGCCGCAGGGCACGGTAAGACTCGCCCTGCCCCACCGCCCTCGTGGAGCCCCACATGGGGACTACGCGCCATGAGGCTCCGATGTTCCGGTACTCGGTCGCCTCACAACGAATCCTCTTCCGGCCGCAAATCACCTCCGGCTTTGGCGTGAGGATCGCATCAGACCACGTCAGAGCCCCGCTGCAACCTGAGCCGCGGATCATGAGTCTCGCCTGCTTGTGATCAGCATTGGTGACGGGCCTCCGCGCCACTGCACAGGCTCATTGTTCGTAGATCAAGTCCGGCCATCCGTCGTAGATGGCGGCTTGTGCCTGCGGGCGAGGAACGCCTCACTGCTTGCCCCGTCAGTGCTCGGTGTCCTGCGCAGCCGCCGGGCAGTGGGACGCGATCAGCCGCGCAGCCGCACGCGAATAACCTGGCGACGTCGGTGGTCATCCTCGCGATAATGGCCGACGTGGAGCAGATCGAGGTCGTCGTCGCGCATAACGAGCGCGCGACCCTGCGTGCCGGGGACGTGTTTCTGAAGATCGACGCCGACCAGACGCGCACTGACGTCGAGGTCGAAGCCATGGCCATGGCGCCGATCCCGACGCCGGAGGTTCTGTGGCGCAAACCGCCCGTGCTCGCGCTCGCCACTGCTCCAGGGACGGCACTCGGTCGCCTGGGCGAGCCGTCCGTCGCGTCGCCGGCGGCATGGGCCGCGGTGGGTGCCGCCGTGCGGATTCTCCACGACGCACCCCTGCCACCATGGCCTGGTCAGAGCTTGGACGCGGTCACATCGCGTCTCGACGCCGAATGCGAGTGGCTCGTCACGAATGGTGTCCTTTCGGCCGATCTGGTCACGCGCAATCGCGAGGTGGCCGCGGCTGCGCTCCGGCCATGGAAACCGGTGTTCACGCACGGCGATCTGCAGATCACGCACGTGTTCGTCGACGGCGACGAGGTCACCGGCGTGATCGACTGGTCCGAGGCTGGCCAGGGCGATGCGCTGTTCGACCTCGCCATCTTGACGCTCGGACATGAGGAGCGCCTGGGCGACCTGATCGCCGGCTACGGGGCCGACGTCGACCTCGACGTGATCCGCGGGTGGTGGTCCTCGCGAAGCTTGCTGGCGATCAGATGGCTGATCGAGCACGGCTTCGACCCGTTTGCGCCAGGCTGCGAGGTCGACGTGCTGAAAGCCCGGATGTGAGCAGGACGAGCTGACGGCCAGGAGCGCCGTTCCGCCGCGTCGAGTGAGGCGTATCCGCAAGGGCGTCGTCTTCCTGGCCGACGATGTGATGGCCTCGATGACGGCTAGCAGGCGGTCAACGACATCGGGCTGCCGAAGCACGACTCGAGGCGACGATACGCCTCGACTGCCGAAGGCGTGGGTCGCGAACATGCCCGCGATGAAGCCTCGGGGGTGGTTGGTATGGCTCGCGCTCGGCGGGATCTCCGAATCGACGCTAATGAGGCTCACTGCCCTGTATCGGAATCAGCGCGATAATCACCGCTTCGGCGAGCGAGCCTCCAACGAAGCCATCAACACGGCCCCTGGAACCATGGGCTTGAATGACAGAAATCCGGATATCAGACCTATTTCTTCTACATAGAATCTGATGTCCGAGCATTCTGTCACTTTTCCGGACGAACAAGAGCGGTCGAGAGCAAGCGGTAGATCGTAAGTGGCGCTGCCGGGCGCCCCGGGGCGAGCGCCTAGAGCACCCACCAGCGTCAATGGTCCCAACATCGACGCCGCCGCGTGTTCCAGCTGGCGACCATGCGGTGGCTGGGGAACAGCTCTCTTATCATGCCACGCAAGATCACTCGCTGGCTGGCTCGATCTGCGTCACGGCATTGCGAAGACGGTCATTCTTCGCATTCGTGGATCGCGGTTGCCATCAACGTAGCTCAAGCGCGATATATCCGCCCACTGCGTCCTTATCGGCCCTGGATATCAGAGCCTGAGATTGTCGGTCCTCGTTGATAGAACGGGTGCGGAGGTTGCGAATGCGAGTCAAAGATCTGTGCGAGCGCGATCGGCCGCGAGAAAGGCTCATGTCGAGCGGCGCGGCGGCGCTTGCCGACCGGGAGTTGCTGGCCGTTCTGCTCGGCTCCGGCTTCCGCGGGGCGAGCGCGCTGGAACTGGCCAGTCAAGTCATCGAACACTGCGGCGATCTCGATGCGCTCGGGCGCGCTGATCCGCACCGGCTGCTCAGACTGCGAGGCATAGGGCCGGCCAAGGCCGCGCGCGTGGCGGCGGCCTTTCATCTCGTACGACGTGCGGCGTCGGAACCTGCGCGGATGCGCATCGCCAGCACATCCGACCTGGCGAAGGTCTGCGCCCCCTTACTGCGTGGCCTCGGGCATGAACGCTTCGTCGTGGTGGTGTGCGATACGCGCGGTGGTGTGCTGAAACGTTCGGTGCTGACAGAGGGTGGCGCCGATCACACGACGGTGCCCGTGCGGGAGACGATCTCCCTTGTGCTCACCACCGGTGGCGCCATGTTCGGCGTCGCCCATAATCACCCTGGAGGCTCTCTCGATCCCAGCGAGGCCGATCTGGAAGTCACCGCCCGCCTCGCCGAGGCGGCCCGGACAGTGGGGCTACGTCTCCTCGACCATCTCATCATCACGGATGCGGCTTGGAGGCGGATCTCCATGTGAATCATTTCATCCAGGACCTCCGCGGACGTATTAACGCGGGGCGCCCAAAAGGCCCCTTCCTCCGGCAGTCGAACAGGAGAAACACATGAGGCGGCCATGAGAGCCTAATGGCACGAGTTGCGGCCGTAATGGACGTCGGCCGGCCAACACACTCATTCAGGCGTGGTCCCGCACAGCCGGGAGAGCACGGGACCACGTTCTCCTTTCTTGCGAATAGATTTCGTGGGGCGAGAGGTCGGCGGCAAAGAAGGGACCGCGGCCCCTGAGTCTGCTCGATGGCTGGCAGCACACGGAAGCCTGCACCTGCACCCGTCCGTCCGTCAGTCCGCCAAGGAAGCCTGACGGGTGGCGCCGGGAGAGATCGCATGTCCGAGGCTCGCTTGACTACTCAAAGGACATGGGCCGGATTGTCCATCATCTCTAAAATGGTGACCGTTCGGGTTACAGGTTACTGTTGAGCGCAAGACGGTAGTCATGAGGAAAAGTCGTTGATGGCCTACGTCCTCGTCACAGGTGCTCGAGAATTTTGGCCAATCCTTGCCGATCTGCTGCGCTGGCCATGACGGAGAAGGCACACTGGTTCCTGCGGCCATTGCGGGCCTCCTTCACCCCTTGAATCGTTGCTATTCGAAGGAGCTTGCGATGGCCGTCCTTATTGTCCTGGTGACGAGGGTGAGAGCAGAAAGCAGCCGAGGATAGGGATAAATGCGCCATACGGACCTGACGAATGCGGAGTGGGAACGGCTGGTGCCGTTGCTGCCTGACGGCGACGTTGGACGCCGGCGGCACGGAGACCAGCGAACGCTGATCAACGGGGTGCTGTACCAGGCGCGAACCGGGTCGCCTTGGCGCAGCCTCCCGGATCGGTTCGGATGCTGGATCACGGTCTACAAACGGCAGCGCCGCTGGGCGGCGGACGGAACCTGGGGGCGTCTGCTCAGGGATGTGCAGGCCGCGCAAGGCTTCGGCAGGCACGTGAACGGGGATGTTGTGGTGCACCCTGGCGCTGTGGTGACTTACGACATCGGGCCGTCGGCTGGGGCTGCTCGCGAGCCGGGGTCCGGATCGGTACAGCAGAGAGATCCGGTGTTGGCGAGCTTGGAACTCCGGCTGACCGAGGTGATCAAGATGGGGAAACGTAAGGGTTGATGTGAGGGCGCTGGTGCCGGCAGGCGCCTGTTGGTTGTCTGGGAAGGGGCCTGCCGTCCCGACTTGATCGGCTGTGTGATCAAGGGGCGGCGGAAGACTCGGTGTGGTGCTTCGCCTATGGGATCCATCCAGCCCACGGGCAAGTATCAAGCGTCCGGCTGATCATCGCCTACCTCCGCTCGGAGGGTCACTGGTGGGGGTGAGCGAGCTTGTTCAGTTGCTGACAGGTCGCGCCAATGCGGACAAGGGGCGCGGCGAGTGCGGTGGCGGCCTGGGCGCCTCGGTCGTGGCTTTGGGCGCCGAGCGGCGCGGGGGGCCGCACTCGACGAGGCGGCGAAGACCTCGTGACGTCCTGGTCGACGGTCACTTTGTGTGCAAAATAGTGATCACGAATATTGTGTGTAGCAGTCCGGGCGAGACCCAGCTTCCGCTTTTTACCAACGGCTCGCCTGTACGTCGGGAGGTGGGCCAGACAGCAGGGTGTGATGCCCACGCATTTAGCCAATTCTGCGGTCCCTGTTTCGGGAGGCTGCTATCTCATATCCAACTATATGCCAGGCATGGCAGGACATGACGGTGCTACGTCCGCACTTCTGCGTGCTTCTACAGGCGGGCGAGCGAGGCTGAACGATGGCGTACCTTCGATCTGGCTGCTCATTTAAGCGCTCCGGCCCGACTGCGGCCCTTTGCCGCGGGCGGCGGCAGATTGATCCACCTTATCTAGGTGGTCTTATTTCCCCCGACAAGGCGGGCGGATGGGGATGTTCACTGGAAAAGCGTCGGTGGGCGGAGGAAGAAAACCACTCCGGGGCGCTTGTCGGGGATCGCTTCAGGCAGGGACGTCTTGCCAATATGTGCTCGCAGCAAGTGGGGGCCGGCCGCTGTGGGAGGGCTCCCTTGTCGACCGCTGGTAGGGGGTAGGGGTACTTGAACGTTGAGGTGGAGATCCTCGATCTGCAACTCCGTCTGCAGGCGCTGGAGGCTCGCTCGTGCACGGGTGGGCGGGATGCGGTGTTGGCAGGGCTGGCTACGGCGAGGGCGGAGATCGTCGAGGTTCGCTCAGGGGTCGGTCGTGACTTTGAGATCCTCAACTTCGAGATCGCGCGCCTTCGCGAACGGTTCGACGAGAGCTGCAAGGCCAGCCTGGCGGAGACGTTGACGATGCTTGAGAGGCTACGGTTCCAGCTCGATGATCTCGGGCTCAGACTGGATCGCCTGTTGGCGAAAGATAATGCCTGAGCGGCCTTGAGCCCCCCGGTCTGAGTCGGAGGCTCTTTGTTGGGGTCGCTCGGCTGCTCCAACATTTGATGGCGATGATGCTGGAGGTCATCTTCAGAGCTCGTTTGGACCGGATCGGCCAGGAGAGGCGTCGGGAAATGGTGACGGCCATCCCGTGCTCCTTCTAGGGCCTTGTCCGAGAACGAAGGAGCCAACGTGATGGCCGCGAGGAACAGTGTGCCGTCTTCGAGATGGCGTGCAAAGCCGTTTCGAAACTGTGGCTCCTACTTCTCTCTTCTCGGCCTAGCTTCGGACGGAATGCCAACGCGTCCCTATTAGTCAGGAAAATCGGGCTTGAGTGACAGCTTGTTGGCGAATTGCAGTACAGCGACCGGGCCGTTGAACGTTGCCCAGGATGGCGCATGAACATCTTCAGGGGGCAAAGGGTCTCGGCAAGCCCTGGTGTGCAACTGCAGGCTTGTAGAGGTGCCGCCATCGTGGTTGGCCGGCGCTGCCGGCCAACCAGACAACCGCACGTAAGTAGACATTGTTCGTGTCGCGAGACGAATAGGTCCGCGGGGGCCTACGCAGGGCCGCAGAGCCGCGCTTGAGCGGCACAGGGAGCCTTGGGGGTGCGTTCGAGCGGGAGGGCTGGTTTTGTCAGGCTCTCCCGATAGGTTGCCTCAGGTAGCGAACAACGCGGGGTTCGTGCTGCTGCAGGTAGCGACTCAGGGGCGGGGGCTTCTCTACGCCTAGAGGATGAGCCGAAGGTGAGTGCTGGTCTGGCGCGTGCCCGGGCTATCGGGCGTTGCCGGTCAGCAGACAGTCCCAGAGCAGCTGGGTTCTGAGGGCGGAGCCCCGGAAGGTCTCCTCCAGGATCGGGATGCTGCCATTCTTGCGGGCTCGGCGGATGAAGCGCTGCCCTCCGATCTGGCAGAGCTCGTAGATCATGGGCTCGCAGTGGCAGGTGTATGCCCGGACCCGTACGCGTTCGTAGGGGGAGCGGGTGGGATACCAGCGGATGGCTGTGCGGCCTGGGCGGGGTTCTGGGAGGTGGATGCCCATGCAGGGTTCGTAGTCCAGGGAGAGTACGGCCATGACCGGAGAATACGTCTGGTTGTATCCGATCGTCTATTCAGAAAGATGACTCTGTCTGAGTAGGCAGGAGGATATGGGAGGGCTCGTACACCTTCGTCTATGTTGCCGGTGTGCTGGACTACGACGGCGACACCCACATCTACGTACAGATCGCGGAGATCCTTCGACGGCGGGTCGAGGGGCTCGTGTCTGGGCATCCCGTGCCGAGCGAGGCCGACATTCAGCACGAGTTCGGGGTCGCCCGGACGACGGCCCGCCGGGCCATCCACGTGTTGCGCGAGGAAGGGCTCATCTACACGGTCCAGGGCGAGGGAACGTTCGTCGGCGCGCCTGATGAAGCACCGCGTAAGCAGCGGAAAGTGCCGCTCTATCGGCAGATCGCTTCCGATATGGCCAAGCAGATCAGGGCGGGGCATTTCCAGCCCAAGCGGGCGATCCCGGGTGAGACAGCGTTGGTGCAGCAGTACGACGTGGCGCGGGAGACGGTGCGGCGGGCCATGGCGTTGTTGCGAGAGCAAGGGTGGATCTACACCGTGCCGCAGCGTGGGAGTTACGTGTCGCCGGAAGAGTCGTGGCCCCAGGATTGAGATTCACTCATCTGCTTGTATCCAGACGTCTAAGGTATGAGCATGCTCGACCGAGACGGCCCTGTGCCGATCTATGTGCAGATTGCCGAGATGATCGAGGGTCAGATTCTGAGAGGTGAGCTGCTGGCCGGCGAGGCGGTGATGAGCGAGCTGGCCATGGAGGCCGAGTTCGACGTGGCGCGGTCAACCGTCCGGAACGTGGTGCGGGAGCTGCGTCGGCGGCAGCTCGTGCACACAGTGGCAGGGAAGGGGACGTTCGTCGGAGGCGCCATGGATGGGGTGTGAGACGACGGCACAGGGAACGACGGCACAGGGAACGACGGAGGGGGAAGTACGCGGGAGTTGGGCGGGGCGGTTCGCTGAGGGCGCCGGTGCGGGGTGACGGCGGCGCGAGTTGTATCGCCTTTGCAGCAGGGCTTGAGTCCGAGGGCCTGCGAATGCGTGCCTGGCGGGAGGCGGATGCTTGGCCGGGAGTGGATGCTCGGTCCCAGGGGCGGATGCTTGGCCGAGGGGCGTGGTCGGGGTCTGAATATAGGTGGTTGATGGGCGCGCTCCTCCCAAGCGTGGGTTGAGGGGCGGTGCGGTTGGAGGTGGTTGTTCAGGGGCTGGTTGTGTTTGGGGGCTTCGTGTTTTTGGGCGCGGGGGCTAGGCGGGGAGTAGGCGGTAGTGGAGGCAGACGATTGTGGAGGTGTCGTTCACCTCGTGGCCCAAGGATGACCAGTAGCGCTGGTGGACGTCCCGCCAGTGCTGGATCGAGGTGAATCCTTCGCCTTCCGCCTCGGCGAACTCCCACGGCACTTCGGCGAACGGCACCAGCGCCACTGAGGTGATCTCGATCGTGGCGGCCTTCTCGCCGGCGTCGTTCACGAGGATCAGGTGTTCGCCGACGTGTTCGACCTCTTCGCCCTCCGCCCCGTAGTCGAGGGGCAGGAGACCGGCGGTGGCGGTCTTCGCGCCTGAGAGGGTGAGGTCGGTCAGCAGGGTGCGCACCTTGCCGGGCGTGCCGAGGGCGAGGACTCTGCGTCCGTCGATGCGGGGCCACATACGCGCATTCTAGAAGACGGGGATGATCTCCTCCGGGTCGATGACGTTCACCTCGACGCCTTCCAGGTCCAGTTCGGGAATGGCGGGGAAGGCGATGCCCCATCGTTCGACGATCGCGCGGACCTTCGCCATGGCCACGCGCCAGTTCTCCTTCTGTTCCTCGTACGACAGCACGCCCAGTCCCGCTTCCCTGGCGTGGTCCATCAGGACGCGGTGGTTGTCGAGGAAGTAGGGCGGGAGTTCCCAGAAACCTTCCGGAGGCTCCCAGAGAATCATGGAGAGGAACACGAAACCGGCCCGCAGCTGGCGGGTGATGAGGCTGCGGGTCTCGTCGGTGAGGCCCGGCCATTCGTTCTCCAGAATTGTCATGCAGATTTGCAGATGACGGGACTCGTCGAGGCCGATGCGCTGGAACATCTCGCCGAAGACCGGATGCCGGGTGCCCGTGGCCATGCCTCTGAACAGCGTGGAGGCGGCCATCTCGCCCATCATGAAACTCGTGAACAGGACCGGTAGCGAGTATCTTCCGACGGCGCTGGTGTAGCCGTTCCAGTAGCGGCCGCCGTTGTGATAGAGCCAGCCGATGTTGTTGTGGGCGGCCTTTTCGAGATCGTCTTCGGGGGTCCAGTTCAGGGGGCCGCCGGGCCACAGCCGGGCTATGGTGCGCTGGCAGCACTCCTCATGGTTCATCTCGTCGCGGGTGATGGAGAAGAAGCACTTCCGGACCGGGTCTTCCTCGTGTTTCTCGAAAGCCTGGATGGTTGCGCGGGCGAACACGGCCGGGCCCGAGGCGTCGAAATTGGCGAGGACGGCGAACCAGTACATGATGCCCAGGCGCTGTTCGCGGGTGAAGTCGTCCGGGTCGAGGCCGTCCCATGGGAGGTCGGCCGGGTTCCAGAGTTTGCGCTTGGACTTCTCGTAGATGGCCGCGAGTTTCTCGGTCTCCACGCGCCATTCCATCGGATAGATGTTGGGCTGCGGGATCTCCGGCGCGGGCCAGAAGCCGCCTTCCGGGATCGTGAGGTCCGCCATGGTTGTGACACCTCCCCTGCCATCCTGCGTGGCGGCGTCACGCCATGCAAGCTTCGCCGCGGCCCGGTGCGCACGTCGTCGTGCCAGGCCTTTCCCTACGAGCGGGTGCGCTGCGTGACCGCGACGCAGGCCAGGACGGCGAGTGCGGCGGCCACGGTGGCCGGGCCGAAACGTTCGCCCATCAGGACCCAGGCCCAGATGAGGGTCAGCAGCGGCTGCGCCAGCTGGGTCTGGCCGGCTCTGGCGATGCCGCCTCTGGCCAGGCCGGCGTACCAGGGGATGAAGCCGAGGAACATCGAGATCAGCGCCACGTAGGCGAAGCCGGCCAGGGCGGGGGCGGTCGGCGTGATGGGGGTGGTGAGGGCCAGGACCGCGGTGATCACGGCGGTCAGCGGGAGGGAGAGGACGAGGGCATGGCTGATCACCTGCCAGCCGGGGGTCGTCCTGGTCAGGCGGCCGCCTTCGGTGTAGCCGAGCGCGGCTGACAGGAGGGCGCCGACCAGGAGCAGGTCCGGCCAGGCGGCGCCGGCCTGGCCTCGGGTGAGGGTGAAGGCGATGATCGCGGCGGCGCCGGCGGCGCAGGCGGCCCAGAACAGGGGGCGGGGGCGTTCGCCGGCCCGTACGACGGCGCAGGCGGCGGTGGCGGCGGGGAGCAGGGCGATGACCACGGCGGCATGGGAGGTGCTGGCGCCCAGGTCGAGGGCGAGGCTGCTGAACACCGGGAACCCGAAGACCACGCCCAGGGAGATCACGGCGTAGGAGGGCCAGTGGCGGCGTGGCGGGAGGAGGGGCAGGCGGGCGGCCTTGAGGCAGACCAGGGCGATGAGGCCGGCGACGGCGGCGCGGCCGATGGCGACCAGCCAGGGGTCGAAGCCGCGCATCGCGTAGACGGTGCCGGGGAAGCTGCCGGAAAAGGCCAGGACGCCCAGGAAGGCCAGCATCGTCCCTTGCCGGGCGCGGGCGGCTCCGCCGGCGCCCTTCAGGGCGTCGCGAAGGGTGGGGGCGCCGTTGGAGGTCCCGGCGCCGTTGGAGGTCCCGGCGCCGTTCGAGGTCGCAGCGCCGTTCGAGACCCTAGCGCCGTTCGAAGTGGCGGTGCCTTTGGAGATCTCGGTGCCGTTGGAGGTGGCGGTGCCGTTGGAGGTGGCGGGTCCCTTCAAGAGGGCCGGAGAGAAGGCGGGAGGGGCGGCGGGCTCCAGGGCAGGAGCTGGGGAGGGGGAGGGTGAGGTGCTGGTCCTGTCGGACGGACTGGAAGAGGTGGCCGGGTTCTGAGGGGCGACCGGCTGGTTGTGGGTGGCGGAAGAGCCGGGGGCGGGAGAGCCCGGGGCGGGAGGTGGGGTGGGGGTTGTCTTGGGGCGAGGGGTGGGTGGAGGTGCTACTGCGTTTTGGGCGGTAGCGCTATCCTTATCCTTCATGACCAACGATAGCAGTATCGCCCAGATTGCTGCGATACTGCGGGAAGAGGCCGCCCGTCTGGGGCCTGGTGCGCGGCTTCCGTCCAGCCGGGAGATCATGCGGCGGCACAACGTCAGCCCCGTGACGGTCTCGCGCGCCATCGGCCAGCTCGCCGCCGAAGGGCGGGTGGTGTCGCGTCCGGGAAGCGGCGCGTTCGTGGCGCCGCGGCAGGTGGTGCGCGGTCAGGACCCGCTGGACCTGTCCTGGCAGACGGTCGCCCTCGGCGACCGGGTGGTGGACGACGGGTCGGTGGCGGCGCTGCTCGCGCAGCCGCCCGAGGAGGTGGTGCCGTTGACCGGCGGCTACCTGAACCCGGGGTTGAGGCCGGACAGGCAGCTTGCGGCGGCCGCCGCGCGGGCGGTGCGCCGTCCGGACGTCTGGGCGACGCCGCCGTTGAACGGCCTGCACGAGCTGCGCGGCTGGTTCGCCCGCCAGGCCGGGGGCGACGTGACGGCGGCGGACGCGCTGATCGTCAGCGGCGGCCAGGCGGCGCTGACGCACGCGTTCAGGGCGCTGGCGGCCCCCGGGACGCCGGTGCTGGTCGAGACGCCCACCTATCCCGGAGCGCTGGCGGCGGCCAAGGCGGCCGGGCTGCGGGCGACGGCCGTGCCGATGGACCGCGACGGCGTACGGCCGGACCTGCTCGCCGAGGCGTTCGCCGTCACCGGCGCGCGGGTGTTCTTCTGCCAGCCCACCCTGCACAACCCCACCGGCGCGACGTTGCCCCTGGAGCGGCGCGCGCAGGTGCTGGAGGTGGCCAGGGCGGCGGGGGCGTTCGTGATCGAGGACGACTACGCCCGCTACCTGTCCCCCGCCGCTCCCCCGTCGCTGGCCTCCATGGACGCGCACGGCACGGTCGTCAACGTGGGCTCGCTGACCAAGATCCTGTCCCCCAGCCTGCGGGTGGCCGCGGTCGTGGCCCGTGGGCCGGCCGCGCACCGGCTGCGGGCCAGCCAGCTCGTCGAGTCGTTCTTCGTGGCGCGGCCGTTGCAGGAGACGGCGCTGGAGTTCGTGGGCTCGGCGGCGTGGGGCAGGCATCTGAACACCGTGCACGCCGAGATCGCGACCAGGCGGGACGCGCTCGCCGCGGCGCTGGCGGCCCACGTTCCGGGGGCGGAGGTGCATCTGCTGCCGATCGGCGGTCTGCACCTGTGGCTGCGGCTGCCCGCGGAGGTGGACGAGAACACCCTGGTCGAGACGGCCCGGCGGTACGGGACGCTGGTGAGCCCAGGGCGGATGTACTACCCGTCGGAGCCGCCGGGCCCGCGGATCAGGGTGACGCACATGGCCGCCGCCAACCTGACGGTCCTGGCGGAGGGGGTGCGGAGGCTCGGGCGGGCGCTGGACGCACAGGTCCGGTGATGGGACGCCCGGTCCGGTGATGGGACGCCCGGTTCGGGCGACACGGGCGCGCCCGGCCGCGATCACCGCCCCACGGGCCGCCCCGCCTCAGTCGGTGGGCGGGGATCGACACGCGCGATCGACACGCGCGGAAGAGCGGACGCAGATGGGCGGACGGCTGGCGGCGGCGGGCGGGCGGAGACCGTTGGAGCGGGTCGTCGTACGGGTGGGGGAATGTGTCGGCGGGTGTTCAGCGATGTGTCCGGGAATCGTTCGCGCTCATGGTGTTCGATGCGGGTATGCGGTGACAACACCAAGACACGCGCATACCGGGCGTGGAAGCGGGGTTCGCGTCATCTCCAAGGCTCAAACACCGATACGGTGTAACTCGTGCCTTGTGGCACGAACGGCAGGCGAAGGAGCGGGCCGAGATGGCAGACGTAGGCGTCCGGGCGGCCCGGCGCGAGGATGTTCTCCAGGTTGCGAATACTCAGATCCGCGCCTGGCGCTACGGATATCGGGAGTTCCTCCCGGAAGGCCCACTCGAGCAGATGACGGGGCCGGCGGCCGAGAAGATGTGGCTGCGTCAGTGGGACGAGGCGATCGTCGCCCCGCCCGGCCCCTCGTGCCGGGTGCTGGTCGCGGTGGAGACCATCCTCGACACCGAGGGTTTCCCCGCGCTGGGTGCGGGCGGCAGCGCGGCGCTGACGACCCCGCGCGGCGGCGAGCGGGTGGTGGGGCTGGCCTCGCACGCCCCCGCCGAGGATCCCGACCTGGATCCCAGCAGGGTCGCCGAGATGCTGACGCTGCTGGTCGATCCCGACTTCGTCCGCCGCGGCCACGGCAGCCGCCTGCTCAACGCCACCGTCGACTACCTGCGCGAGGACGGCTTCCGCCAGATCGTCACCTGGGTGTTCGCCGACAACTACGCTGTGCTCGGTTTCCTGGAGTCGGCCGGCTGGGGCGAGGACATGGCCGAACGCGTCCTCGACATGGGCCGTCCGATCCGCATGGTCAGGCTCACCACGGATATCAGCTAGAGGTTCGACAGCATGGCAACCCCCGGTCAGTGGATCGCAGGCGCGCGCCCGCGCACGCTTCCCAACGCCGTAGTCCCCGTCATGGTCGGTACGGGCGTGGCGATCGGCGACGGCGGATTCGTCTGGTGGCGCGCGGTCCTGGCGCTGCTCGTGGCGCTGTCCCTGCAGATCGGCGTCAACTACGCCAACGACTACAGCGACGGCATTCGCGGCACCGACGACCAGCGCGTCGGGCCGATGCGGCTCGTCGGCTCGCGGGCGGCCACGCCCCGGCAGGTCCTGACGGCGGCGCTGGGCTGCTTCGCGGTCGCGGCGGTGCTCGGGCTGGTGCTGGTGGTCGTGACGCGGGCGTGGTGGATCCTGCTGGTGGGGGTCGCGTGCATCGCGGCGGCCTGGTTCTACACCGGCGGCAAGCGGCCCTACGGCTACCGCGGCCTGGGCGAGCTGGCGGTCTTCGTGTTCTTCGGCGTGGTCCCGGTGATGGGCACCGCGTACGTGCAGACCGAGCAGCTGAGCTGGACGGCGTTCCTGGCCTCGATCCCGGTGGGGTTGTTGTCCTGCTCGATGCTGGTGGTCAACAACCTGCGCGACGTCCAGACGGACGGCACGTCGGGCAAGCGCACGCTGGCGGTGGTGCTCGGCGCCGAGCGCACCCGGGCCTTGTACGTGTTGTGCCAGGTGGTGCCGTTCGTGGTGGCGCTGGCGATGATCGCGGTCACGCCGTGGGCGGCGCTGGCGGCGCTGGCCGCGCCGCTCGCGGTCACGCCGATCAGGACCGTGCTGGGCAAGGCCGTCGGGCCGGCGCTGATCGCGGTCCTGCAGCAGACGGGCAAACTGCAGATGGCGTACGGCCTGCTGTTCGCGGTCGGCCTGGCGATCACCCTGTAGCCAGTCACAGCGGTCGGCCTGGCGATCACCCTGTAGCCAGTCACAGCGGTCGGCCTGGCGATCACTCTCTAGCCAGGTACGGCGGTTGGCTTGGCGATCACTTTGTAGCCGGGGCACAACTGGCTCCCAGCACGCTCGTATGTCCCGATAACTCACCAGGTCACCCCCCTACGGTTCACTGTGTGCGCACACACCCAGCGACCCTCAGGAGGGGCCATGGAACAACGCGGGATCGAACTGGTCTCGGCCGGCGAAAGGTACGGCCGCCCGCGTGACCTGCTTTTCCTCTGGTCCGGGACGACGATGGGCATCTTCACCCTCGTCTACGGCATCACGATCGTGGCGGCGTTCCAGCTCAGCTTCACGCAGGCGGTCATCGCGATCGTCATCGGCAACCTGCTGTCGTTCCCGCTGGTCGGCCTGACCAGCCTGCAGGGCCCGGCCACCGGCACCTCCACCATGGCGGTCTCCAGGGCCGCCTACGGCCCCAAGGGCGCCCGCGTGCTCAGCTTCTTCGGCTGGCTCAACATGGTGGGCTTCGAGGCCGGCGGCATGGTGCTCATCACGTTCGCGGCGCTGTCGCTGCTGGAGCAGGCGGGGGTGAGCGACCAGGGGCTCGGGCTCAAGGTCGTGGTGATCCTGGTGGCGGCGGCGATCCAGCTCGTGCTGCCGCTGATCGGGCACGCCGCGGTGATGAAGGCGCAGAAGTACTTCACCTGGGTGTTCGTCGTGCTGTTCGGCCTGATGGCGATCCTGATCGCGCCCAAGGTGGAGCTCGGGGGCGGCGGCGGGTCGGCGGACTTCGCCACGTTCACGATGGCGATCGCGATGATCATGTCGGCGGGCGGGCTGTCGTGGGGGCCGCTGGGCGGCGACTACTCCCGCTACCTGCCGGCGAACTCCTCCAGGAAGGCGGTCTTCGGGTACGCGGCCCTGGGCGGGTTCGTCCCGTACGTGCTGCTGATGACGCTCGGGGCGGCCGTGGCGACCGTGGTCAAGGACAACACCGACCCGATCTCGGGGCTGCCGGGCGCGCTGCCGCAGTGGTTCGTGGTGCCGTACCTGCTGCTGGCGATCGTGTCGCTGTTCGCGGTCAACACCACCGACCTGTACTCCTCGGGGCTGAACCTGCAGGCGGCCGGGATCAAGGTCAAGCGCTGGGTGGCGGTCGTCGGCGACCTCGTGCTCTGCGTGCTCATCACGTTCGTGGCGGTGACCTCGAACAGCTTCAACACCATGCTCAACAACTTCCTCGCGCTGCTGATCATCTGGCTGGCGCCCTGGGCCGGGGTCTACATCACCGACTGGCTGCGCAGGAGGGGACGCTACGACGCCGAGGCGCTGTTCGACGAGCAGGCGCCCGGCCAGGTCCGGTGGCCGGCGATCATCGCGCAGGTCCTGGGCATGGTGGCGGCGGCCCTGTGGATCAACTCGGCCGTCTTCGTCGGGCCGCTGTCGGCGGCGACGGGCGGCAGCGACTTCAGCATCTTCGCGGGCTTCCTGGTGGCCGGCGCGGCGTACGCGCTGCTCGTGCCGCGGCCCGCCGTACGGACTGTGGAGGCATGATGGACCGCGACCTGCTGGACGTGGCGTACGGGCGGCGGCCCGCGGACACGATCATCACGAACGGCACGCTCGTCAACGTGCTGACCGGCGAGCTCTACCCGGCCGAGATCGGCATCGTGGGCGGCCGGATCGCCGCCGTCGAGCCGGTGCTGGAGCGCGGCCCGGACACCGAGGTGATCGACGCCCGCGGCGGCTACCTGGTGCCCGGCCTGATCGACGGGCACCTGCACATCGAGTGCAGCAAGTTGTCGGTCACCAGCTTCGCCGACCTGGTGGTGCCGTTCGGCACGACGAGCGTGGTGTCGGGGCTGGACCAGATCCTCGTGGCCGAGGGGCTGCCGGGCGTCCGGCGTTTCCTGGACGAGTCGGCGGCGACCGGCATGCGAATCTGGTGGGGTGCACCCGCCAAGGCGCCCTACACCGTGCCGGAGTCGACCGTCGGGCATCCGTTCGGTCCGGCTGAGCACAGGATCGCCCACGAATGGCCGGAATGTGTGGGGATCTGGGAGACCGTCCAGGAGATGGTGGAACACTCCGATCCTGCCGTCATGGAAGCCCTCGACCTGGCTCGGGAGCGGCGCCTGCCGGTGTTCGGCTGCGCGCCGCTGTCCGACCCGCGCCGGATCAGCGGGCTGGCGGCGGCCGGGGTGCGGCTCGACCACGAGTCGTACTCGCACGAGGAGATGCTGGAGAAGCTGCGCCGCGGCATGTACGGCATCATCCGCGAGTCCTCCGTCGCCCACTTCCTCGACGAGAACATCAAGGCCGTGGCCCTGGCCGGCGCCCGCAGGCTGGCGTTCTGCACCGACGACGTGCACGCCGCCGACGTGCTGGCGGGCGGCCACATGGACAAGCTCGTCCGGATGGCGGTCGCGGCGGGGGTCGACCCGGTGACGGCGATCCAGATGGCCACGGTGAACTGCGCGGAGATGTACCGCGTCGACCACCTGGTGGGCAGCCTGTCCCCCGGCCGGTTCGCGGACGTCCTGATCGTCGACTCGCTGGCGGACTTCCGGGTCCGCGAGGTGATCGCCAACGGCGTGCCCGCCGCCCGCGACGGCCGGATGGTCACGCCGACGCCCGCCCCCGAGCGCGGCCCGGTCCGGCCGTTCCCGATCGCCCCGGTCACCGCCGGCGACCTGGTGCTGCGCGCCGAGGGCGAGCAGGCGACCGTGCTGACCCTCGGCTTCACCGAGCAGGTCTTCGTCCGCAGGAGGCGCGACGTGACCCTGCCGGTGAGCGACGGCGTCGTGGAGCCGTCCGTGGAGCAGGACGCGCTGCTCGTCACGGTCGTCGAGCGCTACGGCAAGACCGGCAACAAGCCGGTCGCCATGGTCAGCGGCATGGGCCTGCGGGCCGGCGCGATCGCCACCAGCGCGGCGCCCGACGACAACAACATCATCTGCGTGGGCGCCTCCCGCGAGGACATGGCGCTGGCCGTCAACACCGTCGCCGAGCAGGGCGGCGGCCAGGCCGTGGTGGTGGACGGCGAGGTGCGGGCGCTGCTGCCGCTGCCGGTCGGCGGCATCGTCTCCGACCTGCCGGCCGCCGAGATGGCGGTGCTGGAGGAGCGGCTCGACGACCTGGCCCGCGAG
Organism: Nonomuraea sp. NPDC048881; assembly: GCF_040649795.1. Lineage (NCBI taxonomy): Bacteria > Bacillati > Actinomycetota > Actinomycetes > Streptosporangiales > Streptosporangiaceae > Nonomuraea > Nonomuraea sp. NPDC048881. The sequence continues at coordinate 27,278 of NZ_JBEZGC010000019.1, forward strand.
CTGGGCTGCACGCTGCCGGCGCCGCTGATGTACCTGTTCTTCCTGTCGATCACCGCGATCCCCGACTACGCCGTCACCGACCTCGGGCTGGTCGACTGCGTACGGCTCGAGGTCGTCGACCCCATCCTCACGGAGGTTTGATCATGAAGGACTTCATCGCCGGTCTTCCCAAGTGCGAGCTGCACCTGCACATCGAGGGCACGCTGGAGCCGGAGCTCAAGTTCGACCTGGCCCGGCGCAACGGCATCGCGCTGCCCTACACGTCGGTCGAGGAGATGCGGGCCGCCTACTCCTTCGACGACCTCCCCTCCTTCCTCACGGTCTACTACGAGGGCATGCAGGTGCTGCGCACCGAGCCCGACTTCTACGACCTGGCCATGGCCTACCTGCGCAAGGCCGCCGAGCAGAACGTGCGCTACGCCGAGATCTTCTTCGACCCGCAGGCGCACACCTCGCGCGGGGTGCCGTTCGACGTGGTGATCCGCGGGCTGCGGCGGGCGCTGATCGACGCCGACCGGCAGCTCGGCGTGCGGGCCCAGCTCATCATGTGCTTCCTGCGCGACTTCCAGGCCGAGTACGCGATGGCGACGCTGCTGGAGTCGCTGCCGTACAAGGAGTGGATCGTCGGCATCGGCCTGGACTCCGACGAGAAGGGCAACCCGCCGGCCAAGTTCGCCGCCGTGTACGAGCGGGCCCGCCAGGAGGGCTACCTGCTGACCATGCACTGCGACGTCGACCAGGACAACTCGATCGAGCACATCCGGCAGGCGATCGAGGAGATCGGCGTCGACCGGATCGACCACGGCGTCAACATCCTGGAGGACCAGCGGCTGGTGGACCTGGTGCTGGCCCGCGGCATCGGCCTGACCTGCTGCCCGATCTCCAACGGGTACGTCACCGACTCCATGAAGGCCGAGGGCATCCGCAAGCTCATGGAGCTCGGCGTGCGGGTGACGGTCAACTCCGACGACCCGGCGTACTTCAACGGGTACGTGGGCGAGAACCTGGTGGCGCTGCAGGAGGAGCTGCAGCTCACCCGCGAGGAGCTGGCCCGGCTGGAGCGCAACGCGTTCGAGATCACCTGGCTGCCGCGGCACCTGAAGGACGCCTACCTGGCCGAGGTCGACGCCTACCTCGCCTGAGAAGTCCCGGGAAACCTCCGGCGGGGGCCGCTTAGAACCCCGCTGGAGGGGCAGGCTGTCTGGTCGCAGGCGTGAGCCGCAGCCGAGCGCGAGGGATTTGTTGAACAGGACCGCTGTTCCGGCCGGAATCGACGAGTTCGAACGGGCACTGGCGCGGAGCGTCGTCGTCGCCGCCCGTGCGATGCCCGACTCTCCGCTGGTCAGCGTGACGTTGTGCACCGAACGCGGCATCCGTTCGGCGGCGTGCGCACACGCCCGCGCCGGGATGCTCGACGGCATGCAGTCGGCGGCCGGGCGGGGACCGAGCTTCGACGCGATCGAGGCCGGGCGCGCGGTCACGGCGGCCGGCCTGGCGGCCGGCGACGCCCGCTGGGGGTCCTTCTGCCCGCAGCCGCACGGGATCCTCAGCCTGCACGCCGAGCCGCTGACCTCCCAGGGGCGGCTGCTGGGCACGCTCAACCTCTATTCGGCGGGCGCGGGCGGCTTCGCCGCGCGGACGCACGTCGCGGCGCAGGTGAGCGCCGCGACGATCGGCGTGCTGTTCGACGTGGCGATCGGCGCGGCCCGTACGCGGGAGGTGGCGGCGCAGCTGAAGGAGGCGCTCGGCACCCGCCCGGTCATCGACCAGGCGATCGGCATCGTCATGGCGCAGCGCCGGTGCACCGCGCACCAGGCGTTCGAGATCCTGCGCAACGTCTCCCAGGACCGCAACCTCAAGGTGCACCACGTCGCGGCGACGATCGTCCGGTCGGTGAGCGGCGGCCCGCCGCAGCGGCCGCGGTTCGAGGATCCGCCGCCCGACGACCACGGGCACCCGGCATAATCGCCCCATGCCCTCCTTTCTCGCCCACGACGGGACCGAGCTGGCCTACCACGTATCCGGGACGGGCGAGCCGCTGGTGTGCGTGCCCGGCGGTCCGGGCCGCGCCTCCCGCTACCTGGGCGACCTCGGCGGCCTGCCCCGGCGGCTGATCCGGCTGGACGGCCGGGGCACCGGCGACTCGGCGATCCCGGCCGACCCCGGGACGTACCGGTGGGACCGGCTGGCCGAGGACGTCGAGGCGCTGCGGGAGCACCTGGGGCTGGATCGCATGGACCTGCTGGCGCACTCGGCGGGCGCGAACGTGGCCGTCCGGTACGCCGGGCTGCATCCGGCCCGCCTGAGGTCGTTGTGCCTGGTCGCGCCCTCACCGGTCGCCGTCGGCTTCATGGCGACCGAGGAGGACTGGCAGGCCGGTCTGGAGCTGCGCGCGCACGAGCCGTGGTACGCCGCCGCCCTGGCGGAGTTCCTGGCGGACGAGGGCGTGGAGCGCCACCGGTTCTTCTACGGCCCCTGGACCGAACGCGCCGCGGCCCATTCCGCCAGTGCCGAGGAGGAGTGCGTCGAGGCCGCGGCGGACGGCTTCTACGCGCCGTCCCCGGTGACGCCCGAGGAGGTCGGGGCCGGGCTGTCCGCGCTGGACGCCCCGGCGCTGCTGCTGACCGGCGACCTGGACGTCCACCCCTGCCGCCTCTACGCGCGGCCCTTCGCCGCCCTGTTCCGCGACGCCACGCCGGTGACGCTGCCCGGCGCCGGGCACTTCCCGTGGGTGGACGACCCGGGCGCGTTCGTCTCCGCGGTGTCCGGTTTCCTGGACAAGACGGCCTGACGCGCAGGGCATGATGGGGGTGGACGCCGGGACAGGAAGGACTCACCACGTGCGGCAGGAACTCGCGGTCACCAACGGGCAGGCCGCCGGGGTGCGCGGCGCGCTGGCGGGCAACCTGCGGCGCACGCGGCTGGCCCGGGGGTTCAGCGTCCGCGAGCTGGCCGAGCTGACCGGGGTGAGCAAGGCGCTGATCTCACAGATCGAGCGCGGCGTGGCCAACCCGACGATCGAGGTGCTGACCCGGCTGGCGGGGGCGCTGGAGCTCACCTTCGCCGAGCTGACCCGTACCCGGCTCGCCGAGCCCGAGGTGCTGCGCAGGAGCGAGGGCCTGCCGGTGGCGGTGGGCGACACGACTGTGCGCGGCCTGTTCGCGGCGGCCGACCGGCGGCGGTTCGAGCTGGCCGAGGGCGAGTTGCCGCCGCTGACGCGCAGCGCCAGGAGCGCCCACGGCCACGGGTCCGTGGAGCACGCCTACGTGGTGTCCGGCGAGGTGACGGTCGAGAGCGACTCGTGGTCGGTGCGGCTGGGCGAGGGCGACGCGGTGCGGTTCGGGGCCGAGGTCGACCACGTCTACTCCACCGGCGAGCGCGGCTGCCGGATGCTCACGCTGATCTCCTACGACTAGCCGGGCCAGCGGCTGCTTCCGTCGGGCACGCTGGCCAGCAGCTCGCGGGTGTAGGGGTGGGCGGGGGCGTCCAGCACCCGGTCCACGTCGCCGGTCTCGACGCATTCGCCGGCCCGCAACACGTACAGGCGGTCGGCGAGCTGGCGGACGACGGCCAGGTCGTGCGTGATGAACAGCAGGCCCATGCCCAGGCGTTCCTTGAGCCCGGCGAGCAGGGTGAGCACCTGCGCCTGCACGGAGACGTCGAGGGCGGAGACGGGCTCGTCGCAGACCAGCAGGCGGGGCTCGCCGGCCACGGCCCGCGCGATGGCCACGCGCTGCCGCTCGCCGCCCGACAGGCCGGCCGGGCGCTTGTGGGCGAGTGCGGGGTCGAGGCCCACCAGGCGCAGCAGCGCGCCGACGTCCGTGGGGCGTCCGTCGGCGGCGAGCGCCTCCTTGAGCGTCGCACCGACGGTACGCGCCGGGTTGAGCGTCGAGTACGGGTCCTGGAAGATCATCTGTGCCGTCCGGCGGGCCTGGCGCACCGCCTGGCGGGACATGCGGCTGGGGTCGGAGCAGTCGAGCCCGTCGAGGGTGACGACGCCCGCGTCGGGGCGTTCCAGGCCGGTGACGCAGCGGGCCAGCGTGGTCTTGCCCGACCCCGACTCGCCGACGACGGCCACGACCTCGCCCGGCGCCACGGTCAGGTCCACGCCGGCCAGGGCCGGCCGCGACGCGCCCGCGTACGTCTTCCGCAGGCCCGTCACCGCCAGCAGCGGCGCGGCGGCGGTGCGCGGCGGCGACGGCACGCCCGGCGGGGGCGGCGGCGCCTCGGGCAGCGCGGCGGCCCGTACGCAGGCCGACAGGCGAACCTCCGCGCCCGGCACCGGAACCAGGGCCGGCACGCCCGCGCGGCACTCCTCGCCCGCGTGCGCGCACCGGTCGGCGAACCCGCAGCGCCCGGCCACCGCGTCGTGAGCCGGCACCGAGCCCGGCACGGACGGGATGACCGGCAGCCGCCGGTCGGCGGGCGGCTCTGCGGCCAGCAGCGCCCGCGTGTACGGATGCCGCTGCTCCTTGCGCAGCTCGGCGGCGCGCCCGACCTCCATGACCCGGCCCGCGTACATGACCACGACCCGGTCGCACATCGAGAACGCCAGCCGCAGGTCGTGGGTGATGAGCAGGAACGTCATGTCCCGTTCGCGCTGGATGCGGCGGATGAGGGCGAGCACCTCGCGCTGCGTGGTGGCGTCGAGGGCGGTGGTCGGCTCGTCGGCCAGCAGGATCCGCGGCGCGGCGGCCAGCGCGCAGGCCAGGCCCACCCGCTGCCGCATGCCGCCGGAGAGCTGGAACGGGTAGCGGCCCGCCACCTCTCCCGGCAGGCCCACCTCGGCCAGCAGCCGCGGCACCTCGATCTTGGGGTCGGCGCCGTCCGGCAGGCCGTCGGCGATCTGCTTTCCGGCCCTGCGCAGGGGGTTGAGCAGCGTGAACGGGTCCTGCATGAGCAGCGAGACCGTGCCGCCGCGCTGCCGCCGCCTGGCCCTGGGGTCGTCGTCGACCCGTCGCCCGTCGATCTCGACCAGGCCGGTGGACTCCAGCCCGGCGGGCAGCAGCCCGAGCAGCGCGCGGACGGTCAGCGACTTGCCCGAGCCGGACTCGCCCACGATCGCCACCGACTCGCCGGCGGCGACCTCGAAGGACACCTGCGACAGCAGCGTACGGCCGGTGTCCGGCTGCCGTACGGTCAGGTCGGCCACCCGCAGCATGGTCACCGGGCCCTCCGCTCGAAGCGTTCGTGCAGCCAGTCGCCCACCAGGTTGAGCGCGGCGGCGGTGACGATCACGGCCAGGCCGGGCGCGATGACCGCCCACGGGTTGGCCAGCAGCTGGGTGCGGTTGTCGGCCAGCGTGCGCCCCCAGTCGGGCGATCCGGCCGGGACGCCCAGGCCGAGGAAGGACAACGACGACAGCGAGACCAGGGCGAAGGCGAAGTTCAGGAAGGCCGAGGCCAGGCTGACCGGGACGATGTTCGGCCAGATGTGCCGGGTCATGATCCGCCAGGACGACAGGTTCTTCAGCAGCGCCGCCTCGACGTAGGGCCGGTGCCGCTGCTCCAGGACCGCGCCGCGCACCACGCGCGTGTCGGTGGGCGCGAACAGCACCACCAGCACGGCGACGGCCAGGCCGTAACCGCCGCCGAGCACGCCCGCCACGACGATCGCGACCAGCAGCGCGGGCAGCGAGAACATCAGGTCGGCCCAGCGCATGACCAGGGTGTCCGTCCAGCCGCCGAAGTAGCCGGCGGCCAGGCCGAGCAGGTTGCCGATCAGCATGGAGCCGGCGGCCACGGCGAACGCCCCCGGCACGGCCGTGCGGGCCCCCGCGACGAGCAGGCTCAGCACGTCGCGGCCCAGGTCGTCGGTGCCGAGCGGGTGGCCGGGGCCGGGCATGGAGATGCCGGTCATCAGGTCCTGCGCGGTGGCGCCGGGGACCAGCCAGGGCGCGAACGCGGCGGCGGCCACGACGACCACGAGCACGGCCAGCGCCAGCGGCACGGCGATCGGGAACCGGCGGATCACGGCACGCCCGCGCGTGCGGGCCGGCGCGGTCACGACGCGCCCCCGCCGAGCCGCACGCGCGGATCGGCCACCGAGTAGGCGACGTCCACCAGCAGGTTGACGGCGGCGATCAGGAGGGTGAGCAGCAGCGCGAGCGCCTGCACCACCGGCACGTCCTTGAAGGTGACCGAGTCGACCAGCAGCGACCCGAGCCCCGGCAGCGCGAACGTCACCTCCACCAGCACGGTCCCGGCGAGCATGCCGGTGACGACGAGCCCGGCCGCGGTCAGCACGGGCACCAGGGAGTTGCGCATGGCGTAGCCGAGCACGACGGGCGCGCTCAGGCCGCGGGCGCGGGCGAAGACCACGTAGTCCTGGTCCAGCTCGCGGACGAGCGCGGCCCTGCTGAAGCGCAGCAGCATCCCGGCCGCCCCGGCCGCCAGCGCGACGGCGGGCAGCGTCAGGTGCCACAACTCGCTCGCGAACCCCTCCCCCGTGCCGTAGACGGGGAACCAGCCGAGCCCGAGCGCGAACACCACGAGCAGCAGCAGGCCGACCGCGAACGGCGGCGCGCTCAGCCCCACCACCCCGGCGGTCACCACCAGGCGGTCGCTCGCCCGGCCCTTGCGCAGCGCGCCCAGCACGCCGAGCGGCAGGCCCGCCAGCGCGGCCAGGAGCGTGCCGTAGCCGGTCAGGACGAGCGTGCGCGGCAGGCGTTCGCCGAGCATCCCGGCGACCGGCTGGCCGGTCCTGATGGAGGTGCCGAGGTCGCCGCCGAGCACGCCGCCGAGCCAGCGCAGGTACTGGACGGCGACGGGGTCGTCGAGGTGGTAGCGGCCCCGCAGGGCGGCGATCGTGTCGGCGGTGGCCGGACGGGTGCCGAGCAGGGTCTGCTGGATGTCGCCCGGGGCCAGGTAGAGCAGGCCGAACACGCCGGCCGACAGCAGCAGCACGACGGCCGCGGTGCCCGCGGACCTGCGCAGCAGGAACCCGGCCCAGCCCATCACAACACCCCGCCCCCGGTCAGCCAGCCGATCACGCGCTCCGCCGCGTCCCTGCGGTGGGCGGGCTCGACCAGCTCGTGACCCTCCCGAGGGTAGAGGACCAGCTGAGTGCTCACGCCCGCCGCCGACCAGGCACGATAGAGCTGTTCGGCCTGGCCGGGAGGGGTGGTGCGGTCGCGCTCGCCGTGCAGGATCAGGGTCGGGGTGGCGGCCTTGGCGGCCTTGGCGGCGTGGTGCACGGGTGAGCGGGCGGCCAGGCGTTCGCGTCCCTCGCTGGTGGCCGGGTCGGCCCCGGCGTGGTAGAGCGGGTCGAAGCCGCCCGCGAGGTTGCTGGCGGTGGAGAAGCTCAGCCAGTCGCTCACGCCGGACATGACGACGGCGGCGCGGAAGCGGCTCGTGCGGGTGACGGCCCAGGCGGTCAGGTATCCGCCGTAGCTCAGGCCCATGACCGCGGTCCGGCCGGGGTCGGCGACACCCGTGGCGACCAGGTGGTCCACGCCGGCCAGCACGTCGTCCAGGTCCGCCGCGCCGACCTGGCCGATGACCGCGCGGGCGTAGTCCTGGCCGCGGCCGCTGCTGCCCCTGGGGTTCGGCAGCAGGACGGCGGCGCCGGCGTGCGCGAGCGGCACGGCGAGCTGGTTGGACTCGGCGGGCGCGAACGAGCTGGACCACAACCAGGTGGGCCCGCCGTGCACCATGACGACCAGCGGCCTGGGTCCCTCTCCGGCGCCGGGGGTGGTGAGCAGCAGGCCGCTGACCGGCAGGCCGTCGCGGCCCGTCCAGGTGATCTCCTCCTGGTGCGCCGCCAGCCCGGCCAGCCCGGCGTTGAGCGCGGTGACCGCACGCCAGTCGCCTTCCCGCAGGACGGCCACGGCGACCTCGGGCGGCTGCTCGGGGCTCTCCCAGCAGGCCGCGGCCACCGTGCCGGTGCGGTCCACGGACAGCGAGGGCTGGCCGTCGCGGCCGCCCAGCGTTCCCCGGGCCGTCCAGCGGCTCAGGACGCGGCCGTCGGCGGCGCTGAGCACCCCGCCGTGCACGCCGGTGCCCGACCAGCCGGTGAACCACAGGGTGTCGTCGTCCAGCCAGCCGAGGTCGGTGACGTCGTCCAGGTCGCCCAGGTAGGCGACCTCCCCCGTGACCAGGTCGGCCCGCAGGACTCGGCCCGAGACGATCGACAGCCCCTCGACCACCACGGCGGCCCGTCCGCCCGGGGCCAGCCGGGGCCGGGCGAGCTGCCAGGACGTACGGTGCAACGTGCGCACCTCGCCGTCCTCGACCAGGTCGAGCCGGGGCCGGTAGTACCCGGCGGGCGTCTCGTCTTCCGAGGTCACGGCCAGGGCGCGGCGTCCGCGCCAGTCGGCGTCCCACACGGTCAGGCCGGGCAGCGCGAGCCGGCGCGGGCGGTCGTCGCCGATCTCGAACCAGGCCAGGCGGCGCAGCCGGCCGCCCGGCGTCAGGACGAAGGGGTCGGACGGGTCGTGCACGCGCAGGCCCAGGTGGCTGCCGTCGCGCTCGCTGCCGGGGTCGGCCAGCCGGACCAGGACGGTGCCGTCGTCGCCGGGGATCAGGTCCTCGATCTCGCCGTCCACGCGGGCCCGCCAGCCCTCGACGGCCAGCTCGGACGGCGACGGCGTGCGCAGCAGCCGCCCGTCGGGCAGCCAGCGGACCGGGCCGTGGCAGTCGCCCGCGGCCTCCATGGCGCCGTCGAGCCCGACGACGTACGCGACGCCGTCGATCACGCAGGCGACGCGGTCGCCGCCGGGGTGCAGCGACACCGACTCGGGATAACGCATCCCGGCCAGCGCCTGATGCACGTCGATGGGGTCGCGCGTGCCGGCCGTCCGGCTCGCGTGGATGGCGTCGGTCATCAGCGTGCGGCCACCTTCGTCGCCCACGGGCCGACGAAGAAGTAGGGCCCGAAGCCCTCGGCGGCGACCGCCCTGCCGAACGCGGTGGCCGCCTCGCCCCACCACAGCGGCTGGTACGGCACGTCCGCCGCCGCCCTGACCAGCGCCTGGCCGAGCAGCTTGCCCCGGGCGGCGTCGTCGGTGCCCGCCTTGGCCTGGTCCAGCAGGCCGGTCACCTCGGCGTTGTCGTACTCGGCGATGTTGGTGCCGTTCTCGCCGGTGGCGCCGCCGTGCAGGAGCTGCTGGACGTACTCGGCGGGGTCGCCGGTGGTGGCGAAGTACCAGCCGAGGTAGACGCCGGAGCCGTGCTTGCCGAGGTCGGCGATCCACTGTTCGAGCGGCACCTCCTTGACCTCCAGCGTGATGCCGATGGTCTTGAGGTTCTCGGCCAGGGTGAGCGCCGCCCGCCCGAGCTGCGGGCCGCTGCTCGGGTAGGTGAGCGTGTCGGCGAACCCCTGCGGCGTGGCCGACTTCGCCAGCTCGGCCTTGGCCTGGGCCAGGTCGAAGCCGTACTGGGGGATGGCCGCGTACAGGGCGGCGCCCTCGGCCTCGTCCAGCACGCCGCCCCACTGGGCCGGGTCCGGGACGGCGGTGGCGACCTTGCCGTGGCCGCGCAGCACGCTCCTGACGATGCCCTCGCGGTCCACGGCGTGGGCGACGGCCCGGCGCACGTGCACGTCGTCCCAGGGCTTCTTGGCCGTGTTGAAGGCCAGCGTGACCAGCGAGCGGTCGGCGGCGGTCAGCACCTGCGCGCCGGGCACCGCCTTCCACTGGTCGATCTGCTCGGCCGGCACGTTGAGCGCGACGTCCACGTTGTCGCCGCGCATGGCCAGCAGCCGGGTGGACTCCTCGGGGATGAAGTCGATCCTGATCTGCCGGAAGGCCGGCCTGCCGCCCCGGTAGGCGTCGTTGCGCTCCAGCGTGACGTGCGAGTCGGGGGCGAACTCGGCCACCTTGTACGGCCCCGTCCCCAGCAGCTTGCCCTCCGGCGTGCCGATGCGCTCGCCGGTGGCCTCGATGAACTTCGCGCTGGTCACCAGCAGTGTGCCGGGCGTGGGCACCCACGCGAACGCCGCGTCGGGGCTCTTGAGCTTGATCGTCACCTCGGCGTCGCCGGTGGCCTCGATCGTGTCCACGTTGGCGTAGGCGTAGGCGAAGGCGGTGGTCGAGCCCTTCCTGGCGTGCAGGTTCAGGCTGGCGACCACGTCGGCGGCGGTGAGCGGGCTGCCGTCGGAGAAGGTCACGCCGGGGCGCAGCTTGTAGACGTAGGTGGTGGCGTTCTTCCTGGCCCAGGACTCGGCCAGGGACGGCTGGAGGCTGCCGTCCGGGCCGACGCCGACCAGGGACTCCTGCACGAGGAGGGCCACGACGTAGTTCATGATGCCCGCCTCCTTGGCCGCGTCCAGCGACCCGATGGAGGAGGGCAGCGCGACGCGCAGGACGTCGAGGCTCTTCTTGGCGGCCGTCCCCGCCTCCTGCTCGGCCGGCCCGCACGCCGACAGCAGGCCGGGCAGCACGGCGAGCGCCCCCGCGAAGGCGGCGGACCGCAGGACAGAACGCCGGGAGACAGGCAGATCGGCCACCGGGGGACCCTACTTTCACACGACCGGTCAACCCGCCTAGCTGCAGTGTCTACCGGTAAACTCCAGTTGGCACATGAGAGTATTCGGCGTCTGCGCCACCAGTCAAACCCACCTAACGAATCGGAAATACATGATCACCGTGTACAGCGCTCCCTGGTGCGGTCACTGCCACCGGCTCAAGGCGCTGCTCTCCCGCGCCGGCATCCCGTACACCGAGATCGACGTGGACGAGACCCCCGGCGCCGTCGACCTCATCGCCGAGCTCAACGGCGGCTCCTGGCTCATCCCCACGGTCGTCTTCCCGGACGGCTCCGCCCTGGTCAACCCGGGTGTGGAGGAGGTGCGGGCGCGGCTCAGCGCATCCTGAGGGCCAGCATGAAGTCGACCCGCTCGTCCCAGGAGTTGAGCGACCTGCCGGTCAGCTCCTCGATCCGGCGCAGCCGGTAGCGCAGCGTGTTGACGTGCACGTGCAGGCGCTCGGCCGTGGCCGCCCACGAGCCCGACTCCTCCAGGTACGCCTGCAACGTCTCCAGCAGGTCCGTCTGGTTGGCCGCGTCGTACGACTCCAGCCGCCCCAGCAGCCGCGACCGGAACGCCCGGCGCAGCTCCCCCGGGATGGCGGCCAGCAGCGTGCGGTGGGAGCTGACGTCGTCGCCGGTGATCACGCTGACCCGGTCGCCGCTCAGGCCGGCCAGCGTGAGCGCGTGCCTGGCCTCCTCGATCAGGCTGCTCAGCGCCGCCGGGCCGGTCGTCACGCTGCTCACCCCGAGCGTGATGCGGCCCTGACCGAGCCCCGCCTCCAGGGTGCGCGCGCCCCTGAGCACGTGGGCCGTCAGCTCGTCGGCCGTGTTGCCCGCCAGCGGGACGAGCGCGACCGCCTCGGCGGGGCCGGTGGCCGTGACGATGCCGGGCGCCAGCGGCCGCAGCAGCTCGTCCAGCACGGGCACGGCGACCTCGCCGCCGCCGCCGTCGAGCCGCGCCGACAGGGCGACGGCCAGCAGGCCGTGCTCGGTCTCCACGTGCAGCGTGTGCAGCCGCGACACCACGCCGGGCAGCGCCGCGTCGCCCGACTCCAGCAGCGTCAGGAGCTGATCGAGCACCCGCCGCTCGATGCGCTGCGCCGCCTCCAGCCGCGAGCGCTCCAGCGCCACCAGCGCGGCCAGCTCGACGACCAGGTCCTCGTTCTCGCCCTGCACCTGCTCCCCCGCGTACGCCAGGAACCAGTTGGCGATGCGGTGCGGCGCCCCCTTGCTGACCGGGAACACCGACAGCGCCGTGCCGTCCTTCTGCGTCACCATCCCGGGCAGGAAACGGGCGGTCAGGAACGTGTGCGCCAGCCGCAGCCGGGCCGCGGCGTCCAGCGGCTGGGAGCCGACGACCACCCGGCCCGTGGGCGAGAGCACCCAGCAGGGCACGTCCAGCTCGCCCGCCACCGCCGTGACGAGCTTGGTGAGGCTGCCGCCGTCGACCAGGGTGCTGGCCAGCCGCCTGCGGGCGGCGTACGCGGGCCGCGGCGGCGTGCCCAGCTCGGCGATCAGCGCCCGCAGGACGTGCTCGGTGACCTGGCTGAACGGCACGTCCACCGGCAGGGTGAGCAGCGGCAGCCCGGCCTCGGCGCAGGCGTCGATCAGGTCGGCCGGCGGCACCTTGAGCGCGGTGCCGGCGACCAGCGCCGCCACGTCCCCGAGCTTGGCGACGAAGTCGCGCGAGGAAGCCGGGCCGGTGTGCCAGGTCAGCTCGGTGAGCACCAGCTCGCCCGCCTTGACGAACATGGCCGGGTCGGGCAGGTCGGTCGTGGCGACGCCGCGTACGCGCCGGTCGAGCAGGTCGTGCCCGGTCAGCACCTTCAGGGCGAGCTGGCCGGCCTGGAGGAGGTCCCTCAGCCGCATGGCCAGCCTTCCCGGCGCCAGGCCGCGTCCCAGAACATCCACTCGTAGCGGGCGGTGGTGAGCGCGCGGTCGAGCAGCCGCAGCCGCTCCTCACCGACCGGCGCCAGCCCGTCCAGCAGATCGAGCACTCCCGCCACGGTCTCCTGGTAGCCCTCGCCGCCGTAGGTGTCGATCCACCAGGCGTAGAGCGGGTCGGGAGAGGACCGGCCGAGCAGGGTCTCGCCGACCCGGGCGTAGATCCAGTAACAGGGCACGATGGCGCCCAGCGCCTCCGGGAACGTGCCGAGCGAGCACGTGCGCACCAGGTACGACGTGTACCCGACCGTCGTGGGCCCGGCGGGCGTCTTGCGCGCGTCGGCCTCGTCCAGCCCGAACGCGGCCAGCAGCTCCACCACCAGGCTGTGCTCCACCTCGACGGTCATGGCGGCGTCACGGGCGAAGCGCTGCACACCGGACGGCTCAGGCGAACGCGCCGCGCACGCCGCCAGCGCCCTGGCGTAGTCGGGCAGGAAGTGCGCCTCCTGCACCACGTAGTGGCGGAACGCCTCCCGCGGCAGGGATCCGTCGGTCAGCCCCGACAGGAACGGGTGGGCCAGGATCTGGTCGTACACACCGCCGACGACCTGCCACAACTCATCACGAAACCGGCTCACCCGCCCAGGCTATCGGCGCATCACGACCCGCGGCGCCACCTCGATGCCCAGCTCGCGCTCGTGTTCCACCAGCGCCCGCAGCTCCGGCCCCCACTCGGCCTCGGGCAGCACCGCGAAGCCGTGCCGCTCGTACCAGGGGGCGTTCCAGGGCACGTCGCGGAACGTCGTCAGCGTGACCGCCGGCGCCCCGACCGCCCGCGCGTGGTCGGCCACCGCCTCCACCAGCCGCCCGCCGATGCCCTGCCGCATGTGGTCGGGGTGCACCGCGAGCTGGTCGAGATGCAGGTTGCCGTCGACCCGGCCGATCAGCGCGAACCCGGCCGGCGGGTCGCCCTCGACCAGCACCGAGGTCGCGTCCGTGACGTCCTCGACCATCGTCGTGCCCGCCGGGAAGACTATGCCGGCCTGCTCGAACAGCTTGTCGGCGGCCAGTTCCACAGAGATCAGCCCGGCCAGCTCGCCGGGGTCGGCCCATCGCACCATGACGACACGGTCTCATGTTTCGGGTGGACCACGCCGCTGGTATTAGTGTTGATGATCGTAGGCCCGGCTGTGCGGAGCCGGGACCCTCTCCTCACGACGTGCCCATGACCCCAGTCACATGCGGTCATGGGCACGTCGTGCAGCGGTCACAGGTCTAGCAGGGGCTCCAGGCCCACGGTGAGGCCGGGCAGCTCGCGCACCCGGCGCACGCCCAGCAGCACGCCCGGCGTGAACGCCGACCTGCTCATCGTGTCGTGCCGGATGGTGAGGATCTCGCCGTCGCCGCCGAGCAGCACCTCCTGGTGGGCGATCAGCCCGGACAGGCGCACCGCGTGCACGTGCACCCCGCCGACGTCGGCGCCGCGGGCGCCGTCGAGGGCGGTGCTGGTGGCGTCGGGCATCCCGCCGAGCCCGGCCTTGCCGCGCGCCTCGGCCACCAGCTCAGCGGTACGCCGGGCGGTGCCCGAAGGGGCGTCGGCCTTGTTCGGGTGGTGCAGTTCGATGATCTCGACGGACTCGAAGTGGCGGGCCGCCTGCTGCGCGAAGTGCATCATGAGCACCGCCGCGATGCCGAAGTTGGGGGCGATCAGGCAGTTGACGCCCGGCGAACGCTCCAGCCACCCGCGCACGGTCTCCAGCCGGCCGGCGTCGAACCCCGTGGTGCCCACCACCGGGTGCACGCCGTGGGCGATGGCCCATTCCAGGTTGCCCATGACCACGTCGGGATGGGTGAAGTCGACCACCACCTCGGCGCCTTCGAGCCCCTCGACGGGATCGTCCTTGTCGAGCGCGGCCACCAGCTCCAGGTCGTCCGCAGCCTCGACCGCCTTGCACACCTCGACGCCCACGCGACCACGCGCGCCCAGCACACCAACCCTGATCACGCCCCCAACCCTATTACGCCCGCCACCCCCTCCCAAGCACCCCCCGGACCGTGAAGGGGGAGAGCGGAATCCCGCTCTCCCCCTTCAAGACGACCCCGGCCGGGGCGAACCCGGTCAGGCGATGGCCTCCGAGAAGTCCTTGTCCCCGTACGGCCCGATGACGGCCAGCGTGAGCGGCCGGTTCAGGACGTCACGGGCGACCTCCCCGATCTCGTCGGGGGTGACCGCCTCGATCCGGGCCAGCACCTCGTCGACCGACATCAGCTCGTCGTAGACCAGCTCGTTCTTCCCGATCCGCGACATGCGCGACCCGGTGTCCTCCAGCCCGAGCACCAGCCCGCCGCGCATCTGCCCCTTGCCGCGCATGATCTCGTCGGCGGTGATGCCTTCGGCCACCACCCGGGACACCTCGTCGCGGCAGATCTTGAGCACGTCGTCGATCTTCGAGGGCAGGCAGCCCACGTAGATCCCGAACTGCCCGGTGTCGGCGTAGGCCGAGGTGTAGCTGTAGGCCGAGTAGGCCAGCCCGCGCTTCTCCCTGATCTCCTGGAAGAGCCGGGAGGACATGCCGCCGCCCAGCGCGGCGTTGAGCACGCCGAGCGCGAACCTGCGGTCGTCGGTGCGGGACATGCCGGTCGTGCCGAGCACCAGGTTGGCCTGCTCGGTCGGCCGGTCCAGCACCCTGACCCCGGAACGGGTCTCGGCGCCCGGACCGCTGGTGCGCGGCGGGGCGAACTCGTAGGGGCCCTCCAGCGCGCCCGCCCGCTCGTACGCGCGGGCGACCAGCTCGACGACCTCCTCGTGCCGCACGTTCCCCGCCACCGACACCACCGTCGTACGCGGCCGGTAGTACCGGTGGTAGTACTCGGCGATGCGCTCCTGGCCCAGGGCGTTGATCGAGTCGACCGTGCCCAGGATGGGCCGGCCGATCGGCGAGTCACCGTAGAGCGCGGCGGCGAACTGCTCGTGCACCACGTCGGACGGGTCGTCGTCGTGCATGGCGATCTCTTCCAGGATCACCCCGCGCTCGGACTCGACGTCCTCCTCGGTGATCAGCGAGCTGGTCACCACGTCGGCGAGCACGTCGACCGCCACGGGCAGGTCCTCGTCGAGGACCCGCGCGTAGTAGCAGGTGTACTCCTTGGCGGTGAAGGCGTTGATCTCGCCGCCGATGCCCTCGATGGAGGCCGAGATCTCCATCGCGTCCCGCGTGGGCGTGCCCTTGAACAGCAGGTGTTCGAGGAAGTGGGTGGCCCCCATGTGCTCGGGGGCCTCGTCACGCGAGCCGATGCCGACCCACATGCCGACCGCGACGCTACGCACGGTCGGCATGGTCTCGGTCACCACACGGAGCCCGCCCGGCAGGACGGTGCGCCTGACGACCCCGGCTCCGTCCTTGCCGGGGTGCAGCGTGGTGGTCATCACGAGGCCTCCTGCTTCGGGGGTGCCGAGAACTGTGGTTGCCCGGTCACGAGTTGCGGTCGTCGCCCTCGTTGGGGCGGCTGGTGCGCACGCGGGTCCGGGTGCGGCGGGGCCGCTCCGGCTTGTCCTCGGCGGCGGCGGAGTCGGCCTCGGGCGCGGGAGCCTCGCCGTCCTCGGCGCCGGCCGCGGCCTTGGCCTCCTTCTCGGCGGCCTCCTTCTCGATGACCTCGACGGGCACGAGGGAGAGCTTGCCCCGGCCGTCGATCTCGGCGATCTCGACCTGGATCTTCTCGCCGACGCCCATGACGTCCTCGACGTTCTCGATGCGCTTGCCGCCGTGCAGCTTGCGGATCTGGGAGACGTGCAGCAGGCCGTCCTTGCCGGGCATGAGCGAGACGAACGCGCCGAAGGCCGCGATCTTGACGACCGTGCCCAGGTAACGCTCGCCGACCTCGGGCATGTGCGGGTTCGCGATGCCGTTGATCGCCGAACGGGCCGCCTCGGCGGAGGGGCCGTCGGTGGCGCCGATGTAGATCGTGCCGTCGTCCTCGATGGTGATCTCGGCGCCCGTGTCGTCCTGGATCTGGTTGATCATCTTGCCCTTCGGGCCGATGACCTCGCCGATCTTGTCGACCGGGACCTTGATCGTGATGATGCGCGGCGCGGTCGGGTTCATCTCCGCCGGGGAGTCGATCGCCTCCTGCATCACGTCGAGGATCGCCAGGCGGGCGCCCTTGGCCTGCTTCAGCGCGGCGGCCAGCACGGAGGCGGGGATGCCGTCGAGCTTGGTGTCGAGCTGCAGGGCGGTGATGACGTCCTTGGTGCCGGCGACCTTGAAGTCCATGTCGCCCATGGCGTCCTCGGCGCCGAGGATGTCGGTCAGCGTGACGTAGCTGCCGCCCTCGCTGATCAGGCCCATCGCGATGCCGGCGACCATCTCCCTGAGCGGCACACCGGCGTCCAGCAGCGCCATCGTGGACGCGCAGACCGAGCCCATCGAGGTGGAGCCGTTGGAGCCGAGGGCCTCGGAGACCTGGCGGATGGCGTACGGGAACTCCTCGCGCGAGGGCAGCACCGGGATGAGCGCCCGCTCGGCCAGCGCGCCGTGACCGATCTCGCGGCGCTTGGGCGAGCCCACGCGGCCCGTCTCACCGGTGGAGTACGGCGGGAAGTTGTAGTTGTGCATGTAGCGCTTGGTCCGCTCGGGGTTGAGCGTGTCGATGTTCTGCTCCATGCGCAGCATGTTCAGCGTGGTGATGCCCAGGATCTGGGTCTCGCCGCGCTCGAACAGGGCCGAGCCGTGCACCCGGGGCACCACGTGGACCTCGGCCGACAGGGCGCGGATGTCCTTGGTGCCGCGGCCGTCGATGCGGACGCCCTCCTTGACGACCCGCTCGCGCATGAGCTTCTTCATCACCGAGCGGAACGCGGCGGAGATCTCCTTCTCGCGCCCCTCGAACTCGGGCAGCAGCCGCTCGGCGGCCAGCGCCTTGACCTTGTCGAGTTCGGTCTCGCGCTCCTGCTTGCCGGCGATGGTCAGCGCGGCGGCCAGCTCGGTCTTGATCGCGGCCTCGACCGCGTTGTAGACGTCGTCCTGGTAGTCGAGGAAGACCGGGTACTCGGCGGTCTCCTTGGCGGCGACCTGCGCGATGCGGGACTGCGCCTCGCACAGCACCTTGATGAACGGCTTGGCGGCCTCAAGGCCCTGCGCGACGGTCTCCTCGGTCGGCGCGACCGCGCCGTCGGCGACCAGCTTGAGCGTGTCCTTGGTGGACTCGGCCTCGACCATCATGATCGCGACGTCGCCGTCGTCGAGCAGGCGGCCCGCCACGACCATGTCGAACGTGGCCCGCTCCAGCTCGGGGTGCGTCGGGAAGGCCACCCACTGGCCCTCGATCAGCGCGACCCGCACGCCGCCGATCGGGCCGGAGAACGGCAGCCCGGCGAGCTGCGTGGACAGCGAGGCGGCGTTGATGGCGACCACGTCGTAGAGGTGGTCGGGGTTGAGCGCCATGACCGTGGCGACGACCTGGATCTCGTTGCGCAGGCCCTTGACGAACGACGGGCGCAGCGGCCGGTCGATCAGGCGGCAGGTCAGGATCGCGTCCTCGGACGGACGGCCCTCACGGCGGAAGAACGAGCCGGGGATGCGGCCCGCGGCGTACATGCGCTCCTCGACGTCGACCGTGAGCGGGAAGAAGTCGAAGTTCTCCTTGGGAGCCTTGGACGCGGTGGTGGCCGAGAGCACCATCGTGTCGTTGTCGAGATAGGCGACGGCGGAACCCGCCGCCTGGCGCGCGAGACGGCCGGTCTCGAACCGGACCGTGCGCGTGCCGAAAGAGCCGTTGTCAATGACGGCTTCAGCGGTGTGGACACCCTCCACGGGGGACCTCCTTGTGGTCGGTCACCCGCGCCCTCTT
Organism: Nonomuraea sp. NPDC048881; assembly: GCF_040649795.1. Classification (NCBI taxonomy): domain Bacteria; kingdom Bacillati; phylum Actinomycetota; class Actinomycetes; order Streptosporangiales; family Streptosporangiaceae; genus Nonomuraea; species Nonomuraea sp. NPDC048881. The sequence continues at coordinate 45,475 of NZ_JBEZGC010000019.1, forward strand.
TTCTCACCGGCACCCTCGTGCCTATGAAGGGACCCGCTCGTCGGACGGCCGCCAATCCGTCGTGCCCGGTGGCACGGTGGCGGCGATCCGTCAGCGTGTCCCCCATAGAAGGTGCAGCGCCGGTCTTCGATCGAAGCGCCCGGTCGTTCGTACCGGAAGCCACTACCGAGGACCGGCCCGCAGGCGTCGCGGGTCGCATGGTGCTGAATCGGACGCGGGGGCTGTGTGTCTCGGATATTCAGTTGTACGCCGACGGCGCGGCGGCTCGCCGCCACGACGCGCCGGTCGTGTGTGCTCCTACCCACATGGGCGGAGCCATATGAGAAGGGAGCGGCGCCGGGCGCCGCTCCCTTTCATGCTATCGGCGCAGACCGAGTCGCTCGATGAGCGAACGGTAACGCTGGATGTCGACCTTCTGCAGGTACTTCAGCAGACGACGCCGGCGACCGACGAGCAGAAGCAGGCCACGACGGCTGTGGTGGTCGTGCTTGTGCGTCTTCAGGTGCTCGGTGAGCTCGCTGATGCGCTTGCTGAGCAGCGCGATCTGCACCTCGGGCGAACCGGTGTCGCCTTCGGCCGTCGCGTACTCACTGATGATGGTCTTCTTGGCAGCGGTGTCGAGGGACACGGCTCTCCTTCGATCTACGGACACGCGCGAATGAGATGAGAGTGCGAACGACCGTGCGTGCCTACAGTCGCCGCGTGAAGGCCGTCATGGGCAGCGCAGCAGCGCCACCGTTACAGAGCCGACATGCAAGGTTACCATCGGAGTCAAGCGTCTCGCGCCCGCGAACGTTCCGCGCCCGCCGCCGCCGGTGTCACGACGTGATGCGGCGGGCGGCGTCGACGTCGGCGTGGATCTGGTCGATCAGCGCCTCGATCGACTCGAAGCGGGTGTTGCCCCTCAGCCGGGCGGCGAACTCCACCGCCACGTGCACCCCGTAGAGCTCCAGGTCGTCACGGTCGAGCGCGTACGCCTCCACGGTACGCGGCACGCCCTCGAACGTCGGGTTCGTGCCCACCGAGATCGCCGCCGGCCACCGCTCGCCCTCGTACGGCGCGGGCAGGTTGGCCACCGGGACGCACTCCAGCCACCCCGCGTAGACCCCGTCGGCCGGGATGGCCGTCTGCTGCGGCGTCTCGACGTTGGCGGTCGGGAAGCCGAGCTGCCGCCCCCGCTGGTAGCCGCGCACCACCACGCCCTCCACCCGATGGGGACGGCCCAGCTCGGCCGCGGCCCCCTCGACGTCACCGGCGACGATCAGCTCGCGCGCGGAGGTCGAGGAGACGCCGTCGAGCAGGGGCACCACCTCGACCTCGAAGTCGTACTTGTCGCCCAGCGTGCGCAGCGTCTCGACGTCGCCGGCGGCGTGGTGCCCGAACGTGAAGTCCGCACCCACCACGACCACCGCCGCCCCGAGGCGCTCGCTCAGCACGCCCTGGGCGAAGTCGTCGGGGCTCGTCCTGGACAGGTCGAGGGTGAACTCCACCACCTCGACGTCGTCGATGCCCAGCTCGGCCAGCAGCTCGGCGCGCCGCTTGAGCGTGGTCAGCCGCGCCCGCCGGGTGCCCGGCCGCACCACCTCGTCGGGATGCGGCTCGAACGTGACCGCCACGCTGCGCGCCCCCCGCTCGCGGGCCAGCTCGACCGTCCGCTCGATCACCTTGCGATGCCCGCGATGGACCCCGTCGTACACGCCGATGGTCACCACAGACCTTCTCGAACCCCGCACGCTAGGCCCCATTCGTTCGTGGCAGATCAATCCGACACAAGCCTGCCATGCACCTCCCGCTCACCTCCAATCGAGGGGCGGAGCGCGGTATTCCCGCAAGTAGGATGAGCCATCATGCCTCGATACGCGCTCCTGATCCTGCCCGCCTTCAACCGGGTCTACGGCGAGAGCTCCCCACGTCTGACCAGGGGCGAGCTGGCCGTCTTCAGCGACCACGCCATCGAGAACACCGTGCTGGACAGCGCGGAGACCACCATCGGCGGCGTCCCGTACATCACGTTCGAGACCGCCGAGCCGCTCTCCGAGCCCGACGTCGCGCTGCTGTCCAACCTGTCCTCCGTCTACGCGGTCTTCGGCGTCGAGGGCGACCTGCTGCGCCCGCTGGCCATGCGCCCCCTCGACCGGCTGAGCAGCGACCTGCTGACCATCCAGAAATACGCCGGCAAGACCAACGAGCACTTCACCAAGCTGCTGCTCAACGTCACCGTGCTCGCCTCCGACCGGCCCATGTCCGGCAGGTTGTCGGTGTTCGACCCGATGTGCGGCCGCGGCACCACCCTCAACCAGGCCCTCATGTACGGCTACGACGCCTACGGCCTCGACGTCGACGGCAAGGACTTCGAGGCGTACACGACGTTCATCAAGACCTGGCTGCGCAACAAGCGGCTCAAGCACACCGCCGAGACCGTGCCGGTGCGGCGGGCGCGGGCGCTGGTGGGGCGGCGGCTCAACGTCACGTTCGGGCTGTCGAAGGAGGCCGTCAAGGCGGGCGACGTGCAGCAGCTGGCCGTGGTCAACGCCGACACGCTCAAGAGCCGCGAGTTCTTCAAGCCCCGCACGTTCGACGTCGTCGTGACCGACGCCCCCTACGGCGTCCAGCACGGCAGCAAGGGCGGCGGCGGCCTGTCCCGCAGCCCGCTGGAGCTGCTGCGGCAGGCCGTGCCGGTCTGGGCCGAGCTGCTGCGCCCCGGCGGCGCGATGGGCATCTCCTGGAACACCTACGGCGGCAAGAGCGCCGAGCTGGCCGCGATCCTCGCCGGCGCGGGCCTGGAGGTCATGGACTACCCCGACTTCGAGCACTGGGTCGACCAGGCGATCGTCCGCGACATCCTGGTCGCCCGCAAACCCGCCTGACAAGCGAAGGCCGCGGCTCAGCCCGTCAACCCGCCCGACGAGCGAAGGCCGCGGCTCAGCCCGCGAACACGGCCAGGGGCTTGGCGATCCGGCCCTGCTCCTCCACCAGCGCCAGCAGCTCGCCCTCCGGCCCGAACACGCCGATCGGCCCGGCCCCGAGCCCGGCCGCGGGCAGCCGGCCGCCGTGGCCGATCACGCGCGCCTCCTCGGCGGTCACGTCCCGGCGCGGGAACGCCGCCGACACCGCCTCGCCGATGGGCAGCACCACGCACTCCTCGGCGAGCTGGTCGATGCTGCGGGCCAGCGACAGGTCGTAGGGGCCGACCCGGGTCCGGCGCAGGCTCGTCAGGTGGCCGCCGACGCCGAGCGCGGCCCCCAGGTCCCGGGCCAGGGCCCGGATGTAGGTGCCGCTGGAGCAGGTGACGACCGCGTCGACGTCCACGACGTCGCCGGCGGCCCTGATGTCGAGCACGTCGAAGCCGTACACGGTGACGGGCCGGGCCGCGAGCGCGACCTCCTCGCCCGCGCGGGCCATCTTGTACGCCCGCTGCCCGTTGACCTTGATGGCGCTGACCTGCGGCGGCACCTGCATGATGGCGCCGGTGAGCGCCTCGACGCCCTTGTGCACCTCGGCCGCGCCCACCTCCGCCGCCGACGCCGTGGCCACGGTCTCGCCCTCGGCGTCGTCGGTGTTGGTCGACACGCCCAGCCGGATCGTGGCCTCGTAGACCTTCTCGGTCAGCGCCAGGTGCCCGAGCAGCCGGGTCGCCTTCTCCACCCCGATCACCAGCACGCCCGTGGCCATCGGGTCGAGCGTGCCGGCGTGCCCGACGCGGCGGGTGCCCGCGATGCGCCGCATCTTGGCCACCACGTCGTGCGAGGTCCACTCGCCCGGCTTGTCGACGATGATCAGACCGCTCTCGGCCATCCAGCCTTCCCCAGCTCTCGTCTGAACTTGGCCATGGTCTCCTCCACGCTGTCGTAGGAGGTGAACCCGGCCGCGTTGTGATGCCCGCCGCCGCCCAGCGCGGCGCACACGGCCGCCACGTCGACCCCGCCCTTGGACCTGGTCGACACCTGCCAGTCGCCGTGGTCGTCCTCCTTGAGCACGACCGCGATCTCGGCCTCGTCGGTACGGCGGACGATGTCGATCATGCCCTCGATCTCCGAGTACGGCAGCCCGTACGCGGCCCGGTCGACCCGCGGCACGTACGTCCAGACCATCGAGCCCTCCAACTTCACCCGGTCGAGCGCCCTGGCCAGAACCTTGAGGTAGCCGAACGGCGAGCGGTCCCACAGCTCGCGGGCGATCTCGTCGGTGTGCAGGCCCGTGGCCACCAGCCGGGACGCCATCCGGTGCACGGCCGGCGTGGTCGAGGCGTAGCGGAAGGAGCCCGTGTCGGTCACCAGGCCGGTGTACAGGCAGGTGGCGATGTCCCGGTCGAGGCTGCCGCCGAGCCGGTAGATGAGCTGCTCGGCCAGCATGGCCGTGGCCGCCGCCCGCGGGTCGATGAGGCTGTGCGTGCCGAACCCGGCGTTGGACGGGTGGTGGTCGATCACGATGACCTCCTCCGCCCTGGCCGCGTTGGGGCTGAGCAGGCCCAGCCGCTCGAACGTGGAGGAGTCGAAGGTGATCATCAACGCCGGGGCCTCGGGATAGTCGGCCGGCGGGCACAACATCTCCTGCCCCGGCAGGAACCGCAGGATCCGCGGGACCGCGAAGTACTGGTCACCGAAGGAGGCCACGACCCGCTTGCCGATCGAGCGCAGCACGTAACCGACGGCCAGCATCGAGCCGAGCGCGTCGCCGTCGGGCGACACGTGACAGGCCAGGGCGACCTCGTCGACCTGGCCGATGAGCTGGACCGCGCGCTCCCAGGCGGCCTCGGGGATGTCCGTGGCCTCCTGGGAGGGCTGCTCGGCTCGGGCGCGCACGTGCGACGTCACGCCTGGTCGTCCTCACCCTCATCGGGCTTCTTGTAGGGGTCGGCCTCGCCGGCGTAGGCCGCGCCCTCGGCCCGGCGCGCCACCTCGGCGTCCCGCGCCCTGGCGGCGTTGATCAGGTCGTCGAGCTGGCGGGCGCTGTCGGGCAGCGGGTCGTGCCGGAACGTCAGCGTCGGGGTGAAGCGCACGCCGGTCTGGCGGCCCACCTCGGCGCGGATGATGCCCTTGGCACTCTCCAGGGCGGCCGCGGTGTCGGACCGCTCCGCGTCGGAGCCGAACACTGTGTAGAACACCGTCGCGTCACGCAGGTCAGCCGTGATCCGCGTGTCGGTCACGGTGACGAAGCCCAGGCGCGGGTCCTTGATCCGGCGCTCCAGCATCTCGGCGACGATCTGCTGGATGCGGTCGGCGAGCTTGCTCGCTCGTGCGGCATCCACCATGTTCGCTCCCCCTCACGCACGACCTGGCCGTGCTGTCGTTCAATCTTCGTCGTTGTAGAGGCGCTGTCTGGCTGACAGCAACTCGATCTCAGGGCGGAAGGCCACCATCCGCTCGCAGGCGTCCATCACCTCTTTGCAGTTACCCGCGGAGGCGGAGATCACCGCGACGCCCACCTCGCACCTGCGATGCAGGTCAAGATGGCCGGTCTCGGCCACCGCGATGGACGGATAACGTCGCTGCAGCTCGGCGATCAGAGGCCGGACGACAGAGCGCTTCTGCTTCAGCGAACGCACGTCGCCGAGCAGGATGTCCAGGGTCAGAGCACCCACATACATCGTGTGAAACCACCGCTTGGCCTGGTGGGGTGGAAGCACGACCGGCCCGCTGCGGTGGGAAGGGGGCCCGGGCGTGCGAGAGGCGCCCGGCGGAGGTTCCGCCGGGCGCCCGGCCGCGGGTCAGACCCGCGGCTTCTCCCGCATCTCGAACGTCTCGATCGTGTCGTCGATCCGGATGTCGTTGTAACCGACACCGATGCCGCACTCGAAGCCCTCGCGGACCTCGGTGGCGTCATCCTTGAAGCGACGCAGGGACGAGACGGTCAGGTTGTCGGCGATGACGACGCCATCGCGGATCACCCTGGCCTTGCTGTTGCGGACGATCGTGCCGGAGCGGACCAGCGAACCGGCGACGTTGCCGATCTTCGGCACCTTGAAGACCTCGCGGACTTCTGCGGTGCCCATCTGGACCTCTTCGAACTCGGGCTTGAGCATGCCCTTGAGCGCCGCTTCGATCTCCTCGATCGCCTGGTAGATGACCGAGTAGTAGCGGATGTCGACGCCCTCGCGCTCGGCCAGGTCGCGCGCCCGAGGCTCGGGGCGGACGTTGAAGCCGATGATGACCGCGTTGTCGTCGGCGACGGCCAGGTTGACGTCGTACTCGGTGATGGCGCCGACCGCGCGGTGCAGGACACGGAGCCTGACCTCGTCGCCGACGTCGATCTTGAGCAGGGCGTCTTCCAGGGCCTCCACCGAACCGGACACGTCACCCTTGATGATGAGCTTGAGCTCGTCGACGCGACCCTTCTCAAGGTCGCTGAACAGCTCTTCGAGGGTGCGGCGACGGCTCGACTTCGCCATGTCGGCGCTGCGCTTGCGCGCCGCGCGCTGCTGGGCGATCTGGCGGGCCATCCGGTCGTCGGTGACGACGATGAAGTTGTCACCGGCGCTCGGCACGGCCGTCAGACCCATGACCAGGACCGGACGGGACGGCGTGGCCTCCTCGACCGGGTCGCCGTTGTCGTCGAGCATCGCGCGGACGCGGCCGAAGGCCTCGCCACACACGATCGAGTCGCCCACGCGCAGCGTGCCGCGCTGGACCAGGACGGTCGCGACGGGGCCGCGGCCCTTGTCGAGGTGCGCCTCGATCGCGATGCCCTGGGCGTCCATCGTCGGGTTGGCCCGCAGGTCGAGCTCGGCGTCGGCGGTGAGCAGGATCGCCTCGAGGAGGTTGTCGATGCCCGTGCCGTTCTTCGCCGAGATGTCGACGAAGAGGGTCGAGCCGCCGTACTCCTCGGCGACCAGGCCGTACTCGGTGAGCTGGGCGCGGACCTTGTTGGGGTCGGCACCCTCCTTGTCGACCTTGTTCACCGCGACCACGACCGGCACGTCGGCCGCCTGGGCGTGGTTGAGCGCCTCGATCGTCTGCGGCTTCACACCGTCGTCGGCCGCGACCACCAGCACCGCGATGTCGGTGGACTTGGCGCCTCGGGCACGCATGGCGGTGAACGCCTCGTGACCCGGGGTGTCGATGAAGGTGACCTTGCGGTCTTCGCCCTCGTGCGTCGTGGCGACCTGGTAGGCACCGATGTGCTGGGTGATGCCACCGGCCTCGCGCGCCACCACGTTGGTCTTGCGGATGGCGTCGAGCAGCTTGGTCTTACCGTGGTCGACGTGACCCATGACGGTCACGACCGGCGGACGCGCGGCGAGGTCGCCCTCGTCGCCCTCGTCCTCGCCGAACTCGATGTCGAAGGCCTCGAGAAGCTCGCGGTCCTCCTCCTCCGGGCTGACGACCTGGATGTTGTAGTCGAGCTCGGCGCCGAGGAGCTGCAACGTCTCCTCGTTGACCGACTGGGTCGCGGTCACCATCTCGCCGAGGTGCAGCATGATCTGCACGAGCGAGGCGGGGTTCGCGCCGATGCGGTCGGCGAAGTCGGACAGCGACGCGCCGCGCGGCAGGCGGATCGTCGCGCCGTTGCCGCGAGCGACCTGCACACCGCCGATCGCCGGCGCCGACATGTTGTCGAACTCCTGGCGCCTCTGACGCTTGCTCTTACGACCACGCGCGGGACGGCCGCCGGGACGCCCGAACGCACCCGCCGTGCCACCGCCGCGGCCACGGCCGCCGCCACCCGGACGACCGCCGAAGCCACCGCCGCCGCCACCGGGACCACCGGTGCCGGTACGGGGACCTGCGCCGCCGCCACCGGGACGACCGGCGAAGCCGCCGCCGCCACCGGGACGACCGCCGCCACCGCCGGGACGGCCACCGCCGCCACCGCCGCCGGGACGACCGCCACCGCCGCCGCCACCGGGACGCGGGCCACCGCCCGGACCGGCAGGACGACCCTGCGGCATCATCATCGGGTTGGGACGCGGCCCACCCGGACGCGGACCACCGGCGCCGGGACCCGGACGCGGACCGGCCGCACCGGGCGGACCGGGACGCGGACCCGCGGGACGCGGACCGGCCTCGCCGCCGCCACCGGGACGCGGCGGACGCGGCATCGCGCCGTCACGCGGCGGACCCTCACGACGCTCGCGCTGACCGGGGCCACCGCCGTCGCGGTTGCCGCCGGGACGCGGCGGACGCGACTGGCCCATGCCGCTGGCGTTGGACGAGAACGGGTTGTTACCCGGACGCGGGCCACGCGGACCCGGCTTGGGACCGGGACCAGGACGCGGGCCGCCGCCTGCGGGCGCACCCGGACGCGGAGCCTGCTGCTGACCGCCGCCGCCACCACCGGAAGGCTGCCCGGGACGAGGCGCCGGACCGGGCTTGGGACCCGGACGGGCGGCGGGACCCGGACGCGGCCCCGGAGTCGGACGGGCGGGCGCGCCGGAACCGGCCGCGCTCTCGAAGCGGGCCTGCGGAGCCCCGGAGGTCTCGCCGCGCGCAGCCTCGGGCTGCTGCTGCGGCTGGTGGGGCATCGGCACCGGCGGACGCGGCTGCGCGCCGCCCGCGGGAGCCGCGGGGCCGGGCCGCGGCCCTGGCCTCGGAGCCGGACCCGGACGCGGAGGAGTAGGGGTCGGCGCCTCCGCGGCGCCGTTGCCGGCCTGGTGTTCTGCCGGACGGGGCGCAGCCTTGGGCGGCTGCGGCCTGTTGGACGACGAACCGCCGCCCCTGGAGGGCCCACCCTTCGATGCGCCCAGAGCTTCGGTGAGCCTGCGGACCACCGGCGCCTCGATGGTCGAGGACGCCGAACGGACGAACTCCCCCATCTCTTGGAGCTTGGCCATGACGACCTTGCTCTCTACGCCGAACTCCTTAGCGAGCTCGTATACCCGGACCTTCGCCACTGCACTCCCTTACTCGGCCCGGGAGGCTGGCTGTGCCGTCCGGACCGTCGTTAACTTGACGTCTTCATCGCCGCGTGCTCATCAGGCGCTCATAGCAATCTGACTCCGCCCATCAACTCGGCGTCCTACATGACATTTCGTGATTCCTCCTCCAGGTGTGCCCGCACTCGCGAGACGTCAAGCGGCCCCGGCACGCGGAACGCGCGCGGGAATGCTCGGCGACGCTCGGCGAGCTCCAGACAGCTCAAGGACGGATGCAGCGATGCACCGCGGCCAGAAAGCCGTCCTCGCAGATCAGGGACCAGATGGTCCTCGATCCGCACCAGGCGGAGCAGCTCGGACTTAGCCGTGCGAACCCTGCAGCCCACACAGGTGCGCTGTGGGGCCGCGTGGCCACCATATTCCAGCTTACCGTGTTGACGCATCTACGGAACCGGCGGCATCCTCGGCTTGTGTGTCAGGCCGGATGTCAATGCGCCATCCGGTGAGCCTGGCGGCAAGCCGGGCGTTCTGCCCTTCCTTGCCGATGGCCAGCGAAAGCTGGTAGTCGGGGACCGTCACCCGTGCGACCCGTCCTTCGAGATCGAGAACCTCGACATGGGAAACACGGGCCGGCGACAGCGCATTCCCGACGAACTCGCCCGGATCCTCGGACCAGTCGATGATGTCGATCTTCTCGCCGTGCAGCTCGGCCATCACGCTGCGGACGCGTGAGCCCATCGGGCCGATGCAGGCGCCCTTGGCGTTGACGCCCGGCTTGCGCGACCGGACCGCGATCTTCGTGCGGTGGCCGGCCTCGCGGGCCACCGCGGTGATCTCCACGGTGCCGTCGGCGATCTCGGGCACCTCCAGCGCGAAGAGCTTCTTGACCAGGCCGGGGTGGGTGCGCGACAGCGTCACCGACGGCCCCTTGTGGCCCTTCTTCACCTGCACCACGTAGGCGCGGATGCGCTCGCCGTGCACGTAGTCCTCGCCCGGGACCTGCTCGGCGTGCGGCAGCACGGCCTCGATCTTGCCGAGGTCGACCAGCACCACGCGTGGGTCCTTGCCCTGCTGGATCACGCCCGAGACCAGCTCGCCCTCGCGGCTGGCGAACTCGCCGAAGTTGATCTCGTCCTCGGCGTCGCGGAGCTGCTGCAGGATGACCTGCTTGGCGGTGGTCGCGGCGATCCGGCTGAAGTTGCCCGGAGTGTCGTCGAACTCCCTGACGACGTCGCCCTCGCCGTCGAGCTCGGCCGCCCAGATCGTGACGTGGCCGCTGCCGCGGTCGAGCTGGGCGCGCGCCTTGGGCGCCGCGCCCTCGGTGCGGAAGTAGGCGATCAGCAGCGCGTCCTCGATCGCCTTGACGACCAGGTCGAAGGAGATGTCCTTCTCCCGCTCCAGGCTGCGCAGGACGCTCATGTCGATGTCCACGAGGCTTCCCCCTTAGCCTTCGTCGCCGTCGACGTCGTCGGTGTCGTCGATCCGGCGGAACTCCACCTGCACCCGGCCTCGGGTCAGGTCCTGGTAATCGAGCCGGCGGGCGGAGCCGGCGACGTCGAGGTCGACGCCGCTCTCGTCCGCCGCCAGAACGCGGCCCTCCACCACGGTGCCGTCTCTCATCTCGGCCTTCACCAGCCGCTTGGCGGCACGGCGCCAGTGGCGCGGCTCGGTGAGCGGGCGGTCGACGCCCGGAGAGGAGACCTCAAGGGTGTACGCGGCCTGCCCCATCACGTCGTCCTCGTCGAGCGCCGTGGAGACGGCCTGGCTCACGTCGGCGATGTCGTCGAGGCTCACGCCGCCGTCGCGATCGACGATCACGCGCAGCAACCGCCGCTTGCCCGCCTGGGTGACGGTGACGTCCTCCAGATCGAGGCCCTCCGCGCCGACCACGGGCTCCAGGAGCTTCATCAGGTGGTCGCGGGATGATGCGCTGCCCATATCGACCTCCCCTATTGTCATGTCTCAGCCGGGCGGACCTCGCCACTGGCTCTCCGCCGTCTGGCTGCGCAGCCAGCGACGACAGTTGACACCCTATCTGTACGGAGGCACGGAGAGAGCGCCACTCGTCGTGGTCGAGTGGCGGAGCGTCGCCTGACGGCGTTCCCGGGCACCAGCCCGTACGATGCTATCTGCGTCCGCAGTCACCTGGAGCCGTCGCCGTCGGCGCCCCGGTCACTGGGGTCCCTCGTCACCGGGTCCGTAGTCACCGGAGGTCCAAGCCCGTGCGCCCGCGTCACCTCTCCAGGCGAGCCGTGCTGGCGGGCGGAGCGGCCGCCCTGACGGCCTGCAGCGCCTCGGGTCCCGCCGGGCCCGCGACCCCGGCGCCCGACTCTCCCGAGACCGTCCTGCTGCGGCAGGTGGTCGCCGACAAGGAGCGCACGGTCGCCCTCTACTCGGCGCTGATCGCGGGCGGCGCCGACTCCCTGGAGCCCTTCCGCGCCCGGCACCAGGCGCACCTGGCGGAGCTGCGCAAATACCTGCCCGCCGGGCCGCCGCCCGCCTCGCCGCCCGTCTCGTCGCCGGCTGTCTCCGCGCCCGCCTCGCCGGGCGCGGCGCCCAGTGCCACGCCGTCGAAGTCCCCCAAGCCCACGCTGTCACGGCTGCGGGACGTGGAGCGCCGGGCCGCGGCGCAGCGGCCCCGTCAGCTCGCCGGTCTGTCCCCCGGCGTGGCCCAGCTCCTCGCCAGCATCGGGGCGTGCGAGGCGGTCCACGCCGTGTCGCTGCCCAAGTCGTCGTGAACGGGATCGTGATGAACAGGATCGTGGTGGCAGCGTCGTGACGGCCGGGGACGACGTCGAGAAGCTGCGCAAGGCTCTGGCCGCCGAGCACGCCGCCGTGTTCGCCTACGGGCTCCTGGGGGCGCGTACGACCGGCTCCCTGCGGGACCTGACCGGCGCCGCGTACGAGGCCCACCGGGCCCGCCGCGACCAGCTCCGCAATCTGATCACCGGCCGCGGGGGCCGCCCGAACGAGTCGGAGCCCTCCTACGCGCTGCCGTACGTGCCCACGGGCGCCGCGCAGGCCGCCCGGCTGGCCGTGCAGCTGGAGAACGGCATCACGGCCGCCTACCTGGAGCTGGCCGCCGCCGCGGACCCGGCGCTGCGCAAGTACGCCGCCCTGGCCATGCAGGAGTCGGCGACCCGCGCCTACGCCTTCCAGCCGGCACCGCCCGCGGCCTTCCCCGGCATGCCGGGCAGCACCCCGCCTCCGACGCCGCCTCCCACGCCGGCACCGTCCCGCTCCGGCGGCTGACGACACCACGCCCGGCCCGGCACCACGGCCCCCCATCACGGGCCCGGACAGCGGTCCCGGCCCCATCACGGGAGCCGGGACAACGGACCAGTCCCATCACCGGAGCCGGACAGCCACCCGGCCCGCGGGGGTGTGGGTCAGCGGCAGGCGGCCAGGATGCGGGTGGCGGCCTCGGCGAGGGGGATCTCCTCCTTGACGCCGGTCACCCGGTCGCGCAGCTCGATGACGCCCTGCGACAGCCCGCGCCCGATCACCACGATCGTGGGCACGCCCAGCAGCTCGGCGTCCTTGAACTTGACGCCCGGCGAGACCTGGGCGCGGTCGTCGACGAGCACCCGCAGCCCCTGCGCCTCCAGCTCGCCGGCCAGCTCAAGGGCGGCCTCGACCTGGTTCTCCTTGCCGGTGCCGACGATGTGCACGTCGGCGGGCGCGACCTCGCGCGGCCACACCAGGCCGAGCTGGTCGTGGGCCTGCTCGGCGATGACGGCCACGGCCCGCGAGACGCCGATGCCGTAGGAGCCCATGGTGATGCGGACGGGCTTGCCGTCGGGGCCGAGGGCGTCGAGGCCGGCGGCGTCGGCGTACTTGCGGCCGAGCTGGAAGATGTGGCCGATCTCGATGCCGCGGTCGATGGACAGCGGGGAGCCGCAGCGGGGGCAGGGGTCGCCGGCGCGCACCTCGGCGGCCTCGATCGTGCCGTCGGGGACGAAGTCGCGCCCGGCGACCACGTCGGCGGCGTGCTTGCCGGGCTCGTTGGCGCCGGTGACCCAGGAGCTGCCGGTGACGACGCGGGGGTCGACGAGGTAGCGGATGCCGAGCTCGCGCAGGATCTGCGGGCCGATGTAGCCGCGGACGAGCCCGGGGTGGGCGGCGAAGTCGGCGGCCTCGAAGATGGCGGGCTCGCCGGGCGCGAGCGCGGCCTCCAGGCGCTTGAAGTCGACCTCGCGGTCGCCGGGCACGCCGATGATCAGCGTCTCGACCTTGTCGGAGCCGGGGGTGGTGACCTTGACGACGACGTTCTTCAGCGTGTCGGCGGCGGTGACGGACAGGCCGTGGCGCTCGTTGACGTAGGACACCAGGGACTCGATGGTCGGGGTGTCGGGCGTGTCGAGGACCCGCATCGGCGCGGCGCCGTCGAGGTCGCGGGCGGGCGGCGCGGTGGTGGTGACGGCCTCGGCGTTGGCCGCGTAGCCGCAGGAGTGGCAGGCCACGAACGTGTCCTCGCCGGTGGGGGTCGGCGCCAGGAACTCCTCGGAGGCCGAGCCGCCCATCGCGCCCGAGGTGGCGAACACGATCTTGTACTCGATGCCGAGCCGCTCGAACGTGCGGATGTAGGTCTCGCGGTGCTGCTCGTAGGAGCGCTTGAGACCGTCGTCGTCGAGGTCGAAGGAGTAGGAGTCCTTCATGAGGAACTCGCGGCCGCGCAGGATGCCGGCCCGGGGCCTGGCTTCGTCGCGGTATTTGGTCTGGATCTGGTAGAGCGTGACCGGGTAGTCCTTGTACGAGGAGTATTCGCCCTTGACCATGTCGGTGAAGAGCTCCTCGTGCGTGGGGCCGAGGAGGTAGTCGGCGCCCTTGCGGTCCTGGAGCCGGAACAGGGTGTCGCCGTATTCGGTCCAGCGGCCGGTGGCCTCGTAGTACTCGCGGGGCAGCAGGGCGGGGAAGAGCACCTCCTGGCCGCCCATCCGGTTCATCTCCTCGCGGACGATCCTGGTGACGTTCTCCAGCACCAGCTTGCCGAGGGGCAGCCACGAGTAGATGCCGGGGGCCACGCGGCGGACGTAGCCGGCGCGGACGAGGAGCTTGTGGCTCGGCACTTCCGCGTCTGCCGGGTCGTCCCGCAGGGTGCGAAGAAACAACGACGACATGCGCAGCAACACGGCTACTCCTTGCTCGGGCCTGGATCTGAAGGATTACAGGCTATCGACTCGGGGAGCCGCGCCGCGCGGCGTTAATCGGGCGCGGGTCCGGATCGGCCCGGATCGCCGGATTCGCGGCCGGTACGCGGGCTCAGGCCGAGAGGGGCAGCCAGCCGCCCACGAAGACGCCCAGGCAGAGGGTGAACAGTCCGGCGAAGACGGCCGAGACCGCCAGGGCGCGCACGCGGGCCCGCCGGTTCCTGCGCAGCACCGCGACCAGCGCCACGGCCAGCAGCGCGACCACCGTGGCCGGTCCGGGCCAGAACGACTGCTCGCTGTCGATGAAGCCGGGGGTCGCCCGGTCGACGACGTCGGCGATCAGCAGCGCGCCGATCGCGCCCGCGGCCAGGTCGCCCCAGCGGTCCCGCCTGCGGGTGACGTAGGCGAGCAGGCCGAGGCCGACGAGCAGGCCGACCGTCCAGTTCAGCCCGGCGACGCCGCCGCCGATGACGTCGAAGCCGTCCACACCGCGCAGCGCGCCCGCGCCCATGGCCGCGACCAGGGTGGACACGGCCGCCAGGAACGTGGTCAGCAGCGCCCAGCCGAACCCCGACGCGGTGGCGCCCACGACCAGCGCGAGGGTCAGGTAGGCGTACGGGTCGTAGAGCTGGCCGAACCATTCGGGGCCCTTGCCGGCGGTGAGCATGCCGATGAGGCCGACGGCCAGTCCTGCCAGGAAGGCCGCCAGCACATGGCGTTCCATGCGGCGCAGACGCCGGTCGCATTCGGCGAAGTCGGCGTACTCGATCGCGGTGTGGTTCATCTTCATTCCCTGGTCAATCCCTCCCCCGGAAATGTCTAGGGATGACCGCATCCAGATTATGTATCCATCCAAAAAAGGCAAATTTCGGTCATCCGTATCTAAGACAAGCAATCGCTTGGTTTACCATGCTCGGGTGACCCTCTCCGATGAGCTCGGCGCCGTCGTCCGTGCCTACCTCGCCGACCGGCCGGACGCGACCTGGCAGGCGTTCGCGCGGGACGTGGGCGCGGCGGGGCTGCTCGTGCCCGAGCGGTACGGCGGCGCGGGCTGCGGCCCGGCCGAGGCGGCGGCCGTGGCCGAGGAGCTGGGACGCGCGCTGTCACCCCACCCGTTCCTGCAGTCGGCCGTGCTGGCCGTCGGGGCGCTCATGGCCGACGGGGACGAGGACGCGCGGGCCCGGCTGCTGCCGGAGCTGGCCTCGGGGGCGGCGACGGCGACCGTCGTGCTGCCGGACGACGGGGACCTGGCACTGGCGGACGACCGGCTCTCGGGCTCGGCGCCGTACGCGCTGGACGGCGAGATCGTGCTCGTCTACACCGGCGGGCACCTGGTCGAGGCCGAGCCGACGCGGCGGACGGCGTACCCGACCATGGACGAGACCCGCCCCCTGGTCTCCCTGACCTTCGACCGCGCACCCGTACGAAGGCTGGGCCCGGGGACGTCGTGGGCCCGCGTACGCGACCTCGGGATCGCGGCCCTGGCGGCCGAGCAGACCGGCGGCGCGGCGCGCTGCCTGGAGATGGCCACCGAGTACGCGCGCTCGCGCCGGCAGTTCGGCCGGCCGATCGGCTCCTTCCAGGCGATCAAACACAAGCTGGCCGACGTCCTGCTGCTCGTGGAGTCCGCCCGCTCGGCGGCACGGGCGGCGGCGGAGGCGGCGGCTGCGGAGGCGGCGGCGGACACAGAGGCGGAGGCGGACACAGAGGCGGAGGTCTTCGCGGCTGTCGCGGGGTCGTACTGCGCGGAGGCCTACCTGACGGCGGCGGGCGAGAACATCCAGGTGCACGGCGGGATCGGGGTGACCTGGGAGCATCCGGCGCACCGGTATCTCAAGCGGGCCACGTCCGACGCCCAGCTCCTGTGCCCGCCGCGGACGCACCGCGCCCGCCTGGCCGCGCACGTCTTCGGCGAGGCGTGAGGCGGCTCAGCCGCCGAGCAACTCCTCCCACGGATGGCGGGTGTTGGTGCGGCGGGTGGTGTCGAGCGCCTCGGCCAGACGCCACAACCCCGGCCGCGCGCGCACCCGCGCCCGGCCCATGGGGTCGATCGCGCGCAGCTCGAGGCGCACCCCCAGCACCTCCAGCACCGCCGAGCCCGCGCCCGCGGGGCCGGCGGCCGTGAGCGGCGCGCCGCCGGCGTCGCCGACCTGGCCGGCGAGCAGCGCGGCCACCTCCGAGGCGTACGGCCCGTCGCGCCACTCGATGTGCCAGCTCCGGTCGGCGCCGCGCCACCACGTCAGGTCGCGGCACGACTCGATGACGTCGGCCTCGGTCGCGAGGGCGGCCATGACCCGGCCGAAAGCCTCGTAGCCGCGCGCGTCGGGGAGCGAGGGATCGTCGTCGCCATGGTCGTGGAACGTGCCGTCCTTCGACCGCCGCAGCGCGTGCTTTCGCCTCACGAGCAACCACTCTGATCGGCGGCGCGCCCTTCCCGCAAGTGTTCGGCCCTGATACGCTCTACCAAGCGAGCGCTTGGTTCACTACTTTCGCCGGAGGCGCGATGACGTCCCTACGGATCAGCCTGGGGTACGAACTGGAGGTCCGCGGCCGCACCCGCGAGGTCGAACGACAGGCGTTCCAGAACGTGATCGAGCAGGTCGTCCTCGGCGATCGGCTGGGGTTCGACACGGCCTGGTTCGTCGAGCACCACTTCACCAGGGGCTTCTCCCACTCCTCCGCCCCCGACCTGGTCCTCGCGGCCATCTCGCAGCGCACCGAGCGCATCCACCTCGGGCTCGGCGTGGTGCTGCTGCCGTTCCAGTCGCCCATCCGCACCGCCGAGCGGGTCGCCACCCTCGACGTGCTGAGCGGCGGCCGGGTCGAGTTCGGCACCGGACGCGGCGCCTCCCCCCTGGAGTACCAGGCCTTCCAGCGGCCGTTCGAGAAGTCGCGGCAGATCTGGGAGGACTCGCTGGAGGCCACCCTCGCCATCTGGCGCGCCGACGGCGAGCCGATCAGCAGGTCGACCGAGTTCTTCGAGATCCCCGACGTGGCCGTCTACCCCCGTCCGGTCCAGGAGCCGCACCCGCCCGTGTGGGTGGCCTCCACCTCGCTGGAGGGCTACCTGGCCGCCGCCCGGCACGGCTACAACCTGCTGGGCATGACGATGCTCAAGGGCATCGACGACGTCGCCGCCGACATCGCAAAATACCGGGAGTGCCTGGCCGAGAGCGGTTTCGACCCCGCCTCCCGGCGCGTGGCGCTGATGATCCCCTGGTTCGCCGCCCCCACCCGGGACGAGGCCACCGCCACCGCCGCCGACGCCGTCCTGTGGTACATCCGCCGCCAGGTCAACCTGGTCACCCCGCCCGACTACTACGACGCCCGGCACGCCACCCACCGCGTGCTGGGCCAGCTCGCCGCCGGGATGCCGCCGGAGGAGGCGATGGCCACCCTGCGCGAGCACCTCATGGTCGTGGTGGACGACGTCGAGGGCTCGCGCAAGGCCCTGGCCAGGATCGCCGAGGCCGGCGCCACGGACCTGATCATCCAGGCGCAGGTCGGCGGGCTGGCCCACGAGAAGGTGTGCGAGTCGATGACGCTGTTCATGAACGAGGTGGCCCGTTGACCGCCGCCCGCTGGCTGACCCGCGACGACCTCGCCTCGTCCGCACGCACCGCCGAAGGGCTGCTGCTCGTCGCGCCCGACCTGTCCAGCGTGTTCCCGCTCGGCCCGGAGGACGCCGCCGCCGCGACCGGGCTCACCGCGGCGGCGCTGCGCGCGGCCGGCGTCGGCGGGCGCGACCGGGTCGTGGTGGCGCTCGCCGAGCCCGCGGGCGCGTTGTGGACCGCCGCCGCCGCGCAGGTCGCGCGGGCCGCCGCCGCCGTCGGGCCGCGCGGCCGCCTGCGCCTGCACCACGCGCTGACCGCGCTCGGCGCGACCACGCTGGTCAGCACCCCGACGGGCGCGATGGACCTGCTGGCCCGCCTGCACCTGGAGTTCCTGCTCGACCCGCTCGACCTCGGGCTCGACCACATCGTCCTGACCGGCGAGATCGCCTCCAGGCGGACGATGGGACATCTGGCCGGCGAGTTCGGCTGCGCGGTCACCGAAGTGCTCGCCAGCCCGTTCGGCGGGGCCGCGCTCGCGTTCAGGGCCGCCGAGGACGCGCCGCTCACCCCGCTCGCGGACGGCGTGCTGGGCCTCGCCTCGCTGACCAAGGACGACCTGGCCGGCCCGCAGGACGCGCTCGCCGAGCTGGTCCTCACGCCGTCCGGGCACTCCACGCTGGGCGACGCCGTGCTCAGGACCGGCCTGGTGGCCAGGGCCGACGGATCCGGCGGCTCCGGGCTGCCCGCGCCCGCGCACACCGTCGGCGACCACGTGCTCGTCAGGGGCGTGTGGCTGGCGTTGCCGCGGGTCGAGAAGGCGCTGTCGAAGATCGACGGCGTGACCGGCTGGGAGCTGTCGGTCGAACGCCAGGGCACCCTGGACGCCGCCGCCCTGACCGTCTCCTTCGGCCGGGAGAGCCTGGTCAGGAACCCGATGTGGCGGTCGAGGATCGAGCAGGCCGTGCGCGCCCTGACCCCGATCTCGATCGACGTCCGCATCGCCCAGGACGTCCTGGAGACCCCCGTGCCCGGCACGGTGGACGACCGGCGCGGCCACCATCTCGGCCGGGACAGGGCCCTCGTCAGCTAGCGCGACGGAGTAGCCGATGGCATCGATGCCCGACTGGGGGACGCTCCCCCGCATGCTGCGCGACCAGGCCGCACGCCATCCGGACGCCGTCGCGGTCGTCGAGGGCGGCGCGCGCGTCACGCTGTCGGAGCTCAGGACGGGAGCCGCCGAGGTCGCCCGCGGGCTGATCGCCCTCGGCGTGGAGCCCGGCGACCGGGTGGCGATCTGGGGCCCGAACTCGGCGTCCTGGGTGCGGCACGCGTTCGGCGTCTGGGACGCGGGGGCCGTCCTCGTGCCGTTGTCGTCGCGGTACAAGGGCATCGAGGCGGCCGAGCTGATCGGCCGGACCGGGGTGAAGGTCGTCATCGTCGGCGATCCGCCGCTCGCCGGCCTGCTGCCGCCCATGGACGCCCGGGTGGCCGTGCGCGCGGCCGGCGACCTGGAGGCGGGCGGGGTGAGCGCACGGGCGGCCGAGGAACGGGCGCTGGCGGTCGGGCCCGGCGACCTGTGCGAGATCATGTCCACGTCCGGCACCACGGGCACGCCCAAGGGCGTGATGCTCGACCACGCCCAGGTCCTGCGCGGCTACTGGGACTGGGCGGAGATCGTCACGCTGGACGAGCACGACCGCTATCCGGTGATCGCGCCGTTCAACCACGGGTTCGGGCTGAACGCCGGGCTCGTCGCGTGCGTGCTGCGGCGGGCCACGATGTTGCCGATCCCGGTGTTCTCGCCGGACGCCCTGATGTCGCTGATCTCCTCCGAGAAGGTGACGATCCTGGCCGGGCCGCCCACCCTGTTCGCCCGGATCCTGGACGAGCTGGACCGCGCCGACTGGGACGTCTCCTCGCTGCGGGTGGCCATCTGCGGGGCCGCCTCCGTGCCCGCCACGCTGATCACCCGGCTGGCCGAGCGGGTCGGCCTGGAACGGATGATCAACGCGTACGGGCTGATGGAGGGCACGGTCGTGTCCATGACCCGGGCCGGCGACCCCATCGACGTGATCGCGAACACCACCGGCAGGGCCGTCCCGGGCATCGAGGTCAAGATCGTGGACGACGACGGCAAGGAGGTCGCGCCCGGCCGGCGCGGCGAGATCCTGCAACGCGGCTACGGCGTCATGCGCGGCTACTGGGACGAGCCCGCCAGGACGGCCGAGGTGATCGACGCCGACGGCTGGCTGCACACCGGCGACGTCGGCGTGCTGGACGAGGCGGGCAACCTCGCCATCGTGGACAGGAAGAAGGAGCTCTACATCGTCAACGGGTTCAACGTCTCCCCCGCCGAGGTCGAGTCGCTCCTGCTGCGCGAGGGCTCGCTGGCCCAGGCCGCCGTGGTCGGCGTGCCCGACCCGGTCTCCGGCGAGGCCGGCGTGGCGTACGTGGTGCCCCGGCCGGACGCCCGCGTCACCGCCGACGCGCTGCTGGCCTGGGCGAAGGCCAACATGTCCAACTACAAGGTGCCCAAGCGCGTCGAGGTGGTGGACGCGCTGCCCGTCAACGTCAACGGCAAGGTCGACAAGCTCGCCCTGCGCTCGCGGGCCGTCCCCGGATAGCGGCGTTTCAGGGGCTGCCATGAGGGGCCCCGTGAGCGAGAATCCGGTTGGACGGGTATTCACGGGAGACGGGTTCACCTGCGGGCGACCGGGGATACATCGAGCACACGGGCCGGTTGCACCTCTAGGGACGCGTCCTCCGCGTCGCACCTTCACCGGCATGAGGAGGCAGCGTGGCGTTGCACGTGGCGGTCATCGGGTCGGGGCCGGCCGGGATCTACACGGCCGAGGCGCTGGTCAAGCAGTCGGCCGAGCCTGTGCTGGTCGACGTCCTGGAACGGCTGCCCACGCCGTACGGGCTGGTCAGGTACGGCGTGGCGCCCGACCACACCTCGATCAAGTCGATCGCGAACTACCTGCGCAGGGTCCTCGAACTGCCCCAGGTGCGCTTCCTCGGCGGCGTCACGCTGGGCGACCACGTCTCGGTCGCGGACCTGCTTCGCGTCTACGACGCGGTCGTCTACTGCACGGGCGCGATGGTCGACCGGCGGCTCGGCATCCCCGGCGAGGAGCTGCCGGGCAGCGTGGCGGCCACCGACTTCGTCAACTGGTACTGCGGCCACCCCGACGTCGATCCCGGCCGCTTCACGCTGGACAGCTCCGAGGTCGCGGTGATCGGGGTCGGCAACGTGGCCGTCGACGTCGTCCGCGTGCTGGCCAAGACCGCCGACGAGCTGCGGCACACCGACGTGCCCCACGACGTCCTCGACCGGCTGAGCCAGAGCCAGGTCAAGGCGATCCACATGGTCGGCAGGCGGGGGCCCGAGCACGCCAAGTTCACCCTGAAGGAGCTGCGCGAGCTCGGCGAGCTGGCCAACGCCGACGTCTGCGTGCGCCCCGACGAGGCGGCCGTCCTCGGCGCCGACTTCCCGCGCCAGGTCCAGGGCAACATCAAGGTCCTGCAGTCGTGGGCCGGCCGCGAGCCCGTGGGCCGGCCGCGCCGCCTCGACGTGCGCTTCTGGCTGCGGCCGGTGGAGATCCTGGGCGCCGACCGGGTCGAGGGGCTCCGGCTCGAACGCACCCGCCTGTCGGAGGAGGGCCGCGTCGTCGGCACCGGCGAGTACGAGACGCTGCCCGTCGGCATGGTGCTGCGCTCGGTCGGCTACCAGAGCGTCCCGCTGCCCGGCGTGCCGTTCTCCGAGCGGACCATGACCGTGCCCAACGAGGCGGGCCGGGTGCGTCCGCGCGAGTACGTGGCGGGCTGGCTCAAACGCGGGCCGACGGGCGTCATCGGCACCAACAAGTCCGACGCCGCCGAGACGGTCCGCACGCTGCTGGCCGACCTGGAGGGCGAGTCCCTGGAGGGCGGCGCGCCGGTGTCGCGGCCGACGGTCGAGTCGCTGCTGGCCGAGCGGGGCGTGCGGCCGGTGACCTACGACGACTGGCTGGCCATCGAACGGGCCGAGGGCGAGCTGGCCAGGTCGCTCGGCCGGGGCGAACGCGTCAAGCTGGTCGGCGTCGACACCATGCTCCGCGCCTGCGCCCACCCGGAATGAGCCCGTACGTGCACGACGAGCCCGTGCCCGGCTTCGCCGAGGTCTACGCGGCGCAGCAGGCCCGCTACCCCATGGCCGAGCCGGGCTGGCAGCCGGTCCACACCGTCTACGTGCCGGCCGACCGGTTCTCCGCCTCGACCGTCGCCGAGTGGGGAGGGCGGGCGCTGTCGCTGGCCGAGGCGCATCTGGAGGCGTTCGCGCCCGGCGTGCGCGACCGGGTGCTCGGCAAGCTGGCCCGCGAGCCGGTCGAGGACCTGCGGATCGACTTCGAGGACGGCTACGGCGTGCGCCCGCACGAGGAGGAGGACGGGCACGCCGAACAGGCCGCGGGGGCTGTGGCCCGCCTGCACGCCGCCGGGACCCTGCCGCGGCGGTGGGGGCTGCGGGTGAAGTCGTTCGCCGACGGCGACCCGGCGAGGTCGGTGCGCACGCTCGGCGGCTTCCTGGCCGGGGTGCTGGAGCGGGCGGGCGAGCTGCCGGCGGGGTTCACGGTGACGTTCCCGAAGGTGCTGATGGAGGCGTACCTCGGGCAGTTCGCGGGCGTGCTGGAGCGGCTGGAGGCGCGGCTCGGCCTGTCCGGGCTGCGCTTCGAGATGCAGGTGGAGGCTCCCCAGACGCTGCCCTTCCTGCGGGCCGAGCTGCCCGGGACGCTCGGCGGGCGGCTGGCCGCGGCGCACTTCGGCGTGTTCGACTACACCGCCGCCATCGGCCTGCCGCCGCACGAGCAGCGGCTCGACCATCCGGCCTGCGACCACGCCAGGCACGTGATGCAGACGGCGTTCGCGGGCACGGGCGTCGAGCTGTCCGACGGCTCGCTGGCCGCCGGGCCCGCCTCCGACCGGGCGGACGACGTCCACGCCCTGTGGGGCAGGCACGCCCGGCTGGTCGGCCATTCCCTCGCCCACGGCTTCCACCAGGGCTGGGACATGCATCCGGCGCAGCTCGTCAGCAGGTTCGCCACCGTCTACGCCTTCCACCTCGCCCACTACGACTCCTACCGGGAGCGCGTACGGGCCTGGGAGGAGCGGCGGGCGGCCGGGGGCGGCGTCATGGACGAGCCGGCCACCGTCAGGACGCTGGCCGCCGCCCTCCGCCGCGCCGACGCGGCCCTGTACCCCTGAGGCGCGCGTCCAGAGGATCCGTGGGGCCCTGAGGGGCTCAGTCGCGCTCGACCAGGGAGCGCCACTGCCGGACCAGCCGCCACTCGACAGGGTCCGTCCAGCTCGCCCGTACGGCCGAGCCCACGTGGAAGGCGCGGATGCCGTAGTCCAGCAGGTCGGGCACGTGAGCGGGCTTGAGCCCGCCGCCGGCCAGGATGATCGACCCGTCGCCGGCCTCGGCCCTGGACCTGAGCGTGGACAGCCCCGCGCCGACGCCCTGGGGGGAGCCGGAGGTGAGCACGGTGGCCAGGTTGGGCAGCAGCCGCACGGCCCGCCAGGACGCCTGCACGTCGGCGGCGTGGTCGACCGCGCGGTGGAAGGTCCACGGGAGCGGCGAGACGGCGTGAATGAGCGCCTCGGTGGCCGCCAGGTCGACCACGCCCGCGTCGTCGAGGAAGCCGAACACGAACCCGGCCGCGCCGGCCTGCGCGAGCGCCTTGGCGTCGCGGCGCAGCCGGTCCAGGACATCGGGGTCGGCGGTGAAGTTGGCCTCGCAGCGCAGCATCACCATCTGGGGAAGGGGGCACTCCGCGGCGATCGCGGCGACCGTCTCCGGTGCAGGGGTGAGCCCGTCGGCCGCCATGTCGGCGACGACCTCCAGGCGGTCGGCGCCGCCCTGCTCGGCGGCCACGGCGTCGCGCACATTGAGCGCGATCACCTCAAGGAGGGATCCGGTCATGGCAAAGAGGTTATATGGCGCTCTGTCCACTTGCGCCGGAAACGCACGTGCCCATCGGGGCCGCTGCGGTACATGCCGACGAGGTGACCTGCCGCCTGACGTGAGGTGGCGCGCGACCACCGGCCGGGCCCGGCCCCCACCCGGACCGGGTCCGGCCAGAGGGGTTCGCTAGGCGCTGATCAGCTCCGCGACCGTCAGGTCACGGAAGGCCGTCGTGGACAGGTCGCGCGACGGCCGCTGGAACAGGGCCCCGGACGAGCGGTGCGGCAGGTCCACCGTACGGACGTGCCGGAAGCCGCGCATGCGGTAGTACTCCTGCAGCCGCGGGTTGGCCTTGGCGCAGTCGAGCCGGAGCCAGGGCAGCCCGGCGGAACGGGCCGCCGAGCAGGCCCAGTCGAGGAGCGCGTCGCCGAGCCCGCTGCCGGACCACGGCCTGGCCACGGCCAGCTTGTGGACGTAGAGCGCGGCCCCCGGGTCGTCGGCCGGGGTCCAGAACTCCGGGTCGGCGTTGCCGTCGAGGGCGATGGTCGCCACGGGCGGGGCCTGGACGTCGGGGTCGAGATAGCGCAGCTCGTCGTCGAGCAGGTACAGGACCCGCTCCTCGATGAGCGGCTCGATCCGCTCGGGGCCGAATCCCTGCCGCGGCCACTGCCGCACTCCCTGGGTGTGCAGCCACTCGGCGGTGTCCGCGAGCAGCCTGAGCACGCCGGGAAGGTCCGCGGGCTCCGCGCGCCGGAGTGCGAGCGGGTGAAGGAGGGTGTTTGTGTGCATAATACAGCCCTTCGATGCGTTGGGTGCCCATGCCGACACACAGCGTGATGACGCAATGTCGCGCAGGGGCGATATGGGTCCTCAACCCGATATATATGGATAAATGGCGATTTAGGGGAGTATGCACGACTCCCCTAGGCCAGCGAGGCGGCTTTCTCGCTGCGCCCGGCCGGCGGGATCACCCCTTCAACCGAGCCCGTCAGCGGCGACGATCGAGCTCGTATCTGATCAGATGTTTGTCGGCGGGCAGCACCGACACAGCGACACGCACTGGCATGTCGGCCCCGTCGTATCCGACTCGGACGTAGACCATGACTGGCGTGCCGAGTTCGAGTTGGAGGCGCTCGGCCTCCTCCTGGTTGGGCATACGGGCCCAGATGTCGTCGACGACGCGTATCTGCGCGTGCCCGAGTTCTTCCAGAACCCTGTTCGCCCCGCGCGCGATGTCTCCGGGCCTGGCGATCTCGGAGTCGGCGACCAGATCACGGGGGAAGTAGGAGTCGTTGGTGTTGTACGGCTGGCCGTCGACGAACCGCAGGCGGCGACGCACGACCGCCAGCTCTCCGTCGGCCAGTTCCAGCCTGCTGGCGATCTCCTCGACGGGAGAAACCGTCAGCACTTCAATGTACTGGCTCGGGGCCCGGCCTTCCTGCGCAACGGCGTAGGCGAAGGCCTCCTTCAGTTCTCCGGTGGGCTGCGGCTCCAGCTCGCGCTGCGGGTAGATGAGCAGCGGCCTGCGGTCGCGGACCACCGTGCCGCGCCTCGGCGTGCGCGTGACCAGCCCCTCGTTGACGAGCTCCCCGAGAGCCAGCCTGACGGTGTTCCTGCTCACCCCGTGGTCTTCCATGAGCTGTGCCTCGGTCGGCAGCTGCGCCCCGGGGCCGAGGACACCCGAGTAGATGGCTCGACGCAATTCCGCCGCCACCTGCTGATACAGCACCGACCTTGCCACTTTCACCCCTTTTGTTCCAACAATTTAGACGATCTGGTTCTAGCAGGCCACAACCCCTTGACCGAAGCCCCTCGACCGGCCCATCATCCATTCGTTGGTACAAATCCATCTAAAGGCCGGTGAGGGGGTGGAGGCCAAGTGTTGCCGGTTCACTCGGACACGCCGTTCCTGCCCTGGCAGGACCCCCGCGAAGCAACTCGTTTACTGCGTTACGCGTTGCGGCGCGACGGGTTCTCCCACAAGCACCAGAGCAAGGAAAAGGCGATGTCCGTGCTCTCGGTGTCGACCGAACTGACCGTGTGGTGCATAGACGGATCCTTTGTCTGGAACGAGGAGGGTGGCGCCCCCGTCACGCACCCCATCGATGACCCTGTCGGTGCGGCTCGACGCAGCACCGTTCGTCACCGGCGGCACGTGCCTTCGCACACCCCCACCGACTCCGTGCGCGAACTCGCGGCCTAGGACTCCATCCCTCGCCGGAGTCCTGGCGTCGCCGCGCACGGGGCAGGAAGCGCGTCCTGGCGGGTCCCCCACGCCCGCCAGGACGCGCCTTCCTCCGAGAGGGACCCTCTTGCGCCGCCGTACCGCCCCCGTGCCCGGAGGGCTGCGCGCCATCCGAGCCAGGCCCGGGCCGGCGGCAGGAGTCAGCGGTCGTGACCTCGGTGTCACGTCTGTCGCCGAGTCGCTACCGCACACGTACGCCGCCACGTCCGGGTCGCCTCCATGGTTGACGCCTCAGCTTCATCATCAACCCTCACGGGCCAACCTGTAGGCACCTTCGCAATGGTGGGACTGGTGGGAATTTCCGGTACGAATCGAATGTCCGGTTCTGGACCGATCAGCGGGAGGATGTGCGCTCGGGCGAATGGGCATCCGCGTCCCCGTCCAGGGGCTCCCAGTCGAGCAGGGTCAGCCGGTCGTCGATGCGCGTGCGCACCCCTCGTACGCGCTGGCCGGGCAGCGGCTCGGGAGCGGCGCTGCGCCAGTTCCCGTGCACCAGGCAGCCGGGGACGGCGTCCAGCCGGACCATCACCACGACGTACGGCTCCTCCGAACCCGGCAGGAAGGCCCGGCGGTTGACGATCCAGCTCTCGACCACGCCCTCGGCCGGCACCGGGAGCCACCGCCACGCCTCGCCCCGGCAGGACGGGCAGAAGGCCCGCGCCGGGAAGCGCGCGGTGCCGCAGCCGTCGCAGCGCTGCACCGCGAACCCCTCCCGCGCCAGGCGCTCCCACCATTCGGCGGAGTCGCGGTCGGGCTCGGGACGGGGACCGTGGGTCATGGGTCACGACCTCCTGAGGATCAGCGCGGAGGTGGCGGGCAGGATGTAGCCGGGCTGGGCCGTCGAGAGCGCCACCTCGGCGCCGGGCACCTGGCGGTCGCCGGCCTCGCCCCGGAGCTGGGCGACCGCCTCGGCGACGTGGTTGAGGCCGTGCACGTACCCCTCCGACAGGAAACCGCCGTGGGTGTTCACGGGCAGCTCGCCGTCCGGCGCCGTGGCGCCCGACTCCACGTACGGGCCGCCCTCGCCCTTGGCGCAGAAGCCGTAGTCCTCCAGCTGCACGATCACCGAGTACGTGAAGCAGTCGTAGATCTCGGCCACGTCCACGTCGCCGGGGCCGAGGCCGGCCTGCGCGTACAGGCGCGGGGCCAGGGCGGCGGCCGCGGTCACCGTGGGATCGGCCGGGCCCGTGCCCGACAGGTGGGACGTGCCGCCGCCCCAGGCCGCCGCCGAGATCAGGACGGGGTGGCGGCGCAGGTCGCGGGCGCGTTCGGCGGTGGTGACGACGAGGGCGCAGGCGCCGTCGGTCTCCAGGCAGCAGTCCAGCAGGCGGAACGGCTCGGCGATCCACCTGCCGGCCAGGTAGTCCTCCAGCGTGATCGGGGTGCGCATGAGGGCCCGCGGGTTCTTGACCGCGTTGGCGCGCTGGGTGACGGCGACGCGGCCGAAGTGCTCGGGCCTGGTGCCGTACCGGAGCATGTGGGCGCGGGCGTACATGGCGTACTGCTGCGGCGGGGCGAAGTAGCCGTACGGGGCCTGGTACTGGACCTCGGGGCTGACCGGCACGCCGCGCCCGGTGCCGCCCATGCGGAACTCGGAACGGGCGTTGATCGCGCGGTAGCAGACGACGGTCTCGGCCATCCCCGTCGCCACGGCCAGGGCGGCCTGGCCGACGACGGCGTGCGAGACGCTGCCGCCGCCGAACTGGTCGAGGTGCCAGGCGAGGTCGGGCAGGCCGAGGGCGGGGGCCACCAGGGAGGGCGCGGCCGAGTCGCCGACGCGGTGGGTGGCCAGGCCGTCCACGGCGTCCGGGGGCAGGCCGGCGTCGTCGAGGGCAGCCAGGACGGCACGGCAGGCCAGGGTGAGGGTGCTGACGCCCGAGTTCTTGGTGAAGGGGGTGTAGCCGATCCCCGCTATGGCGGTCACATCCCGGAAATCAAGCAAGCGCTTGGGCACACAGAGCACGCTAGACCCACCTTTTTTCCCATGTCAACCGCGGGCGACCCGGCCACCGGACGGCGGGCGGCAGCCGGGACGGGGTCCGGGCGGGTTGACAGGGCCTCCGGAACGCGCCTAGTGTCCAAGCAAGCGCTTGGTATGTATGATGGGCGCAGTCGGTGACGAGGAGGCGGACCCCATGAGCACACACGCTGCCCGGCTCATCGCGCCGGACGGCTGTCGCGGCCTTCCGACGCCCTACCAGCGCAGCAGGACTCGTAACGGAGCCGCCATGCCGCCCGGCCCTACACAGCACAACGGGAACGGCCGCATCGACGGCCGCCGGTTCCGTCAGGTCCTCGGCAGGTTCGCGACCGGCGTGGTGGCGATCACCGCCCTCGACCCGGCGAACGACCAGCCGTGCGGCCTGGCGGCCAACTCCTTCACCTCCGTCTCGCTCGACCCGCCGCTGGTGGCCTTCTGCGTGGCCCACACCAGCACGAGCTGGCCCCGGGTGCGCGGCGCGAAGGTCGTCACCGTGAACGTGCTGGCCGAGCATCAGCAGCCGGTCTGCGCGCAGATGGCGGCCAAGGGCGGCGACAAGTTCGCCGGCCTGGCCTGGACCGGCTCCCCCGGCGGCAACCCGGTGCTCGAAGGCGCGCTGGCCTGGCTCGACTGCGTGATCGAGGCCGAGCACCCGGCCGGCGACCACATGATCGTGGTGGCCCGGGTGCTGCAGCTCGACACGCACGCCGACGGCGGCCCCCTGGTCTTCTTCCAGGGCGGCTACGGGGGATTTGTTGAGCCTTCGTGAGCAGGCCCGCGCCTGGCTGGAGGAGAGCCTGTCCGGCGAGTTCGCGCACGTCCGCGGTCTCGGCGGCCCCGGCAGGGAGCACGAGGGGCACGACCTGCGCCTGGCCTGGGAACGCCGGCTCGGCCAGGCGGGCTGGACCTGCCTGAGCTGGCCCGAGCGGTACGGCGGCCGGGCCGCCTCCCTCGACGACCAGGTCGCCTTCTACGAGGAGTACGCCAGGGCCGACGCCCCCGCCCGGGTCGGCCTGATCGGCGAGGGGCTGATCGGCCCGACCATCCTGGAGTTCGGCACCGACGAGCAGAAGGACCGGTTCCTCCCGCCGATCCAGCGCGGCGAGGAGCTGTGGTGCCAGGGCTACTCCGAGCCCGAGGCCGGGTCCGACCTGGCGAACGTCCGGACCAGGGCGCGGCTCGAAGGCGACGAGTGGGTGATCACCGGGCAGAAGGTGTGGACGTCGCTGGCCCACGTCGCCGACTGGTGCTTCGTCCTGTGCCGTACCGAGGAGGGCTCGCAGCGGCATCGCGGGCTGTCGTACCTGCTGGTGCCGATGGGCGGGCCGGGCGTCACCGTACGCCCGATCAGGCAGCTCACCGGCACCTCCGAGTTCAACGAGGTGTTCTTCGACGGCGCGCGCACGGCGGCGGGGAACCTGCTCGGGGCGCCGGGCGAGGGCTGGCGGGTGGCCATGGCCACGCTGGGCCACGAGCGCGGCGCGTCCACGCTGGGGCAGCAGATCGGGTTCCGGCGGGAGCTGGCCGAGGTGATCGCGACCGCCCGGCGGACCGGGGCGGCGAAGGACCCGGTGCTGCGCGACCGGCTCGTCCGGTCGTGGCTGGAGCTGGAGATCATGCGGCTGAACGCCCTGCGGATGCTGGGCCCGGACCCGGGCCCGGAGGCGTCGATCGCCAAGCTCTACTGGTCGGAGTGGCATCGCCGGCTGGGCGAGCTGGCGCAGGAGGTGCAGGGCAAGGCCGGGCTCGTGGCGGCGGACGGCCTGAACGACCTGCAGCGCTTGTATTTGTTCAGCCGGGCGGACACGATCTATGCCGGGTCGAGTGAGATCCAGCGGAACATCATCGCCGAGCGCACTCTTGGACTCCCCCGCTGATTGGAGCACGGATGGCACCGCCCTATCCGAAGTCGCACGGTCTGCTCGACGGCAAGGTCACGCTGGTGACCGCCGCCGCGGGCGCGGGCATCGGCTACGCCACCGCCAGGCGCTGCGCGGAGGAGGGGGCGACGATCGTCCTGTCCGACCGGCACGAGCGCCGCCTGGCCGCCGCCGCAGAGGCGCTGACCGAGCTGACCGGCGTCAAGCCGCTGGCGGTCCCGTGCGACGTGACGTCGGAGCCGCAGGTGCTGGCGCTGTTCGACGCGGTGGTGGAGGCGCACGGCCGGCTCGACGTGGTGATCAACAACGCCGGCCTCGGCGGTACGGCCCCGCTGGCCGAGATGACCGACGAGCAGTGGCACGCGGTGCTCGACGTCACCCTCAACGGCACCATGCGCTGCACCAGGGCGGCGGTCCGGCACATGATCGGCCAGGGCTCCGGCGTGATCGTGAACAACGCCTCGGTGGCCGGCTGGCGGGCGCAGCGCGGGCAGGCGCACTACGCGGCGGCCAAGGCCGGGGTGATGGCGCTGACGAGGTGCGTCGCGCTGGAGGTCGCCGAGCACGGCGTCCGGGTGAACGCGGTGGCGCCGTCACTGGCCGTGCACCCCTTCCTGGCGAAGGTGACGAGCGAGGAGCTGCTGGCGGAGCTGGCCGCCAAGGAGGCGTTCGGGCGGTCGGCCGAGCCGTGGGAGGTGGCCAACGTGATCGTCTTCCTGGCCAGCGACTACTCCTCGTACATGACGGGCGAGACCGTCTCGGTGTCCTCGCAACATCCCTGACCTGGCCCTGTCAGGGAGAATTCGGGGTAGGCGGCGGGCATCGGGCGGGCTACCGTCCGTTGCATGGGCACACGCTCCTCCTTCCTGCTCGACGTCCTGATCAGCGAGTTCGGCGAGTCGATCAAACGGGACCCGGCCGCCTTCCGGCGCAAGTTCCGCAAGATGGCGGCCTCCCCCTTCGCCTTCTACCGGGGCAGCGCCGGCCTGTTCTACGCCGACCTGACCGGCGACTTCGCCGACGGCTCCTACCTCGACGAGCCCACGGGCCGGGTGTGGATCCACGGCGACCTGCACGCCGAGAACTTCGGCACGTACATGAACGCCTCCGGGGTGCTGGTCTTCAACGTCAACGACTTCGACGAGGCCTACGTCGGCCCCTACGTCTGGGACCTCAAGCGCTTCGCCGCCAGCGTGGCGCTGATCGGCTACGCCAAGGCGCTGTCGGACGAGACGATCAGCGCGCTGGTGACCGAGTTCGCGCGGGCGTACCTGGCCGAGCTGCACGGCATCGCCACCGGCGGCGACGACGCCATCGGCTCGCTCACCCTGGAGACCACCGGCGGCGTGCTGCACCGGGTGCTGCAGACGGCGCGGCTCAGCACGCGGGTGGCGATGCTCGACGTGGAGACCGTGATCGAGGACTACGACCGGCGCTTCGCCCTCATGGACGGCCGGGAGGAGGTCGACGCCGCCACCCGGGAGCGGGTGCTGGCGGCGTTCGAGGGCTACCTGGGGACGCTGCCCACGCCGTCCAGCCCGGTCGAGCACGTCGTCAAGGACGTGGCGCTGCGCAAGGGCGTGGGCATCGGGTCGGCGGGGCTGCCGTCGTACAACCTGCTGCTGGAGGGGCGTTCGCAGGCGCTGGAGAACGACGTCATCCTCTACATGAAGCAGGCCCAGGCGCCGGCCGTGGCCCGGTACGTCGACAACGAGAAGGCGGCCTCCTACTTCCTGCACCAGGGCCACCGCACGGCCGAGTCGCAGCGGGCGCTGCAGGCCTACGCCGACCCCTGGCTCGGGTACGCCTCGCTCGACGGGGTGGGCCAGCTCGTGGCCGAGGTGTCGCCGTACTCGGCCGACCTCGACTGGGACGACGTCAACGAGCCCGACGAGCTGCGTTCCATCATGCGCGACCTGGGACGGGCGGTGGCGCGCATGCACTCGGTGGCCGACGACGAGTCCAGCCACGACCTGGTGGACTTCTCGACGGAGGAGGCGATCGTCGCGGTCATCAATGGCGATCAATCCGGATTCATCGGCATGTTGGTGGATTTCGCCCACCGATATGGGGCACAGGCTCGTGAAGACCATCAACGGTTCGTCGACCTGTTCAGGAACGGTCGCCTGCCCGGCCTGTGAGCCCTCGCGGCGGCCGCGGAGGAGCATCGTGCGTCATCTCATGGGGCTGCTGCTGGGGACCGAGGAGGACTGGCCGGCGGCGTTCGAGACCGTGTTACGCCGGTTGGGGCCGATCAAGGGGGTGGGCGAGTTCGACGTCGAGCGCATCACGATCGAGCCGTTCGACCTGCGTGCCAAGCCACGTCACGAGCTGGTGATCGACCGGCTGGCGTACTGGTACTACCACCCCCGCGAGTGGCTGAAGAAGATCGCCATGATGGACGACGTCTATCTGCTGAACAGCCCGTTCACGTTCCAGTCGATGGAGAAGCACGCGGCCTACTGCGCGATGATGCGGCTCGGGCTCAAGGTGCCGGAGACGGTGCTGGTGCCGTACAAGAACCCGCTGGACAACTCCCGCTACGCCTACACCGCCGAGCGCTACAACCGGGCCTTCGACCTCGACGCGGTCGCCGAGCGCATCGGCTATCCGCTGTTCATGAAGCCGTACGACGGCGGCGCCTGGCGGGGCGTCTCCCGCGTCCGCGACCGCGACGAGCTGCACCGCGCCTACGACCAGAGCGGCGAGATGCTCATGCACCTCCAGCAGTCCGTCGAGGGGTACGACGCCTTCGCCAGGTCGTTGTCGATCGGCGCGGAGACCATGGTCATGCGCTTCCGCCCCGACGAGCCGATGCACGCCCGGTACGCCGTGGACCACGAGTTCCTCTCGCCGTCCGTGGGCGAGGAGGTCGTCACCGTCGGGCGGCTGGTGAACGCGTTCTTCCGCTGGGAGTTCAACTCCTGCGAGACGCTGGTCAAGGGCGCCGACGTGCACCCGATCGACTACGCCAACGCCTGCCCCGACGTGGCCCTGACCAGCCTGCACTACTACTTCCCCTGGGCGATCAAGGCGCTGGTGAAGTGGAGCGTGTTCTGCGTGGCCACCCGCCGCCGGCCGCGCATCGACCTGGAGACGCACGACTACTTCGAGGTCACCGGCGACTACGGGGAACGGCTGGACCAGTACCGGAAGCTGGCCGACCGGTATTTCGAGGTGGACCGGTACGAGGAGTTCTGCCGTACGCATCTGGGACACATCGACGAGATCGTGCTGGATTGGGTGGCCGGGCCGGAGTTCGACCGGTTACTGGTCGACACGGTGGCGGCCACGTACCCGGCGGCCGAGCGCGAGCGGTTCACCGAGCACTTCCGCGGGCTGCTGCGACTCTGGGTGAAGGACGAGGGCAGCTAGTAACCGACCAGTCGGTATGGCATGCTTCCGGAACATGAGTCTGTTCTCGGTGGAAGGCAAGACGGTCGTCGTCACCGGCGGTTCGCGCGGCATCGGCCGCATGATCGCCGCCGGGTTCGTGGCGGCCGGCGCGACCGTCGTCATATCGGCACGCAAGGCGGCGGAGGTCGACAAGACCGCCGCCGAGCTGGGCTGCACGGCCGTCCAGGCCGACCTGTCCACGCCCGAGGGGGTGGACACGCTGGTCACGGCGGTGGGCGGCCCGCTGCACGTGCTGGTCAACAACGCCGGCGCCACCTGGGGCGCGCCTCTGGAGGAGTATCCGGAGCACGCCTTCGACAAGCTCTGGGACATCAACGTCAAGGGCGTCTTCTACCTGACCCAGAAGTTCCTGCCGAACCTGCGCCAGGCGGCCGGCCCGGACGACCCGGCCCGGGTGATCAACGTGGGCTCGATCGACGGCATCCGGGTGCCCGCCCTGGAGAGCTACGCCTACTCCTCCACCAAGGCGGCCGTGCACATGCTGACCCGCCACCTGGCCAGGCAGCTGGCCAAGGAGCACATCACGGTCAACGCCATCGCCCCCGGCCCGTTCGACTCCAAGATGATGGCCTTCGCCCTGGACGACCCCTCCACCCGCGCCGCCATCGCCTCGACCGTGCCCCTGGGACGGATCGGCCGGCCCGACGACATGGCGGGCGCGGCCGTCTTCCTGTCCTCGCGGGCGGGGTCGTACCTGACGGGCACGGTCATCCCGGTGGACGGCGGGATCTCCTGCTGATCAGACCAGCTCTCCCAGAGCCCTGGCGAAGTTCGCCGGGGCGTCCGGCGCGTACCGCAGGAACAGGTACGGCTCGGTCAGCTCCAGCTCGATGACCACCGGCG
This sequence comes from Nonomuraea sp. NPDC048881, assembly GCF_040649795.1. Classification (NCBI taxonomy): domain Bacteria; kingdom Bacillati; phylum Actinomycetota; class Actinomycetes; order Streptosporangiales; family Streptosporangiaceae; genus Nonomuraea; species Nonomuraea sp. NPDC048881. The sequence goes on from NZ_JBEZGC010000019.1 coordinate 79,298, forward strand.
TGCCGTCGGACAGCCGGACCAGGTCGATCCTGGCGTAGAGAAGGGCGTGGGGAATGGCTGCTAGCACCTTCTCGGCCAGGTCGACCTGGTCCGGGGCCGGGGTGCGGAGCTCGGCCCGCGCGTTGTAGTCGAGGGTGGTCCCCGCCGCCAGCATCGGATGGCGGCGGACGGCGTGGCTGAGGCGGCCGTTGAAGTACAGCAGGGAGGTCTCGCCCTCCGACTCCACCATGTCGAGGTAGGGCTGGACCATCGGCTGCCGCCCCGCGGCCTGGAGCGCGGCGGCCAGCTCCGCCGCCTTGTCACGGTCGGTGGTCCTGGTCGTGTCGCGGGCTCCGGCGGAGATCGCGGGCTTGACGACGTACTCGGGCCAGTCGGGCAGGTCGTGGGCGGACCAATGGGTCGGCACGGTCGGCACGCCCAGGTCTCTCAGGTACGTCTTGTCGGTGTTGCCCTCCAGGACGACGGCCGGGTTGAGCAGCTTGGTGACGGACTCGACGCGGCGGGCCCAGGCCAGGAACTCCGCGCGCCGGTCGATGTAGTCCCAGGCCGATCGCACCACGACGGCGTCGTAGGCGCTCCAGTCGGCCGCGGGGTCGTCCCAGCGTTCGGCGCGGCCCTCGATGCCGTTGGCGTGCCAGTGGGAGAGCGCGAGGTCACGCTCGTCGTCCTGGCCGGTTGGGTCATCAAAGGTGACATATGCACAGTTCGTCATCCAGGGATGGTAGTGGGGGCGGGCCGGGCCGCCTCGACCCGGCCCGCACGGGGACGCCCTCTCCGCGCCGGAGGGCGCCCCCGGGCCTGGCTAGGAGTCGACGCTGGTGCCGGCGTGGCCGGCGTCGTCGGCGGTCGTGGCGTTGCCGTTGACGTTGTTGACGCTGGTGGCGTCGGTGCCGCTCACGTTGACGTTCACGACGTTGCCGAAGTTGTTGCCCGACTGGGAGGTGTCGTGATTGGAGCTGGAGTTGCCCGCGGTGACGTCGGCGTGGGCCGGGGCGGACAGGAGCGTCAGGGCGGCGGCCGCGGCGACGGCGCCGGTGGTCACGCAGAGCTTCTTCATCATGTCGATGTCCCTTCCTCGGAGTTGTACGGAGGTCAGTAGAAGATGTAGGTCACCGCGATGCCGCCGTCGGTGGCGGTGGTCGCGACGCCGTTGATGTTGTTGACGTTGGTCGAGTCCCAGCCACCGCGGTTGGCCGCGGAGACGTCGCCGAAGTTGTTGCCCGACTGCGACGAGTCGCTGTTGCTGCTCCAGTTGTCGGACCAGGTGTCAGCGTGGGCGGGAACGGCCGATATGGCGACGCCGGCGGCCGCGGCCAGCACGGCACCTGCGGCGCACAGCCTTTTGATCACTTCTGCTCCTTCACCGGTGTGGACCCCTGCGAGGCGGCGGGCGCCAGGGCCCTGGGCAGCCGCCGCCCCCTTTTTGACCTTCTGTGACCCATTGGGATCAAGGTCAATGCGACTATATAACTCTGCGTTGCCGTTCGGTAGCACAGAGTTATCAGAACATTGTTCGCCGCCGACGCTGACATGAGGTGGCAGTGATCCGGCCCTAGCGTCCGGCCATGATCTACGAACTACGGCGGTACACCCTTCACCCCGGACGGCGCGACACCCTGATCACGCTGTTCGAGCGCGAGTTCGTCGAGCCGCAGGAGGCGGTCGGCATGCGCGTTCTGGGCACCTTCCGCGATCCCGACGCGCCCGACACCTTCACCTGGCTGCGCGCCTTCCCCGACATGCGGGCGCGCCGGGCGGCGCTGGAGGGCTTCTACGACGGCCCCGTCTGGCGGGCGCACCGCGACGCCGCCAACGCCACGATGATCGACTCCGACGACGTGCTGCTGCTCCGCCCGTCCGGTCCGGAGCTGCCCTCCTGGGAACGGCCGCCCGCGGGCGCCGCCGAGCCGCCCGCCGCCCTGTACGTCGCGACGATCTGCCACGTCGAAGAGGGCTTCGCCGAGTTCTTCGCAGGTCAGGTCGCGCCCGCGCTGGCCGAGGCCGGGACGCCGCCGGTCGGCTGCCTGGAGAGCGAGCACGCCGAGAACACCTTCCCCCGCCTGCCGGTCCGGGCCGGGGAGAACGTGTTCGTGTGGTTCACCCAGTTCGCCCGGCCCGAGGACGAGCGCCCGGCGGACCTCTCCATGCTGGACCCCCGCCTGACCGCGCCGCCGGTGCGGCTGCGCCTGCGTCCCACCGCCCGGTCGTCGATGCGCTGACGACTTCTTCCAACTTTCGCGCCCTCGGCGGAGTTGATGTCCTACATGGACCGCTACGAGGGGTTCCACGAGTTCGTACGCGCCCGTCAGCAGTCGCTGATGCGGACCGCGTACCTGCTCACCGGAGACCCCCATCTCGCCGAGGACCTGTTGCAGACGGTCCTCACCCGTGTCGCCTCGCATTGGGGCAAGCTCGCCGAGGACGGCAACCCCGAGGCGTACGCGCGCCGGGCCCTGGTGAACCAGACCATCTCCTGGCGCCGGCGCAGGCGGCCCGAGGTGCCCGCCGCCGAGTTGCCGGAGACCGGCGGGCACGCGCACGACGAGGCGACCGTGCGCCGCCTGACCCTGCTCAAGGCGCTGGCCCGGCTCACCCCGAAACAGCGCGCGGTGATCGTGCTGCGCTTCTACGAGGACCGCACCGAGCACGAGACCGCCCGGCTCATGGGCGTCTCGCTCGGCACGGTCAAGAGCCAGACGCACTACGCGCTGTCCAAGCTGCGCGCCCTCACCCCCGCGGAGGTGTACCGATGAAGACGCTGCGCGAGGACCTGCACGCGCTGGCCGAGCAGGCGCCGGTCGTCGACCTGGGGGCGCGGGCCGTCCTGCGCGCCCGGCGCAGGCGCGCGACCCGCCTGGCCGTGAGCGTCGCGGCGGCGGTCTGCGTGATCGGGGGCGGCGGTGCCGTGCTCCTGCAGCAGGCGCGTCCGGCGCCGCCGATCGTGCTCACCCCGCCGGCGGCCACCGCCCTTCCGCTGCCCGCCAAGGGGGTCGCGCCGGTCGAGCAGTTCTACCGGCCGATCTGCCGCACCGGCGGCCCGGCGTGCCCGTGGCGGCTGGTGACCCGGGACGGCGCCACGTACGAGCTGACCGACGGGCCGCAGAACGGGCCGGTCGAGGCGACGGCCGACGGGCGCCGGATCGCCTACTACAGCCCCGGCAGGCGCGCGATCGTCGTCCGGGACCTGGCCGGCGGCCAGATGTGGACGTCACCGCTGCCGCAGGACGACCAGGACTTCGCCGCCGAGTACGCGCTGCGGCTCTCCCCCGGCGGCCTGCGGTTCGTGGTGGCGGCGACGGGCGCGCCCCGGCTCGTGGACGTGGCGGGCGGCATGTCGATCTCCCTGCCGAAGGGCTCGTGGCCGGTGAGCGTGGCCGACGGGACGGGCCCGGTCGTGCTGGCCAGGGCCAAGGGGGACACCACGGCGCTGTGGGTGCTCGGCCGCGACCCGGTGACGGTCCCGGAGCACACCTACGACTTCAGCGCCCTGGCCCCGGACGGGCGCACGATCGCCCGCGTCGGCACGACCCTCGACCGGAGCCGCGAGCCCATGGTGCAGCGCGACGGCACGATCGTCGTCTTCGACGTCAAGGGAGGCGCGGAGCGCCGGGTCAGGCCGTCCGGGCTCGCCGAGGGGCTGCGGCCGGCCAAGCTGGGCGGCTGGACGTCCCCCCGCGAGGTGACGTTGCTGGCCTATCCGGACGACGACCCCCGCGCCGTCGCCGTGGTGTATGCGGTGGACGTGACCTCGGGGCGCGCCACCGAGCTGTTCGCGCTGCGGGGGGACGGCCAGACGTCCGTGCCCGGGCTGGTCCGCTAGCCGGCGGGGATCAGGGGGCCGCGCCGTAGACGGGCTCGGGGGCGGGCGCGGCCTCCAGGAGCGTGGCGACGGCCTCGCCCACCTCCTCCGGCGACCAGCGGGCGCCCCGGTCCGCGGCGGGGCCGTGGCGCCAGCCGGTGGCCAGCGCGATCGTGCCGCCCTCGACCTCGAAGACCCGGCCCGTCACGTGCGCGGAGGCCGCCGAGCCGAGCCAGACCACGAGCGGGGCGACGTTCGCCGGGTCCATGGGGTCGAACCCGGCCTGCGGCCTGGCCATGGTCGCCGCGAACACCTCCTCGGTCATCCGGGTGCGGGCGGCCGGCGCGATGGCGTTGACGGTGACGCCGTAGCGGGCCAGCTCGGCGGCGGCGACCTGGGTGAGCGCGGCGATCCCGGCCTTGGCCGCCGAATAGCCGGCCTGGCCGACGCTGCCCAGCAGGCCCGCGCCCGAGGAGGTGTTGACCACCCTGCCGGACACCTCCTCGCCCGCCTTCGACCGCTCCCGCCAGTACGCGGCCGCGTGCCGCAGCGGCAGGAAGTGGCCTTTGAGGTGCACGCGGACGACGTCGTCCCAGTCCTGCTCGGTCATCGAGACCAGCATGCGGTCGCGCAGGAAGCCGGCGTTGTTGACCAGGACGTCCAGCCGGCCGTACGCGCTGACGGCGGTCTTCACCAGCCGGGCGGCGCCGGCCCAGTCGGACACGTCGTCGCAGTTGGCCACCGCCCTGCCGCCGAGGGCCTCGATCTCGGCGACGACCTCGTGGGCCGGGCCGGCGGACGCGCCGCCGCCGTCGCGGGCGGTGCCGAGGTCGTTCACCACGACGCGGGCGCCCTGCCGGGCGAACTCCAGGGCGTGCTGCCTGCCGATGCCGCGTCCGGCGCCTGTCACGATCACCACGCGGCCAGCGCAAATGCCCACAAGACCTCCCAAGGGGATCATGCACAGATATCAAGAAATATCGTCAGAAGCCAGGTGTTGCCAGGCGGGGATCTCGCCGCCGCCGTCCACCCGTACCTCGGCGCCGGTCACGTAGCCGGGGGCGGCCAGCCACAGGCAGGCCGCGGCCACGTCGGCGGGCGTGGCGGGGCGGCCCGCGGGGATGGCGGCGTCCGCCCGCCCCTGGCCGGTGTACCGCTCGGCCGCCGTGGTGTCGGCCAGGCCGACCACGACCGAGTTGACCCTGACCTCGGGGGCCCATTCGGCGGCCAGGCAGCGGGCCAGGTGGTGCAGGCCCGCCTTGGCGGCGCCGTACGCGGCGGTGCCGGGCGAGGGACGGGCGCCGCTGACGCTGCCGATCATCACGATCGCCCCGCGGGCGGCGGCCAGCAGCGGGTGGGCCCGCTGGGAGACCAGCAGGGGGGCGGTCAGGTTGAGCTCGATGACGCGGGCGTGCAGGCGCGGCGAGGTGCCCGACACGGGGGCGGGCGGCGAGCCGCCGGCGTTGTTGACCAGCACGTCCAGCCGGTCGAACCCGGCGACCAGCCGTTCGACGTCCGCCGGGACGCGCACGTCGGCCTGGACGAAGCGCAGGCCGTCCAGGGGGCCGGGGTCCTTCCTGGCGCAGACCGTCACGTCGGCGCCGGCCGCGCGGAAGGCCCTGGCGATGCCCGCGCCGATGCCCTGGGTGCCGCCCGTCACCAGCACGGACCTGCCCGTGTAGTCGTAAGTGACCGTCACGGATGCTACCGTACCAAGCAAGCGTTAGGTGCGACCAGGGAGCGCGATGGGGATCACACTGCGGGACGGGCCGATCGCCGAGGTCGTGGTGGACGTGCCGCCGGTGAACGCGTTGACCGTCCAGGGCTGGGCCGACCTGGCGGCGGCGGTGCGCGCGGCCGGGCGCGACCCGGCGACCAGGGTGGTGGTGCTGTGGGCCGAGGGCCGCGGGTTCAACGCCGGCGTGGACATCAAGGAGATGCAGGCCGATCCCGGGCACACGGCGCTCGTCGGCGCGAACCGGCAGTGTTTCGAGGCGTTCGCGGCCGTCTACGAGTGCGAGGTGCCGGTGCTCGCCGCCGTGCACGGACACTGCCTGGGCGGCGGCGTCGGCCTGGCCGGCAACGCGGACGTGGTGGTGGCCAGCGAGGACGCCTACTTCGGGCTGCCCGAGGTGGACCGCGGCGCGCTCGGGGCGGCCACGCACCTGGCCCGGCTGGTGCCCCAGCACCTCATGCGGGCCATGGTCTACACGTGCCGGAACGTCACGGCGGCCGAGCTGCACGCGTTCGGGTCGGTGCTGGAGGTGGTGCCGCGCGACAAGCTGCGCGCGGCGGCGATGGAGGTGGCCGGGCGGATCGCGGCCAAGGACCCGTACGTCATCCGCCGCGCCAAGGAGTCGCTGAACGGCATCGACCCGGTGGACGTGCGGCGCAGCTACCGCTTCGAGCAGGGCTTCACCTTCGAGCTGAACCTCATGGGCATGGGCGACGAGCACAGGGAGCGGTTCCGATGAGCAAGGTGATGTCCGTCGAGGAGGTCGCGGCCTCGGTGGAGAGCGGGATGACGGTCGGGATCGGCGGCTGGGGCTCGCGGCGCAAGCCCATGGCCCTGGTGGGCGGCCTGCTGCGGACGTCCGTCCGGGATCTGACGGTCGTCTCCTACGGCGGCCCGGACGTCGGCATGTTGTGCGCGGCGGGCAAGGTGCGCCGGGTCGTGGCGCCGTTCGTCACGCTCGACTCCATCCCCCTCGAACCGCACTTCCGGGCGGCCAGGCAGGCCGGCACGGTCGAGTTCACCGAGTACGACGAGGGCATGTTCATGTTCGGGCTGCTGGCGGCGGCGCACCGGCTGCCGTTCCTGCCGACGCGGGCGGGGCTGGGGTCCGGCGTGCTGCGGGTCAACCCGGAGCTGCGGACCGTGCGCTCGCCGTACGGGGACGGGGAGGAGCTGGTCGCGGTGCCCGCCCTGACCATGGACGTGGCGCTGGTGCACCTGAACCGGGCCGACGCCCGCGGGAACGCGCAGTACCTGGGCCCCGACCCGTACTTCGACGACCTGTACGCCAAGGCGGCCGGGCGCTGCTACGTGTCCTGCGAGCGGCTGGTGGACACCGCCGACCTGCTGAAGGAGGGGCCGGTGCAGTCGTTGCTGATCAGCCGGTCGATGGTGACCGGCGTGGTCGAGGCGCCCGGCGGGGCCGGGTTCACCTCCTGCGAGCCGGACTACGGGCGCGACGAGGAGCGGCAGCGGCGGTACGCGGAGGGCGGCGTCGATGAGTGGAAGTGAGACGAGCAGGGCTGACGTGTGTGTGCTGGCCTGCGCGGAGGCGTTCAGGGGCGACGGGGAGATCCTGGCGGCCGGGATCGGCGGGGCGATCACGGTGCTGGCCGCGCGGCTGGCCCGGCTGACGTTCGAGCCCGATCTGCTCACCTCCGACGGCGTCTGCCTGCTCACCGGCGACGTGCCCGCGCTGGGGGTGGCGCCCGGGGTGGTGGAGGGGTGGCTGCCGTTCCGGGAGCACCTGTGGCTGGTGCTGAACGGCCGCCGGCACGTGATGCTCGGCGCGAGCCAGATCGACCGGCACGGGAACAGCAACATCTCCTGCATCGGCGACTGGGCCCGTCCCAAGGCGCAGCTCCTCGGGGTGCGCGGGGCGCCGGGGAACACGCGGTGCGACCCGACGAGCTACTGGATCCCGCGGCACTCGCGGCGGGTGTTCGTGCCCGAGGTGGACATGGTGAGCGGGCTGGGCACCGACCGGGGGGCGTACGAGCTGCGGCGGGTGGTGACGGACCTGGCGGTGCTCGACTTCGGCACGCCCGACGGCTCGATGCGCCTGGTGTCCACGCATCCGGGGGTGAGCGTGGCCGACGTGCTGGCCGCCACCGGCTTCGACCTGGTCGTCCCGCCGGAGGTGCCCACGACGCGGGAGCCGGACGCGGTCGAGCTGGCCGTCCTGGACCGGCTGGATCCCGGCCGGGCGCGCGACCGCGAGGTGGCCCGGTGAGGACGGCGCTGACCGAGCTCACCGGCTGCCGCCATCCCGTCGTCCAGACCGGCATGGGGTACGTCGCGGGCGCCCGGCTGGCCGCGGCCGTCTCGGCGGCGGGCGGGCTGGGCGTGATCGGCGCCGCCACCATGTCGGTGCCCGAGATGACGGCGGCGGTCAGGCGGGTCAAGGAGCGGACCGACGCCCCCTTCGGGGTGAACATCCGCTCCGACGCCGACGACGCGGCCGAGCGGGTGGCGGTGATGATCAGGGAGGGCGTGCGGGTGGCGTCGTTCGCCCAGGCGCCCCGGCGCGAGCTGATCGCCCGGCTCAAGGACGCGGGGGTCGTCACCATCCCGTCGGTGGGAGCGCGCCGGCACGCCGAGAAGGTGGCCGCGTGGGGTGTGGACGCGGTGATCGTGCAGGGCGGCGAGGGCGGCGGGCACACCGGCCCGCTGGCCACCACGCTGCTGCTGCCACAGGTCGTGGACGCGGTGGACATCCCGGTGATCGCGGCGGGCGGCTTCTTCGACGGCCGGGGCCTGGTCGCCGCGCTGGCCTACGGCGCGTGCGGGATCGCCATGGGCACCCGGTTCCTGCTGACCCGCGAGTCCCCGGTGCCCGGCGCGGTCAAGGACGTCTACCTGGCCGCCCGCGAGACCGTCGTGACGACCAGGGTGGACGGCGTGCCGCACCGCGTGCTCAGCACCCCGTTCGTGGCCTCGCTGGAACGGTCGCGGCTGCTGCGCGCGGTGCTGAACGGCGCCCGGTTCCGGCGGCTGTCCGGCCTGTCGTGGGGCGCGCTGGTCCGCGAGGGACGCCGGATGCGCCGCGGCCGGGAGCTGACCTGGGCGCAGGTGCTCCAGGCGGCCAACACGCCGGTGCTGCTGCGCGCGGCGATGGTGGACGGCCGGGCCGACCTCGGGGTGATGGCATCGGGGCAGGTGGTGGGCGTGATCGAGGACCTGCCGTCGTGCGCCGAGCTGATCGGCCGGGTGATGGCCGAGGCCGAGGAGGCGCGCAAACGCCTGGCCTGACCCCACGCGGAGCCTGACCCCACGCGGAGCCTGACCCCACGCGGAGCCTGACCCCACGCGGAGCCTGGCTCACAGGACGGTGATGCCGCGGACCAGCAGGATGGCGTTGGCCTGGGTCTGGTTGATGATCGCGCCGGCGAAGGCGCGCAGCTTGGCGTCGTCGGGCTGCCCGAGGTCGGCGCCGCGCAGGTCGGCCTTGGCGAACGTGGTGTTGAGCAGCCGCGTGCCGATGAGCCGGCAGTCGCTGAAGGTGGCCTCGGTGAAGTCGCAGCCCGACAGGTCGGCGTCGTCGAAGCGCACGCCCTCGATGAACTCGCCGCGCAGCGAGCAGCCGCCGAGGTTGGCCAGCGTCAGGTTGCACCGCGCGACCTTGAAGCCGGTGCCGCGCGAGGCCGTGAGCGCGGCGCCGATCATGCGGCAGCCCTGGAAGGAGGCGTCGGTGAGCAGGGCGCCGCCGAACTGGGCCGAGGACAGGTCGACGTCGGTGAACGTGGCGTCGATCAGGTCGGCGTCGTTGAACCTCGGGCGCATGCCGCCGCCGCCCGCGAAGACCGCGCCGTCGAGGTCGGCCTTGCGCAGGTCGGCGCCGTCGAGCACGCAGGACTCGAAGCGGGAGCCGGCGAGTGCGGCTCCGGACAGGTCGGCCTCGGTCAGGTCGCAGCCGCGGAAGACGTGCGGCCCGTCGTGGAGGGCGGGGCGGCTGTGGGAGAGGTCTTCGCCGTCGAGGATCACGGTGTCACAGCGTACCGGTGAGCACCTCCGCCGCCGCCTGGCCGCAGACCCGCGCCGACCCGTACGTGGCGATGTGCACGGCGCCGAGGTCGGAGCGGGCGGGCAGGCCCATCTCCACGACGACGGCGTCCGGCCGGGCGCTGAGCAGGTGCCGCAGCGCCTCGCCCTGCCAGGCGTAGCGGTGGGCGTCGCGGACCACGATCACCAGGGGGCGCTGCGCCGCCTCGCCGATCAGCCGCTCCAGCCTGGCCCCGGTGGTGTCCCCGGCCGCCAGCCGGGTGACGGCGGTGCCGGGCAGCAGCCGTCCGAGCGGCTCGCCGACGCCCCACGGGGTGCCCTTGTCGATGGCCAGGTTCATCTCGGGCGTCAGCTCGACCACGTGCGCCGCCCCGGTGAGCGGCAGCACGGGGGCCGTGGACCTGCGGGTGACGCGGACGGCCCGGCGGGCGGCGGAGAGCCCGAGGTAGCCGTCCTCCGGTACGGGGCTGCCCGAGGAGGTGGTCCAGGCGGCCAGCTCGCGGACCCTGCGTGCGGCGTCGGCCAGTCGCTCCTCGGGCAGCAGTCCTTCGGTCACGGCGGCGGCGATGGCGTCGCGGACCTCGACGGCGGTGGCCTCGTCGGCCCGCTCGCCGCCCACGCAGATCGCGTCGGCCCCCGCGGCTATGGCGCGGGCGGAGGCGCCCCCGATCCCGTACGCCCCCGACACCGCGGCCATCTCTATGCCGTCCGTGATGATCATTCCCTGGAAGCCCAGCTCCTCGCGCAGCAGGCCCGTGAGGACCTTGGGGCTGAGCGTGGCGGGCAGTTCGGCGTCGTAGGAGGGCACGAGCAGGTGGCCGGTCATGATCGACCTGACCCCCTCCTTGATCGCCTCCCGGAACGGGAAGAGCGCCTCCTCGATGCCGGCGTCGGCCACCACGGGCACGCCGTGGTGGGAGTCGACGGTGGTGTCCCCGTGGCCGGGGAAGTGCTTGGCGCAGGCGGCCACCCCGGCCGACTGCATGCCGCGGACGAACGCCCTGGTGTGCCGGGCGACGAGCGCGGGGTCGGCCCCGAAGGAGCGCAGGCCGATGACCGGGTTGTCGGGGTTGGAGTTGACGTCGGCGGACGGGGCGAAGTCGATCGTGATGCCCGCGGCCGCCAGTTCGCCGCCCATGTCCCTGGCCAGCGCCTCGGTGAGGCCGACGTCGTCCACGACGCCGAGCGCGTACCCGCCGGGACGGCTGCTGCCGGTGCTCACCTCCAGCCGGGTGACCTCGCCGGACTCCTCGTCGGTGCCGACGAGCACCGCGGGGTTCTCCGCGCGCAGCGCGGCGGTGAGCCGGGCGACCTGCGCGGGGTCGGCGATGTTGCGGGAGAACAGCACCACGCCGGCCAGTCCCTCGCCGAGTCGGCGGCGGAGCCAGTCCGGAGGCATCTGTCCCGCGAAACCAGGGAGGAGGACGGCGTCGGCGAGGCGAAGAAGGTCACCGCTGAGGGGCATGACCCGAAATCTAATAGGAAAGTTTCCTATTTGCTAGAGGCATTTTCTGATGTCAGCCCGGTTCCTTCCGTGTCTTATTCAACCATTGCCGCAAATGCTCACTTCAGTTGCGCGGCGCGGCCTTTCAGCCGAGGCGTTCGATGACGGTGACGTTCGCCTGTCCCCCGCCTTCGCACATCGTCTGCAGGCCGTACCGGCCGCCGGTGCGTTCGAGTTCGTGCAGCAGCTTCACGGTCAGGACCGCGCCGGTCGCGCCGAGCGGATGGCCGAGCGCGATGGCGCCGCCGTTGGGGTTCACCCGGGCCGGGTCGGCGCCGGTCTCCTTGATCCAGGCCAGCACGACGGAGGCGAACGCCTCGTTGATCTCGATCGCGTCGAAGTCGTCGATGGCCAGGCCGGTCCGGCCCAGGGCGTGGGCCGTGGCGGGGATGGGCGCGGAGAGCATCATGATCGGGTCCGCGCCGCGCGCCGAGAGGTGGTGCACGCGGGCGCGCGGGGTCAGCCCGTGGTCGCGTACGGCCCGGGGCGAGGCGACCAGCAGCGCCGCCGCGCCGTCGGAGATCTGGGACGCCAGCGCCGCCGTGAGCCGCCCCCCTTCGGTCAGCGGCCGGAGCGCGGCCATCTTCTCCGGCGTGGTGTCCCGGCGGGGGGCCTCGTCGTCGGCGACGCCCTCGCAGGGGACGATCTCGCGCCGGAAGCGCCCCTCGTCCACGGCCCGCAGCGCGCGGCGGTGGGACTCGTAGGCATAACGCTCCATGTCCTCGCGCGACAGGTCCCAGGCCACCGCCATCTGCTCGGCCCCGGCGAACTGGGAGACCTCCGCCGTGCCGTAGCGGGCGGACCAGCCCTTGGACCCGGCGTACGGGGTCTCGTGCCCGAGCGGCCGGCCCGCCAGCATGGCCGAGGAGATCGGGATCATGCTCATGTTCTGCACGCCGCCCGCCACCACCAGGTCGCTGGTGCCCGACAGCACGGCCTGGGCGGCGAAGTGCAGGGCCTGCTGCGAGGAGCCGCACTGGCGGTCGACGGTGACGCCCGGCACCTCCTCGGGCAGCCCGGCGGCCAGCCAGCAGGTGCGCGCGACGTCCCCGGCCTGCGGCCCGATCGTGTCCACGCAGCCGAAGATCACGTCCTCGACGGCGGCGGGATCGGCGTCCGCGCGGTCCATCAGCTCGCGGAGCACGTGCGCGCCGAGGTCGGCGGGGTGGGCCGCGGCCAGCCCGCCGTTCCTGCGCCCGACGGGGGTACGGACGGCGGCGACGATGTAAGCCTCGTTCATCCCCGCATCCTAACAAGCGCTTGGTAAGCAAGATAATGCCCTACGAGCTGGGGCTGACGTGTGAACAAGCGATTGTCTGAGGGCTCATAATGGGAAACGTGACCACGCGAAAGAACTCCGGCACCACCACGTCACCGGCGAAGCGTCAGCGCGCCTCCTCCACTGGGGCGGCCTCAGAGCGGCGCGACCACCTCGTCAAACTCGCCGCGGAGCTCTTCGCGCGCAAGGGCTTCCAGGCCACGACCGTACGCGAGATCGCCGACGAGGCGGGCATCCTGTCCGGCAGCCTCTACCACCACTTCGACTCCAAGGAGACGATCGTCGACGAGGTGCTGTCCACCTTCCTCGACGACCTCATCGCCCGCTACCGTGCCGCCGTCGACACCAGCTCCGACGCCCGCACGGTCCTGTCGGAGATGGTCCGCATCGGCTTCGGCACGCTGGAGCCCCACCGCGCCGCGATCACCGTCATGCAGAACGACTGGAACTACCTGCGCCAGTTCGAGCGCTTCAACTACCTGGTCAAGGCCGAGGACGAGGTCGAGCAGATCTGGGTGACCCAGATCAAGGCCGGTCAGGCGGCCGGGCTGTTCAGGGCCGACGTCGATCCCAAGCTGACCTACCGGATGATCCGCGACACCATCTGGGTGGCCGTGCGCTGGTTCCGTCCCGGCGGCAGGCTCAACACCACCGCGCTGGCCGAGCACTACATCACGGTGCTGTTCGACGGGCTCGCCACCGGCGAGCGCACGACCCAGCGTCAGGGATGAGCCTGGGCAAGGCGGTGCGGCTGGCCCTTGAGGAGGCCGCCGAGCCGGACAAGGCCGAGCCGATGCGCGCGTACATGAAGTCGGAGATGCCCTTCCTCGGCGTGCAGGCCACGCCGAGGCGTGCGGCGCTGCGGCGGGTGTTCGCCCGCCACCGCATCGACTCCGCGCCCGAGTGGCGGCGCGCGGTGCTCTCGCTGTGGCGGGAGGCCGAGTACCGCGAGGAGCGTTACGCCGCCGTCGAGCTGACCGGCCACCACTACTACCGCGACTTCCAGACCCTCTACACCGTGCCGATGTACGAGGAGATGATCGTCACCGGCGCCTGGTGGGACCTGGTCGACGAGCTGGCCACCCATCGCGTCGGCGACCTGCTGGCGGCCTTTCCCGACACCATGCGCCCGCTCATGCTGGAGTGGGCGGCCGACGCCGACCTGTGGAAGCGCCGCACCGCGATCCTGTGCCAGAACCGCTTCAAGTCCCGCACCGACACGGCCCTGCTGTACGCCTGCATCGAGCCCAGCCTGTCCGACACCGACTTCTTCGCCCGCAAGGCCATCGGCTGGTCCTTACGCGAGTACGCCAAGACCAACCCCGACGAAGTCATCCGATACGTCCGCGCCAAGGGCATCTCCGGCCTGAGCCGCCGCGAGGCCCTGAAGAACCTGCCTGTGAGTTAGCCGTCCTCATCTGGTCCAGAGCGCGTCCTGCACCGCCTGCACCAGCGCCATCAGCTCCGGCGTCACGCGCTCCCGCGCCCAGGCCAGCGCGTAGGTGATGCGCAGCTCCCCCGCCTCCAGCGGCACGAACCGCACGTCGTCCCGTCTGACGGACCTGACCAGGAGCTGCGGGATCGGCAGCACCCCCGCCCCGGCGGCCACCAGGTCGAGCGCGGCGGCGAAGTCGTCGTCGGCCACCATCCGCGCACGCCCCGGCAGCCCCGCCCACGGCCGGCTCCCCGGCGTCAGCAGCACCTGGCCGCCCAGGTCGTCCGGCGTGACCCTGCCGTGCCCGGCCAGCCGGTGCCCGAGCGGGACGGCCAGATGGTCGACGGACACGTGGAAGCGGGCCGCCGTGACGAACTGCGCGGGCGCCGGCGTGGCCAGGATCGCGGCCGAGACCTCCCCGCCGCCCAGGGCCTGGGCCGCGGCGCCCCGTCCGGCCACGACGAGTTCCACGCCGATCGCCGGAGCGCGGCCGGCCAGCCGTCTGGCGATGCGCGCGGCGAGCGTGCCCACCAGCGGTGGATAAGCCAGGTGAATCGTCGGCCGGGCCAGTCTGGCGGCTTCCGCGGTGAACGCCTGGGCCGATTCGAGCACCTGCCGGGCGTACGGCAGCAGGCCCTTGCCCTCGGCGGTCAACCGCACCTCGCGGGCGTTGCGCTCGAAGAGCCTGACCCCGGCCGCGCGTTCGAGCCGGGTGATGGCCTGGCTCACGGCGGGCTGCGACATGCCCAGGTCGGCGGCGGCGGCCGAGAAGCCGAGCCGCTCGGCGACCAGGAGGAAGCAGTGGATCTCCTTGAGCATAAGCAGCACTTATCGATGATGCACCACCTCGGTCCCGCCGGACACGATTCCCGCATCTGACCGACGTGATCGAGGAGCTGAGATGTCGCCATTCCCCACGTCCACGGTGCTCGGGTACCCGAGGATCGGGCCGCGACGGGAGCTGAAGCGGGCCCTGGAGTCGTACTGGGACGGGCGGTCCGGCCGCGCGGAGCTGGAGCGGACGGGCAAGGAGATCAGGGAGCGGACCTGGCGGCGGCTGGCCGAGCTGGGCCTGGACGGGCTGCCGTCCAACACCTTCTCCCTGTACGACCACGTGCTGGACACGGCGGTGCTGCTGGGCGCGGTGCCCGAGCGTTACCGCGCGGCCGAGGACCCCTACTTCGCGATGGCCAGGGGCACCGAGGGGCTGGCGCCGCTGCGGATGACGAAGTGGTTCGACACCAACTACCACTACATCGTGCCGGAGATCGGCCCGGAGACCGTCTTCAAGCTGGACGCCGCCAAGCCGCTCGCCGAGGTGCGCGAGGCCCGCGCACTGGGCTACGAGACGCGGCCCGTCGTGGTCGGGCCGGTGACGTTCCTGCTGCTGGCCGGGGCGCCCGAGCGGCTGGAGGACGTGCTCGGCTGCTACGAGGAGCTGCTCGCGGCGCTGGCCGCCGAAGGCGTCGAATGGGTGCAGCTCGACGAGCCGGCGCTGGTCGGCGACCGCACGCCCGAGGAGCTGGCGGCCGTGCGGCTCGCCTACGACCGGCTGGGGTCGGCGGCCGTCCGCCCGGGGCTGTTCGTGGCCTCCTACTTCGGCGACCTCGGGCCCGCGCTGCCGGTGCTGGCCGGCACGCCCGTCGAGGCGGTCGGCGTGGACCTGGTGCGCGGCGGCGCCGTGCCCGACCTGCCGGGCAAGACCGTGGTCGCGGGCGTGGTGTCGGGCCGCGACGTGTGGCGCACCTCGCCGGAACGCGCCCTGGCCGCCCTCGGCGGCGTGCGCGCGGACCGGGTGACGGTGAGCACGTCCTGCTCGCTGCTGCACGTGCCCTACGACGTGGACGCCGAGCCCGACCTCGATCCGGCGCTGCGGGAACGGCTGGCGTTCGCCGAGCAGAAGGTGGCCGAGGTGGTGGCGCTGGCCCTCACCGTCGCCGAGGGGCCGGACTTCCGGGGGCCGGTCCCGGCCGCGCCCTCGGTGCCGCTGACCGCGCCGGCCGCGCCGCAGGAGCGGGCGCCGTACCCGGTGCGGGCCGCCGCCCAGGCCGCCCACCTGGGCCTGCCCGTGCTGCCGATCACCACCATCGGCTCGTTCCCGCAGACCGGCGAGCTGCGCGCGGCGCGGGCGGCCGTGGTGGCCGGGACGCTGCCGGAGGAGGACTACGAGCGGCGCGTCGAGGCCGAGATCGAGCGCGTCGTCAGGGTGCAGGAACGCCTCGGCCTGGACGTGCTCGTGCACGGCGAGCCCGAGCGCAACGACATGGTGCAGTACTTCGCCGAGCACCTGGACGGGTTCGCGGTCACCAGGAACGGCTGGGTCCAGTCGTACGGGTCGCGCTGCACCCGGCCGCCGATCCTGCACGGCGACGTCGGCCGTCCCGGGCCCATCACCGTGCGCTGGGCCTCCTACGCGCAGTCGCTCACCGCCAAGCCGGTCAAGGGCATGCTCACCGGGCCGGTGACGATCGTGGCCTGGTCGTTCGTCCGCGACGACCTGCCGCTGCGGGACGTGGTGTTCCAGGTGGCCGACGCGGTGCGCGAGGAGGTGCGCGACCTGGAGGCGGCCGGGGTGTCGATCATCCAGGTGGACGAGCCCGCCCTGCGCGAGCTGCTGCCGCTGCGGCGGGCCGCGCAGGCCGACTACCTGGAGTGGGCGGTGGCGGCGTACCGGCGGGCCACCTCGGGCGCGGCCGACCGCACCCAGATCCACACCCACCTGTGCTATTCGGACGCCGACCAGATCCTGGCCGCCATCGACGGCCTGGACGCCGACGTCACCACGATCGAGTCGGCCCGCTCGGGGGCGCGCATCCTGGGCGCGGTGCGCGCGTTCGGCCGCGGCCTCGGCCCCGGCGTGTACGACATCCACTCCCCGCGCGTGCCCGGCGCGGACGAGGTCGAGGACCTGCTGCGCAGGACGCTGGCGGCGCTGCCGGCCGAGCGGGTCTGGGTCAACCCCGACTGCGGGCTGAAGACGCGCACGTACGAGCAGGTGGAAGCCTCGCTGGCGCACGTCGTCGAGGCCACCGGGCGGCTGCGGGCCGAGCTTCAGCCGTAGCGCTCGGTGAACTCCTCGACCGTCATCCCGAACAGGATCCCGTCGTCGTAACGCCCGGCGGCGAAGCGGCTCCTGCGCCGGCGGCCCTCCTCGACGAAGCCGAGCCGCCGGTGCAGGGCCTGCGACGGTTCGTTGGAGCTGTAGACCCACGCCTCGGCCTTCTGGAAGCGGCGCTCGGCGAACATGTAGCGCAGCAGCAGGACGATCGCCTCGCTGGCGTAGCCCTTGCGATGGTGGGGCGTGCCGATGGAGATGCCGTAGCAGAACGTGCCGTGCATGCGCTCGACCTCGTGCGTGTTGAGCATGCCGACCGGCCGGTTGTCGCCGGCGTCGGCGATCACCAGGCGTAGCTCGTCCATGTCGGACTCCTGCTCGGCCAGCTCCCTGGCCCACTTCTGGGCCTGGGCGGCCGAGCGGGGCGGAGGCAGCCGCCAGCCGTTCCTGGCCGCGTCGGTGTCCTCCTCGAAGGCGAAGAGCGCCGCCCAGTCCTCCGGTTCGATGGCCCTCAGGCGCACGCGCTCGCCGACCCACGCAGACGTCATGATGTGGAGCAAACCAGAGCACGCCCCCCGCGCGCGAACCCTTTTCCGGCCCTCACCCACGCCCGTACGTGTCCTCGGCCCGCCAGAAGTACCAGAGCCCGAGGGTCAGTCCGGCGACCGCCCAGAACGCGCAGCTCAGCCAGACGAGCGGGCGAGGGCTGGAGGCGTGGATCAGGATGTCGCGCATGAACTCGATGGTGGAGGCGGCGGGGTTGAGATACATGACGTCGGCCACCCACTGCGGCAGCCCGACCCCGCCGACCGGCTCGCCGGTGACCGGGTCCGGATATCCCACGATCTTGTACTGGATCGAGAAGAAGACCCCGGAGGCGTACAGCCAGGTCCGCAGGACGAACGGCAGGAGCTGGTTCACGTCGCGCAGCGAGGCCCCCAGCCGCGCCAGGACCAGGCTCAGCCCGATGTTGAACATCGTCTGCAGGAGCAGGGCGACCGGGACCAGCAGCCAGAACCAGGTGGGGAACTCCCCCATGACGACCACGAGGACGAGCAGCACCCCCATGGAGACGGCCGCCTGCCGCAGTTCCTGAAGGGTGTAGGCCAGGGGCAGCGCGGCGCGGGGGAAGTGCAGGGCGCGGATGAGCGAGAGGTTCCCCGAGACGGACTTGGCCCCCGCCGAGGCCGACCGCTGGCTGTAGGTGAAGACGAACATCCCCGTGACGAGGAAGGCCGCATAGTTCTCGATGTGCTCGTGTCCGCCCAGGACGAGGCCGAACATGACCCAGTAGATACCGGCGTTCAGCAGCGGCGTCACCACTTGCCAGAGTTGACCGAGCGCGGAGGCGGAGTACTTCGAGGCGGTGCGCGAGGTCGCGTACACCAGGATGAAGTGCCGGCGTTCCCATAATCGGCGCAGGTAGACGCGCATGTCCGGGCGGGCCATGGATCGCCGCAGCCCGTGACGGGTCGCGAGGGCGGCGAGTGATTCCTGTTCGGGCGCGGATGGCATGGGAGTCTCCTCACGGCCTGCTGCGTCGCGGAATGCCCAGGAGTCTAGGTTCCGGGGCGGCGAGACGGGCGTCCTGGCGCGCCTTCGAGGGGCGTCGGGTCAGGTGGCTCGTCCGTCGAGGAAGTCGACGACGCGGGCGTTGAGGTCGGCGGGCTCGTGCCACGGCATCGCGTGATGGGACAGGCGCGGCAGCACCACGGTCCGCGCGCCCGGCAGCAGGCGGGCGGCGGCCGACGCGACGCGGTGCGGGGAGTGCGCCTTGCCGCGGCCGGCGACGAGCACGAGGGCGGGCGTGGTGAGCCCGCGCAGCGATCCGGGCTCGGGCCGTTTCCCGGTGACGACCTTCGTGTCCGGGAACTCCGCGGCCAGGCCGTAGAGCCGCAGCCAGGCGGGGTCGGCGGGCGCGCCGCCGGTCTCCCACTCCAGGAAGGCCCGCGCGCGCGAGGCCGTCGGCCGCAGCAGGGTGGGCAGCGCGCGGGCCAGGTATCCGGCCCGGAACCCGCCGAAGCACTGCGTCGGGTCGAGCAGGACGAGCCGCTCGACCCGCCGGGGTGCGTGGAGCGCGTACGTCAGGGCGATCCACCCGCCGTAGGAGTGTCCGCACACCGCGGCGCTGTCGATGCCGAGGCCGTCGAGCACGCCGTCCAGCCAGCCGAGCAGGTCGCCGGCGCTGCGCAGGGGGCGTTCGCCGCGGATGCTCCGTCCCGGCTCGCCGATGCGGTCGACGGCGTACACGCGATGGCGGCGGGCGAACGCGGCGACGTTGGCGAACCACATCGCCGCCGTGGTGCCGCCGCCGTGCAGCAGGACCAGCGGCGGGCCGTCGGCGGGGCCGCACGCGTTCACCCGGGTCGTGCCGTACGCCGAGACCAGGTCGATGGGCTCGACCGGAACCGGCCAGCGTTCGAGGACCGCGTCGTAGGCGGAGAGGAAGTCGGACATGCCGCACCTAACTGAATAGCTTGCTCAGCAATAATCTCGCTGGGCGAGATAATGCCATACTGGTGGCATGACGACGCCGCCGCCGGAGCATGCCGCGACCGTGGACGACCAGGACGCCGGGATGCGGCTGGTCCATCTGCTGCGCGCCGTCACCGTGGAACTCGACCGCATGGGCGAGCGGTTCGCCGCCGCGCACGCCCTGCACCCGACCGACGTACGCGCCCTCATCTGCCTCCTCGACGCCGCCCGCACCGGCACCCCCGCCACCCCCGGAACGCTGGGCACACACCTCGGCCTCAACTCCGCGGGCACCACGGCGGTGGTGGACCGTCTGGAACGGCTCGGTCACGTCCGCCGGGAACGCGACACCCGGGACCGGCGGCGGGTGCTGCTGAAGGTCGACGAGAGCGCCGTCACGCTCGGCTGGAGCTTCTTCGGCCCGCTCATCCAGGAGATCGTCACCCTCCTGGGCCGGTACGACACCACGGAACAGGCCACCATCGAGCGTTTCCTCAGCGACGTCCACAAGGCCGTCACCCAGGGTTAGGCCGGCGGCTCAGGTGAACATGGCTGTCGCAGCCTGCTCTCGGCCTGGAGGTTCCCGGCCAGTTCCGCCAGGGTCGCCCCGCAGCGGACGTTGGAGAGCCCGCTGTCACGGGACACGAGGGGGACGCGGAACGCGACCCAGCCGCCGGTCACGTCGGTGATCCGCCACCCGGGAAACCTGCCGAGAACTTCCTGGAGCGTCAGGCTCACGCCCGTGCTCCGGCGGTGAGCGCGGCGCTCTGATGCGACCTTCGCGGTTCCGCGCAGCGGAGAGCGACTGGCCGTGCCGCTCTTCCCGGCCCCGGACCGGTACGCCAAGTGAAGCCAGTGTGAGCGGACCTTCCAGGCTCGCCGCGGCAGGGCGAACCGGTCGGAGCTCGTGGAGGTCTTTCCCGACCGTGCCGGCGTGCCTCGTGAGCTCTGGCTACGGCTACTCACCGACGCTCAGGAGCGGGTGGACGTCCTCGTCTTCTCAGGGACGTTCTACGCCCAGACGCAACCCGGGATCGCCCGCTTGCTCAGCGAGATCGCGCAGCGCGGTGTCGCGATCAGGTTGTGCTTCGGCGATCCCGACGCGCAGTCGGTGGAGACGCGAGATCGCGAGGAAGGGCTGGGCGGAACGCTGCCCGCCAAGATCCGCTCGTCCTTGACCTACTACCGGACGCTGCCGGACGTGGATGGCTGCGAGATTCGTCTGCACGCGACCACTCTGTACGCCTCGCTGTTCCGCTACGACGACGACATCCTGGTCAACCCGCACGCGTACGGCGAACCAGCCTCCGCCCACCCGACCTTCCACTTCCATCGCCTCGACGGAGGGACGATGGCCGAGCACTACATGTCATCGTTCGAGCGAGTCTGGGCCGGAGCCGTTCCGTGGTCCGGCGCGCAAGTCTGAGGAGGCGTTCCCCGTGGGACGAGTCGAGTACTGGAACGACCCGGACGCCCCCAAGGCCAACAGCCTGGTGCCGGCCTGCGGGACGTTGACCGTGGACGACGCCGGCCGCATCCTCATGCAGCGCCGGCGCGACACCGGTCAGTGGGCGTTGCCGATGGGCAAGATGGAGATCGGCGAGACCCCTTCACGGTGCGCCGTACGGGAGACGGAGGAGGAGACCGGCGTCCGCGTCGAGCCCACCGGCCTCCTCGGCGTCTACTCCGACCCGGGCCACATCGTGGCCTACACCGACGGCGAGGTCCGTCAGGAGTACGAGGTGATGCTGATCGCCCGCCCGGTCGGCGGCCGTCCGGAGGCCAACGACGAGGCGAGCGACGTGCGCTGGGTCGAGCCGGGCGAACTGCACACGCTCGACATCCATCCGACCCAGTGGCGACAGCTCAACGACTATCTGCGGCAGAGGCATCCCCACGTCGATTGAGGTCGGCCGGTTACGGCGGCAGCGTCTAGTAGATCATTCCTGACGGATGGTGCAGGCGCCGGAGGTCGGCGTAGCGGGAGGCAATCCGGCGCGCGGCCAGTGATGGCTCGACGGCCGGATCCGCATCCGCAGCGAGAAAGGCATCCGATGGGGCGGACGCCCGGTCTCCGCCGCAGCCTGATCAAACGCCCCTGGTGGAGAACGTCAGATGCTCGCACTACGGGCGATGCGGTACAGCACGTTCGGACGCAGTGGCCCTTCGGGCTCGGTGGGGTCGTCGAAGTCGTCGGCCGGGTCCCGGGTCATGCCGATCCGGCGCATCACCGCCTGGGAACGAAGGTTGGTGGCCGTTGTGACAGCGAGGATCTCAGGAAGCTCAAGAGCGTCGAAGCCGTGGGCCAGGACTGTCAGCGCAGCCTCGGTGGCGTAGCCCTGGCCCCAGGCCGAGCGGGCGAGCCGCCAGCCGATCTCCACTCCTGTGAACGGCATGTGGTCGTCCACTTCGTCCAAGCCTGCGAAGCCGATGAACTGGCCCGTGGCCTCCACCTCAACCGCCCACCACCCGTAGCCTCGCTGGTCGAACTCGGCCTGAAATTGCGACACGGAGGCATCGCTCTGTTCGCGGGTAAGCAGGTCGCCCAAGTGCTCCCGGACCTCGAGATCGGCGTTCATGGCCGCCCACGGTTCAAGGTCGGAGTCACGCCATCGGCGCAGGACGAGGCGCTCGGTACGCAGTTCAGCCATGCCGGCCAGCCAACATGAGCTTTGACCCCCAGGCAACCAATTTTCTTGTGACACCGCCTCCCAGAAACACAGGCCGCTCCAAGGGCCGACGAAGCGACCACCGATCCGGCGAACGTACGCGGTCAGAGCACTGGCGCCGGCGGGGCCATGGCGCCGCCAGGCGCGGGGGTTGCGCCGCCAGGCGCGGGGGTTGCGCCGCCAGGCGCGGGGGTTGCGCCGCCAGGCGCCTCAAGGAGAATCGCCTGAGCTCACGAGGCGCGAAGCGCTCCATCGGCGAAGACCATTGGCCGAAGGCGACGTCCCCCTATTTGAGGGCTCCAGAGGTCAGGCCGGACTGGATCTGGCGTTGGAACACCGTGTAGACCACCAGCATCGGCAGGATCGCCAACGTCAGCGCGGCGAACAGCGCCGACCAGTCCTGGTCGTACCCCGCGGACGTGGAGATGTCAGCGATCCCCTGCGTGAGCACCCATTTGTCCCGGTCCTGGAGCAACACCAGCGGCAGCTGGTACTGGTTCCACTGCCCGAGCACGTTGAAGATCGTGATGCTGATGATGCCCGGCCTGGCCATCGGCAACATGATCTGGAAGAACACGCGGGTGTGCGAGGCGCCGTCCACCATCGCCGCCTCCCCCACCGCCGTGGGCAGCGTACGGAAGAACGCGGTCAGGAAGAACACCGTGAACGGCATCGAGTACGCGATGTAGACCAGCACCAGCCCCGCATGCGTGTTCAACCCGATGTACGGCCCCACCAGCGGCACCGCCCCCATGTTCTGCACGACGAAGAACAGCGGCGTCAGCTTCAGGTACACCGGGAAGGCCAGCCCGGACACGAACAGGAAGTAGATCGGCCGGTTGGCGCGGAAGGGGTACCGGGCCAGCACGTACGCGGCCATCGAGCCGAGCAGCATCGTCCCGGCCACGCTGAAGGTGACGACGATGACGCTGTTGAGCATGTACTGCCCGATGTGCGCCTGCTCCCAGGCGCGGGCGAAGTTGTCCCAGTTGAGCTTGGCCGGCAACCCCCACGCCTCGCCGAAGATCTCGTCCTCGCTCTTCACCGAGGCCAGGAAGGTCCACAGGATCGGCACCACGACGAGCACCGTCCACACCAGGAGCGCGGCGTGGGAGAGCACGGCCATCGGCCCGAGCCGCCGCCGGCGCTCCTGACGGGCCAGTTTGCGGGAGTTCGCCACCGTCCACGTGGTCGTCGTTGTCATCTAGTACTCGATTCGTTCGCGGCGTGACAGGCGCAGCGAGAGGATGGCGAAGCCGACGGTGAAGAAGAACATCATGACGCCGAGGGCCGAGGCGTAGCCGAAGCGGAAGTACTGGAAGGCGTTGCGGTAGATCTCGGCGGCCATGACGGTGGTCGACCAGTCGGGGCCGCCGTGCTGGTCGGTCATCACCCACACGATCGCGAACGCGTCGAGCGCCAGGATGCCGAGGTAGACCCAGGCCACCTGGATCGTGTCCCACAGCAGCGGCAGCGTGATGCGGAAGAACAGGCTGAACCGGCCCGCGCCGTCGATCTGCGCCGCCTCGAACATGTCGCGCGGGATGGAGGCCAGCCCGGCCGAGAACAGCACCACGTAGAAGCCGACCGCCTGCCAGACCAGCACGCCGAGCACCGACCAGAAGGCCACGCCGGGGTCGGACAGGAAGCCGACCGGCTTGGCGCCGAGCGCGATCAGCGGCCCGTTCAGCATGCCGCTGCCGTCGGGCCGGAACACCTGCTGGAACAGCACGCCCACCACGGCCACGGCCAGGACCTGCGGGAAGAAGAACACCACCCGGTAGAACTTCGAGCCCGCAATGCCCGAGGAGCCCTTGCGCCCGCCCACGTTGAGCAGGAAGGCGAAGAACAACGCGATGACGATCGTGAGCAGCGGCAGCAGCACGAGAAGCATGGCGTTGTGGCTGACGGCCTTCCAGAAGACGCCGTCCTTGAACAGCCGGACGAAGTTGTCCAGCCCGATGAAGTCCGGCGTGGCCGTCACGCCGCGCCAGTCGGTCATCGCGATGCGGAACGCCTGGATCAGCGGCGAGATGACGTAGGCGAGGTAGAGGATCACCGGGGCTGCCAGGAACGCGGTGATGAACAGCCCGCGGCGATACCTGTTGAACAACATCAGCGCTTGAACTTCTTGATCGAGGAGTCGTTCTTGATCTCGTCGGCCTTCTTCTGCATGCGCTCCAGGTACTTCTCCGGCGTCAGGCCGCCGGACATCAGCTCGCCGGTGGCCGCGATGCCCTCGTCCTTGAGCTGGCCGTACCAGGTGTTCCAGCGGTAGTAGACGGTGTTGGCGCCCGCGTCGGCGACGGCCTTGGAGGCGCTGGTGACGCCGGGCGAGATCGTGCGGCCCTCGGTCGCGCCCTTGACCGCGGTCACCGTCTTGACCATCTCGCTGAAGTCGCCGGCCGCCTTCTTCGACAACATGCCGCGCAGGTACTCGATGCCGCCCTGCGGGTTGGCGCTCCTGGCCGCGACCATGAAGTTCTCGCCGGGCTGGGTGTGCAGGGTGCCGTACGGCATCTTGTCGGAGCCGGTGACGTCGGGGATCGGGAACATGCCGTACTCGAAGTCGGGCGGGGTGGTGCTCTTCTGCTCGTTCTCCAGCCACGACCCGGACGGCAGCATGGCCACCTTGTACTTGTTCTGGGCCGTCTGGGTCTGCACGTGGTCGAGACCGGTCGTGCCCTCCATGAGGTACTTGGCGCCCACCTCGGCCCAGGCCGCGGCGGCGGTCTTCATGGCCTCGGTGGTCCAGGCGCCGTCCTCCAGGTTGTCGATGTTGACCAGCACCTCGTTGCCGCCGATCTTGGCGGCCATGGTCAGCAGCGGCTCGTACAGGTACTGGGGGAACTTGCCGGCGTACGTGAAGGGCGCCATCTTGCCGGACTTCTTGATCGTCTCGCAGAGCTTGACGAACTCGTCCCAGGTCTTGGGGATCTCCCAGCCGTTGTCCCTGAACACCTTCTGTGAGTACCAGATGCCGTGGATGTAGTTCACGTAACCGAGCACGCTGAACTTGCCGTCGTAGGTGCCGATGTCGATGACCGACTGGTCGATGGTGTCCCTGACCTTGACGGCGGGGTCGTCCCAGCTCGGCGCGTCGAGCAGGGGGGTGAGGTCCTGGAGCTGGCCGTCCTGGGACAGGGCGCCGAAGTCCATGAAGTTGGCGCCGGAGTTGTCGATCACCTCCGGCGGGTTGCCGCCGGCGAACCGCGGCTGGAGGACCTTGGTGATCTCCTTGGTGGCGTTGTGCTTGATCTCGCTCTTCGGGTACTTCGCTTTGAACAGCGGCTCGTGGATGTTCTTGGCGTAGTCCTGGCCGAAGCCGCCGTCGAAGATCCACACCTCCAGCGGCTTGCCGTCCGCGACGCCGAACGGGTTGGCCGCGCTGGTCGCCACCGGCGCGGACGAGGCGGTGGCCGTGGGCTTGGCGGCCGGGGTGGCGCAGGCGGCCAGCGCCCCCGCGACGGGGACGAGGGCCGCGCCGCGCAGGAGTTGACGACGGCTGATATGGGGGGTGTCAGGCATTGATGGCTCCTAGCTGTTCATGATCCTCGTCGTATTCGCCCTGCGTATCGGCTCTCCAGGGCCTTGTTGTGCTCGTCGCCGCCGGTCACGTTGACCGACAGGTAGACGGGAGGCCGCTCGCCCAGGGCGACGAGCTCCTCCACCGCCTCGGTGACCACCATCTGCGCGAGCAGCGCCGAGGTGATCGTGGAGACCGCGCCGTACGTGCCGCCGTCCGGCAGGTCGAGGACGGCGTCCCCGTACGGGGAGCCGTTGTCGAGCACGACGTCGGCCAGGTCCATGAGCTTGCCGCCCGAGGGATGGCGCGAGGTCATGCGCGTGCTGTGCGCGACCGAGGTGATCGCGACGAGCGGGTGGCCGCGCTCCTTGACCAGCGTGGCCAGCTCCACGACCGTGCCGTTCACGCCGGAGCTGGAGATCAGGACGAACACGTCCTGCGGCTCGACGGGGGCCAGGTCGTAGATCTCGTGGGCGACGGCCGGGTCGCGTTCCAGCTCCGGGGTGAGCACGCTCGGCGGCCGGCCGCCGTACAGGACGAGGTCGCGCGGGGAGAGGCGGTTGCTGGGCACCAGGCCGCCGGCCCGTCCGGCGATCTCCATGGCGATGGCCTCGGAGTGCCCCGACCCGAACGCGTTGACCACCCCGCCGGCGCGCAGCGCGGCGACGATCAGGGCGGCGGCCCGGCGCACCGGCTCCGCCTGGCTCTCGGCGACCTGTCCGGCGAGGGCGAGGGCCTTGGACGCGTACCGCATGTCAGCCTCTCTCCACGCGGTGGCTCTCCACCGCGCTGATCGTCAGCTCGAACGCCTCGTTGGTGCGCTCGTACGTGCGCTGCGCGACCGCCACGTAGACGGCGTCGAGCACGAAGATCTGCGAGTGCACGGCCGCCAGCCCGCCCAGCCGGAACGTGGTCTCCCTGCTGGCCGTCGTCAGCACCAGGCCGGCCAGCTCGGCCAGCGGCGAGCGGGCGAAGGAGGTGACGGCGACCGTGGTCGCGCCGTGGCTGCCCGCCTCGGCCAGCGCCTCCATGACCTCGCGGGTGCGGCCCCGGTGGCTGATGCCGATGGCGACGTCGTCCGCGCCGAGCAGCGCCGCCTCCGACAGCGCCACGTGCGCGTCGCCGGCGCTCCAGCACGGGATGCCGATGCGGCGCAGCCTGCCTTCGAGCATGGTGGCGACGTTCCCGCTGGTGGAGACGCCGATCAGCAGCACCCGGCGGGCCCTGACGACGGCGTCGGCGACCTGGGCGACCATCGCGAGGTCGAGTTGGGCGGCGGTGTCCTGGATGAGCCTGGCGTCGGCGGCGGCCATCACCTCGATGGCCGAGTCGAGCGGGTCGTCGGGGCCGATCTCGTGCCCGACCCCCGCCCCCCAGCCGGCCTGCGCGGCCCTGCCGGTCTCCGTGGCGAGGGCGACCCGCAGCTCGGCGTAGCCGGAGAAGCCGAACGCCCGGCAGAACCTGGTCACGGTGGCGGGCGAGCTGCCCGCCCGTTCGGCCAGCGCGATGATGGTCGACCGCGCGGCCTCGGCGGGGTCGCCGAGGATCACCTCGCCGACCCGGCGCAACGCCTCCGGCAGACCGGGCAGTTCTGTTTCGACGCGCCCGAGGGCTCCTGAAGTCACGAATATTCCTTCCGAATACTCGGTCTTCTGGCGAAAATTATTCTTGCTTCCCGGTCACGTCAACCCCCAGAATTCGACCGTGACCAAATCGCTGGTGGTCGGTGTCGACGCGGGGGCCACCTCGACGCGCGTCTCCGTCCACACCCTCGACGGCACCCGCGTCGGCTACGCGCGGGCGGGCGCCGGCAACCCCTCGGCACACGGTCTGGACAAGGCGGTGGCGGCGATCGGCACGGCGCTCGGGCGGGCGCTGGGGTCGCACGACGGCGGCCGGGTCGTGGCCTCGCTGGCCGGGGTCGCGGGCCAGGTCGACACGCTGGTTCCCGAGCTGGCCCGGGTGTGGGCCGGCCACGGCATCGAGGCGGGCCCGCTGATCGAGCGCGACGTGGCGGTGGCCTACGCCGCCGGCACCGCCGAGCCCGACGGCTCGCTGCTGCTGTCGGGCACGGGCGCGGTCGCGGCCAGGGTCGCCGGCCACCGCATCGACACGATCGCCGACGGGCTCGGCTGGCTGCTGGGCGACGAGGGCTCGGGCTTCTGGATCGGCCGCGCCGCCGCCAAGGCCGTGGTCTCCGCCCTCGACCGGGGTGCGACGGGCGAGCCGGGCAGCCTGGTCGCGCTCGTCGTCGAGCATGTCCTGGGCGAGGAGCGTCCGGCGTCGCCGCGGGCGGTCGCCGACCGGTTCGTCCGGCTCGCGCAGGCCGACCACATGCGCCTGGCCGCGCTGTCCGCCCTGGTCAGCCGGGCGGCCGAGGCCGGTGACCCGATGGCGCTCAAGGTCGCCGAGGAGGCCGCCGACCGTCTGGTGGCCACCCTGCGCAGGGTGCACGTCTCGGGCGACATCGTGCTCGCGGGCAGCGTGCTGACCAACGAGGGGCCGGTGCGCCGGGCCGTGCTGGCGCGGCTGTCCGGCGAGCGGGTGCGCACGGCGCGCGACGCGGCGGGCGCGGCGGCCTGGCTGGCGGCCCGCGGCGTGCTGTCCGGCGACGACGGCCGGAGCTCGCACGCCGCGTTCACGCTCACTCCCTGACGTTCGCTCCCTGACGTTCGCTCCCTGACGTTCACTGCCTGACGTTCACCGGGTGAGGAGGGCCGCGCTGCCGTAGCTGCCGCCGAACCCGGTCACCAGGGCGGTCTCGCGCCCGGCGCGCAGTTCCCGCACCGCCTGGGCCACGTTGTTGAGCCCGTGCACGTACCCCTCCGACAGCAGGCCGCCGTGCGGGTTCACCCACGCGTGCCGCCGCTCCAGCAGGTACGCCCCCAGGTCCTCCCGCGCCACCAGCCCGAAGTCCTCCAGTTGCCGGGGCACCAGCCAGGAGTAGGCGTCGTAGAGCAGCGCCGCCCGGACGTCCGCGGGCCGCATCCCGGACGCCGCCCACAACAGCGGCGCGACGTGCGCGGAGAAGACGGCCGTCACGTCCGGCGAGCGGTCCATGGAGGAGCAGCCGGGCCCGCCGCCGCGGACGACCGCCCGGATGCGCGGGCCGTCCAGGACGCCGCTCACCAGCAGCGCGCACGCGCCGTCGGTCTCCAGGCAGCAGTCGGCGGTGCGCAGCGGCGTGCAGACGTACGGTTTGGCCAGGTAGGCGGCCAGGTCGAGGGGCTCGCGGCGCAGGGCGCGCGGGTTGGCGGCGGCGTTGCGCCTGGACTGGGCGACCACGGCGTGCAGGTGCTCGGCGGTGAGCCCGGTGTCGTGCAGGTAGCGGGTCGCGGCCATGGCGAACAGCGGGATCGGCCCCGCCAGGCCGTAGGTGTGGCGTTCCAGGGGGCCGGTGGAGGCGGTGTTCATCCGCGTGCCGGACCGCCCGTTGAGCGCCCGGAAGACCAGGACGTTCCTGGCCACGCCGGCGTGGATCAGCATGGCCGCGTCCCCCAGCACCGACGCCGCCTGTGTCCCGCCGCCGGCGATGTCGTTGTGCCAGCGCAGCCGCTCGATCCCCAGCGCGCGGGCCACCTGGACGACCGGCGCGGAGTCGTTCATGTGGTAGCTGAGCAGCCCGTCGACCTCGCCGGGGACGATCCCGGCGTCCGCGCAGGCGGCCCGGCACGCCTCGGCGGCCAGCTCCAGCTCGGTGCGCCCGGACTGCCTGGTCAGCTCGGTCATCCCGATCCCGGCCACGGCCGCGCACCCGGCGAAGGACTGCATCCCGCACGATAACACGTCCAGACAAGCGCTTGCTCGGTTCGCGGACGGCCGAGGCGCCAGAGGTGCCGTACGCGGAGTTTCCGGGCGGCCACAACGGCCACGTCTTCCGTCCGAAGGTCTTCGCCGCCAGGTTGGGCGAGGTCCTGAGCAGCGGGAAGGCACAAGCCGTGACTGGATGCCTTCACGCGGGCTGCCCCGTCTTGTAATACGGAGAGGTGATCAGCCGATAGCCCATCATCATCACCCCGAGGTGAGAGATGGATCTGCGCTACGTCAGATACGCGATGGCGATCGCGCGCGCCGGCAGCCTCCGCCGCGCCGCGACCGCGCTGCACATCGCGCAGCCCACGCTGTCGGAGCAGCTCAGGGCGCTGGAGAAGGAGATAGGCGTCGAGCTGTTCAGCCGTTCGTCCAGCGGCGTGCGGCTCACCGAGGCGGGCGAGGCGTTCCTGGCCCAGGCCACGGTCGCGCTCGACGCCTACGAACGGGCCGTGGCCGCCGCGCGCGGCACGGGCCGCACCGCCCGGCTGGGCGTGGCCGACGGGCTGGCCGACGTGGCCGCCCGGCTGCTCGCGCAGCTCCAGAACGTGCCGGTGCGGATCGCGCCGATGAGCACGGCCGAGCAGTTGGTCTCCATCGCCGACGGCACGTTGCAGGCCGGCCTCGGCTACGCCCCCGGCTCGCTGCCGAGGGGCGTGGCCCGGATGCTCGTCCACCGCTTCCCGGTCCGCGCGCTGCTCCCCCGCGACCACCCCCTGGCCGGGCAGGAGACGCTGTCGCTGGCGGACCTGGCCGGCGAGCCGCTGATCATGCCCGAGTCGGACGCGGTCGCCGGGGCCCGGCGGTTCCTGGAGGGGTTCGTCCGGCATCGGCTGCATCCCCGGCTGGGCCCGGCCGCCGCCACCCATGACCTGGTGATCGACATGGTGGGCGCGGGGGCCGGCTACAGCCTGTGCGTCCACGAGGGCAGCGCGGTGCCCGACGCGCTCACCTTCGTGCCCATCAAGGAGGACGTGCCGCCGCTGGAGGCGGTCTTCCTGTGGAACCGGCAGGCCGACGTCCACGAGGTGGTGAGCGCGGCCCGCCACGTCGCCCGCTCTGGATAGCGCTATTATCTATCGATGCGCATCTCAGAACTGAGCGCCCGATCCGGTGTCGCCATCCCCACGATCAAGTACTACCTGCGTGAGGGCATGCTGCACCAGGGCGAGCAGACCGCCGCGACCCGCGCGGAGTACGACGAGTCCCACCTGCGCAGGCTGCGCCTGATCCGGGCCCTGCTGGAGGTGGGCAGGCTCCCCGTGGCCGCCATCAAGCAGGTCATCGCCGCCGTCGACGACGAGACGCTGCCCATCCACCACATGCTGGGGATCGCGCACTACGCGCTCGGCCCGGTCGTCGAGCCCGAGCAGGACGAGGAGTGGCGAACCGCCAGGGCCGAGGTCGACCGGCTGATCGACGAGCTCGGCTGGAACGTCGTCGAGGACGCCCCCACCCGCGACGAGCTGGCGCAGACGATGGTCCGCATGCGCCAGCTCGGCCTGCGCGTCGACCTCGCACCGTACGTCGAGGCCGCCAGGAAGCTGGTGACCGAGGTCGAGATGGACACCATCCCCTTCGACGGGCCGCGCGACGCCGCCGTGGAGGCCCTGGTGCTGGGCACCGTCCTGTACGGCAAGGCGTTCGACACGCTGCGCCGCATGGCCCAGGAGTCGGAGTCGGCCCGCCGGGTGGGGCAGCGCCAGCGGTAAGAGCCGGTCGGGGGCCGTCAGAGCACGCCGTTGCGCCGCAGGATCTCGACGGCCCGCACGGTGGCCGCGCCCCGCCATTCGAGCGCGCCGGCGGGCGAGATCCGCGCGTAGTCCACGACCCAGCCGCCGTCCACCTGCTGCGTCCCGGCCAGCCGGTCGAGGTCGGCGGCGATCACCTCGGGCGCGAACAGCTCGCGCGCCGGCCGTCCGGGGTAGGGGGCGAAGTCGAGGGGGTGCAGCCGCTCCTCCGCGGTGCCGCCCTCCACGGGCACCCGCCCGTCCTCCGGGATGTGCGCGGCCAGCCGCTTGAGCAGCCCGGCCGCCTCGGGCCGCGTCCCGTGGACGGCGTCCAGGAAGCGCACGGCGAAGGAGAGCACGTAGGCGTGCGGCCGTTCGTCCAGCGCCTGGATCGCGTCGAGGCAGTAGCGGGTGGCCCGCTCCAGCCACGGGTGCGCGGCCACGGCCGGATCGTGGGCGGCCACGCCGTGGGCCGCCGCCGCGGAGATGGCCGTGATCTGCAACGACGAGGTGCTCGTGTCCGCGCCCGCCCACCAGGGCGCGGTGCCCTCGGTCAGGGTGAGCGGCAGCGCGAACGGCAGCCCGCCGTCGGGCATCGTCACCGACTCCAGCCAGTCGCACAGGGCGACGGCCTGCGGCGCGGTGTCGGGGCCGATCTCCTCGAACACCTCGAAGGCGTGCAGCGCCGCGCCCGGCTGGCTCTCCGGCGAGCGCAGGTCGGGCTCCAGGCCCCAGCCGTAGCCGCCGTCGGGGTTGCGGTAGGCGTCGAGGGCGCCGAGCACGGAGGCCGGACCGGTCTCCTCCATGAGCAAGTGGAAGCGGCGCCGGTCCAGGACCCGCGCGTGCGTGGCCAGGAACCCGGCGACCGCCGAGAGATTGACGTTCATACGGCCATCGTGCCCGCCGCGCGAGCTCGGGTCTTGTCCGAACCGGACATGTCAGCCGGTGTCGTCCACCGGCCGTTTCAGCAGCCACGACGCGGCCCGCTGGAGCAGGGTCCGGTGGATCTCGTTGTCGTAGGACCTGGTGTCGTGCCCCAGCGCGTCGTAGACCACCCGGCCGCGGCGCACCGGACGCGCCCACACCAGCGGCTGGCCGTGCGCGGAGGCCAGGGGGCGCACGTCCGGCAGCACGTCGAGGTCGCTGTAGACCTCGTCCACCAGGTCGAAGTCGCGCAGGCCCGCCACGATGGGGTGGGCCTCGCCGTGCACCCGCACGCCGGTCCAGCCCAGGGGCGGGTGGTGGGACTTGGGCCAGTTCCAGCTGCCGCCGAGCACCCGCGGCCAGCCCTGCCAGTCGTCGAAGCAGACCGCGGCCGTGTGCATGCACAGCAGGCCGCCGCCCCGGTCGAGGTGGTCGAGGAGCGTGGTGCGGGCCTGGGCGGGCAGCGCGAAGCGCCATTCGCCGCGCAGGTCGGCGAAGCGGTCCTGGCCCATCTGCCAGCGCAGCGCGTTGACCGTGATGAGCTGCACCTCCGGCGGCTCGCTCAGCGCGCCCGCGATGTCCTCGGTGATCTCGGACTCGACGCCCACCTCGCCCAGCACGTCGGCGAGCGCGGCCGACGTGGCGGCGAAGTCGTGGAAGAGCCCTCCTGACAGGATCAGATTTCTCGCCACGCCCCCAGCCCATCACGCCCGGCCCGCCTTGGCCACCCACAGAGCCGCCCCACCGAGCCCCCACCGAACCCCCACCGAGCCCCCACCGAGTCGCCCGGCCGGGCGACAGGGCATGATGCCGGACGTGGACTTCGAGGAATACCGCCCGATGTTGCTCGGCCTCGCCTACCGCCTGCTCGGCAGCATGTGGGACGCCGAGGACGTCGTGCAGGAGGCCTGGCTGCGGTGGGAGGGCACCGACCGGAGCCAGATCAGGGAGCCCCGCGCGTTCCTGCTGACCGTGGTCTCGCGGCTGGCCCTCGACCAGCTGCGCTCGGCCCGGGTGCGGCGGGAGGCGTACACCGGGCCGTGGCTGCCCGAGCCGGTCGCGACGGGCGAGGCCGGGCCGCTGGACACGGCCGAGCTGCGCGACACCGTCTCCTTCGCGACCCTGCACCTGATGGAGAAGCTGTCACCGCCGGAGCGGGCGGTGTTCGTGCTGCGGGAGGCGTTCGAGCTGCCCTACGACGAGATCGCCGAGATCGTCGGCTCGTCGGTGGCCAACGCCCGGCAGATGCACCACCGCGCCTCGGTCCGGGTGTCGCAGGGCCGCGACCGGTTCACGCCGACGAACGAGGACCACGCCAGGCTGCTGACGAAGTTCATGGAGGCGGCCGGCGGCGGCGACCTCGACGCGCTGACCGAGCTGCTGCACGAGGACGTCGTCATGTGGAACGACGGCGGCGGCAAGGTCCGGGCCGCCCTGCGCCCGATCCTGGGCCGGCGCAAGGTCAGCGGCTTCATCGGCGGCCTGCTGGCCCGCTACGACTTCAGCCGGGCGCGCCTCGTCGAGGCCAACGGCCGCCCCGCCCTGTGGACGCACGTGGCCGGAAGCGACCAGCTCATCGCCCTCGACGTGCGCGACGGCCGTATCCAGGGGCTCTACGG
The DNA here is from genome assembly GCF_040649795.1 of Nonomuraea sp. NPDC048881. Classification (NCBI taxonomy): domain Bacteria; kingdom Bacillati; phylum Actinomycetota; class Actinomycetes; order Streptosporangiales; family Streptosporangiaceae; genus Nonomuraea; species Nonomuraea sp. NPDC048881. Next base: position 112,860 of record NZ_JBEZGC010000019.1, read on the forward strand.
CGTGCTCAACCCGGACAAGCTGACCCGGGTGCGGCCGGACTGATCGGCCCGTCACTATAGTCGGCTTATGGATCTCGGCATCTCGGGCAAGGTCGCCCTGGTCACCGGCGGCAGCGCGGGCATCGGCCTGGCCGCCGCCAAGAGCCTCGCGCGCGAGGGCTGCGACGTGTGCGTCAGCTCGCGCAACCCGGAACGGCTCGCGGACGCGGTGGTGGAGCTCCAGCAGTTCGGCCACGTGGTGCACGCCGTGCTGGCCGACGTGGAGGACCCGGCGGCGGCTCAGCGGGTGGCCGACGAGACGCGCGACGTGCTCGGCCCGGTCGACATCCTGGTGGCCAACGCGGGCGGCCCGCCCACCGGCCGCTCCGACGAGGTCGGCCTCAAGGACTGGGACGTCGCGGTGCAGCGCAACCTGCTCGGCACCGTCCGGCTGATCCAGGCGGTGCTGCCGGAGATGCGGTCGCGGGGGTGGGGCCGGATCGTCACCGTCACCAGCTCGTCCGTCCGCGAGGCGATCGACGGGCTGGCGCTGTCCAACGCCATGCGGCCGGCCGTCGCCGGGCTCGTGCGCACGCTGGCCCGCGAGGTGGGCGGCGACGGCGTGCTGGTCAACAACGTGCTGCCGGGGGCGATCGACACCGAACGGCTGCGCGGCATGTCGGGCGGCGACGACGTGATCGAGGAGCGCGGCCGGGCCGTGCCGGTCGGGCGGGTCGGTCAGGCCGACGAGGTGGGGGACGTGATCGCGTTCCTGGCCAGCGAGCGGGCCTCGTACGTCAACGGCGTCTCGATGCTGGTCGACGGCGGCGCCAGCCGGGTCATCGCCTGAGCAACGCGGCGACGACGCCGGCCGCCCACTCCTCGTCCTTGTCGGCCGGGTCGACGAAGTAGGACAGGTTGGCCCGGTGGAAGCAGGCGCCCATCAGCAGGGCGGCCGCCGCGCCGGGGTCGAGGCCGGGGTCGGCGCGGCCCGCGGCCCGCTCGGCGTCGAGGATCTCGGCCAGCGCCCTGATCGGCAGGTGGGGACCGGTATGGGTGGTGGCCAGCATGTGCTTGAACCGGGCCAGCAGCGAGGGGTCGGCCAGCATGCCGGAGGCGATGGTGGCGGCCTCGGTGTAGAACTCCAGCGCCGCCAGGGTGAAGCGGGTGAGGTTGTCGGCCAGGTCGCCCTCGCCCGTGCTCATCCGCAGCCGGGCCAGCGCGGGGGCGAGCGCGGGCAGCCGTTCGAGCAGGACCGCGAGGAAGATCTGCTCCTTGCCGGCGAAGTGCTTGTAGAGCAGCGCCTCGGAGCAGCCGGCCGCCTGGGCGATGCGCCGCGTGGTCGCGCCCGAGATGCCGAACTCCCGAATGGCCTGCTCGGCGGCGTCGAGGATGCGCTCACGGGTGCTCATCCGCCCATGATATGAGCGAGTGCTCACCAACCCACGCGTGCATGACATCCTTCCCTTAGGGACCATTGGGGAGAAGGTAGGGGAATGGACAAGCCGGTCATCGTGACGGTCGACGACGACCCGGGGGTGTCGCGGGCGGTGGCTCGTGACCTCAGGCGCCGGTACGGCCATGAGTACAGGATTGTCCGCGCCGAGGCGGCCCACGACGGCATCGAGGCGGTCAAGGAGATGCGGCTGCGCGGCGACGAGGTGGCGGCGATCCTGGCCGACTACCGGATGCCGCAGATGAACGGCGTGCAGTTCCTGGAAGCCGCCATGGACATGTACCCGTACGCGCGCCGGGTGTTGTTGACCGCCTATGCCGACACCGACGCCGCGATCCAGGCGATCAACGTGGTCGACCTCGACCATTACCTGCTCAAGCCGTGGGACCCACCGGAGGAGAAGTTCTACCCGGTGATCGACGGCCAGCTCGACGCCTGGATGCGGACCGACCGGACGGCGCGTCCCGAGCTGCGCGTGGTGGGCGACCGCTGGTCGGCGCGCTCGTACCAGGTGCGGGACTTCCTGGCCCGCAACCACGTGCCCTACCAGTGGATGCTGGCCGAGGACCCCGAGGGCGCGCAGCTCGTCAAGGCGGCGGGCGAGGGTTGTCACCTGCCGCTGGTGGTCACCGAGGACGGCACCACGCTGGAGTCCCCCGACCAGGCCACGCTGGCCACCGCGGTCGGGCTGTCCACCACGCCGGCCACCGACTTCTACGACCTGATCGTGGTCGGCGGCGGGCCCGCGGGCCTCGGCGCGGCGGTCTACGGCGCGTCGGAGGGCCTGAACACGGTGCTGGTCGAGGCGCACGCCTCGGGCGGCCAGGCGGGCCAGAGCTCCAGGATCGAGAACTACCTGGGCTTCCCCGACGGCGTGTCCGGGCAGCAGCTCGCCGACCGGGCGCGCCGCCAGGCGCTGAAGTTCGGGGCCGAGCTGCTGAGCGCGCGCAAGGTCACCCATCTGGAGCCGCGCGGGCAGGCCCGGGTGATCGGCTTCAAGGACGGCGGGGAGATCGCCGCCCACGCGGTCATCCTGGCCACCGGCGTCACCTACCGGCGGCTGGAGGCGCCCGGCCTGGACGAGTTCGTCGGCCGGGGCGTCTTCTACGGCGCCGCGCTGACCGAGGCGCCGGCGTGCAAGGACAACGAGGTCTACATCGTCGGCGCGGCCAACTCGGCCGGGCAGGCGGCCGTCTACCTGGCGGGATTCGCGCGCAAGGTCCATTTGTTGGTGAGGAGTGATGGTTTGGAGAAGTCCATGTCCCACTACCTCATCGAGCAGATCAACGCGATCGACAACATCGAGGTCAGCCTCCTGACCGAGGTCGTCGCCGGCGCCGGTGACGACCACCTCGAACGGCTCACGCTGTCGACCAAGGGCGAGGAGCGCACGGTCGACGCCCAGTACCTGTTCGTGTTCATCGGGGCCGAGCCTTACACGTCGTGGCTGGGCGAGACGATCGAGCGGGACGCCAAGGGGTTTGTGCTGACCGGGCCCGACCTGGTGCAGGGCGGCAGGCGGCCGCGCAACTGGGCGCTGCGCCGCGAGCCCTACTACCTGGAGACCAACGTGCCAGGCGTGTTCGCCGCGGGGGACGTGCGGGCCGAGTCGATCAAGAGGGTGGCCTCCGCCGTCGGTGAGGGCGCGATGGCCGTCGCGCTGGTGCATCGTTATCTGGAGAAGCAATGACCGACACCGTCGACATCGACGAACTGCGCAAGCTCTTCCTGTTCGAGCGGCTGACCGACGAGCAGCTCGGCAAGCTGGCCGCCAGCGGCCGGGTGCGCTCGTACGCCCAGGACGAGGACGTCGTCCGGCAGGGCGAGCCGGCCGAGTGCTTCGCCGTGCTGCTGGAGGGCGAGGTGCAGATGATCAACGAGACGGTCAGCGCCGGCACCGTCGCCATGCCGCGCGCCTCCCAGCCCGGCGTGTACGGCGGCGCGACCTCGGCGTACCTGGGCGACCGGGCGCCGGAGACCTACCAGCACACGCTGCGCGCGACCGCGCCCTCGCGGATCTTCCTGCTGCCCGCCAAGAAGTTCGCCTACATCGTGGCCGAGTGGTTCCCGATGGCGATGCACCTGCTCGACGGCATGCTGTCGGGCGGCCGCATGCAGCGGGAGATCATCGACCGGCGGCAGCGGCTGACCGCGCTCGGCACGATCACGGCCGGGCTCACGCACGAGCTGAACAACCCGGCGGCGGCGGCCGTACGCGCGGTGAGCGAGCTGCGTTCGCTGATCAAGGCGTCCCGCATCCAGCTCGCCCAGCTCGCCGAGGCCGGCATCCCGCCGGAGAAGCTGCGCACGCTGATCGAGGCCCAGGAGGCGTGCACGAGCAACCTGGGCAACCAGCCGCAACGCTCCCCGCTGGAGATCTCCGACGCCGAGGACGAGCTCGGCGAGGCGCTGGAGGACGTCGGCGTCGAGGACGCGTGGGAGCTGGCTCCCGCGCTGGTCAACGCCGGTTTCACCGCCGAGTACCTGCAGAAGATCCGCGGCAAGGTGGGCGAGGAGCACACCCCGGCCGCCCTCCACTGGCTGGCCGAGGCCGTCGAGATCTCCCAGATGCTGAACGAGGTCACCGAGGCCACCGAGCGCATCACCTCGCTGATCCGCTCGGCCAAGCAGTACTCGCAGATGGACCGGGCGCCGTTCCAGATGATCGACGTGCACGACCTGCTCGACAGCACGATCGCCATCTTCCGCGGCAAGACCCCGCCGGGCGTCAGCGTGGTCACCGACTACGACCGCACGTTGCCGCTCATCCCCTGCTACGCGGGCGAGCTCAACCAGGTGTGGACGAACCTGATCCACAACGCGCTCGACGCCATGGGCGAGGAGGGCACGCTGACCGTCCGCACGGCCCACGACGAGGACGAGGCGATCGTCGAGATCGGCGACACCGGCCCCGGCGTGCCCGAGGCGATCAAGGACCGGATCTTCGAGCCGTTCTTCACCACCAAGAGCGTGGGCGAGGGCACCGGGCTCGGCCTGGACATCTCCTACCGCATCGTGGCCGGGCGGCACGGCGGCGAGCTCAAGGTGCGCTCGGTGCCGGGCGAGACCTGGTTCGAGGTGCGCCTGCCGCTGCGCGAGCCCGCCGCCGTCCAGTGAGCCGGATCCGCTGAGCCGGACCTGCCGGCGCGGCGCGGGTCACCAGACGTTGTCCCGCGCCGTGTCGAGGGCCGTCAGCACGGCCCCCTCCAGCACCGCGTTGCCCCCGACCCGGGTGGCCCTGACCTCGGTGGGCGCGGGCGACAGCTCGCCCAGCCGGGCGGCGACCTGCCCGGCGAGCTCGTCGCCGCCCTCCTGGCCGGTGGCCCCGCCGAGCACCACGAGGCCGGGGTCGAGCAGGGTGACGAAGGCGAAGGCGCCCTTGGCCACCCGGCGCGCCAGCTCCTCCGGCCGGGCCGTGTTCTGGAGCAGGATGCACAACGGCGTGCCCTCCACGTCGAGGAAGCCGACCTCCCCCGCGCCCCCTGACGCGCCGCGCCGCACCCGCCCGCCGAGCACGACCGCGGCGCCGATGCCGTCGTCCAGCCAGAGCAGCACGAAGTCGTCGCTGCCCTGGGCGGCGCCGGTGCGCAGCTCGGCGACCGCGGCCAGGTTCACCTCGTTCTCCAGGACGACGGGCACGCCCAGCCGCTCGCGCACGGCGCCCACCAGGCCGGGCCGCCACCCGGGCACGTCGTTGGCCACCGCCAGCTCGCCGTCCATGGGTTTGACCAGGCCGGGGGCGCCGATGACCACGTTGTCGAGCGCGCGGCCCCCGGCGGCCTCGGCGACCGTGGCCGCGACGAGGGCGACCAGGTCGCCGGAGATCTCGCGGACGGCCGAGCCGACCACGTGGCCGGTGAGGTCGGCGACCGTGACCTTGATCGCCGTGCGGCGCAGGTCGACCCCGGCGACATGGGCCCGGCCGGCGACCAGCGCGTAGAGGCGGGCGTTGGGGCCGCGACGGTCCTCGCCGCGCTCGCCGGCCTCCTCGATGAGGCCGCCGCCCTTGAGCCGTTCGATCAGGTCGGAGACGGTGGGCCGGGACAGGCCGGTCAGCTCACGAAGCTGCGGAGCGGTCAGCGGACCGTGCTCCAGCAGCAGGTCGAGGGCGAGCCGGTCGTTGATCGCACGGGCCATGGACGGGGTCGCGGTCTTCACGCCGCCCATAATAGTCAGGAAGCCTCCCTGATAGCTCTTTTCATCAGGAAGGTTGCCTGATAGTTTCTGTGGCCATGAGCCCTCATCGCGCCATCGCGGCCGTCTTCGCCGCACACGGAGCCGTCGCAGGAAGTTTCGCCACCCGCATCCCGTGGCTCCAGGAGCACGTCCACCTGAGCGCGGCGATGCTCGGGTTCGCGCTGCTCTGTCCCTCGATCGGGGCCTTCGCGGCGATGCCGCTGGCCAGTCGCCTGGCCCACCGGTTCGGCAGCCGCGCCACCACGCGCGCGCTGCTCGCGCTGTGGTGCGGCGGCCTGGCCCTGCCCGCCTTCGCCCCCGCCCCCGTCTGGCTGTTCGTCATCTTCCTGCTGTACGGCGCGTCGGCGGGCATGTGCGACGTCGTCATGAACGCCCACGGGGTCACGCTCGAACGGCATCTGAAGAAGCCGGTCATCTCCGGCCTGCACGGCATGTGGGCCGTCGGCAGCCTGGCGGCGGGCGGCCTGGGCACCCTGGCCGCGCACGCCGGCGTCGACGCCCGCCTGCACCTGGGGGTCGTCGCCGCCGTCCTGGTGGTCGCGGGCGGGATCGCCGGGCGCGGGCTGCTGCCCGACGGGCCGCGGGCCGCCGCCGGGCCCGCGCCGCGCCGGTTCGCCCTGCCCTCGCGGGCCATCGCGGCCATCGGCGTGGTCGGCTTCTGCGGCACCTTCGCCGAGGGCGCCAGCTCCAACTGGGCCGCGGTCTACCTCACCAACGTCGCCGACGCCGGGCCCGGCGTGGCCGCCGCGGGTTACACGATCTTCATGCTCTGCATGGCCGGCGCCCGGCTGCTGGGCGACCGCGTGGTGCGCCTGACCGGCCCGGTGCGGGCGGTCCGGACGGGCGGGATCGTCGCGGTCGCAGGCGGCGTGCTGGTGGTCCTGGCCCGCACGCCCGCGCTGGGGATCGTCGGGTTCGCGCTGGTCGGGCTGGGGGTCGCGGTCATCGTGCCGCTGGTGTTCGCGGCGGCGGGGAACGCGGGGCCCACGCCGGGCGAAGGGGTCGCCGGGGTCGCGACGATCACGTACCTGTCGGGGCTGACCGCGCCGGCGGTGACGGGATGGGTGGCCGACGGCGTGTCGTACCCGGCGGCGTTCGCGCTGATCACGGGGATCCTGGTGGCGCTCACGCTGCTCGCGCCGGTGCTGCGGCCGCGCGAGGCGGCCCAGGAGGTGGCCCTGGAGCGGCAGCCGGCGTGATACGCTCCCAAGCGAGCGCTTGGTTTACATACGGAGAGGCCGCCGCATGAAGTTCTCGACCTTCCACCTCTTCCACCGCTTCGACGGCCAGAGCTTCAAGGACGTCTACGACTACCATCTGGAGCTCATCGAGCTGGCCGAGGAGCTGGGCTTCGACGGGGTGCGGCTGGCCGAGCACCACTTCCGCGACTACGGCGTGGCCCCCAACCTGTTCACCATGCTCGCCCACGCCGCCGCCCGCACCTCCCGGCTCCGGCTCGGCACCGGCATCGTGGTGCTGCCGCTGCACAACCCCGTCCACGTGGCCGAGGAGGCCGCGCAGGTGGACGTGCTCTCCGGCGGGCGGCTCGACCTGGGGATCGGGCGGGGGTACCAGAGCTTCGAGTTCGAGGGCTTCGGGATCGACCTGGCCGAGGCGCGCGACCGGTTCAACGAGGCGCTGGAGGTGATCCTCGGGCTGTGGACGCGGGAGTCGTACCGGCACGAGGGGAAGTTCTACCGGACCGGCGCCGAGGTCTCGCTCGTGCCGCGTCCGCTGCAGTCGCCGCACCCGCCGCTGCACGTGGCCGCGGTCTCCCCCGAGACCGTCACCATGTACGCCGAGCGCGGCCTGCCCGTCCTGGCCGACCCCGCGGCGACGTTCCGCAAGGTCGTCAAGGCAGCCGAGACCTGGCGGGAGACGGCCGCGCGGGCCGGCCACCCGGCGGGCGCCGACCTGGTGGTGGCCCGCAGCGTCTATGTCGCCCCCACGCTGGAGCGGGCCCGCGAGGACCAGGCCAGATTCGAGGCGTCCTTCGACCGCTCGCGCATCTTCAACGAGCGCAGCGCGCCCATCGACCCGAGGACCGGCAAGGCCGCCGAGGGCTTCGAGTACTACCAGGACCGCTACCTCAAGGGCGGCTCGGTCTCGCCGGACTTCCGCTGGGAGCAGCTTGAGGTCATCGGCGACCCCGCCCGGGTGATCGAGCAGATCTCGCTGCTCAGGGACGCCGGCTTCAGCAACCTCCTGTGCGACTTCGGCAGCACCAGGCCCATGCCGCTGGAGGACATGAAGCGGGTCATGCGCTTCTTCGCCGCCGAGGTCATGCCGGCCTTCGCCCCCGCAGGAGGATGACGATGATCCACAGCCTCACCCTGTCCGACGTCCTGGCCGACCACGCCCGCAGCCGCCCCCGGGTCACCGCCGTGGTGGACGGGGACGTGCGGCTCACCTACCCCGAGCTGGACGCCCGCGTGACGCGGCTGGCCGACGCCCTGGCCGGGCGCGGCGTGGCCGCCGGCGACCGGGTGATGTGGCTCGGCCAGAACGCGCACGCCGTGCTGGAGCTGCTGCTGGCCTGCTCCCGCCTGGGCGCGGTGCTCTGCCCGGCCAACTGGCGGCAGTCCGGGGACGAGCTGCGGTTCGTCCTGGCCGACCTGGCGCCGCGGGTCGTCGTCTGGGAGCACTCCGACGCCGCCGCCGAGCTGGCGGACGAGGCGACGTGGGTGCGCGCGGGCGAGGCGTACGAGGAGCTGGTCGCCGGAGGCTCGCCGCGCGAGTTCCCGCAGGTGGACGACGCCGAGCCGGTGCTCGCCCTGTACACCGCCGCCTTCGGGGGGCGGCCGGCCGCCGCCCTGCTCAGCAGCGCCGCCCTGGTGGCCCACAGCGCCACGCTGCTCGTCGTACGGCAGATGGAGCCGGGGTTCACCTTCCTCAACGACGGGCCGCTCTTCCACGTCGGGACGATGATGTTCTGCCTGGCCACCCTCCAGATCGGCGGCACGAACGTGTTCACGCCCGCCTTCGACGCCGAGGAGGTCTGCCGGCTGGTCGACGCCGAGCGGGTGACGCAGGCGTTCCTGTTCGGCCCGATGATCGACGCGGTCGCGGCGGCGAACGCGGGCGGCAAGTACGACCTGTCCTCGCTGCGCTTCGTCGCCCACTCCGCCGAGTGGGACGACATGATCACCGTGGACGACTCACCCTGGTGCCGCTCGAAGATGGGCGGGTACGGGCAGACGGAGGTGGGCGGCATGCTCACCTTCCTCGGGCTGGCCGAGGGCGGCGCGGGGTTCGCGGGACGGCCGTCGCCGCTGGTCCAGGTGCGCATCCTGGATCCGGAGGGCGTGGAGGTGCCGGCGGGCGAGGTGGGCGAGATCTGCGCGAGGGGCAAGACCCTCTTTTCCGGATATTTCGCCCGGCCCGACTTAAATGCGGAGAAGTCGCGGTACGGCTGGCATCACACCGGCGATCTCGGCCGCCGCGAACCCGACGGCACCATCACCTTCATCGGCCCCCGGCTCCGCATGATCAAGTCGGGCACCGAGAACATCTACCCGGCCGAGGTCGAGCGCGCGCTCAGGACCCACCCGGCCGTCGCCGACGCCGCGGTGATCGGCGTGCCCGACCCGCGCTGGCACCAGGCCGTCAAGGCGGTGGTCGTGCTGAAGCCGGACGCCGCCGCCGCGCAGGAGGACCTGGTCGCGCACGTCAGGGGTGAGCTGGCGGCGTACAAGAGGCCGCGGGAGGTGGTGTTCGCCGACGCCATCCCCAAGCAGGGTTTCACCCCCGACTACGACGCCCTCGACGCCGCGTACGGCGGCGGCAACTACCCGGGCGCCTGACCCCCGAGCCGGCCGCCCGGCGCATGCCGGGCCGCACCGGCGTGCCGCCGGCTCCTCCCGCGGCGTCCGCGGCACGCCGGTGACGTTCTGCAGGCCGGCCGCCCACAGCTCGGAGGCGGTGAGCCTCTGGGCCGGTGTCCCGCGCGTCCACTCGTCCGGAGACTGATCGATTTTGCTATGAAACTCGCAATTGAGAGTCTACTCTCACAATTATGCGCCTTCCCATCGAACGTCCTGCGGAATTCCCCTTCGATCCCCCGGCCGGGCTGGCGGGCCTTCCGGCGATGACCCGTCTGGAGTTCGCCGACGGCCATCTCGGCTGGCTGGCCACCACCGCCGAGGCCGCCCGCGCAGTGCTGGGCGATCCCCGGTTCAGCGCCCGGCAGGAGCTCAAGCACCGAACCGCGGATCGAGCGCATCGCCGCCGACCACCTCGACGCCATGGCCGCCGCCGGGCCGCCGGCCGACCTCGTGACGGCGTACGCACTGCCGATCCCGTCGCTGGTCATCTGCGAGCTGCTCGGCGTCCCGTACGCCGATCACGACTGGTTCCAGGAGCTCAGCGCCCGGCTCGTCACCTTCGGCGCGGACGGCGCGGGGGCGCTCGCCGACCTGACCGGCTACCTGCGCGACCTGGCCCGCCGCAGGCGCGTGGAGCCGGACGACGGCCTGATCAGCGACCTGACCGGCGAGCTCGACGACGACGAGCTCGCCGGACTCGCGGTGATCCTGCTGGTGGCGGGCCACGAGACCACGGCGAACATGCTGGCGCTGGGCGTGTTCGCGCTGCTGGAGCACGGGCGCCCGGACGAGGACGGCGCGGTCGAGGAGCTGCTGCGCTGGTTGTCGATCCTGCATCTCGGCGCGCCGTCCAGGGCCGCGCTGGAGGACGTGGAGGTGGCCGGCGTGACGGTCAGGGCGGGTGAGACCGTGGCCCTGTCCCTGCCCGTGATCAACCGCGACCCCGCCGTGTACGCCGACCCCGACCGGCTGCTTCCGGACCGCCCGGAGGCGCGCCGCCACCTGGCCTTCGGGCACGGCGTGCACCAGTGTCTCGGCCGGCAGCTCGCCAGGATCGAGCTGCGGATCGGCTACCGGGCGCTGTTCGAGCGCTTCCCGGGCCTGCGGCTGGCCGTGCCGGCGGCCGAGGTGCCGGTCAAGCACGACGCCTCGGTGTACGGCGTCCGGAGCCTGCCCGTCACCTGGTGACCCGGCGCGCTCACAGGACGGCGAGCGGGGTGATCGGGCTGCCGGTGCCTCCCTCGATGCGCAGCGGCGCGGCCACGAAGACGAACTCCGTCCGCCCGGCCGCGCCCAGCTCCTCCAGCCACAACATCTCGACCAGGTGCACGCCGTGCCGGTGGAGCAGGATGAGGTGCAGGTCGTCGGCGGCGCACTCGTCGGCGAGCTGGTGTTCGTTCAGGCCGCCCACGGCGGCGTTGTCGCAGGCCACCGCCGACACGTCGTGGGCGGCCAGCCAGGCGCCGGCCTCCGCCGACAGCCCCGGCTGCCCCGCCCAGTACTCCTCGCGCGACCGCTGCCACACCAGCGGCCATCCCGTACGGACCACCGCGACGTCGCCGGGGCGCGGCGTGGCGATCTCCTGGAGCAGCCCGGCCGGGATCCGGAAGTCCGCCGGCAGGTGGTCCAGCCCGAGCCGCCGGGGCACGTCGAACAGCACGCCCCTGGCCACCACGCCGCCAACGTGCTCGATCCCGCACCTGGTGGCGCCGTAGGAGCGGACGCGGGCGGCCGGGTGGCCGTTGTAGAGCCGATCGCCGGTCCACATGTGGCACAGCGCGTCCATGTGGGTGGTGGTGCCGTGGTGGCTGACCAGCAGGGCGTCGTCGGCCACCCGCAGGCCGTCGCCCACCGGGCGGGCGCCCGCGGCGTAGTCGCCGCCGTCCACGGACATGAAGTGCTGCGGCAGCGGGCGGCCCCGCAGGTGGGGGACGGTCGTGGGGGCCGCCGAGGAGGTGGCTCCCCTGATCGGCATGGCCAGGCTCAGCACCTCGCCCGTGACGGCGCTGCGCAGGGCCTCCAGGACGACGGCGGGGGTCAGCAGGTTGAGGGTGCCCCGCTGATCGTCTGGGCCGAATCGTCCCCAGTTGTTAGGCTCGTGCACCAAGTAAGCGCTTCCTTTCCTGCGGAGGTCTGATGTACTGCGATCCCCGGTTCTCCCGCGTGCGCGAGGCGTTCGAGCGGAACTTCGCCGAGGGCGAGGAGCTGGGCGCGGCGGTGGCCGTCCACCTCGACGGCGAGCTGGTCGTGGACCTGTGGGACGGCGTCGCCGACCGGCACACGGGACGCGCCTGGGAGGCGGACACCCCGGCCTTCGCGTACTCGTGCACGAAGGCGGTGGCGGCCACCGTGCTGCTCCGGCTCGCCGAGCGGGGGCTGGTGGACGTGCGGGCGCCGGTCGCCGACGTGTGGCCGGAGTTCGCCGCCGGGGGCAAGGAGGCGGTCACGGTCGAGCACGTGCTGACGCACTCCTGCGGGCTGCCGGTGATCGAGACGCCGGTGCCGGTGGCGGAGTTCGAGGACCTGCCGGCCATCGCGGCCCGGCTCGCCGGTCAGACGCCCCTGTGGGAGCCGGGGACGGCGCACGGGTACCACGCGCTGACGTACGGCTTCCTGGTCGGGGAGGTGGTGCGGCGGGTCACCGGGAAGTCGGTGGGCGAGCTGGTGGCGGCGGAGATCGCCGGGCCGCTGGGGCTGGACCTGTGGGTCGGCGCGCCCGACGACGTGATCCCCCGCGCCGCCCGCCTCAAGGCCCCCACCCGCCCCCGCCCCGCCCCCGAGAACGCCGCCCCCGCCCCCGCCCCGGAGACCTCCGCTCCTGCCGGCGGAGGGACCGGGCCGGGCGCCGGCAGGCGGCGGGATCTGCTGGGTGAGATGGGCCGGGCGGTGGTCGATCCGGGCAGCCTGATGAACCGGGCGCTCGGCAACCCGGCCATCCGCCTGCTCGAAGGCGGCGCGAACAACCCGGTGATCCTGCGCGCCGGATGGCCCGCCGCCGGGGTCGTCACCACCGCCAAGGGCCTGGCCGGGTTCTACCGCGCGCTGGTCGGCGGCGACCTGCTGAGCTCCGCGACCCTCCAGGACGCCCTGCGCCCCCGCGTCAGCGGCCCCGACCGCGTGCTGTTCATGGACACCGCGTTCGGACTCGGCTACATGCGCCCGTCGTTCACGTTCCCGATGCCGTCGGCGACCGCGTTCGGCCACTCGGGGATGGGCGGCTCGCTCGGCATGGGCGACCCCGACCGCAGGCTCGCCTTCGGGTACGTGATGAACCGGATGGCCGACAGCCTCACCGGCAACCTGCGCGGCCTGCGCCTGATCGAAGCCGTCTACCGCTCCCTGTGACCCCACGGCGCGCGTCACTGCATGGTCACGCCGCCGCTCACCGACAGCGTCTGGCCGGTGATGTAGGCGGCGCGGTCGGTGCACAGGTAGGCGATCAGCCCCGCGACGTCGGCGGGCGTGCCCAGCCGGCGCAGCGGGATCCCTTTGGCGATCTTGTCCACGAGCCCCGGCTCGGCCTCGGAGATCCGCCGGAGCATCGGGGTGTCGGTCGGCCCGGGGCAGACGACGTTCGAGGTCACCCCGCCCCTCGCGGCCTCCCGGGCGAGCGTCTTGGCCAGGCCGAACAGGCCCGCCTTGGTGGCCGCGTACGCGCCCTCGCCGCCCGACCCGGCCCTGGCGCCGTCGGAGGAGACGAACACCAGCCGTCCCCAGCCCCTGGCCGTCATGCCGGGCAGGAGCAGCTTGGTCATGAGCATCGGGCCGCGCAGGTTGACCTGCCACATGAGGTCCCAGTCCGCCGGGTCGCTCGCCGTGAACGGCTGCACGACCGACACCCCGGCGTTGTGCACGAGCACGTCCACGGGCCCGGCCTCGGCGCAGAACGCCTCGACGGAGGCGGGCGAGGCCAGGTCCACGGCCAGCGCCCGCGCCGCGGGCAGCGCCGCGGCCGTCCGGCGGGCGCCCGGCAGGTCCACGTCGGCGACCGTGACGCGGGCGCCGAGCGCGGCGAGGTCGGTCGCGACGGCCGTGCCGATCGCGCCCGCTCCCCCGGTGACGACGGCGACGCGGCCGTCGAGGCGCAGGCCGTCCATCACGTCCACGCCCGGACGAGGTCGGCCGCGGCGACGCGGGTGGCCAGCAGGCCGATCGTGTTGCGCAGGACGGCCTTCGCGTAGTCCTCGGGGATCCCGGCCACCGCGTCCCGCACCACCGTCACCCGGTAGCCGAGGTTGACCGCCTCCAGCGCCAGCCCCGGGATGCCCAGGTTGAGCGAGACCCCCATCGCGACCACGGACGAGACGCCGAGGGAGCGCAGCGTCATGTCCAGCGAGGTGCCGGTGAACGGCGAGAACCCGTGGTGCCGCCGGCTCTCCAGGTCGCCGTCCTCGCGCAGCTCGGGCAGCACCTCCACGGCGGGCGTGCCCTCCAGCATGTGCGCGGGGTCCTTGAGCAGGGAGACGATGAAGGGGCAGTTGCCGGTATGCGAGCCCGCCCGGTCCGGCCGGAAGGCGGCCGTGCAGTGGATCACCGGGAGCCCGGCCGCTCGGGCCGTGCGCAGGACGCGGGCGGCGTTGGGGACGACGTCGTGACGGGCGCAGGCCGCCACCAAATCCGGAAATTTCGTGAGGTCGCCGACGACTCCCCGCTGCATCTCCATCACCAGCACGGCCAACCGCTCCACCCGCACCCTCCGTCATTTAGCCGAGCGCTTGCTTGGGTCCGCCACAGCATAACACCGCCTCCACGGCCTCACCGGACGTCACCTTTCATCACAAAGGGCGAAATTTCTCCAGACGTGACAACCCACACCCCGGGTGAGACCGTCGAATGCACGACGGCATGGCTGATGGGGGTTGGACTTGGTCCCTGGTTACCGTGAAGTTCGTCAGCTCGGCGCGGGCCGCACCGGCCGCGTGTTCCTCGCCACCTACCAGTCCACCGGCGCCTACGTCGCGATCAAGTACCTGAACGCCACCCTGCGCAGGGACCCCGAGTTCATGGACCGCTTCAGGGCCGACACCCATCAGCTCGTCGAGCTCGACGACCCCAACGTGGTCCGCCTCTACGAGTACGTCGAGACCCCGGACCGGGCCGCCGTCGTCATGGAGCTCGTGGACGGCGTCTCGCTGCGCACACTGCTGGCCGAGCACGGCCGGACGGCCCCGGAGGCGGCCCTGGTGCTGCTCAAGGGCATCCTCGCCGCCCTGGCCGCCGCGCACGAGAAGGGCGTGCCGCACCGGGACGTCAAGCCGGAGAACGTCCTGGTCCAGGCGGACGGCACGAGCAAGCTGGCCGACTTCGGGGTGGTCGTGCACGCCGAGGAGCCGGGGGTGCCGGCGGGGAGCCCGGCGTACATGTCGCCGGAGCTGTGGACGCAGGGACGGGCCGGGCCGCCGGCCGACCTGTACGCGGCGGCCTGCGTGCTGTTCGAGGCGGTCAGGGGGCGGCCGCCCTACCGCGCGTACAAGGAGGGCGGGGACGGCGGGGACGGCGAGCTGGACGTCGCGGCCCTGCGGGAGCTGCACCTGGCTGCGCCGGTGCCGCTGGAGGTGGTCCCGGACGCCCTGCGCGACCTGCTCAGGCGCGGGCTGGCTAAGGACCCGGCGGCCCGGTACGCCTCGGCCCGGCAGTTCGCGGCCGAGCTGGAGGAGGACGCCGTCGCAGGATACGGGCCCGACTGGGAGCAGCGCGGCCGCCGCCGGCTCGCCGAGCTGGCCACGCTGCTGGCCCTGCGCTTCCCGCTGGCGGCCAGGGCCGATCAGGACGCCCGCGCCCCGGGCCGGCCGCGCGCCGGGATCCGCGGGCGGGCGGTCCGGCTGCCCGCGCTGCCGCCGCACCTGTGGGTGGCGGGCGCGACGGTGGTCGCCGTGGCGATCGCCCTCGTGATCTCCGGCGGACGGCTGTCGCCGGGCGCGGGCACGATCCTGATGCCGCAGCCGAAGCCGCCGGGCGAGCTGAACCCGGCGCCGGTCGACGCCCACACGCCGACGCCCCGCAGGAGCACGCCCGCCACGGTCCGCGGCAGCGCGTCCCCGCCCGCCGCCACCGGCGGGCCGCACGTCTCGACCGGCCCGCCCATGCCCACGAGTGCCGCACCGCCGACAGCGCCCCCGACAGCGCCCCCGACAGCGCCTCCGACAGGGCCTCCGACAGGGCCTCCGACAGGGCCTCCGACAGGGCCGACGCGGGCGCAGAGCGGGACCGCCCTGCCGCCGCCCGCCGTACAGGAGGCGAGCATCGCGCGGTGGAGCGGTTCGGCGGGCGCGATCAGGGTGTCCGCGGACGGCACGGGGCCGGTGCGGCTGCGGATCACGTACACGCGGCGGCTCGGCGACGGGCCGGTCACCACCGTGCGGCGGGAGACCCTCACGTTGCGCGGCAGCACCGCCTACACCAGCGGGGTCCGGCACGATCCCGGGAGCGTGGACTGCGGGGTGCGGGCCTACCTCGGGATCGTCGTCATGACCGAGCCGGCGGCGGTCAACGGGCCGCAGGTGAGCGAGGTCGCGGTGGACGGCCCCGCCTGCACCGCCCCACCGCCGACCCACTCCGGCCCGGCCACCCCGACCGGCACCGCGTCCCCGACCGGCGGGCAGCCCGTGGCGCATCCCACGGAGGCCGCCTCCCCGGCGCCCTCCCCCACGGGGGAGGGCGGGCTGGTGCCCGGCGGTCAGGAGCAGGAAGGCCGCTAGAAGCAGGGCCGCAAGGAGGGCGCAGCGCGGGCGGCCGGGCCGCGGGGTCGGGGGGCCGGTTTCGTGAAGCAGGGGCTCTTGTTCGGCAACCAAGCGTGCGCTAGCTTGGCAGCGATGAGCGGTGACACCTCCCCCACCGGCGCCGCAGGGGCGCGCGGCGAGCTGGTGATCCGGCGCTGCGTGTCCTGCGGCCGCCGCGGCTGCCTGCCCAAGCCGTCGTGCCCGTCGTGCGGCGGCGCCGAGCTGGCCGCCGAGCCCGCCAGGGGCACGGGGACGGTCCACACGTTCACCGTCGTGCACCGGTCGTTCGCGCCCGGCTACCGGGGGCGGGAGCCGTACGTGCCGGCGTGGGTGGACCTGGACGAGGGCGTGCGCGCGTTCGGGCACGTCGTGGGGTGCGCGCCGGAGGAGGTCCGCGTCGGGATGCCGGTGCGGGTGACGTTCGTGGACGATCTGCCGCATTGGAGGCCCGTGTGAAACTCGGCAACGTGCTCATCCCCGTAGCCGACCTGGACGAGGCGATCGCCTTCTACGGCCTGCCGGTGAAGTTCAGGGACGGCGACCGGTTCGCCGCGCTGGACGGCGGGGGCGTCACCGTGGCGCTGGCCGGTCCGGCCGAGCACGTCACCGCGTCGGCGGCGCCGTCGTACAAGGTGGACGACGTGGCGGTCACGGTGCGCGAGATGGCGGCGCGCGGGGCCGAGGTGGTGCGCGCGCCCGAGGACGGGCCGCACGAGAGGCGGGCCGTGCTGCGCGACCCCTCAGGAAACACGTTCGTGCTCTACTCGCCCCTCTGACCTGGAGGCACCCCCCATGGCGCGATCACCCTACGGCAACTACGGCCACGCGATCCTGACCGCGGGAGCGCTGCGCACGCCCGACCGGGTGGCGCTGACGTACTGCGGCGAGCGCAGCTTCACCTACGACGAGCTGAACCGGGCCGTCAACCGCCGGGCGAACGCGCTGCTGGCGGCCGGGATCACCGCCGGGCAGCGGGTGGCGGCGCTGCTCAACGAGACGCTGCTGGTCGCCGAGGTCTACCTGGCCCAGGCCAAGATCGGCGCGGTGACGGCGGCGCTCAACCCGTACTGGCCGGCCGAGACGCTGCGGGCCGTGGTGGCCGCCTCCGGCTGCACGGCCTTCGTGTACGACTCCACGGTCGCCGACCTGGTCGGCGGCATCAGGGACGCCCTCCCGCAGGTCACCACCTGGATCGACGCCGGTGAGCTGACCGGCGGCCTGGAGGAGGAACCGCCGCTGGGCGGCTTCCACGACGACCCGCTGGCCCTCTACTACACCTCCGGTACGACCGGCCTGCCGAAGGCCGTCGTGCACACCCACGCCTCCTCCCTGGCGACCGCCCAGATCTGGCTGGACGTGCCGCGCGGCCCCGACTCGGTGTTCGGCACCGGCGCGATCATCTGGGGCATCGGCTTCCCCGCCATCGTCGGCCCCGCCCTGTACGCGGGCATGCGCCTGGTTCTGGAGCAGGACTGGGGGCCGGCGAACTTCCTGCGCGTGGTGCCGCGCGAACGGGTCACCCACGTGTCGCAGATCCCGTCGTTCTACGCGGCGCTGCTGGGGACGTCCGAGCACGAGGGGGTGGACCTGTCGTCGATCCAGGTGATCATGCTGGGCGGCGAGCCGCTGACCGCGACCATGCTCGACCGGATCAAGGCCAGGCTGCCCGGGGCCGGGGTCTACTCCTACTACGGGCAGACCGAGGCGCCGTACACGTGCATGGGCCGCGTGGACGACGGCTCGACGCCGCTGGGGTCGTCCGGGCGGGCGCGCACGGGCAACGCCGTACGGATCACCGGCCCGTCCGGCGCCGCGGTGACCGGCGAGGTCGGCGAGATCAACCTGGCCGGGCCGCACCGCATGGCGGGCTACGACGGCACGGACGACCACGGCGTCCTGCGCGGCGAGTGGTACGTGGGCGGCGACCTCGGGACGTTGTCGGCCGACGGCGTGCTGCGCGTCCTCGGCCGCCGCGAGGACTCCATACTCAAGCACGGCCAGTGGACGCAGCCCGCCACGATCGAGGAGGCCGTCTCGGCGCTGGACGGCGTGGCGGAGGCCGGCGCGGTGGGCGTCCCCGAGGGGGCGGACGAGCAGCGGGTGCTGCTGGCGGTCGTGCCGCGCGCCGGGCAGTCGCTGGACGCCGCCAAGCTGTCGCTCGCCCTGGCCGACACGCTGCCCCCGCACCAGCGGCCCGACCACATCGTGGTGACCGGCGAGCTGCCGCACTCGCAGGACGCCTCCGGCGGCCCCGGCAAGCTGCTGCGCCGCCGGATCCGCGAGCAGCACGGGCACCTGCTCGGGTGAGCGCCCAGAACCACGGGAACCGGGACCTCCCCCGCGCCCCTCACGACCGCGAAACCCGGGACCCTCACGACCGCGAAACCCGGGACCCTCACGAGCACGACACCCGGGACACCCCCCGCATCCCCCGCGAGCATGAGGTCAAGGAGCTGGTCGCGGCGGCCGGGGTGCCGGTGCCGCGTGGGGTGGTGGTGCGCGACCTGGACTTCGCGGCGGCCGGGGAGCTGGCCGAGCCGCTGGTGCTGAAGGCGTTCGGCCCGGGGCTGGTGCACAAGTCGGAGGCGGGGGCCGTACGGCTCGGCCTGCGGGCGGACGGCCTCGCCGCGGCGGCCGCGGAGATGCGCTCCCGGCTCGACGTGGAGGGGTTCCTGGTCGAGGAGCAGGCGCCCGCCGGGGTGGAGCTGATCGTCGGGCTGGTCGGCGACCCGGGGTTCGGCCCGGTGCTGCTGACCGGGCTGGGCGGCGTCTGGACGGAGGCGATGCGCGACACGGCGCTGCGCCTCTGCCCGATCTCCGAGCCGGACGCGCGCCTCATGCTGGACGAACTGCGCGGCGCGGCCCTCCTGCGCGGCCACCGCGGCCACCCGCCCGTGGACGTGGACGCCGTCGTCAAGCTGCTCATGACGGTCGGCGGCCCCGGCGGCCTGTGGGAACGGCTGGAACTAGGCGAGTTCGAGCTGAACCCGGTCATCGCCACCCCTACCGGCGTGACCGCGGTGGACGCGCGCCACCTGCCCGGCCGGCCGCGCCCGCCCGCCGCCCGCGAGCCGGCCGACTTCCTGCCGCTCTTCGAGCCCCGCGCGGTGGCCGTCGTCGGCGCCTCGGCGAGCAGGCCGAACTTCGGGAACATGTTCCTCGACTTCTACCGGGCGGCCGGGGTGCCGCTGGTGGCCGTGCACCCGTCGGCCGCCGAGGTGGCGGGGGTGCCCGCGGTGCCGTCGCTGGCCGCCGCCGACGTGGACTACGCGCTGGTGGCGGTGCCCGCCGAGCGGTGCGCCGAGGTCGTGCGGCAGGCGTCGGGCATCCCGTACGTGCAGGTGATGAGCGGCGGGTTCGGCGAGGCCGGACGCGCGGACCTGGAACGCGACCTGGCCGGGGCCGCCCGCGCGGCGGGCACCCGGCTGCTCGGCCCCAACTGCATGGGCGTGTACTGCCCGCGCGGCCGGCAGACGTTCGTCGGCGGCGGCGTCGGACCGGCGGGGACGGTCGCGCTGATCTCGCAGAGCGGCGGCCTCGCGGGCGAGGTGATCAAGGTCGGGGAGCGGCGCGGGCTGGCCTTCAGCCGGGTGGTCACCGTGGGGAACGCGGCCGACGTGACCCCCGCCGAGCTGCTGTCCTGGCTGGCCCGCGACCCCGAGACGCGAGCCGTCGGGCTCTACCTGGAGGACCCGCGCGGCGGCCGGGAGCTGCACGAGGCGCTACGCGCGGCAAGGCTGCCGGTGGCGCTGCTGGTCGGCGGGCGCAGCTCGCAGGGACAGCGGGCGGCGCTCTCGCACACCGGCGGCATGGTGAGCGACCTGCGGGTGTGGGCGGCGGTCGCGGCCCAGACCGGCACGGCGCTGGTCTCCTCCCAGGACGACCTGATCGGCGTGCTGGCCTTCTTCCAGGCGCACGGCTCCCGCGTGACGGACGGCGACCGGGTGCTGGTGATCGGGCCGAGCGGCGGCGCGGGCGTGCTGGCGGCCGACGCGTTCGACCGGGCCGGCGTGCGGCTCGCCCCGCTGCCGGACGGCGTGCTCGACGGGCTCGGCCTGGCCGCCGCGGGCAACCCGCTGGAGGTGCCGGTGGGGCCGCGCGGGCGTCCCGGGCTGGTGCCGGAGGTGATCGGGGCGATCGTCCGGCGGGAGCCGTACGCGGACGTGGTCGCCCACGTGAACGTGCAGAGCTTCTTCACCTACGGCGACGCGGCCGAGCCCCTGTACGCCTACGCGCGGGCGCTGGCCGGCGCGCAGGAGGCGCTGCCGCGGGTCAGGATCACACTCGTCACCAGGAACGGCGAGTGCGCGCCCGCGGGCGTGGAGGACGAGGTACGGCGGATCGCGGCGGCGGCGGGCGTCCCCGTCTACCGCTCCATGGAGGCGGCCGCGGCGGCCGTCGCGGCAGGAGGTAGTCGTGGGACTGCTTGACGGCAAGGTCGCGCTGATCACGGGCGGGGCCAGGGGCATGGGCGAGTCGCACGTGCGCCTGTTCCTCGAAGAGGGCGCGCGGGTGGTCTTCGGCGACGTGCTGGAGGAGGAGGGCAAGGCGCTGGCCGCCGAGACCGGGGCCGCGTACGTGCGGCACGACGTGCGCAGCCCGGACGAATGGCGGCGGGCCGTCGGCACGGCCACGGAGCTGCACGGCCGGCTCGACGTCCTGGTGAACAACGCCGGCATCCTCACCTACGGCCGCATCCAGGACATGGCGCCCGAGGACTTCGACCGGGTGATCGACGTGAACCTCAAGGGCACCTGGCTGGGGGTCAAGTCGGTGATCGAGCCCATGAAGGCGGCCGGGCGCGGCGCCGTCGTGAACATCTCCTCGATCGAGGGGTTCGTCGGGGCGGAGGGGTTGTCGGCGTACGCGGCCTCGAAGTTCGCGGTGCGCGGGCTGACCAAGTCGGCCGCGCGGGAGCTGGCCCGGTTCAGGATCCGGGTGAACTCGGTGCATCCGGGGGCGATCAACACGGCTATGGCGGTGAACCCGGACCTGATGGCCGAGGTGGACGCGGAGGCGTTCGTGAAGTCCATGGTCATCAAGCGGTTCGCGAAGCCGGTGGAGGTCTCGCACGTGGTCGCGTTCCTGGCCTCGGACCGGGCCAGCTACTGCACGGGGAGCGAGTTCACGGTGGACGGAGGGTTGCTCACCGGAGCCGGTTACTAGGCCCGCTGGGCGCGACACGCGAGCCTTTTCCTGTTAAATCACCCACCCTGGACGTGTCCGAGAGCTTGTTTGAGCTGCGGTTATGCGCCCGGTGATGTCTTTACCCTCTCTTGGGGCGTGCTTGACCTTGGTCACGAAGCGGTAACCTCGCACCGCACGGAAGACTACAGGTTTCCGGTTTTGCCACACATGTCCCGGGTTACCCCCGTGTACCCGAGTATGTGTGGATAAATCCGGATCTTGACCGGAAGGTTCCCCCATACTTCCATGACGCCCGAGATGCAGAAGTACATCGACCTGCTGGAGAGCCAGCTCGGCTACGCCGAGAAGGCCGGTGCGTACACCAAGTTCGGCGACTGGTACGGCAAGACCGTCGAGTTCGACGCCGACTACTCCGCCGCACCCTGGTGTGACATGTACCTCTCCTGGGCCGCGCACAAGCTCGGCTACCAGGAGTGGATCGGGCAGTTCGCCTGGACCGTACGGCACGCCGAATGGTTCAAGGCGCAGGGCGCCTGGGGGAAGACGCCCAAGCCCGGCGCGCTCGTCTTCTACGACTGGAGCGGCACCGGCAAGATCGACAACATCGACCACGTCGGCATCGTCACGCGGGTCGAGGGCGACACGATCTTCACCATCGAGGGCAACATCGACGGCGGCGTCGCCAAGCGCAAGGAGCGCGACACCAGCAAGGTCGTCGGCTACGGCTACCCCGAGCGCGTCAAGGCCCGTCTCGACGAGGAGGCGGCCCAGAAGCGGGCCGACGAGCAGGCGGCGACGCCCGCCAGGCCCGGCACCGACGTGGGAACGCTCCAGCTCCCCGCCGACTCGCTCAGCTCCCTGATCCCGCACGTCGAGCAGGAGCGCGCCGCCGAGGCTCCGCTCGCCGCGCGCCCGAAGGCCAAGTCCGACAAGCCCGCCAGGACCACGGCGTCCTCGCCTTCGGCGTCCCCCGCCGCGCCGTCCGCGTCCGCCTCGCCGGCGACGGGGGCGGCTCCCGTGCCGACGGCGGCGGCCGGGAAGTCGGGACAGAAGTCCAAGCACGCCAAGGCGACGACCGCCGACACCACGTCCGCCACCGCCGAGCCCCTTCCCGCGCTCGTGGACGCCTCCTCGACCGGCTCGATGCCGGCGATCGGCTCACCGTCGCTGGTCGGGTCCGCGCTGATCGCCGCGCTGGCGCTCGTCGCCCTGGCGAAGACCCGCCAGAGCCGCCTCCGCCCGGCGACCGCCTCGGCGAAGGCCGCCCGCGTACGCGCCGCCGCGCCCCTCTCCGCGAGGGAAGGCGTCACGACGGGCGTCACCACGGGCGTCACTGCCGGTATCGCCGTGCCCGTCGCTCTGCCTGTTCCCGTGCCCGTCGCCGTGCCCCTTCCCGGGGCGCCTTCCAGGCGCGGCACCCACGCCGCCCCCTCCCGCCACCGGCGTCGCCGCCGTCCCGCGGAGACGCGCCACGAGCACACCCGCCCCTCCTCGCTGCGGACCACCGCCGAGCCCGCCGACCCCTTCGAACTCACCACTGCCCCTTCCGGCACGGGCTTCGAACGCGCGGCCGCCTCACCCGAGACCGGTCGGGAAGGCGGCTTCGAGTTGGCGGCCGTCTCTCCCGAGATCGGTCAGGGGGGCCGCTCCGGGCTTGGCGCGGGCTCTTTCGAGGCCGGTCGGAACCGTACTTTCGAGTTCGCCGCCCCCGTCCCCGACTTCGGCCCCGCGGGCGGCGCCGAGGTCGCGGCCGGTGTGGACGCGTTCGAGCCGTTCACCGACCGCATGGCCCCGCCGCGGCGGCTGGACAGCGCCTCGTTCCGGCCCGCCCCCGACACGGCGCCCTTCGAGCCCATGTTCGACACCGGCCCGATGGTGCCGATCTCGCTGCCCCCGGCGACGAGCACGTTCAGCGCCTTCTCCCCCGGCCCCCGACCGGGCGCCGAGGTGGCCGCCCGGACGAGGACGACGCCGCGGGCCGCCCAGGCGTCCGGGATCGGCGCGACGTACCAGGGCCGTCGCCGCCGCAGCGAGCCGCTCCTGGACGCGTACGCCGCCGAGCACCCGTTCTTCATGGACGAGTTCACCGCCGATTCCGTCCCGCGCGGCCGCCGCCACCGTCGCGCCGCGACCGCCGGAACCGCCGCGACCGCCGGAACCGCCGGGACCGCGGTCTCGCAGCACCCGCGAGGCCCGCGCCAGCAGTCCGGCGGCACGAGCACCGTCGACGCCTTCGTCCAGGACGCCCCTCTGCGCGGCCGCCGTCACCGCACCCCCACCCGCGAGATCGTCAGCACCCCCGACTGGGGACGTCAGCCCGCCTGAGGACGCCCCGCCGGTGACCGAGCGACCGAGCGGCGGGGAGGGCCGGGTGAGCGGCGGCCCGGCGGGGTCAGGTCACGTCGTAATCGGCGGCGAAGGCGGCCAGACGGGTGACCGCGTCCCGGCTGCGCGTCCATGGCCGGACGATCAGCCGTTCCACCCCCAGCTCCGCCCAGGCGGCCACCTCCCCGGGAGAGCCCAGCGCGTACGCGTGCGCCGTGACCGGCACCCCCGCCCCCAGCCGCGCCAGCTGCGGCCTGATGGACTCGATCGTGTGCGGCATGCTGATCCACCCGTCACACAGCCGGGACGCCCGGCGCAGCGCCGCCGCCGACTCCCCGCCGGCCAGCACCGGCAGCCGCCCCTGCACGGGCTTGGGCTCGAAGGCGACCTCCGGGAACCGATAGAACCGTCCGGAATGGGCGACCACGGGTTCGGTCCAGAGCCGCCGGACGATCTCGATGACCTCGTCCAGCCGGGCGCCGCGGGTCTCGAAGGGCAGCCCGGCCGCCGCCCACTCCCCGCGGTACCAGCCCGCGCCCACGCCGCAGATCGCCCGTCCGTCCGACACCACGTCCAGGGTGGCGAAGGCGCGGGCCGAGACGAACGGGTGGCGCAGCGCCAGCAGGTGCACGGCGGTGCCGAGCCGGACGCGGGTGGTGAGCCCGGCCAGCCAGCACAGGTAGGCCGGGGCGTCGAACAGCGGGGTCGTCGGCTTGATGCCGGGGTCCTCGGCGCCCGGGTAGACGGCGAGCGACAGGTCGGTGGCGAACACCAGGTGCTCGGGCAGCCACACCGACTCGAACCCCAGCTCGTCGGCGGCCACGGCCACGTCCTTCCAGGCGTCCGGGTGCAGCAGGCCCAGCGGCACGCCGTACTTCACGGGTACCTCCGCAGGTCGCGGGTGCCCAGGCAGGCGCGGACGTGTTCGCGGTGGGCGGCGGCGGTGCCGTGCGCGGCCGACAGGGACCAGGCCCGCGCGAGCCAGAACCGCAGGTCCAGCTCCTCGGTGTAGCCGATCGCGCCGTGGGTCTGCAGGGCGACGCGGGCGGCCAGCGTCGCCGCCTCGCCCGCCGCGGCCTTGGCGGCGCCGGCGTCCCGTCCGGCCGTGGGCGCGTCCCGGTCGACGGACAGCGCCGCGCGGTGCACCAGCGGCGCGGCGAACTCGACGGCGACCGCCACGTCGGCGAGCCGGTGCCGGACGGCCTGGAAGGACCCGATCGCCGCGCCGAACTGCCTCCTGACCGCCGCGTACGACACCGAGACCGCGAGCAGCTCCCGCGCGACCCCGATCAGCTGGGCGGCGGTCGCCACCGCGACGGCCCGCGCCGCGAGCGCCACCCGGTCCGCGCCGGGATCAGCACGTCCGGACGCTTCGAAGGCGACATCGAACAACGGCCGGCACGGATCCACCCCCGGCACGGCGGTGAGCCGCGCCTCGTGCCGCGCCAGCACCCGCACCCCCTCCCCCGTACGCGCCACGACCAGCACGTCGGCGAGATCGGCGTCGGCCATGTACGCCTCCCCCGGCAGCAGCACCCCCACGCACACCCCGCCCGAGGCCAGCCTGGCCGCCTCGGGCGCCAGGAAGGGCGTCAGGAACGCCGCCGCCACCGCCGTCTCGACCACCGGCCCCGGCAGGCAGGCCCGCCCGGTCTCCTCGACCGCGGGCAGCACGTCGGTCAGCCCGAGCCCGAGCCCGTCGAGCTCCGGCGGCAGCAGCAGCCCGAAGAACCCCAGCTCGGCCAGCCGGTCCCAGGCGGGACGGCGTTCGGTCCGCAGCGCGCCGGGTGGGCAGTGCGCCCGCAGCACGTCGCGGACGGTCGCCCCCAGGGCGAGTTGCTCGTCGGTGAAGGCGAAGTGCATGAGGGCGACTCCAGAGGGGTCATCGGGGCAGGCCCAGGACACGCTCGGCGATGATGTTGCGCTGGATCTCGTTGGTGCCCGCGTAGATGGGCCCGGCCAGCGAGAACAGGAAGCCGTCCAGCCAGGCCGTCCCGCCGGCGCGGTCGCCGAGCAGGTCCATGGCCAGCTCGTGCATGCGCAGGTCCAGCTCCGACCAGAAGACCTTGCCCATGCTGGCCGCCGCCCCGATCTCGGCCCCGGCCATGATCCGGCGGGCGGTGGCGAAGGTGTGCAGCCGGTACGCCTCGGCCGCCGTCCAGCAGCGCGCGGCCCGGTCTGCGAGGGCGGGGTCGGCGTCCAGGGCCAGGTCGAGGAGGCGGTCGGCGGTGGCGAGGAAGCGGCCGGGGCTGCGCAGGGTC
This sequence comes from Nonomuraea sp. NPDC048881, assembly GCF_040649795.1. NCBI lineage: Bacteria > Bacillati > Actinomycetota > Actinomycetes > Streptosporangiales > Streptosporangiaceae > Nonomuraea > Nonomuraea sp. NPDC048881. The sequence continues at coordinate 138,769 of NZ_JBEZGC010000019.1, forward strand.
AGGCCGCGTTCGGAGGAGGTGGTGGACATCGCGATCCGCCAGCCGTCGCCGGGCTCGCCGAGCACCATGGAGTCGGGCGCGAAGACCCCGTCGAAGTGCAGCTCGGCGAACCCGGGCAGGCCGTCGAGCTGCGCGATCGGCCGGACGGCGACGTCGTCCAGGGGGAACAGGAAGTACGTCAGGCCCTTGTGCCGCGCGCCGGAGGTGCGGAAGAGGCCGAAGCCGTGGGAGGCGTGGGCGGCCCGGGAGCTCCAGGTCTTGTGCCCGTACAGGAGCCAGCCGCCGTCGGCGCGTTCGGCGCGGGCGGTGAGCGCGGCGAGGTCGCTGCCGGCCTCGGGCTCGGACCAGGCCTGCGCCCACACGTCCTCGGCCGTCGCCATCCGGGGCAGCCAGCGTCGCCGCTGCTCGGGGGTGCCGAAGCGCATGAGGCTGGGGGCCAGGAGGAAGATGCCGTTCTGGCTGACCCGGGCGGGGGCGCCGGCGGCCCAGTACTCCTCCTCGAAGATCAGCCACTCGATCAGGGACGCGGCGCGGCCGCCGTACTCGCGCGGCCAGGAGACGACCGACAGCCGCTCGCCGGCCAGCAGCGCCTCCCAGGCACGGTGGGCCAGGAAGCCTTCGCCGGTGTCCATCGGCGGGAGCCGTTCGGGCACGTGGGCGGCCAGCCAGTCGCGAACCTCGGCGCGGAAGTCCAGCTCGGCCGGGGAGAAGTCGAGATCCACGAAACCAAACTAGCGCACGCTTGGTCTACTGGCCAGGCCGCCGTCCGTCGGCCTAGTCTGGACGTCGTGCAGGGTCTTCTGCTCCGGCTTTCCACGCTCGACACCGACGCCGAGAGCGCGGTGCGGGTCATCGCCTACTTCGACTCGCTGGTGCGCGACCACGTCACCGTGCCGGTGCTGCTCGCGGCGACCGCGCGGCTGGCGCGATGTCCGGTCGGCCTGCACGACGCCACCGCCGGCCGGCGCCTCCGGACGGACCCGGACGGCCGGGCCGCCGACGCGCGGACGCCAGGCGCGGGGAAGCGGGCCGGGGAAGGGCCCCAGGAGGGGGCGCGGGCGAGGGAGCTGAGCGGCGGCCTGGGCAGCGTGTGGATGGAACGCGAGGGCGCCCCGCACGGCCTCGACGACATCGTGCTCGAACGGTTCGCCGCCGCCGCCGAGCTGACCCTGGAACGCGCCGCCGCGCAGGCCCGCGAGGGCCGCGACCCGGCGCTGGTCGAGCTGGTGCTGTCGGCCGAGACCGGCGAGGCGGAACGCGCACGGGCGCTGCGCCTGCTCGGCTTCGCGCCATCCACCCCGCTCCAGGCCCTGGCCTTCGCCCTCCCCGGCGACCCGCTTGCGGCCGGGTTGCGGGCGATGGGGCACCGCGTGCGTACGGCCAGGATCGGCGACACCCAGGCCGCGCTGGTGGCCACCACCGTCGAGGGCGGGCTGCCCGAGGGCGCCCGCGTGGGCATCGGCCCCGAGCTGCCCGGGGCGCACGCGGCCGAGTCGTGGGCCAAGGCCCGTACGGCGCTGCGCTTCACCGGCCCGCACGACCGGGTGGTGCGCTGGACCGATCTCGGCGCGCTCGCGCTGTTCGCCGACCTGCCCCGCCCGGCCGTCGCGGAGCTGGCCGACGTGCGGGCGATGGCGCGGCTGAGCGAGGACCACCTGCTCGCGGTGCGCGCGCTGTGCTCGGCCGGATCGGTCCGCGCCGCCGCCACCGGGGTGCACCTGCACCACAGCTCGATGGCGGCCCGCATCGCCCGGGCGGAGTCGGCGCTGGGCTTCTCCCTCGCCGACCCGGCCGGACGCCTGCGCGCCCACCTCGCCCTGGCCCTGCTGCGCCTCCTCGCGAACGCCACCACCGCGAACGCCACCACGGCCGACGCCACCACCGCGAACGCCACCACGGCCGACGCCACCACCGCGAACGCCGCCACCGACGACGACGCCACCACCGCTACAGGCGGTACGCCCGCCTGAGCGCGGCCAGCCGGGTCTCCCGCGCCCGCCTGCTCAGCGGGGTGTCGGGCACCATGACGTCGAACCCGTGGAACGCCCCCGGGTAGAGGTGGAACTCGGTGGACACCCCGGCCCGCGCGAGCCGCTGGGCGTAGTCGATGTCCTCGTCCCTGAACACCTCCAGCTCGCCCACGTCGACGAACGCGGGCGGCAGCCCCGACAGGTCCTCGGCCCGCGCCGGCGCCGCGTACGGCGGGACGTCCGGGCCGCCCGCCCGGTCGCCGAGCAGGGCGGACCAGCCGTAGAGGTTCGCGGCCCGGTCCCAGACCACGGCCTCGGTGAACTCCAGGCTCGACGGGGTGGTGTTGCGGTCGTCGAGCATCGGGCAGATCAGCAGCTGGAGGACCACCTCGGGCCCGCCCCGGTCGCGGGCGAGCAGCACGGTCCCGGCGGCCAGCCCCCCACCCGCGCTGGCCCCGCCGACGGCCAGCCGGGCGGGGTCGATGCCCAGCTCCTCGGCGTTCTTGGCGGTCCACACCAGCCCCGCGTAGCAGTCCTCGACCGGCGCGGGGTGCGGGTGCTCGGGCGCGAGACGGTAGTCCACGGAGACCACGACGACGCCGAGCCGCTCGACGTACTCGATCATCGAGGCCTCGTCCACCTCGGGCATGCCGACGATCATGCCGCCGCCGTGGATCCAGTAGAGGCCGGGCCGGCCGGCGCCGTCCTGCGCGGGGCGGTAGACGCGGACCCGGATGTCCGGTTCGCCGTCGGGGCCGGGGACGCGGCGGTCCTCGATCCGCACCTCGGTCTCGGCGGGCGGCATCGCGGCCAGCATCGCGTGGATCTGGGCCCGGTGCCCGGCCAGCTCCTCCGCGTCGAGCGCCGTCACGTCGAACGCCGGGAAGGGCGCGTTCTCCAGGGCGGCACGCAGGTCGGGATCGAGGTTGGGGTGGAACGCCATGAGGACTTCCTTCCACGGAGGGGGCTTGCCGTACCCCTCGATGGTCGGATTTCGCGCGACGGCGCGGCAACCGCCATCCGGCTGCCGTTGCGCGCGCCCCGCCCGCCGTCCGGCGACCTCGGCCGGGGTCGGCCGGGGTCAGCGGGGGTCAGCCGGAGTCAGCGGGGGTCGGCCGGGGTCAGCTCAGCAGGGTGACGACCTGTTCGGCCAGGGGCGCGGCGCTGGCCGGGTTCTGGCCGGTGACCAGCCGGCCGTCCACGACGACCTGCGGCTGCCAGTCGGGGGCGGGCTCGTGCCGGGCGCCGTGCTCGGTCAGCGCGTCGGCCAGCAGGAACGGCACCACCCCCGCCACGCCCCGCGCGGTCTCCTCGCTGTTGGTGAAGGCGGCCACCCGCCGGCCGTCCACCAGGTGGGAGCCGTCGGACAGGGTCAGGCCGACCAGCGCGGCCGGGCCGTGGCAGACCGCCGCGACCACGCCGCCGCGCTCGTAGACCTCGCGGCCGACGCGGGCCACGTCGGGGTCGGCGGGGAAGTCCCACATGGTGCCGTGGCCGCCGGCGTACAGGACGGCGTCGTAGGCCGAGGCGTCCACGCCGGAGAGGGGGGCGGTGTCCTCGTCCAGGCCGGTGGCGAGGAAGGCGGCCTGCGCCGGGTCGTCCGGGTCGTGGCCGTCGCGCGGCGGGCGGCCGCCGGCGATGCTGGCGACGTCCACCTCGAAGCCGGCCTTGGTGAAGATCTGCCAGGGATGGGCCGCCTCGGGGACGTAGTATCCGGTACGCTCCACGCCGCCGAGGTCGTCGTGGCTGGTCAACACGATCAGGATGCGCTTGCTCATGCCTTCGAGCATGGCCGGGAAAGTCCATCAGCTACAAATAGCGAAATATCAGTCCTGGCATCAGAATAGTGATGTGTCGTCTCTCTCGCTGGACCTGCTGCGGACCTTCCTCGCCGTCCACAGGACCGGCTCCATCACCGCTGCCGCGCAGACGCTCGGCCTCTCGCAACCCGCGGTGACCGCCCAGGTCAAGACGCTGGAGGCGACGCTCGACCGGCCGCTGTTCGACCGGCTGCCGCGCGGCGTCGCGCCCACCCCCGCCGCCGACGAGCTGGCCCGCAGGGTGGCCCCCGCCCTCGACGCGCTGGAGGAGGTGGCCGGCTCGGAGCTGCCCTCGGACGAGGCCGTGCACCTGGGCGGCCCGGCCGAGTTCCTGTGCGAGGAGGTCATGCCGATGCTCGCCCCGCTCGTCCGCGACGGGCTGCGCCTGCGCACCACCCTCGGCCTGGCCGACGACCTGCTGGCCGACCTCGCGGCCGGACGGCTCGACCTGGTGCTGTCCACGATCCGGCCCCGGGTGCGCGGCATCCAGGCCGACCCCGTCTACGACGAGGAGTTCGTCCTGGTGGCGGCGCCGTCCGTGGCCCGCGCGCTGCCGCCCGGCCGGGTCGGGCCCAAGGAGCTGGCCGCGGTGCCCGTGGTGGCCTACGCCGAGGAGCTGCCCATCGTGCGCCGCTACTGGCGGGCCGTCTTCGGGCGGCGGCCGTCGATGGCCGCGCAGGTCGTCATCCCGGACCTGCGCGGCGTGCTGAGCGCGGTGCGGGCGGGCATGGGCGTCTCCGTCCTGCCCGCGTACCTGTGCCGGCGCGACCTGGCCGAGGGCACGCTGGTCGTGCTGGCCGAGCCGGCGGAACCGCCGATCAACACCGGCTACCTGGCCGTACGGTCGGGGGCGCCGGCCAGGCCGGCCGTGGGGCGGGTGCGGGCCCACCTGCTGGCGGCGTTCCGGGCGGCGCCGCCGTACTGAGGACGAAGGGGGATGACGGGCGATCACCTTGGGCATGCTGGGCACATGTGTCATTCCACCGACAGCCGGCCGCCCGCCCCGCCGATCCGGGGCGAGGTGGCGGCGCACGAGCAGATCACCCTGACCTCAGCCGACGGCACCCGCTTCATGGCCTACCGGGCCGACCCGGCCGAGCCGAACGGCCGCGGCGTGGTGATCATGCCGGACGTGCGCGGCCTGCACCCGTTCTACCGCGACCTCGCGGTGCGCTTCGCCGAGGCCGGGTTCCGCACGATCGCGATCGACTACTTCGGCCGCACCGCCGGGACCGACGACCGGGGCGACGACTTCGACTACATGCCGCACGTCGACCAGCTCAAGCTCGACCAGGTGCAGGCCGACGCGGCGGCCGCGACCGCCGAGCTGGCCGCCGGCGGCCCGGTGTTCACGGTCGGCTTCTGCATGGGCGGCGCCCTGTCGTGGCGTCAGGGCGCGGAGGGCAACGGCCTGGCCGGGAGCATCGGCTTCTACGGCGCGCTGCGCTTCATCGACGAGCCGACGACCGGCCCCGGCGCGCCGCTGCTGCTGCTCAGGGGCGGCGCCGACAAGGTGTCGAGCCCGGAAGAGTTCGACGCCTACACCGCGGCGCTGGACCGGGTGGGCACCGAGCACGAGACCCACGTCTACGAGGGCGCGCCCCACTCCTTCTTCGACCGCTCGTTCAAGGAGTGGGAGGACATCTGCCAGGACGCCTGGCGCCGCATCCTGTCCTTCACCGAACGGCACTCAGCCTAGGTACGCGGCCCGCACCACCGGATCGTCCCTGACCCGCGCCGGCGTCCCGGACGCGATGACCCTGCCCAGGTCCAGGACGACGATCCGGTCGCAGATCTCCATGACGAAGCCCATGTCGTGCTCGACCAGCAGCACGGTGGTGTCCAGAGACCTGACGACCTCGCCGAGCCGAGCGGTCTGGGCGGCGTCCAGGCCGGAGGTGGGCTCGTCCAGCAGCAGGAGCCGCGGACGGTCCGCGAGGGCGCGGGCCAGCTCGACCATCCGGCGCTGCCCGACCGGCAGCGCGGCGGCGTACGCGTCGCGCAGCGGGGTTAGCCCGCACAGGTCGAGCACCTCGGCCACGCGCGCGCCGCGCTCGCGCTCGATCCGCCGCCGGCCCGGCCACCCGGCCAGGTCGGCGGCCAGTCCGCCGCCACCGCCGTGCCAGTCGAGCGCGGCCAGCACGTTCTGGGCCACGGTGAGCCGGCCGAACACCTGCGTGCGCTGGAACGTCCTGCGCACGCCGGCCCTGGCCCGCCGGAGCGCGGACACGCCGGTCAGGTCGCGCCCGTCCAGCGTGACCCGGCCCGCGACCGGCCTGCGCAGCCCGGACACCACGTCGAACAGCGTGGTCTTGCCCGCGCCGTTCGGCCCGATGACCCCGCAGACCTGGCCGGGCCCGGTCTCGAACGAGACGCCGTCCAGCGCCCTGACGCCGCCGAAGGCCACGGACACGCCCTGCACCGCCAGCATTCACCTCACCCCCAGGTAGGCGGCGGTCAGCCGGTCGCCTTCCACCTCCGAGCGGGGGCCCGTCCAGGTGACGGCGCCCAGCCGCATGAACGCGACCCGGTCGGCGACGGCCAGCGCCTCGGTCGCCTTCTCCTCGACCAGCAGCAGCGCCACGCCCCGGTCGCGCAACTCGGCGAAGACGTCGAACACCTGCCGCACCACGAGGGGGGCCAGGCCGAGCAAGGGCTCGTCGGCGATCAGCACCCGCGGCGGGCGCACCAGGGCCGGGGCCAGCGTGAGGAGCTGCTGCTCGCCGCCCGACAGCGCGCCCGCGGCCACCGTACGGCGGGCCGCGAGCTGCGGCAGGCGCCGGTAGACCGGCTCCGGATCGTCCAGCCAGGTGCGCAGGTTCTCCTCCACGGTGAGCCCGGGGAAGACGCCCCGCCCTTCGGGGGCCAGCAGGACGCCGGCGCGCGCCCGCCGGTGCGCCGGCCAGGCGGTGACGTCCACGCCGTCGAGCAGGATCCGGCCGCCGGTCACCGGCAGGTCCCCGGCGGCGACGGCGCACGCGGTGGACTTGCCCGCGCCGTTCGCGCCGAGCAGCGCCACCACCTCGCCGGGCCGCACCTCCAGCCGCACCCCGTGCAGCACGGTGCAGTCGGCGTAGCCCGCCACGACGTCCTCCAGCACGAACAGCGGCCCGCCGGACCCGCCGCCCCCGGCCGCGGCCCGCCGGGCCACGACCCCGGCGACCACCTCGGCCGGAGGCGCGGAAGGCGTGCCGGAAGAAGCGGCGGAAGAAGCGGCGGAAGAAGCGGTGGGAAAAGCGCCGGAAGGAGCGGCGGGAAGGCGACGGGCGCGGCGGCGATGGCGGGCCTCGGCGAGCTGGGTGAGCACGCCGTCCGGATGCCGGGCCAGGACCATGCCGCCCGCGCCGAACAGGATCGACCCGACGTGCGCGGACACGTCCCAGGTCGCCAGCAGTTCGGGCACGGCCACCGCGACCAGCCCCCCGAGCACCGCCCCGCCGATCCTGCGCACGCCCTGCAGCACCACCACCGCCAGCCAGACGAACCCGGCGAACGCCGGCAGGTCGGTGGCCGTGACCGACCCCTTGGAGATCGCGAACAGCACCCCGCCGAGCCCGGCGATCGCCGACGCCAGCACGAACAGCACGATCTTGGCCCGCGGCGCGGACAGCCCGGAGGTGACGGCCGCCGCGGGCGCCGACCGCACGGCGAGGACGGCCCGCCCCGACGCCGACCGCTCCAGGTTGCGCACCAGCAGCGCCACCAGCCCGATCAGCGCCAGCAGCACGGCCACCCGTACCCGCGGGTCGGACGTGTCGGCGAAGCCGAGCCCGAGCGCCGGCAGCGCCCATCCGATGGTCCCGTTGCTGAAGGCGTCCACCTGGAACAGCACCTGGTCGGCCAGCAGCGCCAGGGCCAGCGTGGCCAGCGTCAGCACCCGTCCGCCCAGCCGCAGCGCGGGCAGCGCCACGACCAGCCCGACGGCCCCCGCGGCGGCCACCCCGAGCAGGATCGCCACGACGAACGGCAGCCCGGAGGCGAACGCCCACCCGCAGGTCAGCGCCGCCATGGCGGCGAAGGCGGCCTGCGCCAGGTTCACCATGCCGCCGATCCCGGTCACCACCACAGACGAGCAGAAGATCAGCGCCAGCACCAGCCCCTGGGCCGCGACGCCCACGTAGTACTCCGGCCCGAGCAGGGCGAAGACCGCCAGCGCGGCCAGGCCCGCCGCCCACGGCAGCCGCCTGCGCCAGGCCGGCACCCCGGCCAGGTGGTCGGGCGGCGGGACGTCCTCGGCGGCGCTGCCCGCCACCCGCTCCCGCGACCGGTTCAGCAGCAGCAGCCCGGCGAACAGCAGGATCACCGGCACGGCCGTGCGCAGCCCGGTGACCTCCTCCAGGAAGTCGGTGTACCCGGCGACCAGGTTCTGCACGACGCCGAGCGCGAGCCCGGCGGCGAACGTCCAGGGGATCGAGCGCAGCCGCCCGAACACCGCCGCCGTCGCCGAGGCGAACAGCAGCACCGTGTACGCCGTCGCGTCCAGCCCGAGCACCGGCGCCGCCAGCACCCCGGCCAGCCCGGCGAGCCCCGACCCGAGCATCCAGGCCAGCGCCGAGGTGGCGTCGGCGTCGATGCCCCGGAGCGTGGCCAGGCGGCGGCGGTCCACGGAGGCGCGCATGCGCAGCCCGTACGGCGTGTGCCGCAGGAACGCCCACAACCCCGCCGCCGCGACGGCCGAGAAGGCGAAGGTGAGGAACTGGTCGGTGTCCAGCCGCACGCCGAGCGGGTCGAACGACACAGCCGGATGGGGGCCGACGCCGCGCGGCAGCGAGGTGGCGTCCGTGGCGGGCAACCCGGCCAGCTCCACGGCCAGCAGGCCGAGCGCGGGCAGCGCGATCGTGAGCCCGATGGTGGCGACGATCTGCGCGGTCTCCCCCGCCTGGGCGAGCCCGCGGAACATGGCCCGGTGCAGCAGGTAGCCGAGCGCGGGCGCGAACAGCCCGGCCGCCACCACCGCCGACAGCCAGGCGGGCAGCCCGGCGGCGGCGGTGAGCTCGTAGAACACCAGGGCGGCCAGGAAGCCGACGGCGCCGTGGGCGAAGTTGAACACCCCGGTCGCCGCGTAGGACAGGGTCAGGCCGGAGCCCATGATCGCGAAGACGGCCCCGGTGACCAGGCCGCTGAGCACGTACTGGAGGATCATTTCAGCGGCACGTTGTCGAAGCAGGCCATCCTCCTGGCCACCTGGAAGGCCCCGCCCTCCAGTTTGACCAGGGCGCCGCAGCCGTTCGGCTCGCTGTGGTCGCGCGGGTAGCGGATGCGGCCGAACCCGGGGTTCTCGTAGACGTAGTCGCCGTTGGCGGTGGCCAGGAACTTCTCCCTGGTCAGGTCCTTGCCGGTGCGCTTGAGGACGTCGAGGAAGATGTCGGCGGCCCAGTAGCCGATCGCCAGGTGCTGGGTGAGCGCGGTGCCGGGGGCGACCTGCTCGACGTCCTTCTTGAGCTGGGCGATCTCGGGCGCCGGCGACTCGAACGGCTCGAACATGGGCGCGGCGATCACGCCGTCGAGCGCCTGCGCGCCGGCCGGGTCCTTGAGGATGGCCAGGTCGTAGCTGGTGGCGTCGGTGAGCACGCCCTTGTACCCGGCCCGTTTGAGCGCCGCGTAGAGCCCGACGTTGAACTTGGTGCCGGCGATCACCGAGACGACGACGTCGGGGGCCTTGCCGCCGTCCGAGGTCATGATCTTGTTGACGTACGGGAGCCAGTCGGGCGGCGGGGCGGCGGCCGGCAGGCCGGAGTTCACGCCGGCCAGCTCGAACCCGGCCGCGGTGAACGACTGGGAGATGGTCGTGCCGCCGTACTTGCTGCCGCTGGAGTCGCTGGTCTGCACGTAGACGCTCTTGCCGGCGGCGCCGCCGAGCAGGTCGGCCATCTGCCTGCCCCACCACGTCTGGGAGCCGGCGCCCTGTTTGGGGGCCAGACAGCCGTTGTAGCCGAACCCGGTCCTGGTGCCGCACCACTGCGGCCCGGTGGCCCAGCCGAACCAGGGGACGCCCTGCTGTTCGAGGAAGGCCGCGCCGCCGAAGTTCGGGGCGTGCACCGGGACCAGGGCGAACACCTGGTCCTTCTGGACGAGTTTCTTGGCCGCCGCGTCGCCCTTGGCCGCGTCCTGGGCGTCGTCCTCGGCGCCGATGAAGTCGATCTTCCGGCCGTGCACGCCGCCCTCGGCGTTGGCGCGGGCGAACCTGGCCTTCGCCCCGATCTCGGCGTCCCTGGTCGAGTAGCCGCTCGCGCTGGTCTTGGTCAGCACGCCGCCGATCTTGATCGTGGTGTCCGTCACTCCCGCGCCCGACTGGGCCGCGCCGGTCTGCTGAGCCGCGCAGCCGGCGACGAGCAGCGTCAGGGTGAGCGCCGCCGCGCCCCGCCGTACCATGTTGTTCTCCTCGCGACTCGGCCTAGCGCTCGCTTGGTTTCGCTGAGCGTAGATTTGCCGGAAGAGGGTGTCAACGGCATACCGAGCAACCGCTTGCTCGCAGACGGCGCACCGGGCTAGCGTGGGCCCATGCTGATGCGCGCGGCCGTGCTGACCGGGTTCCACGCCCCCATGGAGATCCGCGACGTCGAGATCGACGACCCCGGCCCCGGCGAGGTGCGCGTCCGGATCAGGGCCTCGGGCGTGTGCGGCTCCGACCTCAAGGCCATCGACGGCAAGAGCCCGGTGGTGGGCACGCCGCCGTTCATCCTGGGGCACGAGAGCGCGGGCGTGGTGGAGAGCGTCGGCGCGGGCGTCACCTCCGTCAGGCCGGACGACCACGTCATCATCGCCATGAGCGGCCCCTGCGGGCGCTGCCGCCACTGCGGCTCCGGCCGCTTCCACCTGTGCTCGGGCCCGCAGCGGCTGCCGACCATCATGGGCGGCCCGCCCAGGGTCACCCTCGACGGCCGGGAGACCCGCCGCTTCATCGGCATCGGCTCGTTCGCCGAGTACGCGGTGGTCGCCGAGGCCATGTGCGTCAAGATCGCCAAGGACGCGTCCTTCGCCGCCATGTGCCTGCTGGCCTGCGGCGTGGTCACCGGCGTGGGCGCCGTCCTGAACGTGGCCGAGGTGCCGCCGGGCGCCTCGGTCCTGGTGGTGGGCTGCGGCGGCGTGGGGCTCAACGTCATCCAGGGCGCGGTGCTCGCCGGCGCCACCACGATCATCGCCGCGGACGTGGCCGAGGGGAAGCTCAAGCTGGCCGAGCGCTTCGGGGCCACCCACCTGCTCACCGCCGGCGACCTGCCCCGCCAGGTGAGCGCGCTGGTCCGCGGGGGCGTCGACTACGCCTTCGACGCGACCGGCGTCCCCGGCGTGCTGGCGGACGCCTTCGCCGCCACCCAGCCGGGCGGGACCACGGTCATGGTCGGCAGCCCGCCCCAGGGCCACCCCATGGCGCTGGACACCGGCCTGCTGTTCTCCTCGCGCCGCCTCATGGGCACCCAGGGCGGCGACGCCGCGCCGCACCGCGACCTGCCCATGCTGGCCGCCCAGTACCTCCGCGGCCGCCTCGACCTCGACGGCCTGATCACCGAACGCCTCCCCCTCGACCAGATCAACGAGGCCGTCGCCCACGTCCGCCAGGGGACGGTCGCCCGCACGGTCATCACGTTCTGAGGCGCTATTCTCATTTTCTTTGGAATAGTGGAGGTTGCCCCATGTCGTACCCCCAGCAGCGCTACCTCGGCGAGACCGGCGAGATCAGCGCCACCCTGCGCCCGGCGGACAACGGCCCCGACCTGTCGATGGCGACCGGCACCCGCGTCCACTACCTGGGCACGGGCGGCTCGACGAACGGCGCCTACGGCCTTTACCGCTGGGAGATGGGCCCGCGTCCCGGCGGCGCGTCCCCGCACTTCCACCGCACCATCACCGAGTCGTTCTACGTGCTGACCGGAACCGTCCAGCTCTACGACGGCGACAAGTGGGCCGACGGCCGCCCCGGCGACTTCCTGCACGTGCCCGAGGGCGGCGTGCACGCCTTCCGCAACGCCTCCGGCGAGCCGGCCTCGATGCTGGTGCTCTTCACGCCGGGCGCGCCGCGCGAGGCGTACTTCGAGGAGCTGGCCGAGATCACCCACAGCGGCCGCGAGCTCACCCCCGAGGAGTGGACCGAACTCTGGCTGCGCCACGACCAGTACGCGGTCTGATGGCGGATTTCCCCGAAGAGCCCGTCTACCGGCACCTGGCCCGCGTCGGCAAGGCGCTGGCCAGCCCGGTGCGGCTGCGCCTGCTCGACGTGCTCGACCAGGGCGAGCGCACGGTCGAGGAGCTGGCGCGGGCGGCGGGCGTGCCGGTCAAGAACACCTCGGCCCAGCTCCAGCACCTGCACGCGGCCCACCTGGTGACCAGCCGTCGGGACGGCACGCGGATCCGCTACCGGCTGGCCGACGAGCAGGTCTCGCGCTTCCTGGGCGACCTCCAGCGTTTCGCCCACGACCGGCTGTCCGGCCTGCGCGAGGCGGTGCGGGAGCACCTGGGCGACCTGTCCGGCGTCACGGCCGACGAGCTGGCCGCCAGGCTGGCCGATCCCGACACGGTGGTCGTCGACGTCCGACCGGCCGCCGCCTACGCCAAGGGGCACGTGCCGGGCGCGATCTCGGTGCCCCTGGACGACCTGGCGGGCCACCTGGCGGAGCTGCCGGCGGACGCCCGGGTCGTGGCCTACTGCGGCGGGCCGTACTGCGTGCTCTCCCCGCAGGCCGCACGCCTGCTGCGCGAGCGCGGTCTCGACGCCCGCCCGCTGGACGGCGGCCTGATCGGCTGGCGGCGTGCCGGGCACGAGGTCGTGCGGGAGCGTACTGTGAGCGGGTAATCGCCCACAGTGAGGAGGTCCGCATGCTCGCCAGAGGAGCCGTCGCGGCCGGTCTGCTCGCGGTCGTGACCGTGGGCGGCGCCGGCCCCGCGCAGGCCCGCTACCGCTACGACTTCCGCAGCCGCGAGGTGGTCATCTGGAGCGAGCCGAAGGGCGGCGCGGCCCAGCTCGGCGTGGGCCGTCCCGGCGACGGCTTCGACTCCGACCGGTCGGAGGAGCACGAGCTGTTCCGCTGCGACGACGCCTTCGACAGCACCCTGTGGCACCACGGCACCGACGCGGCCACCGGCGTCGTCGGGTGGGTGCCGGCCTGCCACCTCGACGACCCCGACTGACCGGTCACCGGCGGGATCAGCGCCCGGCGCCCACCGGCTCCTGCGCGCGCTCGCGGCGCGGCTCCGGCTCGTCCTCCTCGTGGCCCTCGACCGACAGGTTCGGCAGCAGCCGGTCCAGCCAGCGCGGGCACCACCAGTTCGCCCGGCCGAGCAGCACCATCGTGGCCGGCACGAGGAAGCCGCGGATGACGGTCGCGTCCACCGCGATGGCCACGGCCAGCCCGACGCCGAACGTCTTGACCATCGCGTCCGGGTAGGCGATGAACGCCACGAACACCGCCACCATGATCAGGGCCGCCGAGGTGATGACCCGGCCGGTCGAGCCGAGGCCCTCGGCCACCGCCCGGCTGTTGTCGCCGTGCCGGGCGTGGGCCTGGCGCACCGCCGTCAGCAGGAACACCTCGTAGTCCATCGACAGGCCGAACAGCACCGCGAACAGCATCAGCGGCACGTAGCTCTCGATCGGCACGGAGAAGAACAGCGTCTGGAGGTAGGAGGAGTCCATCGGGGCGTCCATGCCGACCAGGCCGCTGCCGAGGCCGATCGAGAACACCAGCGCGAGCGCGCCGAACGCGGCGCCCAGCGACACCAGGTTCATCACGGCGGCCTTGACCGCGACGACGGGCGCGCGGAAGGCGAACAGCAGGAGCAGCGCGCTGAGCAGCACGACCACGCCGATGACCAGCGGGGTGCGCTCGTTCATGCGGTCCCCGGCGTCGGTCAGCCCGGCCACCTTGCCGCCGACGTGCACCTGGACGCCCGGGATCGAGATGGCCCTGACCTCCCTGACGACCTCGGCGGCCTTCGGGTCGCTCGGCGCGTAGTCGCTGATCGTCTGGAGCAGGGCCGAGCGGCCGGAGGCGTTGACCTTCGGGTCCGACACGTGGGCGACCCCGTCGACGCGGGCGACCTCGTCGGCGAGCCGCTTCACGGTGGCGTCCCCGGCGCCGGAGACCTTCTCCGGCAGCTCGGCGACCACGATCAGCGGGCCGTTGCTGCCGGGCCCGAAGGCCGTGGCCATCAGCTCGTACGCGCGCCGCCCGGCCGAGTCCTTGGCCGCGTACCCCTCGTCCAGGGGCCCCAGCTGCAGCGCGAGCGCGGGCGCGGCCAGCGCGCCGAGCACGAGGACGCTGCCGATCAGCACCCGCCACGGCCGGCGCGCCACCCACGCGCCGAGCCCGGCCCAGCCCGCGCCCCCGCCCCGGGTGGACGACCGCCCGCGCACCAGCGGCACCTTGAGCGCGTTGACGCGGTGGCCGAGCAGCCCGAGCAGGGCGGGCACGAGGGTGACCGAGGTCAGCACGGCGAAGACGACGGAGATGCCGGTCACCCAGCCGAGCGTGCTCAGCAGCGGGAACCCGGCCAGCATCAGCGCGCTCAACGCGATGATCACCGTGCCACCGGCGAACACGACGGCCCCGCCCGAGCTGGAAACCGTCCGGCGTACGGACTCCACGACCGGCACGCCGTCGGCCAGCAGCTTGCGGTGGCGCGACAGCAGGAACAGCGCGTAGTCGATGCCGACGCCGAGCCCGATCATCGTGGACATGATCCCGGCCTGCTTGGGCATGTCCACGACGTAGCCGAGCAGGCCGATCACACCGAGCCCGGTCGCGACGCTGACCAGCGCGGCGAAGATCGGCACCATCGCGGCGACCAGCGTCCCGAACGCGAAGACCAGCACGAGCAGCGCGCAGACCACGCCGATGATCTCGCTCGGCCCGGTCTTGATCTCCTTGCTCGCCGGGTTGGAGTCGGCGGCGGGCACCACTTCCAGCCCGGCGTCCCTGGCCGGGGCCGCGGCGTCGGACAGGGCCTGGGTGTCCTCGCCCACCTTGTCGGGGTCGTTGCCCTGCATCTTGACGGTGATCACGCCGATCTGCAGGTTCGAGGCGATGCCACCCATCCGGTAGGGCGTGTCCACCTGGACGACGTGCGGCATCGTGCGCATCGCGGCCACCGAGCGCTCGACGGCCTGCTTATGCGGTTCGTCGGTGAGCTTCCCGTCCGCGGAGTACAGGAGGAGTTGCACGGTTCCGCCGGCGGCGTAGCCGGGGCCGAAGCCCTCCTTCATCAGGTCGTGCGCGCGCTGCGCGTCGGTGCCCGGGATGGAGGCGTCGTTGCTGACCGGGCTGCCGAGCGCGAGGCTCGCCCCCATCAGGCCCGCGGCCAGGACCACCCATAAAGCCAGCACGATCCGCCCGTGCCGCGCGCACCAGCCACCCAGCCGACCAAGAAACCGCGTCATCGTCTCGCCCCTGCCCGACGGCCGTCCTGTACGGTCGTACAGGACTACGATAAAACGGAGGACATCGGAAATTCCGGATCCCGTGGGAAATGAGACGATGACCACACCCGACGACACCCGCTCCCGGATCCTGGCGGCCGCGCGCGAGCTGTTCGCCGAGCGCGGCTACGCGGGCACCTCGCTGGCCGACATCGCCGCCGCGGTCGGGCTGACCAAGACCGCCGTCGCCTACCACTTCCACCCCAAGGACCGGCTGGCCTCCGAACTGCTCTCCCCCGCCGCGGCCGAGATGATCACGCTGCTCGACACCGAGCACCCCGACCGCAAGGCGTTCGTCGAGGCCCTGGCCGTCTTCGCGGTGCGGCACCGCGCGGTGATCCGCCTGTTCATGGAGGACCTGGCGGCCGACGACAGCCAGCCGCCCGGCTCCGAGCGCGCGGTCGTCGGCACGTTCAGGGACGAGATCTTCGCCAAGCTCGCCGGCGAGAACCCGGGCCCTGAGGCCAGGGTCAGGTGCTGGGCGCTGCTCGGGGCGCTGCAGTGGGGCGTGGTCAAGACCATGGACCTGCCGGAGGACCAGGTCACGGCGGTCATGCTGGAGTCCGCGCTGGCCTTCTGACGGCTTCCCCGCCGCCTCCCCGCCCCCTCTCCACCACCTTCCCGCCGCTTCTCCACTACCTCCCCGCCGCCTCTCCGCCGCCTCCCCCCGCTTGTGGGCGCGCCGGCGGCGGCTACAGACCGGTCGAGGGGTCGGTGGCGGGGCCGGTCGGGGTCTGCGTGGGCTCCTCGGGGCCGGGGCCGGGGCCGCCGGACTGGCCGGCGACGCCGACCGTGATCACCACCACGTCGCCGGGCGCGGCGCAGCTGCCCGGGGTCAGGCTCTGGCTCAGGACGGTGTCCGCCTTGGCGTCGTCGTCCACGACCTGGGCGCGGGACCGTACCGTGAAGCCGGCCGCGACCAGGTCGGCCCGGCCGTCGGCGCGGGGGCGCCCCACCACCGACGGCACCTCCACACCCTGGCGGGCCACCGTGAGCGCCACCGTCGCGCCGCCCGGCAGGCGCGCGCCGGCCTCCGGCCGCGTCGCGAGGACCTGGCCGTCCGGCTGGTCGGAGCAGGCCCGGGTGACCGTTCCCGCCGCGAGCCCGGCGGCGGTGAGCGCCGCCTCGGCCGCCGTGCGCTGCCGCCCGATCACGGACGGCACCGGCACCCCCGCCGACACCTCCAGCGCGACCGCGCCGCCCCGGCCCACCACCGTGCCGGCCGCCGGACGGCTGCCCAGCACTCGGCCGATCTCCCGCGGCGAGTCGGTTCTGGTGACCGTGCCGACGGTCAGCCCGGCCTGCTTGAGCGCCTTGACCGCGTCGGCCCGGCCCAGGCCGGTCAGCGGCGGGACCACGACCGTCACCGGCCGCCCTGCTGTCGGCACACCGGTCGGTTCGCCCGTGGGCTCGACGGCGGGCGCGACGGTGGGCACACGCTGCCGCTCCGCCGGCTTCCCGCCCGGACGCGAGGAGGCGTGCGCCGAACGCGCCGGGCTCGGCGGGTTCGGCGGCAGCACGGACGCCTGGCCGGAGCGGTGGCCGTTGAGCGCGGGCACGATCACGGTGAGGACGACCGCGGTCACCAGCAGCGCCGCGCACACCGCCACGACCGCCTGCACCCACCCGGCCCCGCGTCCCCGGCCCTGCCGGTCCGGCGCGCCCCTCTCGGCTCGCGTCCGCAGGCCGTCCGGCGTCCTCGGGCCGTCCGGCGGGCCGGCCTCGTCCGGCGTCCTCTGGTCTCGCGGGGGCGCCTCGACCGGCGTCGTCGGGCCCGGCGGGGTCGTCGGGCCGGTGGACGTGGGAGGTTCCGGGCCGGCGCCCGTCCGCGAGCGCAGGTGGTAGGCGCCGGCCACGCCGGTGACCTCGGGCTCGGCCAGCGGCACGGGCGGACGTTGCCCGGGGACCAGCGGCACGTCGCCGTGCCCATGGTCCGGCGCGTCCGGCTCGCCGAGCAGCGCGAGCAGCAGTTCCCTGCTGGCGGGCCGGTTCCTGACGTCCTTGTCCAGGCAGGCGGCGACCAGTACCCGCAGCCGCCCGTCCAGCCGGCCCAGTTCGGGCGGGGCGGTCAGGATGCGGTGCAGCACCGGCGCCACCGAGTCCTGCCCGAACGGCGCGCTCGCGTTGGCCGCGAAGCACATCGTCGCGCCCCAGGAGAAGACGTCGGCCGCCCCGGTCACGGCCGAGGCGGTGATCTGCTCGGGAGCCATGTACGCCGGCGTGCCCACGCCCCTGTTCGTCACCGTGGCCGCCGCGTCCAGCGCCCTGGCCAGGCCGAAGTCGATCACCCGCGGCCCGTCGGGCCCGAGCAGCACGTTCTGCGGTTTGAAGTCCCGGTGCACGATGCCCGCCCGGTGGATCGCGGCCAGCGCGGTCGCGGTGCCGACCGCCAGCCGCTCCAGCGCGCCGCCGTGCCGCGGCCCGGTCAGCGAGACCTCCCGGTGCAGCGAGGGCCCGTCGACGTACTCGCTCACGATGTACGGCCGGCCCTCGTCGAACCCGGCGTCGATCACCTGGGCCGTGCAGAACCTCGCCACATGCTTGGCCAGCTCCACCTCCCGCAGGAACGCCCCTTGCTCGTCCCCCACGGGCCCGTGCAGCAGCTTGACCGCGTACCTCTCGCCGCTTCGCGAACCGAGGAACACCGCGCCCTGTCCGCCTTCACCCAGCCGCCCGGCGAGCTCGTACTCGCCGAGTCTGTGCGGGTCCCCCGTTCTCAGCGGCTGCGCCGTCGGCACGGGGCGCCTCCCCTCGCCGCCACCCCTTCTTGCTCTCCACTGAAGGCAACGGGCGGCGTTCAGTCAACAGTGTGCACGGCAATCGCCGCCTGACCGTGACACAGCCGGTCAGGAGGCGCGGGAGAGCCGGCCCGAGTACATGACGGCGCCGGTGTCGGACCGGGTCACCTTGACCTGGAACCGGTTGGAGTCGTCCGAGGGGACGATGCGGACCGTCCCGGCGTGGCACGCCTGGCCCTTGACCTGGCCGAGGGCGAACACGACGGCGCTCCTGGTGGGGGTGAGCCGGCCGGAACAGTGCAGGTCGGCGCCCCAGCGCATGGTGGATGCGCCGTCGGCGCGCAGGCGCAGCTCGACCGGGAAGACCCGGCCGGCCGTGGGGTGCTCGGCCGATCCCGTCCAGGTGCCGTCCAGGGGGGCGCGCGTCGCGTCCGGTTTCCCGGTGGTGGGGGTGGGGGTGTGCTGGGCCGTCCCCTTGGTGCCGTCCAGGCCGGGTCCTTGGGACGCGCGCAACCAGAACACGATACCGGCGACCCCCATCGCGACCCCGGCCACCGCCACGACCACCTGCCACCTCCGCCACGACCTCCGCCCCGCGCCGGCGGTCCCTACGGGAGGAGGGGAGGCCGCTCCCCTGGGCGTCCCTCCGGAGGAAGGGGAGGCCGCTCCCCCGGCCGCGACGGCGGGCGTCCCTTCGAGAGGTGCGGTGGGCGCTTCCCCGGGCGCGGGGGCGGAGGGCCTTTCGGCGGAGGGCCAGGGGACTGTGGCGGGCGCGTCTTCCGGAGAGGGGCGGGGCGCGGTGGTGGGGGGTCTGTCGAGGGTGGGGGTGGTGTGCGGGAAGGGGGGCGGCGGGGCCGGGGCGGCGGCTTGGGCGCCGGAGGGCAGGACGTCGCCCGTTCCGCCGTCCTGGCCGAGCAGCGCGCGCAACGTCTCCTCGGCGTCCGGACGGTCGCGCGGGTCGTGGGCCAGGCACGCCTCCACGATCTCCCGCAGCCGCCCCGACAACCCGCGCAGATCCGGCTTGCCGTACAGGATCCGGGCCAGGACCTCCTGGTAGGTGTCCGCCATGTACGCGTGCCGCCCCCCGGCCGTGTACGCCACGGTCAGCCCCCACGCCCACATGTCCGCGGGCGGCCCCGCGGCCTCCCCGCTGATGCGCTCGGGCGACAGGTAGGCCGGCGTGCCGATGGGCGACCTGGTCGTGGTGGCGGCGGCGTCCATCAGCCGGGACACCCCGAAGTCGATCACCCGCGGCCCGTCGAGGCTGAGCAGCACGTTGCCCGGCTTCAGGTCGCGGTGGACGACCCCCGCCCGGTGGATCGCCCCCAGGGCGGTGGCGGTGCCGATGGCCAGCCGGTCGAGCGAGCCGCCGCGCCGCGGCCCACCGGCCATCACGTGCTCGCCCAGCGAGGGCCCTTCGACGTACTCGCTGACCAGGTAGGGCCGGTCGCCGTCGAGGTCGGCGTCGAGGAGCTGGGCAGTGCAGAACGCCGCGACCCGGCGCACCGCCTCCACCTCGCCGAGGAACCTGCGCCGCACGTCGGCGTCCTTGGACACGCTCGCGTGCAGCAGCTTGATCGCGACCTGCCCTCCGGCCGCCGAGTGACCGAGGAAGACGACGCCCTGGCCGCCCTGCCCGAGCCTGCGCGAGAGCCGGTACTCCCCCAGCTGTCGGGGATCATCAGCATGGAGCTCGGACATAGGGCGTCATTATGACACCGCCTGCAGCAGCGCGGCGTAGCCGTCGAGGGCGCGCAGCACGACGTCCGCCGGGCCACTCGGCAGGGTGGCCACGGCCTCCTCGATGCCGAGCCCGGCGAAGTAGTCCAGCTTCTCCCTGGTGGGCAACGTCCCGAACGGGATCACCCTGGCCATCGGCCGCCCGGCCTTCTCGCACGCCTCGCGCAGCGCGGGCAGCGCGTCCTTGACGCCCTTGCCGCCGATGGGCATCCAGCCGTCGCCGTACTCGGCGATGTGCGCGAACAGCTTCGGCCCGGCGGCACCGCCGAGGTAGACGGGCAGGTCGTGCGCGGGCTTGGGCCACGACCAGGACGGTTCGAGCCCTTCGACGGCGGCCACCTCGTCCCGCCAGAAGGCCCGCATGGCCAGCACGTTGCGCCGGGCGACCTCGCGCCGCCGCCCGTACGGCACGCCGTGGTTCTCGATCTCCTCGACGTTCCAGCCGAACCCGACGCCGACCACCACGCGCCCGCCGGACAGGTGGTCGAGCGTGGCCAGGGCCTTGGCGGTCACGATCGGGTCGCGCTGGGCGGCGAGCAGGATGCCGGTGCCGACGCGCAGCCGCCGGGTCGCGGCGGCGGCGAAGGAGAGCGCGACCAGCGGGTCCAGGGTGCGCTTGTACTCCTCGGGCAGCTCGGCCTGGCCGCCGGCGGGCGGCGTGCGGCGGCTGACCGGGATGTGGGTGTGCTCGGGCAGGTAGAGCGAGTCGAACCCGCGCTCCTCGGCCGCGGCCGCGAGGTCCTGGACCGGCATGGCCAGATCCGTGGCGAACATCGTGACACCCAGCCTCATACGGCCTCCTCATGTCAACCAAGCGATTGCTCGGCTAAGATTTCCAGGGTAGCTTGCAAGGCGACGTCCGCGGAAAGAGGTTCCCGGTGAAGTTCTCTATCTTCCTGAATCCGCAGATTCCAGGCTCTGGATACGCGGCCGAGGAGAACGCCAAGGCACGGCGTCCCATCGGACGCGACACAGAGTCGTATCAGCGGCTGCTGCACGAGGTGCGGGAGATAGCCGTCCACGCCGACCAGATCGGGTTCGACGCGCTGATGATGACCGAGCACCACTTCCACTCCGAGGGGATGGAGTTCTCGGTCAATCCGCTGATGTTCCTCACCGACCTCGCCGCGCGGACCGAGCGCATTCTGCTCGCCCCGCTCGGCATGGTGCTGCCCGCCTGGGACCCGATCAGGGCCGCCGAGGACGTGGCGCTGCTCGACCAGTTCAGCAAGGGCCGGCTGCGGCTCGGCGTGGCCCGGGGTTACCAGAACCGCTGGATGAACGTCCTCGGCCAGCGCTGGCAGGCCGCCGCCGCCCGCTCCGACGGCTCGGCCTCGGACACGCGGAACTTCGACGTCTTCGGCGAGGTGCTGAAGATCATGAAGATGGCCTGGACGCAGGAGACCCTCCGCTACAAGTCCGACGTGCTGGACTACGAGGTGCCATACCCCTTCGACGGTATCGAGGGCTGGCCCGCGATGGAATGGACCAAGACCTTCGGGGCGCCCGGCGAGGTCTCCGACGACGGGAAGATCCAGGCCGTCTCGGTCTGCCCCCGGCCGTACCAGAACCCGCATCCGGAGTTGTGGCAGCCGTTCACGATCTCCGACCGGTCGGTGATCAGGGCCGCGCAGGAGGACATCCTGCCGTGGATGTTCACCCCCAACCCCGACGACCACGCCGCCAAGGCCAAGCTCTACCAGGAGGAGTCGGCCCGGCAGGGCCGCCACTACAAGCTGGGCGAGCACACCGGCATCCTGAAGATCGTCGGCATCGCGGACACCACCGAAGAGGCGATCAACACCTTCGGCCGCAGCATCCCCAAGGACTTCGCCGCCTTCTTCGGCCCCTTCGGCTACCTGGAGGTGCTGCGCAAGAAGGAGGACGAGAAGCACAAGCCGATCTCCCCCGAGAAGGGCGACGCCAAGCGCATGAACGACGTGGAGATGGCCCTGTTCGGCACGCCGGACGACGTCAAGCGCGGCATCCAGCGCATGCTCGACCGCATGCCGGACCTGGAGTGGTTCGGCCTGTACATGCAGGGGCAGCAGGGCGTGCTCCCGCTGGACACGGTCAAGCGGAACCTGGAGATGTTCGCCACCAAGGTCGCGCCGGAGTTCCGATGAAGATGTGGCTGGGGGCCTCGTTCGTCCCGACCGACCAGTTCGTGGAGCTGGCGCGGGCGGCCGAGCGCTGCGGCTTCGACACCTTCACGCTGTCGGACCACCTGTTCTACGCCGACTTCGCCTCGCGGTACCCGTACTCGCGGTCGGGCGCGCCCCGGTGGGACGCCGAGACGCACTGGCCCGACGTGTGGGTGACGATCGGCGCGATGGCCACGGCGACCACGACGCTGCGCTTCTCGCCGAACGTCTACATCGCCCCGGCCCGCGACCTGTTCACCGTGGCCAAGCTGGTCTCCACGGCGGCGGTGCTGTCGCGGGAACGGGTGACCTTCGGGGTCGGGGTGGGGTGGTGCGAGGAGGAGTTCGCCGGCACCGGCCAGGACTTCCACACCCGGGGCCGCCGCCTCGACCGGATGCTGCCCACGCTGCGCGCCCTGTGGTCCGGCGAGACCGTCGAGCTGGACGGCCTGCCACCGCTGTCGATCTCCCCCACGCCGGCCGGGCCCGTGCCCGTCTACGTGGGCGGCGACAGCGAGGCGGCGCTGCGCCGGGCCGCCCGCTTCGGCGACGGCTGGCTGGGCAACCGCATCTACACCGAGGAGCAGCTCGACCCGGTGCTCGACACCCTCCGCCGGCACCTCGACGAGAACGGCAGGACGGGCCCGTTCGACATCGTCGCCCCGCTGGCCGTGCTGCCGGACGCCGAGACCTACCGCCGCTTCGCCGCCAAGGGCGTGACCGCCACCATGGCCGCCCCCTGGTGGCTGGCCACCCCCGAGGAGAAGGCCCGGTACGGCGAGGACAGCCTCGAACTCAAGATCGCCACGATGGAGCGCTTCGCCGAGGAGGTCATCGCCAAACTCTGACCCCGAAGGCCCGGCCCCCAGAAACCAGAGCCCCGGAGCCTCAGAACCTCCGACGATCCTGGCCGGGAGCGCGGCACGCGCGCGCCCCGGTCACGATCCCCCTTCCGCCAGGTTGGCCATGATCCGCCGAAGCATGCCCGTGACCTGCTCGATCTCCTCCCCGGAGAAGCCCGAGAAGACCTGGCGGCTGACCCCGCCGAAGATCGGCGGCAGGCGCGGCACCAGCGCGTGCCCCTCGTCCGTCAGCTCGATGACGACCGAGCGCCGGTCCTCGGGCCGCCGGACCCGCCGCAGCAGCCCCTTGGCCTCCAGCCGGTCCAGCAGCCGGGTCATCCCGGCCGTGTCCGTGCCGAGCCGGCCCTTCAGCACGCCGGGCGTGCTGCGCCCGCCCGCCGCGTGCAGCAGCAGCGCCGCCTGCTGCGCCGTGAGCCCGAGCGGCGCCAGGCGGCGCTCGGTCTCGGTGTTGAGCTCCCGCCCCACCTGCACGAGCAGCGACCCGCCGCCCAGCACCAGTTCGAACGGCGGCGGCAAACGATCGTCGGTCACGCGACCAGAATAGCTGGCGCAAGCATTTACTGTCGCGACAGCTATCGTCTATCGTCGGATCCATGGACACTTCTGCCCACGTCATCGTCGCAGGAGGCGGCATCGGCGGCTTATCCCTGGCCCAGGGCCTGCGCAAGGCGGGTTTCCAGGCCACCGTCCTGGAGCGCGACCCCTCGGCCGGCCACCGCCCCCAGGGTTACCGCATCAGCCTCAAGGAGACCGGCGCCGCGGCGCTGCGCGCGTGCCTGCCCCCCGGCCTGTACGACCTGGCCGTGGCCACCTCCATCCGCCCGGCCACCCGCATGACGTTCATGGACACCCGGCTGGTCCCCAAGTTCTCCAAGGACGTCCCGCCCCAGCTCCCCGGCGTGGACGGCTTCGGCGTCAACCGGCTCACCCTGCGCGAGATCCTGCTGTCCGGCCTCGACGTGCGCTTCGGCACCGAGTTCACCCGGTACGAACCGCTGCCCGGCGACCGCGTCCGCGCCCACCTCGCCGACGGCTCCGCCCTGGACGGCGACCTGCTCGCCGGCGCGGACGGCGTCGGCTCCCGCGTCCGCGCCCAGCTCCTCCCCGACGCCGTCGTGGACCGGCTCGACTGGGCCCTGTACGGCAGGACCGTCCTGACCCCCGACCTGCTGGCCGCCACGCCTCCCGACCTGGTCGACACCTTCAACCGGGTCACCGCGCCCGACCACACCGCGATCTCGGTCGCCACCTGCCGCCCCTGCGCGCCGGTGGCCGAGGCCGCCGCCCGGCACGCCCCCGGCGTGGAGCTGACCGACGTCCCCGGCTACTTCTCCTGGACGCTGACCGCCCCCGGCCCCCGGCCGGACGACACCTCCCCCGCCGCCCTGCACCGGCTCGCGCTCGCCACGGTCGCCGGCTGGCACGAGGGCGTGCGCCGGATCGTCGAGCGGGCCGACCCCGAGGCGACGTTCCTGGTGCACACCCACTCGGCCCGGCGCGTACGCCCCTGGGACGAGCCCGCGGTGACCCTGCTCGGCGACGCCGTGCACAGCATGAGTCCTGGACGCGGCGAGGGCGCGAACGTCGCGCTGCGCGACGCCCACACCCTGAGCGCGGCTCTGGCCGCGGCCGCCGCCGCAGGCCGCCCGCTCGCCGAGGCGAAGACGGCCTATGAGCACGCCATGCTCGACTACGCGTTCACCGCCGTCGAGGCTTCGTTGCGGCAGCCGTTCGCCCCTTTCGCCCGACCTGTCCGGCCACCGGCGCGTTGAACCGGCCCGGAGTTACGGACGAAGGCCAGGGGGACGATAGCCTCGTCCCGTGCTGGAAAAGATCGCAGCCACCCGATATGTGACCCCGCTGCGGGAGGGCGGGTCGCTGCCGGGCGTCGTCGAGGCCGACGACCTCGGCACGTACGTGGTGAAGTTCCGCGAGGCGGGGCAGGGCCGGCGGGTGCTCGTCGCGGAGATCATCGCCGCCGAGCTGGGCCGCCGGCTGGGGCTGCGCACCCCCGAGCTCAAGCTCATCGACCTCGACCCGCAGCTCGGCGTCCGCGAACCCGACGAGGAGGTCCAGGACCTCCTCAAGGCCAGCACCGGCCTCAACCTGGCGGTCGACTTCCTGCCCGGCGCGCTCGGGTTCGACCCGCTGGGCTGGATCCCCGACCCGGTGTTCGCCTCCAGGGTCGTCTGGTTCGACGGGCTGATCCACAACATCGACCGGAGCTGGCGCAACCCCAACCTGCTGGTCTGGCACCGCGACACCTGGCTCATCGACCACGGCGCGGCGCTGTGGTTCCACCACAACTGGCGCACGGCCGACCCGCAGCGCCCCTTCGACACCGGCGACCACGTGCTCGCGCCGTTCGCGCCCGACGTGCTCGCCGCCGGCGACGACCTGGCCGGCCGGATCACCCGCGAGCTGCTCGGCGAGGTGACGGCCCTGGTGCCCGACGAATGGCTCGACGGCGAGCCGGGCTTCGACTCAGCCCAGGCCGTGCGGGAGGCCTACACCGAGCATCTGCTGAGCCGGGCGCACGGCCCGCGCGAATGGCTGCTGCGCGGCCCCGACAAGGAACGCAGGGCAGCGGGGCCCGGCTCGGTCGGCGAGTTCTGGCGGGGAGGCAGCCGGTGACCAGAGACGTCTACGAGTACGCGGTGATCCGCGTCATGCCCAAGATCGAGCGCGGTGAGCTGATCAACGCCGGCGTGCTGCTCTACTGCCAGCCGCGCGACTACCTGTGCGCGCGCGTGCACCTCGACCCGGCCCGCCTGCGCGCCCTCGACCCCGGCGCCGACCTCGACGGCGTGCGCCACGCGCTCAGCGCCTACGAGCGGGCCTGCGGCGACCGGCCGGGCCCCCTCGCGGGCGAGCCGCTGGGCGGCCGGTTCCGCTGGCTGACCGCGCCGCGCAGCACGATCGTCCAGACCGGCCCGGTGCACGCCGGCCTCACCGCCGACCCCGCCACCGAGCTGGCCCGCCTCTTCGACAAGCTGGTCAGCCTCTAGCCGCACACCCTCAGAACAGCACCGACATGAAGGTGTCCACCTCGCGGAACCCCACCTTGCGGTAGACGGCCCGCGCCGAGTGGTTGAAGTCGTTGACGTAGAGCGACACGACGGGGGCGAAGCAGCTCATCGCCGCCTCCACGACCGCCGCCATGCCCGCCACCGCGTGCCCCTTGCCGCGCTGGTCGGGGGCCACCCACACGCCCTGGATCTGGCAGGCGTGCGGCGTGACGGCGCCCACCTCGGCCTTGAACACCACCCGGCCGTCGTCGATGCGCGCGTAGGAGCGGCCGATGCGGATCAGCTCGGCGACCCGGGTGCGGTAGAGCGCGCCGCCGTCGCCGAGGTTGGGCGAGACGCCCACCTCCTCGGTGAACATCGCCACGCACGCCGGCAGCACGATGTCGAACTCCTCGGGCCGCACCCGGCGCACCAGCGGATCGGCGGGCACGGGAGCCTTGCTGGAGGTCGCCATCACCGGCTGCGCCCACCGGATGGCCCGCGCCCTGCCCCAGTGCGGCTCCAGCCGCTCCCACAGCAGGGACACCGCCTCGACGGGGCCCACGATGGACGAGCACCTGCGCCCCTGCTTGCGGGCACGGTCGGCGAACGCGTGCACGGCCTCGGGGCCGGCGTTGACCGGCACCATGTTCGCGCCGGCGTAACAGAGCGACACGAGCCCGCCGCGCGGCCCGAATCCCCACATCTGCCCCCCGAGGCGTGCCGGATTGAGTCCGACGGCCCGCACCCGGGAGGAGACGAAGACGTTGGCGACCGGATCGCAGTCAAGCAGGGCGAGAACCTCGTCCCGGTCGCTGTCGTCGAGCACGCGCGACGCCGATGTACGCAGCATCACATGGTCAGACTACGCGAACGTCCCCCGAATAGCTCACCGGGACAGCACGTCGGTGAGCCGATCGTGACCCTGCGCGCCGCGCGCGGCCATGTGGGCGGCCGGAGCCGGGTCCGGCAGGGCCGCGCAGGACACCGTCCGGGCCGGCAGCGTGCCGTCGGCCAGGTACGCCGCGAGGTGGCCGTCCACGCACCGGTTGCCGGCCAGCGACACGCCGTGGTTGCCGCCCTCGTCGATCACCATGCCGCTGCGCGGGAATCGCCGGTGCATGGCCAGCGCCCCCCGGTACGGCGTCGCGGCGTCGTCGCGCGACTGCAGGAACAACACCGGCGGCAGCTTCGGCGAGCCGTGCACCGCGACCGGCGTGCCGCCCTTGACCGGCCAGAACGCGCACGGCGCGTTGAACCAGGCGTTCGGCCAGGTCAGGAACGGCGCCCTGTGGTGCAGCCGGGTCATGTCGGTGCGCCACTTGGCCCAGTCGCGCGGCCACGCGGCGTCGCGGCACTGCACGCCGAGGTAGACGGCGTAGCCGTTCTCGTCGTCGGCGTCGTTCTTGCCGCGCCGGTTGTACGCCTCCACCAGCGGCTGCACGTCGCCCTTGCGCACGTAGGCGGACCAGGCGCGGGCGAACTCCGGCCACACCCGGTCGGTGTACCCGCCGAGGGTGAAGGTGTCGTCCAGCTCGCTCGGCCCGACCACGCCGCCGGCCGGGCGGGTGCGCAGCCGGTCGCGCATGGCGTAGTAGGCGAACGAGGTCTGCTTCAGCGTGCCGCCCAGCCGGTAGACGTCGTTGTGCCGGGCCGTCCAGGCCAGGAAGGCGCGGTGGCGGCGTTCGAAGGCGATGTCCTGGCCCAGGTTCGACCGGTACCAGACGCCCTCGGGGTTGACCGTGCTGTCCATGACCAGCCGCCTGACCCGCTGCGGGAACAGGGTGGCGTAGACGGCCCCGAGGTAGGTGCCGTACGAGTAGCCCAGGTAGCTGATCTTCTCCTCGCCCAGCGCCGCCCTGATCGTGTCCATGTCCCTGGCCGAGTTCTCGGTCGTCAGGTGCGGCAGCATCCAGGCCCAGAGGTCGCCGCAGCGGGTGGCGTACTCATCGGCCCTGGCCAGCAGCTTGCTCTCGTCGCCGGCCGTGTGCGGCACCGCGTCGGGCCGCGGCGCCCGGTAGTAGGTGTCGGGGTCCACGCAGTGGAGCGACGGCTCGCTGCCGCCGACCCCGCGCGGGTCGAACCCGACGACGTCGTAGCGCTCGCCCAGCCTGTTCGGCAGCCCGTTCGAGACGAACTCGGTCAGGTCACGGCCCGAGGCTCCCGGGCCGCCCGGGTTGATCAGCAGGGTGCCGAGATGGTTGCCGTCCCTGGACACCTTGGCCTTGATGCGGTTGATCGCCAGCTTGATCGACTGGCCCCAGGGGTCGCGGTAGTCGAGCGGCACGCGTACGGTGGCGCACTCCAGGTCGGCCCGGACCGTCTTGCCCTCCTTCGCCGGGCACGGCCCCCAGACCACCTGTTGCGCCCCCCAGGCCGCGCCCCTGCCGGCCGACGCCACACCGTCCGCGCTGACAACCCCGGCGACCAGCACCGCGATGCCGACGGCAACACTGAATACGCGCTTCACCCAGCCCCTCCCCCTCGTCATGGCCCTGTGATGCTCCCGCGGGCGAGCGGGTCATGACGCTGGGTATGGGGAAAGGCTTGCCAGATTGTAATGGGGCCATTGCACCGGGTAACCGGCCCCTCGGGGCGCTCAGCCCACGGTCACCTGGGGCCCGGAGACGTCGTCGTCGTCGAGGTCGACCTCGACGCCCATCTCCTCGGCCAGCCGCAGGGCCTCCTCGATCAAGGTCTCGACGATCTGCGACTCGGGCACGGTCTTGATGACCTCGCCCTTGACGAAGATCTGGCCCTTGCCGTTGCCGGAGGCGACGCCGAGGTCGGCCTCGCGCGCCTCGCCGGGGCCGTTGACGACGCAGCCCATGACGGCCACCCGCAGCGGGACCTTGAGCCCCTCCAGGCCCGCCTGGACCTGCTCGGCCAGCGTGTAGACGTCGACCTGGGCGCGGCCGCACGACGGGCAGGAGACGATCTCCAGCCCCCGCTCGCGCAGCCCCAGCGACTCCAGGATCTGGGCGCCGACCTTGACCTCCTCGACGGGCGGCGCGGACAGCGAGACGCGGATGGTGTCGCCGATGCCCTCGGCCAGCAGCGCGCCGAACGCCACGGCGGACTTGACCGTGCCCTGGAAGGCGGGGCCGGCCTCGGTGACGCCGAGGTGGAGCGGGTAGTCGCACTTGGCGGCGAGCAGCCGGTAGGCGTTGATCATGACGACCGGGTCGTTGTGCTTGACCGAGATCTTGATGTCCCTGAAGCCGTGCTCCTCGAACAGCGAGCACTCCCACAGCGCGGACTCCACCAGCGCCTCGGGCGTGGCCTTGCCGTACTTCTGGAGCAGGCGGGGGTCGAGCGACCCGGCGTTGACGCCGATCCTGATCGGCACGCCGTGGTCGGCGGCCGCCCTGGCGATCTCGCCCACCTTGTCGTCGAACTTCTTGATGTTCCCCGGGTTGACGCGGACCGCCGCGCAGCCCGCCTCGATGGCCGCGAACACGTACTTCGGCTGGAAGTGGATGTCGGCGATGACCGGGATCTGGGACTTCTTCGCGATGATCGGCAGCGCGTCCGCGTCGTCCTGCGACGGGACGGCCACGCGCACGATCTGGCAGCCGGACGCCGTCAGCTCGGCGATCTGCTGCAACGTGGCGTTGACGTCGGCGGTGACCGTCGTCGTCATCGACTGGACGGAGACGGGCGCGTCGCCGCCCACGGGAACGCTGCCGACCATGATCTGGCGGGAGTGCCGGCGTTCGGCGAGCGGCTTGGGGCGGACCGTCGGGATGCCAAGTGCTACAGAAGACATTTCTACCCTTAGGTGTGACGACGCTACCCAGTCTAGGTAGCTAGAAGGACTGCCCGGCTGTGAGTTCGGCCGCACGCGCCCGGGCCCAGGCGTCGGCGGCCAGCACCTCCTCCACGCTGGAGGCCGGGGTGACGCGGTGTTCCTCGACGACCTTGGCGACCGTGTCGACGATCGCGGGGAAACGCAGCCCGCCCCTGGTGAACGCCTCGACGCAGACCTCGTTGGCGGCGTTGTAGACGGCGGGCGCGGTGCCGCCCTCGGCGCCGACGTGCCGGGCCAGCGCGACGGCCGGGAAGGCCGCGTCGTCGAGCGGCTCGAAGGTCCAGGTGTGGGCCTTGGTCCAGTCGACGGGCCGGGCGGCGCCGGGCACGCGGGCCGGATGGGCCAGCGCGAGCGCGATCGGCAGGCGCATGTCGGGCGGGCTGGCCTGGGCGATGGTGGAGCCGTCGACGTACTCGACCATGGAGTGGATCACCGACTGCGGGTGGACGACGACCTCGATGCGGTCGAAGCCGATGTCGAACAGCAGGTGGGCCTCGATGACCTCCAGCCCCTTGTTGACCAGGGTGGCGGAGTTGATGGTGATGACCGGGCCCATGGACCAGGTGGGATGGGCCAGCGCCATCTCGGGGGTGACGTCGGCCATCTCCTCGCGCTTCATGCCCCTGAACGGGCCTCCGCTGGCGGTGATGACGAGCTGCCTGACGGCGGCGGGGTCGTGGCCGCCGGGGCCGGACGCCCACAGGCACTGCTGCACCGCCGAGTGCTCGGAGTCGACCGGCAGGATCTGCCCCGGCGCGGCCAGCCGTTTGACCAGCGGCCCGCCGATGATCAGGGACTCCTTGTTGGCCAGCGCGAGCGTGCGGCCGGCCTCCAGCGCGACCAGCGTGGACGTCAGGCCCAGCGCGCCGGTGATGCCGTTGAGCACGGTGTCGCACCGCCAGCCCGCGACCTCGGCGACGCCCTCGTGGCCGCCCAGCACGACGGGGGACGCCCCGCGCGCGGCCAGCGCCTCCTTGAGCGCCGGGACGGCGGCGGCGTCGGCCACCGCCACGACCTCCACGCCGAACCGGGCCGCCTGCGCGGCCAGCTCCTCGACCCTGCCGCCCCCGGCCGCGAGCCCGGTGACCTCGAACCCGGTGGGGTCGGCGGCGATGACGTCGAGGGCCTGGGTGCCGACCGAGCCGGTGGAGCCGAGCACGACGACGGAGCGGAGGGTCTCTGCATGCACGTGTCCATTGTCCCCGCTGCCGGACGCGGACGG
Source organism: Nonomuraea sp. NPDC048881 (assembly GCF_040649795.1). Lineage (NCBI taxonomy): Bacteria > Bacillati > Actinomycetota > Actinomycetes > Streptosporangiales > Streptosporangiaceae > Nonomuraea > Nonomuraea sp. NPDC048881. Next base: position 169,495 of record NZ_JBEZGC010000019.1, read on the forward strand.
GCACGTGAGGGGCCGACCGGCGCGATCCCGGGTCCCGAGTGACGCGCGATAACCCAGGCCATTTAAGTCCAAATATCGCTATATCGGGATGCGCATATCTTGAGAAATCCTGATTATTGTGCGGCTACCTTCCAAGCCCCAGCTCCGGTTTCGGGAGGTTACGTAATGCCCCGCAGATTTGCCCTGCTCTCCATCCTCACCCTCGCCACCGGGAGCATCGCCCTGCTCCCCGGCACCGCGGCCCAGGCCGGCGCGGCACCCCGTCCCGCCCAGCACGCCGCCGCGGACTCGACGTCCGAGCAACGGCAGGTCACGCGGTACTGGACCGAGGCCCGCATGGAGAGCGCGCAGCCGCTCGACCTGCCCGCGCCCAAGAACGGCGGGAAGGCGGCCCAGGGCGCGGTGGCCGAGCCCGGCGAGCCCGGCGGCGGCACCCCCTGGCAGGCGCCGCCCACCGGCGACCGGGACGACGGGCGGCAGCTCCGGTCGGCCAACAGCTCCGGCGCTCCCTGGAGCGGCGGCGGCGCCGTCGTGAAGACCACCGGCCGGGTCTTCTTCACCTACCAGGGACGCAGCGCCTCGTGCTCGGGCTCGGCGGTGACCAGCGCGAACAAGAGCGTGGTGCTGACCGCCGGCCACTGCGTCAAGCTCGGCGGCGCCTTCCACACCAACTGGGTGTTCGTGCCCGGCTACGCCGCCGGCCAGCGCCCCTTCGGCACCTGGCCGGCCGCCAAGCTGCTGACCACCCCCCAGTGGAACGCCAGTGAGGACGTCAACTTCGACGTGGCCGCCGCCGTGGTGGCCCAGGTGGACGGCAAAAGCCTGGTGGACGTCGTCGGCGGCCAGGGCGTGGCCTTCAACCAGCCGCGTGGCCGGCAGATGTACTCCTTCGGCTACCCGGCCGCCGCCCCCTACGACGGCTCGAAGCTCATCTACTGCAACGGCCGCACGTTCGACGACTTCCTGCTCTCCGACGACCTCGGCCTGACCTGCGACATGACCGGCGGCGCGAGCGGCGGCCCGTGGATGCTGAATTTCGACGAGTCGACCGGTCTCGGCACGCAGAACTCGGTCAACAGCTTCAAATACAACTTCGCCCCCAACTGGATGTTCGGCCCGTATTTCGGAAACGAAGCACAGGCCGTTTACCAAGCAGCGCAAACCACCGGCGCACTCTGATCAATTTACGGAAAGTAGCCGCAAGAACACACGTCGTGGTGCACACTCGGGGGCCATGACCCTGAGCACCTCCCTGCTTGCGGCCGCCCCGCTGATCGCGGGACTGACGGGACCGGCGATCCTCGGCGCGGTCCCCGGCCAGCACCAGGTCGATCGTCCCGCCGTCGAGCACGCCGTCGAGCACACCGCGGCCCGGCGGAGCATGGTGGTCGAGCACGAGGCCGCGCGGAGCGACGCCGAGCAGCGGCGCGTGCTCGGCTACTGGACCCCGCAGCGCATGGCGGCGGCCCTGCCCATCGGTCTGCTCGACTCCGTGACCGACGGCGACGGCCTGCTCGGCGGCCTGACCGGGCGCGGCGGGGCGCAGGCGAAGCCCGGCGGGTCCGGCGGGTCCGGCGGCCGTACCGAGATCAACGTCGGCCGCCGGCACCAGGCGTCGTCCCGGCCCCAGGCCAGCACGATCGGCGCGCGCTGGAGCACCGGCGGAGCCGTGACCAGGACCACCGGGCGGGTGTTCCTGACGCTGGCGGGCGCCGACTTCGTCTGCTCGGCCAGCACGGTCACCAGCGCCAGCAAAGACCTCGTCGTCACCGCCGGCCACTGCGTCAAGGACGGCGCCGGCGAATGGGCCCAGAACTGGACGTTCGTCCCCGGCTACGGCAGGGGCGGCGAGCAGCCCTACGGCCAGTACGCGGCCCGCCGCATGTTCGTCTCCGCCCCCTGGTCGCGCTCCGGCGACGACAACCACGACGTCGGCATGGTCGCCCTGGCCACCTCGGGCGGGCGGCACGTCGCCGACGTGGTGGGCACCCAGGACATCGCCTTCAACACCCCGCGCGGCGGCCAGACCTACGGCTTCGGCTACCCGGCCGACCCGCCCTACGACGGCGACCAGCTCGTCTACTGCGCCGGGCGGCTGCGCGACGACCCGTACAAGCAGACACACGACCAGGGGCTGGGCTGCGCCATGACCGCCGGGTCGAGCGGCGGCCCCTGGCTGTCCGGCTTCGACCCGATGACCGGCCGCGGCACGGTCACCTCGCTGAGCAGCTTCAAGTACAGCGACGACCAGCACACCATGTACGGCCCGTACTTCGGCCAGGCCGCCAGGACGGTCTACGCCACGGCCGAACGCGCCTGAAAGGCCACCGCCGAACGCGCCTGAAAAACGGTGCCGGACGCGCCTGAAATGCGGTGCCGAACGCGCCTGAGAAACGGCGCCGGACACACGACCGCCCCGCGCCGGGGAGGCGCGGGGCGGGCCGGGAGCTACAGCGACAGGCCGGTGAGCACCATGACCTTCTCGTAGGTCAGGTCCTCCATGGCCGAGTGCAGGCCCTCGCGGCCGATGCCGGAGTCCTTCACGCCGCCGTACGGCATCTGGTCGGCCCGGTACGACGGCACGTCGCCGATGATCACGCCGCCGACCTCCAGCTCGCGGTTGGCCTTGAAGGCGGCGTCCAGGGAGCGGGTGAAGACGCCGGCCTGGAGGCCGTACTTGGAGTCGTTCACCATGGCGTACGCCTCGTCGATCGACGCGGCCGGCTGGAGGATCATGACCGGCCCGAAGACCTCCTCGCAGGCCACCTTGGCGTCGTGCGGGACGTCGGCCAGCACGGTCGGCGCGACCGTGGCGCCCTCGCGGGTGCCACCGGCCAGGACGCGGGCGCCGGCGGCGACCGCCTCACGCACCCACTGCTCCACCCGCTCGGCGGCGGCCTCCGACACCAGCGGCCCGACCTGGGTCTTCTCGTCGGCCGGGTCACCCGTGACGAGTGCGCCCACGGCCGGCAGCAGCCGCTCGACGAACGCGTCGTAGACCGGCTGCTCGACGATCACCCGCTGGACGGCGATGCAGCTCTGACCGGCCTGGTAGTTGGAGAACAGGGCGATGCGCTGCGCGGCCCAGTCGAGGTCGGCGTCGGCCAGCACGACGGCCGCGGCGTTGCCGCCCAGTTCCAGGGTCACGTGCTTGCGCGGCACCTGGTCGGCGATGGCGTAGCCGACGGGCGCGGAGCCGGTGAAGGAGACCACGGGCAGGCGGGGGTCGTCGACGAGGGCGGCGGCGCGCTCGTTCTGCACGGGCAGCACCGAGAACATGCCCGCGGGCAGGTCGGTCTCGGCCAGGATCTCGCCGAGAACCAGCGAGGACAGCGGCGTGGCCGGCGCGGGCTTGACGATGATCGGGGCGCCGACGGCGATGGCGGGCGCGACCTTGTGGGCGACCAGGTTCAGCGGGAAGTTGAACGGGGTGATCGCCAGCACCGGGCCCTTGGGCACGCGGGAGACGTAGGCGAGACGGCCCGCGGCGGCCGGCTCGGTGTCGAGCCGCTGCACCTGGCCGGACCAGCGGCGGGCCTCCTCGGCGGCGAAACGGAACGTGGAGATGGCGCGGTTGACCTCGCCGCGCGCCCAGAAGATCGGCTTGCCGTTCTCGGCGGTGATCAGGTGGGCGATCTCGTCGGCCCGCTCGGCCAGCCGGCGCGAGACGTGGGCCAGGGCCTCGGCACGTACGTGCACGGGCAGCGCGGCGGCCTCGCGCGAGACCGCGTGAGCGGCCGCGACGGCCTCCTCGACCTGAGCATCGGTCGGTACGGAGTACCGGCCGACCGCACGACCGTCATGGGGGTTGGTCACGGTGAGATCGGTTTCGCCGGTGGCGGGCCGGCCGGCAAGCCAGAAGGTACGCACGTCCATACCCACGACGTTATGCCAAGCGGGAGTCCGGGGATTTACACCACGGTGCACAAGACTCCCATGAGCGCTCACCGTTAAGTACAAGCCCTGGTGTATACCCATGATGTAACAGAAGTAGACCCAATTCGGGATGTTTACCATGCGGAGTGGTTTGAGCGATCTCCGCCATGGCTAAGTCATCGGGTGCGGGTCTCCAGCGCGGTGGGCCCCCGATCAGAAAGGCGTGGGCCCCGTGACCGAGCAACGTGAGGTCACAAGGACACTGAGCTCCTTGGTCGCTGGGGAGGTCGCATGACCTCGACCCCGCTGGGCCTGCAGGGCGCCTACCTGCTGGGCGAGCGCGCCACCCACGACGAACTCCGTTCCCGCCTGCTCGACGTGGCGGTGAACCTGCTTCAGAGCGAGGGTCCCGACAGTCTGACCATGCGCAGAATCGCGGCCGAGGCCGGCTGCACGACGACCGTCATCTACACGATGTTCGGCAACCGGGAGGGCCTGGCCGAGGCGCTGTATCTGGAGGGTTTCGAGCGTTTCCGCCGCTTTCTCGAAGCGGTCCCGCAGCGGCGCAACCCGCTGGAGTACCTGACCGCGCTCGGCCCCGCCTACCGGCAGGCGTGCCTGTCCGAGCCGGGCTACTACAACCTGATGTTCGAACGGGCCATCCCCGGTTTCGAGCCCAGCGAGCGGGCCAGGACGCTCGCCCGCGCGGCGCTGAACATCCTCGACCGGGTGATCGCCGACTGCATCTCCGCCGGCTACCTGACGCCGACCCAGCCGCGCAAGATCGCCGACGCGCTCTGGGCCGCCGCGCAGGGCGCGATCAGCCTGGAACGGGCCGGCCACCTGCGGGACGACCGCACGTACGAGGCGGTCACCCTGGCCACGATCTGCTGCTACCTGGTGGACAAGGACAGCCTGCCCTCGGCCCCCGGCCGCTGAAACACCCGCGGTCCAGCGGTGGGCCCAGCGGCGGGGTCAGCGGCGGGCCGCCTCCAGGGCGAGCCACAGCTCGGCGCGTACGCCCGGGTCGTCGAGGTCGCGGCCGAGGAGTTCGGCGACGCGCCGCATGCGGTAGCGCAGGGTGTGCCGGTGGACGCCGAGCCGCTGGGCGGCGGCGTCCCAGTGGCCGTTGCTGTCGAGGTAGGCGCGCAGCGACTCGACCAGGTCGGCGCGGGATCCGTACGCGGTGAGCGGGGCCAGCAGCGCGCAGGAGAAGGCGCGCAGAGTGTCGGCGTCCAGCAGCGCGAGCAGGCCCTGCCCGGCCAGGTCGGCGAAGCGCGTCACGCCGCCGTCGCTGTGGGCCAGCGCGCGGCGTGCCTGGTCGAGCGCGTCGCGCAGGCCGTCGTAGCGGCAGGGCGAGCTCAACCCGACCGGCCCCTCCACCTCCCGCGCCACCTTCTCCGCGCCCCCCTCGGACACCAGGCAGACACTCACCGGCTCCCCGCCTTGAACCCCGCCACCCCTCCCCCTGCCGCCACCACCGTGACCGCCGCCGGAACCATCGCCGTGAGCGCCGCCCTGAGCGCCACCGTGACCGCCGCCGGAACCATCGCCGTGAGCGCCGCCTTGAGCACCGCCGAGACCGCCGGTGCCGTCGTCGAGGAGCGCTGTGAAGCCGTGCGGTTCCAGGGTCTCCAGGGCGGCCGCGCCCGCCGCCAGGACCACCAGCGGCTCGCCGGGCAGCCGCGCGCCGAGCGTGCCGGCCACCGCCCGCGCCTGCTCGACCGCCCCGCCGAGCAGCAGTTCCAGCACGGCCGAGCGGAGCCGCCGACCGGCCTCCCGCTGGGCCCTGCCCTGCTCCATGGCGAGCGTGAGCAGCGAGCCGGCGGCGTTGATCACCGTGTGGGTCACCGGCGAGAACGGCTTGCGAGCGCCGACCGCGAAGAAGCCGCGCGGCCGTGGACCGCCGCCGAGCGGCTGGATCACGACGTGCTCGTCCGGCCCGGACAACGCGAGACTCGCCGGCACCCGCTCACCGGCCTGGACCGCACCGCGCCTCCGCGCCCCGACCGGCACGCCGGCGCCCACCCGCTGCCCAGCCTGGCCACCACCCCGCACGCCTTCCCCACCCGGCACGCCACCGCGCACCCGCTCACCGCCCTGCCCCGCGGTGGCGGCGGGCTCGCCCGTGAGCGGGCGCTCTGCTCCGGCGGTCTGGTCGGGCTGGGGTCCTGCCGGGCCGCCCGCGCGCAGCCGGCGCAGCTCGGCCACCACGACCGGCACGTCGGCCCCCGGCGTGGCGTGCCGGACCTCGCCCGTCTCGTCGAGCAGCGCCGCCCAGCCGTCGATCTCCTTGGCCACCCGGTCGATGACCGCGTGCATGCCCTCCGGACGCAGCGCCGCCCGGGTCAGCCGCCCCTGCGCGGCGAAGGCGCGGGTGATCTCGTCGTACTGCTCGGCCGCGAGCAGCTCGCTGACCACCTTGCCGATGGCGATGAACGGCGTCTCGCGCGGCACCTCGAACAGCGGCAGCCCCGCCTCGTCGGCGGCCGCGACCAGGGCGGCCGGGACGTGCTCGTGGGAGAGCCCGACGCCGAAGCCGAGCCCGGCCACCTCACGGCCCACCAGCCGGGCGACATATCCGGAGAAGTCGCCTTCCAGGCGGATCCCGGTCGTCAGCAGCAGCTCCGAGCCCTCAAGGAACGGCGTCGGGTCCTCCAGCTCGCTGACCGCCACCCAGCGCACCTCCGCGTCGAGCGCTCCGGCGGCCCCCGCGCCCGCCAGCTGACGCAACTTCATCCGTCGCGCCACGGTGCGTAGCGAAGGTGCCATACGAGTTTGTCCATTCCGGCAAAGGCGAGCACCCCCAGTGTGCCATATCGACGTATCGGCCCAGGTCGGAGCCCGACGTAGCGTCGAGCCCATGAGCATTCCCCAGGAGCGGCGCGTCGTGACCGCGATCCCAGGCCCCAAGTCGCAGGAGCTGCTGGCCCGCAAGCAGGCCGCCGTCCCCTCCGGCATCGGCACCACGCTGCCGGTCTTCGTCACCCGCGCCGGCGGCGGCATCCTCCAGGACGCCGACGGGAACTCTCTGATCGACTTCGGCTCCGGCATCGCCGTGACGAACGTGGGCAACTCCGCGCCGAAGGTCGTCGAGCGCGTCCAGAAGCAGGTGGCCGACTTCACCCACACCTGTTTCATGGTCACCCCGTACGAGTCGTACGTGCAGGTCTGCGAGAAGCTCAACGAGCTGACCCCCGGCGACCACGACAAGCGCACCTTCCTGGTGAACTCCGGCGCCGAGGCCGTCGAGAACGCCGTCAAGGTGGCCCGGCACGCCACCGGCAGGCAGGCCGTCGTGGTGTTCGACCACGGCTACCACGGCCGCACGCTGCTCTCGATGACCATGACCGCCAAGAACATGCCGTACAAGCAGGGCTTCGGCCCGTACGCGCCCGAGGTGTACCGGGTGCCGCTGGCCTACCCGTTCCGCTGGCCGACGGGCGCGGACAACTGCGCGGAGGAGGCCGCCGCGCAGGCCATCGACCAGATCAACAAGCAGGTCGGGGCGGAGAACGTGGCCGCCGTGGTGATCGAGCCGATCGCCGGCGAGGGCGGTTTCATCGTCCCGGCCAGGGGCTTCCTGCCGCGGATCGCCGAGTTCTGCCGGGCGAACGGCATCGTCTTCGTGGCCGACGAGGTCCAGACCGGCTTCGCGCGTACCGGTGACCTGTTCGCCTGCGAGGACGAGGGCGTCGTCCCCGACATCATCTGCACCGCCAAGGGCATCGCGGGCGGCCTGCCGCTGGCCGCCGTGACCGGCCGCGCCGACCTGATGGACCACGTGCACGTCGGCGGCCTGGGCGGCACGTACGGCGGCAACCCGCTGGCCTGCGAGGCCGCGCTCGGCGTCCTGGAGACGATCGAGTCGGAGGACCTGGTCGCCAAGGCCCGCCGCATCGGCGAGATCATGCTCCCCCGTCTCCGCTCGCTCCAGGAGCGGTTCCCGGCGATCGGCGACGTGCGCGGACGCGGCGCGATGATCGCGATCGAGCTGGTCGAGCCGGGCACGAAGAACCCGGACCCGGCGGCCGTCCAGGAGATCGTCAAGCGCTGCCACGCCGAGGGCCTGGTGGTCCTGACCGCCGGCACGTATGGCAACGTGCTGCGCTTCCTGCCCCCGCTGGTCATGCCCGAGCACCTGCTTGAGGAGGGCCTGGGGATCCTGGAGAAGGCCATCTCCGCTCTATAGCAAAGACCGAAAAATCGGGCATCCAGCTTGCGGCTGGATGCCCGATTTTGTGTGTGTAACGCAGGTCACTCGGGTAGAGAATTCACCCTGGCTTGACGCTCAGCTAGACGATCACGGCCTCGGTCAGGGTTATAACGGATCCGGACATGCGGAGGGGCGATGGCAGCTGGGAGCGTGATGAACTGGGGTCCCACCAGAACGGCACGGAGTATGTTGACGTTCGACCCTGAGGGCCTGACGCCGGCCCAGCGCGACGGCGACGCCTGCGTGGTGTGCCACAAGAGGTGGCCGCGGCCCCGGGTCCGGGTCGGCAAACTGCCCGACAACTCCTCCGTGCTCGCCTGCACCGAATGCGCCGAGGCGCTCCTGCCCGCTCCCATGGCGACCGTGGTGGCCTTCCCCGGCCGCTAGACCGGCCGTCAGTCACGACCGTCAGGCCGCCGCGGCCGTCTCGCGCAGGCCCCACGGCGAGCCGTACTCGCGCAGCAGGTCGAGGAACGGCACCGCGTCGAACGCCTCGGGGCCGAGCACGCCCTCGCCCTTCCACACCCCGGTCGCCACCAGCTCCAGCGCGACGACCGGATGGATCGCCGTCTGCCACACGACGGCCTGGGAGCCGTACTCCCGCATCGACCACTCGTTGTCCACCACGTGGTACAGGTACACCTCGCGCGGCGAGCCGTCCTTGCCGGTGCCCTTGACCCACGTGCCCGCGCAGGTCTTGCCGCGCATGCGGGCGCCCAGCGTCGCCGGGTCCGGCAGGCTCGCGGCGACCATGTCGCGCGGCGCCACCTCCGCCCCGCCCACCCTGATCTTGTCGGCGCTGTCCAGGCCCAGCTTGCGCAGCGTCTTGAGCACGCCGATGAACTCCTCACCGAGCCCGTACTTGAACGTCACCCGCCGCGCCGGGATCCACCTCGGGACGAGCAGCACCTCCTCGTGCTCGACGTTCACGCACTCCACGGGCCCGATGCCGTCGGGGAAGTCGAACACCTCGGGCTCGCTGAACGGCTCGGTGGTGCGCCACTGCCCGTCCTCCCAGACGACGGGCGGGTTCAGGCACTCCTCGATCGTGGTCCAGATGGAGAACGTGGGCGCGAAGTCGTAGCCGTCCACGACGAGGTTGGCGCCGTCCCTGATGCCGATCTCGTCGATCTCGTCGAACAGGTGGTCGGCGGCGTAGCGGGCGAACACGTCCGCGAGCCCCGGCTCGACGCCCATGCCGACCAGCGCGAGCCGGCCCGCGCCGCGCCACTCGCCGTCGCGCTCGAACTGCCGGTCCCCCAGCTTCACCCCGGGCTTGCGGTACGGCTCGCGCGGATGCGGCTTCGACAACGACATCGCCATGTCCAGGTAGTGGGCCCCGGCCTCCAGGGCGGCCTCGAACAGCGGCATCGTGAAGCGCGGATCGACCGCGTTGAACAGCACGTCACATCGGTGCTCCCGGAGCGCCGCGGCGACCTGGGCCCGGTCGGAGGCGTCCAGCTGGATGGCGGTGAAGCGGGGGTCGTCCACGGCGGCGACGGCGCGGGCCGCCCGGCTCTGTTGGGAGTCGGCCACCACGATGTGTTCGTAGAAATGGCGGCGGGCGGCGATGGGCACCACGGCGGAGCCGACGCCTCCGGCGCCGACAAGAAGGATTCTCATGGAGAGAACATACTCACTGACTGGTCATTCAGTCGAATTTTCGCACCGACGAGTCCCAGAACCTGACGCTTTTCAGCCCGGAAACAGCGAGACGCCGTGGACGTCCTTCAGCCCGGAAACAGCGAGACGCCGTGGACGTCCTTCAGCCCGGAGACGGCGAGACGCCGTGGACGTCCTTCAGCCCGGAGACGGCGAGACGCCCCGGGACAGGGGGGAAGGCCCGGGGCGTCTCAGCAGGCGCACCCGGGGGAAGGCGCGCCCGCGATGGGGTCGAGCGGGGGCGGAGATCTCACCTACTCGGCGAGTTCGGCCCACCGTTTCCCCCAGACGGCATAATCAGTGCATTCCCCGTCCTCGCCGCGGCAACCGCCCGGCGGCCGGACGGCGAAGGCGATCCGGTCGAGCCGCTTGGGGTCGTCGGCGCCGTACAGGTCGCAGATCGACTTGGCCCGGCCCTTGCACGCCTTGTCGTTGGCCGGCGCGAGCCCCACCCAGGCGGCCGCGTCGCGCTGGGCGTCGGCCGCGGTCATCCAGGTCAGCCAGCGGTAGGCGCAGGTGGTGTCGGGCAGGTTGGCGCCGAGCATCCAGGAGTCGAGCCAGCCGGTGGCCGTCTTGGCGCCGACCGTCCGGACCGGCTTGCCGGCCTTCTGCAGCAGCAGGCGATAGTACGGTGTGGCCTGCGCGTAATCCAGCGACCCGGTGGCGAAGCCCTTGATCAGGTCGATCGGCTTGCGCCAGTAGGTGCGCTCCTTCTGCCGCCCGAGCAACGCCATGGCCCGGTCGAGCTGCTCCTGGCTCAGCTCGTACGGGTCCTTGACGGTGGCGTCGGTCAGCGCGGCGTCGGCGATGGTCAGCGGGGTGTCGCGGAGCGCGGCCCGGCCGGAGGCGAACACCTGGCTCATGCTCGCGTCCTTGACCCTGGCCGAGTCGTAGATGAACTCGTGGTACCCCCACAGGAACGGCACGCCGTAGACCTTGCCGGACACCTTCGTCATGTCGCGGAAACGCTCGTTCAGGTCGTCGTAGCCGCTCACCTTGGCCGGGTCGATCGGCTGCACCAGCTTGCGCGTGATCAGGTCGCCCGCCAGCGCCGGGCCCGCCGAGATCAGGTCGTACGGGCGCTCGGCGGCCGCGACGGCCCGCTCCATCTCCTCGGCGGTGCGGACGGTGTCGACGCGGGCCAGGCGGCAGCCGGTCTCCTTCTCGAAGGAGCCGACCCAGTTGGCCTTGGAGCTGAGGCCGCCGTACTCGGCGTAGCCGCGGTAGGTGAGGATCTGCAGCGTGCCGTCGCTCTGGGTGGCCGTGGGCGACGGCGTGGCCGACGGGGTCGGCTTCGGGCTGGGCTTGGCGGCCGGCTGTGTTGCCTGCTGAGCCGCCTGCCCGGCAGCCGAGGACACCGCTCCCGTGCCGGCGACCAGCGCCGCCGCGGCCAGCGCCACGGCGGATATGCGACGGCGTCTCACGATGTCCCCCCTTGTCCGTTGCGCTGGAGCTTACCGGGGACGGGACCGGGAGGGACGCCGGTCCCTCCCGGCCGTGAGTCGTGAGTTACCCGTTCGTGGGGAAGCCGAGGTTCACACCGCCGTGGGACGGGTCCAGCCAACGCGAGGTCACCACCTTGCCCCGCGTGTAGAACTGCACCCCCTCGGCGCCGTGCACATGCGTGTCACCGAACAACGACGACTTCCACCCGCCGAAACTGTAGAACGCCATCGGCACCGGGATCGGCACGTTGATCCCGACCA